>CAZYKP010000047.1:13838-64646 GCA_964648025.1 uncultured Pirellulales bacterium | reverse complement strand
GGTCCCCTCAAAGAACTCCCATCCGACCTCCGGAGAGTGTGAGACCAGGGAGCATACATCGTTGGGCGGTCTCTCCTTCGTGGGTCTTCCCAGGAGAGTGCCTCGTGAAAGTTCCCCCTCGTCAAGCAATCCATCTGCTGTCCTTGGCGGAAAAAACAGGTCAGACACCAAATCAGCGCGCCTTCGTCAAACTCCCAGGAGCCGAACAGGAGTTTTTGTTTCTCTGGAGGTTGCTTGCTCCGGACTGGCCCGAGCCGGAAGTCGACACCATTGCGTTTGCCGCTGGTGCTGGCTTCGACTGCTGGCTGAATTCCGAGGTGGCGAAGGCTTCGTAATCGCGGAGGGCAATACGCATGCCGTAATCGCCTTGCCATTGCCAGGCACTCAGATCATCCGCCACCCAGGGCAATCGCATGAAGCAACCCGTTGCGAAATAAGGGGTTACGGAGTTATGTGTGGCTCAAAAGGGCCGTTTTTCAAGCCTCGTTTCTCTTAAATCGTTGTCTCACATGGACTTACACATGCGATTGCCCTGATCCGCCACCGCCCAAAAGCGATCCCAAGCTTCTTTACTGCCTCCTGGAAAAGTTTTCGGCGGGATTCGGGCTTCGTTGCCTGCACAAGGCAATCCGAAGCCGTCCGAAACTTTTCCAGGCCTCAATAGGGGGATGCGCTCAAAAGGTGACGCCTGGAGATTGACGATCCTTCGAATCAGGCAGCGCGGCGACGCCGACTGACGAAGGCCAACAGGCCAGCACCGAAGAGCACGCAGCTGGCGGGCTCAGGAATTTCGGTACCCGAGGGCAGTTGCAGGTCTTTGTCGAAGGAGTCAAAGCTTCCTGGCGGTCGGCTCCAACAGGGTGCAGGTCTGGGGCTTTTCCTTCTCAACCGAGTTGACTTCTCCAACTCCCTCGAGGCGGTTGCCAACGCTCAGCAATCCTCTCCAATCAAGACCGGTTGGACGAAAAAATGTTGAGCAACTACCGTTACCTCAGTAGCTCAGACAATAGCTGAAGAAAAACTGTGCTCAGTGCATTCTGGGGGGATTGTCACTGGCTCTTGTGTAGGGGTTCTAGTGTCGGCAGCTACTGCTCTTGGGGAGAATTCTTGCCCGTCCAGAACGCTGCAACGGCATAATAACCGCGGATGTCGCAGCCTTTCCGCCGGCCGGACGAGCGGAGATTTCTCCCGGCCTCAGTAGGGGGGGCAGAGCTCAAGCGGGTGGCCTCGCTGTGCTCGGGTTGGCCCTCTGAGGCAGACTTTGCCCTCGCAAGAAAGCCAAATCTACTCTGGGCAGATCAGTGGCCAAGTGTCACCGAGTGGATCGAAGCCGACAGAGTGCCCTCTTGATTCCTGCTTCCTGTTGACCAACAACGAGTCGCAAAAACTAGCAGCAACTGGCAAATGCTAGCAAAGGCCAGCAAAGACCAGCAAGGAGAAGAACCATGGCAACGTTACTTTGGTGCCAAGAGACTGCTTTGGCATCTTTTGTGAACCAACTTATGGACGGTCACGTCAAGTATGCTCTTGGGGGCAAGGTGGGGGACCTCAGCAAACCGCCATCGCAGGTGACTGAGATCGATTGCTCAGGGTTTGTTCGTTACGTGATGTACCAAGTTTTTCATATCCGGACTCATGCTGGTGGCAGTTGGTGGCAGAATAAGCACTTCGAAGAGGGTGGCTTTGAACAAGTCGACTATGCGACTGAGGCCTCAAAAACTGACAACTGCCTGCGGTTGGGCTATTATCCTGGTGTTCGGAAAAACGGTGAGAGGATCAAAATCGGCCACATTTGGTTTGTGCTCAACGGGGAGACAATCGAAAGCTACAGCGGCGGTGTCAAGCACGGCCCCGGTCGCCGGGCTTGGAATACCCCAGGGCTCAAGTCAAGCGTGAAAAAATGTTACAAAGTCGCCACCGTTGTGCCAGCCTCCTTTAACGTTTGGTATACCTGTTTTGAGCATGCCTCCGTACCAGAATTGTGGGAGTAGCTCCACCAAGAATCCATTGGGATCCGCGGCCGAGCGATGGTACGCCGAGCGATGGTACACTGAGCGATGGTACGCTGAGCGATGGTGCACTGAGCGATGCTACGCCGAGCGATGGTGCACTGAGCGATGGTGCACTGAGGGACGATAGACTGAGGGACGATAGACTGAGGAGCTGGGGTCTCGTTTTCCCGAAGAAGGGATGGTTGGTTGATGACCAACAATCCTCGCAACGCTTGGCCGCCGTGGATCTCTGCTGGGTCAGAACCTGCCCCCTGCTCACCCTGCCAGTGGTGATTGGGAAACAATCTCGACAAGCAACACTCCAATCGAATCGCGACAAACTGTAACCAGCGACTCACGGCCAAAGAACCTCGACCCAACGAACCTCAACCCAACGAACCTCGAGCCAACGAACCTCGAGCTAAAGATCACCGATCCCCAAGGCGGCCTGTCGTTCTGACGGATCATCGCGGGGCGATGGAGCGGGTTCTGGTCACGAGGGAACCTTCCTGAGGAATTGGGCATCTCAGTGCCACGTGATGGTGGTTCCCTCTTGAGATCGGCCCAAGGAGATTCCCATGATCCGTCTGCCCCGACTCTGTCTTGCCGGTGTTGTTCTTCTCAACTTGGCGATCATCTCTGTGGGCCAAGTGAAAACCCTGCCAGTGCCGGCAGAGGCTGAAACCCCGCCTCAGCAGGGGGCCAAGCCACCGCGTGCCGCTGAGGCCGAAGAGAAACCCGTTCAGGCGATCGAAGCACCCAGGGATCTGGAGCAAGGACTTCAACAGGCCAAGGCTGATCCGAGTCTTTTTCGGGTCGAGTTCCTCGACGGCAGCCGTTTGAAAGTGGAAATCCTGGCTCCTGTTCTGAATCTGGAGACCGATTACGGCCCCCTTGTGGTCCCTCTGGATCACATCACAAGGATCGACGTCCGAACCCGGATGCCAGATGATTTGAGAAAGACTGCCGAGAAAGCCATCGCACGGCTGGGCAGCCAGGAGTACAGCGCCCGAGAGACCGCTGAGGCCCTCTTACGAGAACTCGGAGTGGCCGTGTATCCCCTTGTGTTGAAAAATGCCGACCATGCGGACCCAGAAATTGCCCAGAGATGCAGCAAGCTTGTCACCGACTTTCGTCAGCAACTGCCCAGCGAGCTTTGGGAGATTCGTCGCCGAGACCGGGTGACCACCGGGCATTCTGAGATCTCCGGGGAACTCGGGGGTAGCAAGCTGACGATCCGCACAACACAGTTTGGCGAGCTGACGATGAGGCTCTCCGACGTCCACCGAATCAGCCGCGGACCCTTGCTGGACTCCAAGACCATTCAGGACCCGCCCAGCAGCCTCACCCAACTGAATGCCAAAACCGGAGAGGTGTTTTACTTCCGAGTGACCGGTGCCAACAGGGGTCACCTCTGGGGAACCAATATCTACACCACCGATAGCCACCTTCCCACCGCAGCAGTTCATGCCGGGCTGCTTCAGGTCGGTCAGCAAGGCATTGTCAAAGTGACCATCCTTCCTGCCCGACCAGCCTTTTCCGGATCAACCCGCAACGGGATCGTCTCTTCCAGTTACCGAAACTATCCAGCCGCCTACCGAGTGGAAGCTGTTGAGGGACTCGGGTTGGAGTGACCGCAGTTCCCTGCAGAAGTCACTCAGTGTTAGTCACCCAGTGCAAGTCACCCAGTGCAAGTCACTCCGCCTAGCCATAAGAACGATTCGGTGGGCACCTGCCGCCCTTTTGTGTTCCGTTGGCAACCACGTGCAACCAGGCAACCACGTGCAACCAGGCAACCACGTGCAACCAGGCAACCAGGCAACCGAGCGCAACCAGGAAATCGCCTGTGCTCGGCAAGTCGCTGGCAATCGGATCGCTCTGTCGTCAGTCTCCCGCAGGGGCTAGACTACCCAAGAAGCCTCATTCCTCCTAATGCTGAAGACTGTCTTGGGTTGTGAGGCTCGCTCAACTGGAGTGATCGTTAGGCTCAAGGGTGCCCCCCGAATGAGCATGAGCTCTCTCCAGGGTGAGCCGAAGACCACCAAAAGCCGAAGCCACCGCCCAACTCGTCGCCGTCGATTGATGATCCCGATGACGCATCCCTCTTCCTTGTTGTTCTTAGCGGGAACCTTGGCCCTGGCTGTTGCTGGGTGCGGAAAGCCTGTCTCCCAGACCTTTCAAGTCACTGCCACCGACCAACAATCAGAAGATTCGCAGAAGACCTCCCAACCACCCGAGGTTTCTCAGCAAGCCGAGGCTCCTCAACGAAGAAAGACTCCTCAACAAACCGGTTCCGCCCGGCAGTTAGCAGCTTCTCCACAGCCGCAGACATCCGGTCAGTCAGGAGTATCTGGTCAGTCAGGAGTATCTGGTCAGTCAGGAGTGTCTGGTCAGTCAGGAGTGTCTGGTCAGTCAGGAGTGTCCGGTCAGTCAGGAGTGTCCGGCCAGCCGGCTGCTGATTCGGGGACTGATTGGCCCAACTGGCGAGGTCCTCAGGCCAACGGGATTTCCCGAGAAAAAAACTTTCGCACCGCTTGGGACGTCGGAGCCAAACCTCCGGTTGTTTGGACCGCCCAGGTTGGTACCGGGTTTAGCTCTTTGGCGGTTGTGGGGAGCAAGGTTTACACCATGGGCCACGCTGGTGGCCAAGATACCGTGTGGTGTCTGGATGCCAACACGGGCCGGAGTTTGTGGAAGCACTCCTACCCCTGTCAGTTGGTGGACAACCTTCATGAGGGCGGCCCCGCAGCCACGCCTACCGTTGAGGCAGGGCGAGTTTATACAGTGAGCAAGGAAGGGCACGTCTTCAGTTTGGATGCCCAGACTGGCCAGGAGCTCTGGAGCGTGGAGCTGCAGCAACTGCTGGGCATTGAGATGCCTGAGTGGGGCTTTAGTACCTCCGTGGTTGTGCTGGATGACAAACTTCTGCTGGAAGCGGGGAGTTTGGTGGCCTTGAACAAGGCCGACGGGGGTTTGATCTGGAAAACCCGGGCGTTCGATCCTGGTTATGGGACGCCTGCGGTTGGTCAGCTCGGCGGGCGAACGTTTGTGGCCACACTCAACAACGACTGCTTGCTGATTGCCGATGCGGCCGATGGGCGGATCACCGACCGGCATCCTTGGCAGACGAGTTTTGCGACCAGCTCGATTACGCCGATCATCGATGGCAACACGGTTTTTATTTCCACCGGATACAACCGAGGTTGTGCTCTGTTTGAGCTCACCGAAGGCGGCACTTTGCAGAAGCGGTATGGAAATCGCAACATGCGAAACCACATGAATAACTGTGTGTTGGTCAACGGCTATCTGTATGGATTTGACGGCAACAGCCACAATCGCCGAACGGTCACACTCAATTGCCTGGACCACCAGACCGGCAAGCAGGAATGGGAGTATCGAGGCTTGGGCTGTGGGTCGTTGATGGCCGCTGCTGGGCAATTGATCGTTCTGAGCGACCGTGGGGAGTTGCTCATCGGCCCAGCCTCTTCCAAGAAGTTCATTCCAACAGGGCGGGCTCAGATTCTTTCCGGACGCTGCTGGAGCGTCCCAGTTCTCTCCCGTGGTCGACTCTATGCACGCAACGCTCAAGGCCAAACGGTCTGTGTCGATCTGCGGTTGTGAGAGAACTGATCGCCTCACACCAACAGCCGCCGCAGGTTGGATTGTCCAAGGTTGGATTCTCCAAGGTTGGATTCTCCAGGCCAATGGGACCTGATTGATCGGACGCTGGTCACGGGTTCTGCGTTGTTGGTGTTTGCCTGCCTGTGGGCCGTCGCAGGCGGAAGCTGTGACAGATTTGTTCGAAGTCTTTGCGGTAATCCTCAAAGGCGTCGTCTTCGGCGGTGCAGCTGAACAAATAGGTTTGCGATCCAATAGGAACCAAGTACGTCAGAACTCGAAACTTCCGCCCCGCGTTTGGCCGATGAGTGTACACTGTTCGCCGAGCCAGATAGCGTCCGATGCGATCATTGGAGCTGGAGATGATCTGAAAGTCGTGAAGCAATCGACCCATCACCTCCGGGTTGAATTGCTGGCGATACAACTCCTCAAGGGATAGGCCTTCCTCATTCCGGGTGACTCCGACCTGGACGTGCTCGTAATAGATATCTTCCGGGCCATCGATCGGAGAGATGACCTCAATCGGCGAGTCGACCGAGTTGAGCCGAGCTCGCCATGTCTTCGGATAGTCCAGCGAGAACGTCGCTTGGTCCAACACGGCCGCATCTGGAGAGAACGGCATCTGGCACCCACAGACCATACTCAACCCCAGACCAATGGCCACAACAGCCAGCCTCACGGCCGGCCAGTTGAACTCGCTTGGCTTGCTCACGGTAGGCTTGCTCACGGTAGGCTTGCTCACAGTAGACTCGCCCAAGATGACTTTGCGTATTGGGGGTTAGTTTACGGTGTCTTGGCGAACGATCGCTTGGCTGACGGCAGGTGGTGTTGATCGCTTGGCTGCCGGCAGGCGGTCTTTGAGGCAAATGCGAAAGCCAATGCTGGTCATTTTAGGAGATCTCCGCCAGCTTGGCCAAACTCAACCGAGCCAGGCGATTGCGAAAGCGGGTGGCCGACTCCTCGCAGAGCGTATTGATCGCGGTAAACGCTCCTTCGTGATCAGAGTGAATCGTTGGTAGCGGAACGGCCTCCAAAGACCCTTCTGCTTCAATCGCCTGCACAATGTCAAGTAGCTTGATCTGCCGAGCGGGCCGAGCTAAGCGATATCCTCCCCCCGGGCCGGAGATCCCCTGCAGCAGCCCATGGCGGACGAGTTCTCTGAGAATGCGATACAGAAACCTTGGTGGGATTCCTTTGCATCCCTGGGACAATCTTCGGGCTGTAATGGCTTCTCCTTGGCTTAAACTGTGGACACGGAGCATCAAGCCGACCGCATAGCCCACACTGCGGGTCAATTTCATAGTGTCAATCGCCTCGTTCGGCGGCGAACCCACTTGTCGTCTGATCGGCAGCCTCGGCAGCCTTTTTTTTCGCAAACTGATGGTGTCTGTGTGCTTCTTCTGCTGACGCTCGGGCCTGGAAGGTCTGCTCTCTGGAAACCACTTGCTAAACGGGTGATCTCCATGGGTGCCGAAGGATGCCCCGACAGACCTTTCCCAGGCAACAACGGCAGTTACTGATTCCCCGAACAGTCTTCGACGAAGCAGGCGCCTTTGGTCTGGCACTCCGGGCTTCCGGTCTGGCACTCCGGGCTTCCGGTCTGGCACTCCGGGCTTCCGGTCAGCCTCAGGCTGCCCCTTTGAGGCCATCACAAACAAGGGCAGACGGAAAGCCCTTTGGTCGAAACCTTCTCTGAAGGTTCGTCAGAAGCCCTTGAGTTCTTCGTTGGGTTTCTTCCAATCGTTCCCCCATTCTACCTCACCAGAGACGTCACCCCCAGCAAAGGGGTTTTCATGGCCATCGATCACCGGTTGAGTTGGGCAGAACCTGCTTCCGTTGGGGCTCAGCCGGTCTGAGCCTCAACGGTTTTGGGTCGAGAGTTTCTGGGTCAAAAAAGGAGAAGCCAAGGGTCGAGCCAGGGTTTGGTTGGCGAGTTGTTCGGTTTGGTTTCGTGGTTTTTGCTTGGCTGCTATTCTCGTTGCCAGAGTGTTTCTTGGCCTGAACAATCAGAGCAGCGGTGGGACCAGCATTGTGGGAGCGTGAGCAAAGAGGGTGGGGATTGTGATCGAGTTCGGAAACGCCAGACCATTTGGATCAAAGACTGACATTGCATGATGGACGCACTTCGATACACCCAAGATCTTGTCGCCTTCGATTCCACGAGTCGAAACTCCAATGTGCCCGTCAGCGATTACGTGGAGGGTGCTCTTGGCCGGCTTGGCTTTGATGTTGAGCGGCTGGAGTACGACGACCAGGCCGGCCAGCGAAAGGCGATTGTGGCCGGCAAGAAGGGATCGGGCACCGGCGGGGTGGCCTACTTCGCACACACTGATGTTGTTCCGGCGGACAACTGGGCCTTTTCTGAGGGAGGGGCTTTCTCGCCCACTCAGAGCCAAGGGCGTCTCTATGGCCGAGGAAGCTGCGATATGAAGGGCTCGATCGCCTGTATGCTGGCGGCGGTGGAGCAGCTTGACAGCTCTCCGCTTCGCCAACCGATCTACATCACCTGCACCTCCGATGAGGAGGTCGGCTTCCTGGGAGCCAAGCACTGGGTGGCCCAATCCAGCCTGTATCGTGAAATGGTCGACGGCAACGCCCGGGGAATCATCGGCGAACCCACGCGGCTGCAAGTGGTCCATGCCCATAAAGGCGGGATCGCGCTGAAGGCGACCTCCCAGGGCCGTGCTGCCCATTCCAGCACCCGAGAGGGAATCAATGCCAACCTGGCGATGATCCCCTTCTTGGTCGAGATGAAAGCTATCCACGACGAAACCGAAGCCGATCCTGCTTGGCATAATCATGAGTTTGATCCACCAACGATTAGTTGGAATATCGGCATCAACGATTTTACCAAGGCGATCAACATCACGCCCGGCCAAAGCGTCTGTACGGTGTACTTTCGGCCCATGCCGGGAACCCAGACGCAAGGTTTGATTCAGCGAGTCCAAAGGGCAGCTGAGCGACAAGGTCTGGAGTTGAATCTGCTCTATTTTAACGAGCCGATGTATGTGGAACCGACAGCCCCTTTGATTCAAGAGGTGCTTCAGCTGACAGGCCATCAAGAGCCCCAAACGGTTTCTTACGGGACCGACGGGGGTGTTCTGCAGGAAATGAAGCAGCTGGTTGTGTTGGGTCCAGGGGATGTGGCTCAGGCTCATACTGTTGACGAGTGGATTGCCTTAGAGCAACTGGAGAGTGGAACCGCTTTGTATAAGAAATTGATCCAACACTGGTGTTGTTGAGGGCATTTGCCGGTGACTGCTGATTCCCCTGATGAGGCGATTGTTCTGCGTGCGGCGGAGCCGGCGGATTTCCCTGCGGTGTTGGCTTTTTTGGAGCCCTTTGTGAGCCAACAGCAGATCTTGCCCCGAACCGATCAGGAACTGGCCAAGTTGCTGAAGAATGGATTTGTGGCCCACGGGCAGGGGCAGTTGATTGGTTTTGCTGCCGTGGAGATTTATTCGTGGAAGATGGCCGAGATCCAGTGCCTGGCGGTCTCGGCCGATTGGAGAGGTCGGGGAATCGGCAGACGGCTGATTCGCCGTTGTGTGAATCGGGCCGCTGAGCTGAACATCTACGAGCTGATGGCGATTACCGCCTCAGAGAAGCCGTTTACCGATTGCGGCTTTGATTACTCGCTTCCTGGCCAAAAACGAGCTTTGTTCGTTCATCCGACAAAAGAACAGGACTCCTCAGAAAAATAGCAGCCCAGGATCACGCTGTCTCTTTCGCTGACTGCGTTGCCTTGTGCTGCGTCTGCGCCTCCCCGTTGTCAGCAGGCTTCTGCTGTTCTTGCTCAGGAGAATCGCTGCGGGCTTGATGGGCTCCCTGGACAGCATCAGCCATCATCCCGGACCAGGCTTTTCCATGTCCGGGCAGGAGGGTCACCTGACCGAGTTCAGTCAGCCGACTGAGCGATTTTTCGGCTTGCCGATCGTTGCTGTTGAGGAGCCGATGGGGGAGTTGCGGAGCGGTCCGTTGGCCGGTCATGAGGTTGAGGGTCACCAGGGTATCACCGCTGAACAACACACCTCGCTCGGGCAGAAAGAAGACCACTTCTCCGGGGGTGTGCCCAGGAACATGGATCGCTTGGGGCTGTCCAGGAACCTGGAGGGTCTCTCCGTCTTGGAATGTGGCGACTGTCTTGACGCCGGGGCTGCCGAAGACACCCTGGCCGGTTGCGTGCAGCAACATCTTGCGAATGTGAGAACGCCACGAATTGGAGAGCAGCCCATACCAGGGCAAGTTCAACCCCTGGCGGACTCCAGAGGCATCGTCTTGGTGGATGAACACGGCGATGCTGGACTGGTTGCGGAGTCGTTCAGCAAAGCCTGTGTGGTCGGCATGAGCATGGGTGAGGATGACCGCTTCGACATCCTTTGGCGTTTTGCCGAGTTGCTCGAGGCCCTCCAAAAAGACTCGGTAGTGGCCGGGAAACCCCGCGTCGATCAGCGTCAACCGCCCCTGATCCTCCAACAGGTACCAATTGAATGGCCCCGTATCGAAGTGGTGAACGCCCGGTAAGATTTCCACGGCGAATTTCCCTGAAGGTCAGTCAGAACGATGGTGCTCAGCCAAACTTGCCGAAGTGGAGCTCTCGTGAGGATTGCTCTTGAGTGCAGGTTTCTTGAGTGCAGGTTTTTTTGAGTGCAGGTTTTGGAAGCAGCCAGGGAGTCAGGCGAAGCTGCACTTGGAGAGATGCCAGGCGGACCTTTCCCGACCGAGCCGCTGACGCCTGAGGGGATTTTTTCAGCATCACTGGACCACGATTTCTTCGCTTCTGCCGGCCACTTTGAGCCGCACCGGTCCCTGAGCTTGGCCGACGGATCTGTGGAATTGCTCGGGGCTGTTGACCGGAGTGCCGTTGACATGGGTGATCAGCTGCATGCGTTGTAGTCCGGCCTCAGAGGCCGGACTGTCGCGCACAAGGTCTCGGACAGCGACCGATCCGCCGCGTAATGCGCGGAACTCGCCGCTGCCAGGACGCAGCCACCTTTGGGCGAACCTGGGAAATCGAGAGGGAAAGTCGACGACAATCCCGCGACTAGCTTTGGGGGGATCGCTTAAGATGATCACCCCGCGAACGGGATACTTCGCCAGTTGCACTTCAGGAAGTTCGAGTCGCTGTTGTTGACGCATCACCGTCAAGCGGATCGGCGCTTGGGCTGGCAATCTCCCAATGAGCAAGATCAGATCGTCGTAGTCGTCGACAGGCTGGCCGTTGATGGCCACAACCAGGTCTCGTCCTTGCAGACCGGCCTCAGCTCCTGGGTAGTCTGGACTGACATCCTCGATTTCGGCCCCGGGCAGCTCCTGGCTTCGCCGATTCAGATTCCGACGTCTTGGTCGGATTCCCAGAAACCCGTACTCAACTTCCCGGCCTTGTTTGAGCGTTTCGACCGCACGCCGGAAGGCGGCATCCAGGGGAATGGCAAAACCGGCCGGCTCGCCGCCTCCTGGATCGACCGGCAGGGAACTGGTCAGGCCAATCATCTCGCCTTTGAGGTTGATCAGCGCCCCACCGCTGGTCCCACTACTTAGACGTGCGTCTGTCTGAATGAGCGTCCCAAAATGGTGCAACTGGGCCGGTCCTGCCACCGGCTCGCCGTTGGGGTCGAGTTCTTGCGGTGCCGACCGGCGGATGTTGGCCACCAACCCCCAAGCCACACTGGCCGACCCATCTCGGGCCACCGCATAGGGATTGCCCAAGGCCAGCACCAACTCCCCCTTCTTCAGTCCCTCGACTGTTTTCACCGAGGCCATCACCACCGGCGTCAACCCCCGAGCAGGGATCTTCAGCACCGCCAAATCGCTGCGAGGATCAGCCGCGACCACACGAGCCTGATACGGTCGTTTCTCGTGTGTCCACACATAGAGAGTGTCGCGGACCGCTGGGGGCTTTTCCGGTTGCCCGAGAAACCGATTGCCATCTGGGGTCTGGTAGAACGTTTGGTTCTGGTTGGTGAATGTCTCATCAATGACATGGTAGTTGGTCAGAATCAGCCCATCGTCGCTCAAGATCACACCAGCCCCGTAGCGACTGGGAACAAGCTCCTCTTCCGTCAGGTCCCCCCCCGGTCGAGACGTCCGGGCGATACTCACAATCGACTTTTCCGCTTTCTGCACCGCCGAGACCACAGCATCCTGCATCGCCAAAGCAAGCTGGAGACCCGCCGGCTGATCTTGACCACTCGCCGCAGTCCCACTTCCCACCCAGGCCAACAAAAGAATCCAGCCAGTGAAAAGACGGTTCTTGATTATTTCTGTGATGAAAAACTGCCAAAGGCAAGTTTGAGACATGTGTGAAGCCTCCTGCAAACGAAGGATGGTTTGCGGAACGTGTCTTGTCGGCCAATCGTCCAAAACCGACTGCCCCAGAATAACCAAAAACCAGAACAACTAAAAACCAGAGTAACCCAGAGCCAGAGTAACCCAAAACCAGAGCAACCCAAAACCAAACAGTTCGGGGTCGGATTCTGCCTTGGCCGCAATCCCAGGGCGGCAGTTTTCTGGTGAGGGTTGTATTCTCGAGTGGTGCGGGTGCCAAGGGAACCCGGAGGCCAGCCGACCTTTCCACTGGCCGACCTTTCCACTGGCCGACTTTTCCACTGGCCGACTTTTCCACTGGCTGACTTTTCCACTGGCTGACTGGCTGACTTGTGGATTGAGCGACCTGTGAATTGAGTTGCTGCGATGACAAAACCCGCTGGTCGTTGGATTGCAACGATCAGCGGGCGAGGGGTTTTCCAGAGGGATTGTTGGAAGAGACTTGGTTGGTCGTACTGACCGGTCCCGTGGGGTGAGGCTCACTCTTCGGTGGGTGGTTCGGTTTCCTGCTCGGGATCCACCTCTTCGATGTCGGTGGCCAGCTCGATGTGAGTGTCAGCAACGATGGCGGCGTAAATATCCTCAGCGATTTCGGGGTGTTCCCGGAGGAACTGGCGAGCCCGTTCGCGTCCTTGTCCCAGTTGGACCTCTCCAAACCTCAAATACGACCCGCTTTTGCTGACCACTTTGGCCGCCTCACCCAAATCCAGCAGCTCGCCAGCATGACTGATGCCTTCGTCGTACATCAGATCAAACTCAGCGACTCGGAATGGAGGAGCAACCTTGTTCTTGACGACCTTGGCCTTCAATCTTTGTCCAACAACCTCTTCCTTGTCTTTGATGGACTGAATGCGGCGGACGTCGATTCGGCAGGAGGAGTAGAACTTCAGGGCACGACCGCCGGTGGTGGTCTCGGGGGAGCCGTAGGTCATGGCCCCGACTTTTTCGCGGATTTGGTTGATGAAGATCACACAGGTTTTGCTGCGGTTGATCACGCCGGTGAGCATTCGCATGGCCTTGCTCATCAGACGGGCCTGCAGACCGACTTGCTGATCTTCGATTTCGCCGTCGAGTTCTTTTTTGGGAACCAAGGCAGCCACGCTGTCGATGACGATGACGTCAACGGAGTTGCTTTTGACGAGCATCTCGGCCATCTGGATGCCTTGTTCGCCGTAATCCGGCTGGGCCACCAGCAACGTTTCCAGATCCACACCCAGCCTGCGAGCCCAACTGGGATCCAGGGCATGCTCGGCATCAATGAACGCCGCGATGCCTCCCTCTTTTTGAGCATGGGCGATGACATGGAGGGCCAAGGTGGTTTTTCCACTGGATTCTGGTCCGAAGATCTCCACGATCCGACCTTTGGGGACGCCTTTGCCCCCCAAAGCCTCATCGAGCTTGATGCTACCGGTGGAGATCCCCGCGATTTCCATTTGCTGCCGAGAACCCAGCGGCATGAGGGAGTTTTTGCCGAACTCCTTCTCGATTTTGCCCAGAGCGTCTCGCAGCTCGTCTCGCCCATCGAGAAGGCGATCCGCTTTGGTTGGTTTGGCGGCTTTGCTCTTGCTAGTCTTTTTTGCCATGCTGGAGCGACTCTTGGTCTTACCCTCCTTAGCCTTGGTGCTGCTTTCTTCTGTTGTTGTGGCATCAGCCGAGACAATGGAGTTGGTTTCTGCTTCTGCTGTAGCGGCCATATCGAGGACCCTTTTGTTGTAAGGCGCCGAGATTTTGTTGTGTAGCGGCTCGGGTGAGTGCGACAGGTCCTCGGAAAGGGAGGATCCTTCCGAGTGTTTGGATTCGACCTGGTGGTGATCGCCCGTTTACTGTACTGGTGTTGAGATCATCGTCAACTCACTTGGCTTCAGGTCAATCGATCTTTTTGGTGAACAAGTGTTACAGTGGTTGACGCCTCGTCCCTCACAAGAGACTACGAAAGACCCATGACACGTCTGGTCACCGCGAACAAACCCGTTTGGTCTGCGGAAAAGTTGCCATGCTGGGTGCCCTGAAGCATCCCTTCGTATCGTGGGCGTGGTTTTGCTGGTTGGCGAGTGGCCAGGCAAACTGGGACAAGCAAACTAGAACAAGCAAACTAGGACAAGCAAACTGGAACAAGCAGCCAACCGGCGAACACCCGTGTGCTGCAGGTCTGCCGGCTCGGGCCCGAAAACGCCTTGTTCAGGCACACAAGGGGGCTAGAATAGGAGTGACAGAAGTTTCAAAACGAATTGAAAACGATCGGCAGTCATTTCCGCGGTGATCTGAGAGGGTTGACGGGTGTTCCGGCACTCTCCGGGCTGCTTGAGCGAAAGTCAGGATAGAGCATGATCGACAGTACATCGCCCACCTCGTCTCTGCCGAAGTTTCCGCCTGAACGTGATGACCGGCGGATGGACGAGGTTCGGGCCAAGATTCTTGCCGGCGGGAGGTTATCAGCCGAGGACGGTTTGTTCTTGTTTTCTCCTCAGGCTCCCTTGCATGAAGTTGGGGAGCTGGCCAATCTGGTCCGCCAACGAAAAAACGGCAACTACGCATACTACAATGTCAACACACACCTCAATCCCACGAATGTGTGTGTTTATCGTTGCACGTTTTGTGCATTTCGTGCTGACCTGCGTAGCCCCAAGGGCTACGTGATGTCTGATGAGCAGATCCTGCAGCGTGGTCAGGAGGCTGTTGACATCGGTGCCACAGAGATGCACATCGTTGGCGGTTTGCATCACCTCAAAGATTTTGACTGGTATCTTCGCATCGTCCAAATCCTTCATGATGCTTACCCGCAACTCCATCTAAAGGCCTGGACGGCGGTCGAGATCAACTGGTTTGAGTTTCTCACCAAGCGGTCCGTCCGTGAGATTCTCACCGAGTTGAAAGATGCTGGCCTGGGAAGTCTGCCTGGAGGAGGTGCGGAGATCTTCCACCCTGAGGTTCGTGACAAGATTTGCGAACACAAGGCCGATGCCGGAAAGTGGATCGAGATTCACCGCACCGCCCATGAGCTAGGCCTGCGGACGAATTGCACGATGCTCTACGGCCACATCGAGAACGCTGAGCATCGTGTGGATCACCTTCTTCGCTTACGAGCCCTCCAGGATGAAACCGGCGGGTTCCAAACGTTTATCCCATTGGCGTTTCACCCAGATAACACCAAGCTGGCAGAAGAATATCAGCTCAAAAAGCCAAGTGGCTTGATGGATTTGCGGACGATGGCCGTTAGCCGTTTGCTGTTGGACAACATCCCCCACATCAAGGCCTATTGGGTGATGCTGGGGATCGGCACAGCTCAAGCATCCCTCAGCTACGGAGCCGACGACCTCGATGGGACCGTCCGCCATGAGCTGATCTATCACGATGCAGGAGCAGAAACCCCTCAAGCACTCTCCGTCGAACAAATCGAACAGCTGATCCGTGAGGCAGGACGAGACCCCATCGAACGTGATACCCTCTATCGGCAGGTCAATCGCAACGGAGCCAATTGGACACTCGGTCAGCCTCTTGGTGTTGGTTGAGACCTGGTTGAGAAACGCGTGAGAACTGCTCGTCCCGACATCTTTGCTTCAGCAATCTGTCCTCTCGAAAAACGTCACTCCGAAAGATCTCTTCGCGGGGTTCCACTTGGTCGAGTGGGACCCCGTCGCTTTTGCCCACTGCCAGCCAGGGCCACAGCGAGGTGTGAGCCTCGGAAAAGTCGCAGGTCAGCCCGCAAGCACCGACGGCAGGGCGTCGGCCCTGCACGCAGAGCATGCATCCACAGGCCGAGCTCAACTGGAGGACTCACCAGAGGCACCAGCCAGCTGACGTGCCAACCAGCCGACGTGCCAACCAGCTGACGTGCCAACCAGCCGACGTGGACAGTTTGCCGAGGACCGTTGCCTCACTCGACCACCCTTGCCAACCATTTTCCTGACGCACACTCCAGAGCAACAAGCGACCATTTGCGGGTTGCTGGCCTTCCACAACGCCCGTAGAGTAACCCTTTTGCGGCGAGTTTTCTGGACTTCCGCTCTTCAACCCGGTGCTGTTCACGCCGATGCCAACTCAGACTTCTCCGGTTCTTCTCCACACGCTGGCTTCATCAACCAAACCACCCGCCAGCCAGGGAGTTTTCCTAAAACAACCAGCCATGCCCCCAAGGATGCTGGCTGTTGCAGCTTTCAGTCTGGGGTGGAGTGCTGTTTCGCTGGCGATCAGCAGGTTGATCCTCGTGACCCTTGCGACGAGCGTTTGGATCACAGGCGTTTGGATCACAGGCGTCTGGATCACGAGTGTCTGGATCACAAGTGTTTGGATCACAAGTGTCTGGATCACTCCGGCAGCAGCCCAGTCGATGCCTTTTTCAGCTGGATCCACATCAGCTGGATTCACGCAACAGGGAAGGTCCGCTGATGCCGATGAGGATTCCACTGAGGAGCGGCTGCTCTCAGACAACTATGGGTACTTGCCTGTTGAACTTTTTAAGCTTGCCGATGACATCAGCGAGCTTCGTGTGGGGGATCTCAATGGCGATCGGCTGATGGACATTTTGGTTCTCGACAATAAGAACTACCGCTTTGAATTCCTTCTGCAAAAGCCCATCTCTCAGCAACCTCCCGAAACCGACCAGCCCGAAACCGACCAGCCCGAAACCGACCAGCCCGAAGGCAACCGGGCCATCTCTGACGATCCCAATGAGCTGACGGACTCTTGGCGGTTTCGCCGAGTGAAGTTTCCTGTTGATCGCAGAGTGGAGAGTGTTGGTCTTGGAGACGTCAACGGAGACGGTCGTGTAGACCTCTTATACGCTGGGGAAAACCACTTGGTCATCCAGAGAGGTCTGCCGGCTGGTGGTGATGAACTCTTTGGAGAACGTTTTCCGGTCCGGCTGAGCGACGATTCGCTGGGGGCATCCTGGCCTCTGGATGTGACAGATCTGGATGGCGACGGCTGTGATGATGTCGTCCTCTTGGGGGCTGCCGAGACACTTCTGGTGAAAGGTCGGCGTGATGGCCAGCCCAATCCTCCTCTGCGGCTGCCCAATACCTCGGATGCCTTTGATCGACTCTGGGCGAAAGACCTCAATGGAGACGGACGGGCGGAGTTGGTGTACTTGGATCGACGCGAGGCCGATCGTCCCTTGGTGGTTCGTTTTCAGGATGCCCGTGGGCAGTTTGGCCCAGAGCACCAACTGCTCATGCCTCCACCTCGGACAGTGGATATTCGCGATCTGGACGGAAAGCCGGGCGCCGAGGTGCTCTCGGTGGATCGCGCCACAGGCCGAATTCGGGTTTCCCGATTGGCAAGACCTCCCTGGCTGATTGCTCGTCAGGACGCTTCGACCGATCAACAAGCCAAGCCAACCGAGCGACCTGGTGCTGAGGAGAACAACGGCCCGGACGAAGGCCCCCGGGAACGCTCTGGGGCCGAGACAAACGATCCTCCCGGCTCACCGGAAGCGGATGGCTTGAAAAATCCTCGCCAGGCCGGGCTTGGGCCGAAGAACGAGCAACCCGAACAAGCGAATTCTTTAGGGCGGCCGGTTCTTTTTGGCGCCGGCCAGGCCAGCCGCAGTCCCAGCCGTCACCTGTGTGTGGCTGATTTTGATGGGGATGGGCTGACCGATGTGGTGGTCGTCGATGGCGAGGCCGCCACGATGAGCGTTTATCGCCAGCATCCGATCTCGGGGCTCGGGCAACCGGTGACCTTCCCGGGGCTGACGGGCGTACGGGCGGCTGCAGCGGCGGACATCGATGGCGATGGTCGTGATGAGCTGTATATGGCCAGCGAGGGGGAGAAGGTGCTGGCTGTCAGCCGTTATCAGGACGGCCGGTTGAGTTACCCTCAGGTGCTTCCCAGTTCTGGCTCGCCGACGACTCTTTGCCTGGCTGATTTGGAGGGTTTGGGTCGTCGGGAGCTGGTGTATGTGGCCAGCGAGCGAGAGGGCGGATTCCGGCTGAAGTTTACTTTACGGAAGTTAACCTATGATCGCGACGATGGGTGGCAACTGGGGACGTTCAACGGCATGGCCCAGGTGCCGTTGGAGGAGCTCCGTTCAGCCCCAGCAGAGATCGTTCCGTTGGATGCTGATCGCGATGGGCGAAGCGACCTGCTGATTCTCGGGCGTGGTGCCAAGGCCGTCTTTTTGAGGACCAACACCCAGGGCATTCCTCAGCCGGTGGACGCCAGCAGCAACGATCGGTTGGGGGAAGTCGATCCTGGCCAAGTCACCATCGGAGGGCTTGACGGCCCGGCGATTTTGATCACCCAAGAGACCTTCACGCGTCGTTTCGGGCTTTCCACAAGCGGCCAATGGACTGTCTTGGACCAGTACAATGCCAATAGCTCTCAAGCCGATCTTGCGGGGACGGCCATTTTGGATGCCGACAATGACGGCGAAGCCGAGATCGTGCTGATTGACAGCGGCACCAAGCAACTCCGCATTTTCAAGAAGTCGGAAGGGGTTTACCGTCCCTGGCGTCAGATCGAACTGGGGGACTTTCTGTTCCGGTCCCAAGCGGTGGCTGATTTTAACGGGGACCGCCGAGCCGATCTGCTGATCTTCGCGCCCGACAAGTTCGGCATCAGTTTTTCCGGACGGGAGGAAACCCGACTCGATGAGGTGACCACCTACGAGTCGCCTTCCAAAGATGCCCGGCTGGGCCGACTGGATTCTGGAGACTTAGGCGGTCAAGCCGAACCGGAGCTGGCGGTGATCGACACCGGAGAGAACCGCCTGGAGATTCTCCGCTGGCAAGACGAGCATCTCCAAAAGGCCCTTGGTTTTCAGGTTTTTGAAGCGGCCCCGGGCCGTTCTGGAGGCGGCGAGCCCCGAGAGATTCGAGTTGCCGACGTGACCGGCGACGGGCTCGACGATCTGATTCTCATTGTTCACGATCGAGTTCTGTTGTATCCGCAAGATCCTGGCACACCAGCCGAGCAGTTCCCCAAAAAGCAGCCTGAAGACTTGCCTCTTGAGGATGCCGTGCCTCAGGAGCCGACTTCGAAAACCCCTGAACCCGACAACTCAGATTCGGGCAACTCAGATTCGGGCAACTCAGATTCGGGCAACTCAGATTCGGGCAGCTCAGATTCGGGCAGCTCAGATTCTCGATAACTTTGGGTCCGAAATCGTCGGGGTCAGAGGACAACAGACCCGAGGTCAACGAGTCATCAGGAAGCACGAGCAGGCTGGACCGGTTTCCACTTTTCCAAGCGAACGGATCAACCCGTGACTGATACTCCCAACGCGGAAGGGCCCCTGGAGGGCAGGTCTTCGGATCCCAACGCGACTCCGTCGACCGGAGAGCCTTCTTGGGTGATCGAGACGACCGAAGCACAATTTGCTGAGCATACCATTGACCGCAGCTACCAGGTTCCGGTGGTGGTGGACTTTTGGGCTCCATGGTGTGGTCCCTGTCGGCAGTTGGGCCCCATGCTGGAGTCCCTGGTGCAAGAGTTTGCCGGTCAGGTTCTTCTGGTCAAAGCCAACACCGATTTGATGCCGCTTGTGGCTGGTCAATTTGGCATCAACGTGTTGCCGACGGTGATTGCCATTCGCCAGGGTGAGATCGTCAACCAGTTTGAGGGGTTGCTTCCGGAGCCTCAGTTACGTGAGTGGATCGGCAGTCTGCTGCCCAGCGAGGCGGAGAATTTGGTGGCCGAGGCAGATCGATTGGCAACAAGCGATCCTCAAGCTGCTGAGGCGGCCTACCGTCGGGCGTTGCAAGAGGACCCACACAGCGTCACCGCACGTGTTCATCTGGGGCGGCTGCTCCTCAACCAAGGAAAGGTCAGCGAGGTCCACGAGCTCATTGACGACTTGGCAGCTCGGGATCTGCTGACCACCGAAGGCGAGGAACTCCAAGCGGAGCTGGCTCTGCGGACACAAGCTCAGCAGTCTGGTGGGGTGGAGACCGCCCGGCGAGAGGCTGAGGCTGAACCTGAGAATCTGGAACTGCGTCTGAATTTAGCCCGAGCGCTTGCTGGCGAGGGGCAGCACGAAGAGGCGTTGGAAACAAGCCTTCAAGTTGTTCGGGAAGGCAGCGGCGAATTGCGTGAACAGGCCCGTGAGCTGATGGTCAATCTTTTTCACATGCTTGGCGAAAGCTCCGATCTGACAATCACTTATCGCCGGAAGCTCTCCTCGGCGTTGTATTGAGGCTGGTTTTGCTGGAATCTGAACGCTTGGCCAGAGGGCCCGGCGATAGGATGCTCGAAGCGGAACAGCTATTGCCGGGACTCCAGGCGGGATTTATAGTTCGGAATGCGAGGGCTGTCTCGCAGACACGGTGGTTGTAGCTCAGTTGGTTAGAGCGCTAGATTGTGGTTCTAGAGGCCGGGGGTTCGAGTCCCCTCAACCACCCCTCTCAAACCCCTGTAAAATAGGGCTTTTGAGATTTTTACTGCACGCCTGTTCAGGTAGTGATTTCACGGAATTTCACCTCGAAATCACCCCCTTTCAACCTCGATCCTGCACAGCTATTTCAGAGCTTGCCTGCTCTGGTGGCGGTTTCGGCCTCCTTCTCGTGAGTGCAGGTCTTGACGAGGATCGGTTGTCACTAATCACCCCATCAATTGTGTTGCGGTGACACGCTGCGAATCTGGCGTCTTCGCTCAGACCTCACCACCCTTTTGCATGGGTCGTGATCCAGCCCGCTTGATGCCCTTGCTTTGGCTTGACGAAGCCTTTTCTCTTGGTAAGTTCGTTTCGGTTCTTTTGACGGTTTTTGCTTTATTGCGTCGTGGCATCGACCACAGCGAAAATTGCCGCAGGCCCATCCTGATGAGTCGCGACCATATTTGCGTGGACTGGATGGCTTTGGTCTTTGTTGCCTTTTTCCATTGGTACATCTGAGTGATTCGTCCAATCGATTTCGTCGCGCCACGGTCGTGAGTTGTCATCGTTTTGGCGTTCCTCGTTAGAGGTTGTCCTGTGCATGGACAAGGCGGGTTTCTCGCGAGCGCCCTCATTGGGCCTTTGTTCTGGGTCTCGTTGACGCGCCGTTCGCCTCTTGTGCCTTGGCCATCGCAAAGCTCATTGGATCCAGCAAGTGGTCAATCAGCTTTCTCGCAAGAACAACGTTTTGACAATTTCCTTCATGCTATCCAAATATTATGCATGATAGATGCGGTTCTGTTATGCAAAAATATGACTAAGATGGCAGTGAATCTAGAGATTGTCGTGTTGACGGTGTTTTTCGGGAGGTCAAGATACCCGCCTCAGCCTTCCAATCAACGATTTTCCGTCGCAGAAGCTCGCTGGCTCGTCGCTTGGGTTGAAGTCATCACCATTGAGTCTTAAGCGACGTCACTAGCTTGTCTGGTAAATGAACGCATTGTTTCCTGAGAATTAACTGGCGAAAATGATTGAGTTGAGTTGGTGTCTCTGGTAGATTTTTTTTGATTGAGGATTGCAGTTGGTTCCACTGATTCAGCTCATCGCTGTTTGGTGGGGCTTTCCCCACGAAAATCTTTTCCAGAGCGTAGGGCAGCCATGTCAACTCCAAATAACTCTTCCTTAATGACCAAGTGGCTTCTTCCGCTGGCGCTCTTTGTTGCCTCTGCGGTTTGTTTCGTCGGTGGTTTTTGGTCAATTACCACGGGGCGTACAGTCAAATCTCAGCTGACCTGGGTGGCTGGCTTACCCCAAGACGTCCAGATTGCCAGGAAGCTACGCAACGGACGGCCGACTCAGAAGAGACGTATCCGGTTCACCGTGCGTGGCTACACTGTGAGCTTCTACAGCGATTGGGACGGATTCCAAGAACTTGATGATTACCTCCGATTGAGGAAGCGTTTGACTTTGGCCCTCGCCCCTGACGAGTTTTCTCTCTTCAAGGGAGATTCGACCCCGCTGTACGAATTGCGGGTTGGTGGCAAAACGCTTGTTTCCTACCAAGATACCCTTTCCCGCCGGGCGGTTTTGGTCTGGCTCTTCTTTGGTAGTGGCCTTGTGCTGCTCATTGGGGCCTTCTGTGCCTTGACACTGGTGGATGTCTTCTCATGAGCCCCAGGTCAGGTTTCGATTAACTGAGGTTCAGGAGAATCTTGGCTCCTCCGGCACTGTGGCAAGGCTGCTTGAGCAGTGTGCTTCCAACGGTTGCCGCGTTTTGGAGGAGCAAGAATTGCTCTGGGTAGGACGCGACCAACGGAAGCCCAGATTGTCGGGATTGGCAGTTGAGACGGTCGTACCCTCCTCCTGTTTTGGGAACCTGCCTGATCTGATAGTCTGCAGGACTTCTTGAGTGTGCGCGTCAGAAAAGTGGGTGGCCAGCCCGCAATCGCCGGCCAGCGGCAGGGAGTCAACCTGCCGGTTCTGCCAGTTTCTGCCGGTTCTGCCAGTTTCTGCCGGTTCTGCCAGTTTCTGCCGGTTCTGAAGGCCGAGGCCAGCTGAAGGGTTCTCCGCAAGCACCAGCCGACTGACGCTCACACGCCGCTTGAATCACTTCACTCGTTGAGTTGACTTTGCTGAGTTGACTTTGCTGAGTTGGCTTTGCTGAGTTGACTTTCCGAAAGTGGCTTTTGGTGGCCAACTCGCAGACTCTCGATTCCGGAACAACCGTTTCAGGGAACAGCCGCCGCATGAAGACGATCTACGCGCTGCTGGTTGGGATCAACGACTATCCTGCTCCTGTCCGCCGATTGGAAGGATGTGTCAATGATATTCAAGAGATCGAAACTTATCTCCAAGCTCGAGTTGAGGTCCCCGGTCAAACTCAACAGGAGTCGCTCTCGATCAAAACTCTTCTGGATGGCGAGGCGACCCGCGAGGCGATCATCGAGGCTTTCCAAAACCATCTCGGGCAGGCAACAGCTGATGATGTGGCCTTGTTCTATTTCAGCGGCCATGGGTCCCAGCAGCAGTCCCCCGAGGAGTTTTGGCATCTGGAGCCTGACCATCTTGACGAAACTTTGGTCTGCTACGATAGCCGCAGCGAAGAAAACTGGGATTTAGCCGATAAAGAAATCGCTCAGCTGATCCGAGAGGTCGCCACCGGAGGTGCTCATGTCCTCGTTGTGCTGGACTGCTGTCATTCCGGCTCGGGAACTCGTCACCCAATCTCTGCCGAGACAGCCGTCCGCAGGGCACCCACCGATCTGCGGAAGCGGCCGCTGGCGAGTTTTCTCTTGTCTGCTGAGGATGTGCCGGCGGTCGCTCTCAGCCGTAACCTGATTCGGCAACCTTCCGGTTGGAACTTTCAAGGGCAGTATGTGCTGCTGGCAGCATGCAGGGCGCATGAGGAAGCTCGGGAATACGTGGCCCCACAGGGCATCCGTGGTGCGTTCTCATACTTCCTGGTTGAGACCCTTGGCAGCATCGATGGCAAGATCACCTATCGTGATCTTTTTGAACGTGCCGCTGCCTTGGTCCGCAGCCAAGTCCGTTGGCAGACCCCGCAGTTAGAGGCTCCTGTTGCTGCGGATCTGTCTCGGCCGTTTCTAGGAGGGGCGATTCGTTCAGCAGGACGCTTTTTGATCGTCACGCACGAGCGTGGGCGTTGGCTGATCGATGCCGGTCGAGTCGATGGGCTCCCCGCCGCCACGCCTGAGGATCCTGCCGAGGTGGCGTTGTTTGAGTTATCCGCCAGCGATGAGGTGTTGGCCGATCCCCGCCAGGCGATCGGGCAAGCGCGGATCACCCACGTGTTTGGTGCCAGCAGTCAAATCGAGATCATCCAGGGTAACATCACTCCCGATTCGGCACCGTTGAAGGCTGTGCTGACCCTGATGCCTACCCCTCAACTGAAGGTCCGTCTCAGAGGGAACTCCGACGCTGTGGCGGTGGCTCGCTCTGCCCTGGCCGACTCGCTGTTTGTCAGAGAGGTCGAAGAGGGAGAGTTGGCCGACTATGTCCTGTTAGCTCAAGACCAGCAGTATGTGATCGCCAAGCCAGAGGACGATCGGCCGCTGGTCAAACCAATCGATCACTTGACTCCGCAGTCCGCCCAGAGAGTCGTCGCCCGTCTTGAACATCTGGAACGTTGGAAAACGACCGCCGAGTTGCACAACCCCCACAGTTCCATCCGTTCTGATGAAGTCCAAGTGGAGATCCTTCAAGATGGGCAGCCGCTGACCGGTCCAGACATCCGCCTGCACTATGTTAACAACGGTTGGGCGTGGCAAAGTCCCGAGCTGACCATCCGTCTGACCAATTCTGGCCCAAGAACGCTTTATGTTGGACTGCTGAATGTCACACAGACCTTTGGGATTTTCTCCCTGCTCATGTCCGTTGGCTCTCAAAGGCTCGGCCCCGGTGAGCAGGCCTTTGCGAATGATGGTCAGCCTGTGATTGTCGAAGTCCCGGATTCCCTGTGGCAACAGGGAATCAACGAGACCAAGGATCTTATCAAGGTCATCGTAAGTACCAGCAGTTTTGACGCTCGGCGGCTCGAGCAGCCGGATCTCGACATGCCCCACGCCCGTGCGAGCTCAGAGCGTTCTGCTGTGCAGCCGTCCGAGGAACGACTCGGGACCCTGGAACGACTGATGGAACGAGTGCAGACCCGGCGTTTGGTACTGGTCGGTTCCAGCCGGATCGATGATTGGAGAACATTTCAATTCTCGCTGACGACTGTTCGGCCGTTGCCGGCTGAACCATTGCGGCGTGGCAGCGGTGTGACGCTGGCCGAAGGGGTCACCCTCGAGCCGCATCCGGCTTTGGAGGTTGCTGAGGTTCGTGTGGAGACAGCCTCGCAGGCGACGCGGAACGTGCTGGCTGCGGGGCCAGCGTTGCCACGCTGGTTGTATGACGATTCGCAGGTTGTGCGGCCGTTGGATTTTGCCCCGACCCGAACTGCCAGTCGGAGCCTGAATGTCCTTGAGCTCCGCGGCCTCAACGATCCTCGTCTGGTCACTGCGGATGCGCCGCTGGAGGTGCGGATTTCCAACTCTTTGGCCCCGGGCGAGTTTGTGCTCCCTCTGGCCTGCGATGGCGAGTTTTACCTTCCCCTGGGCTGGGGCGAATCCGACGGGCTGCAGACTCGCGTTGTGCTGCAACGGCTGCCGCACCCCGAGCCAGAAGCGACTCGCTCGCTCGGCGGAGCCCTGCGAATCTTCTTCCACAAAGTCATTGGTCGGATACTGGGGGCTTCTGAAGTTGGTTCGATCTTGGCTGTCGCCGAGATCGATGAGCACTTCGAGGTTCACTATGAGACCGACTTGCGTCAAGTACGCCAGCGGGTTCAGCAAGCAGAATGCATCGCCTTATTCGTTCACGGGATCATTGGAGAAACCCGCAGCATGGTCCCGAGCCTACGCAGGGCGAAGGTGGCGGATCATTATGATTTGGTGCTGACATTTGATTACGAGAACCTCCATGAGCCGATTGAGAACACTGCTTTGGCCCTGAAAGGCCGTCTGGAGGAAGTGGGGTTGGTGCCAGGTGCCGGCAAGCAGCTTGATGTGATCGCGCATTCGATGGGCGGATTGGTTTCCCGGTGGTTCATCGAGCATGAGGGTGGCGATCAGCTGGTGAGTCGGCTGGTGATGTTGGGAACTCCCAATGGCGGATCACCATGGCCTGGTGTGGTCGACTGGGCCACCACGGCCTTGGCTGTCGGGTTGAACGAGCTTTCTTGGATCGGTTGGCCGGCCTCGGTGCTCTCGGGTCTCGTTCAGGCGACCCATTGGGTGCAAGTGACCCTTCACCAGATGCAACCGGACTCTGCTTTTCTCCGCCAACTGCACGCAAGCTCCCATCCGAGGATTCCCTATACGTTGATCGCGGGCAACACCTCGCTGATCGAGAGAGGAGTTAGTCGAGAACACCACGAGTTTCTGCTGCGGCGTTTGCTCAGGCGGCTTTGGCCGCAGCAGAGACAATATGAGCTGGCGGATCTGTTCTTCGCCGGGGCTGACAACGATATCGCGGTCTCGCTGGAGAGCATGCAGCGGGTTCCTCGGTCCCATGAGCCGCCCTGGGATATTCGTGAGGTTCCCTGTGACCACCTCAGCTACTTCCGAACTCAGGCGGCTTTGACTGCCCTGGGCGAGTCCCTGTGCTGAGGTGGCCCTGTCTGGAGCCTTCCTCCAAGCGAAGGAGGCTGAAAGACTGCATCAGCCATTGGCTCCAGGATCCGCCAGGGTCAATCACCATACGCCCATCTGAGGTCTGGTAAAACCATGTCTCTGGTAAAACCATGTCGCTGGTAAAGCCATGTCTCTGGTAGACCGTGTTGCTGGTAAAACCGGGCTACCCTGGCGTTGTCGTGGTCGGCCAGGAGCGTCATCCAGAGCGTGGTTCAACAGCCGGGAGCCCAACCCGTCGCCACGATGGGCGGTCAGACGATCAGGTCTTCCAGCCAGCGGGCTGGGCCTCCCTGGGCTGTGCTGATGGTCAACAGCTCTTGCAGCAAGCCCACCAGCTGAGGAATATCCGCCTCGGTTGCTGTTTCAATCGTCTGCCTGCGTTGCTTTGGGCAAGTTTCTCGGGATGTGTTCTGTCTAGGTGACTGGCGTCCACTCTGAACCCTCCCTCGGCCAGTTTGTCCACAGAGAAGAGCGGCCCTTCTGATCGGATGACCAGATCAACGCTGAGCGGAGGCTGTGCTCCGGCTGGCCATCCAGCAGCGCCCTTGCGTCCACCTGGGGGCAGATCGACAATCGCTGCTGAGCAACCAAGCTGCAGCCACTCTGGAGAGTCATCCTGAAGAACCGTCCCTCGGGCTGACCCTGCCGATGCCCCAGCATCTTTCCTGATCTTCCTTGATCTTCCTTGAAAAGCCTGCGATCGATCACCCCCTCTGGGGTGCTGTCCTATGAACACCGATGAGTTACGCGAGAAGTACCTGACGTTTTTTGAATCGAAGGGTTGTGTTCGCCAACCCAGCGACGTGCTGGTGCCGACCTGGGACCCCTCCGTGCTGTTTACCCCAGCAGGGATGAACCAGTTTAAGGACCACTTTCTGGGCAAGGTCAAGCTGGATTTCAAACGGGCGACCACCTGCCAGAAATGCCTCCGCACTGGGGACATCGACAACGTCGGCAGGACCGCTTACCACCATACCTTCTTTGAGATGCTGGGAAATTTCAGCTTTGGGGATTACTTCAAGGAGGAGGCGATCTGCTGGGCTTGGGAGTTTCTCACCGACAAGAAATGGCTGGCTCTGGACCCAGATCGGCTCAGTGTGACCGTTTACCTCGACGACGACGAGGCTGCGACCATCTGGCGGGACCGGGTGGGCCTGTCCGAAAGCCAGATCACCCGGGAAGACGAAGACGAGAATTTTTGGCCAGCCAGCGCCATCACGCAGGGCCCCGACGGCGTCTGTGGGCCATGCAGTGAGATCTATTACGAGCCACCTTCTGGCAAGAAGGTGGAGATTTGGAACTTGGTGTTCACTCAGTTCAACCGTGTGGGCGATCCACCGGACAACCTGCGTCCTTTGCCGAGCAAGAATATTGACACAGGGATGGGGCTGGAACGTTGCGCCAGTGTGTTGCAGGGGGTGGAGACCAATTTCCACATCGACATCCTCAAGCCTTTGGTGTTGGCTGCCGGTGAGGTGGTCAGCCGCGACTACCAGGCCGAATCGGACGTCGGCCGCCGGCTGAGGCGGATCGCTGACCATGTCAGGGCTTGCACCTTTGCGATTTTCGAGAATGTCTATCCTGGGCCCAACAAAGCCCAATATGTGATCCGACGGCTGCTGCGACGTGCGGTGCTGGATGGCTACCAACTGGAGATCCGCCACCCGTTTCTCTTTCAGTTGGTGCCGACGGTGATCGACCTGATGAAGACTCCCTATCCTGAGCTTGTCGGAGAGGGGATCGCCGAGCGGATTCAGGGGGTGATGCGTCAGGAGGAGCAACGCTTCTTTGACACCATTGAAAGCGGGCTGAAGTACATCGAGCAGATCTTTCGGGAGATGGCTTCCGAGGGCCGGATTGTTATTTCCGGGAAAAAGGCCTGGTACGTCTACGAGACTTATGGGTTTCCCGGAGAGCTCTTTGAGCAACTGGCCAAAGAACGCGGACTCACCTTTGATTGGGACGGTTTTGGCCCTGAGGAAGGTGAGGAGACCGCCGGGCCAGTCGGCATCTTTAAGAAAGGACCGATAGATACCCTCAAAGAGAGCCTCAGCGGCACCAAATTCTTGGGCTATGAGACCACCGAGGCGACTGCCGTTGTTGGCGGGCTGATCCTCCGAGAAAAAACAGGCGATCCCAACACCGATAAGCTCGTTGACTCGTTGGATCAGACCACCGACAAGCAACAGGCGATCGTCGTGCTCGATCAGTCTCCCTTTTACGCTGAGAGCGGCGGCCAAGTGGGCGACAGCGGCTGGCTGACCGCTGAAGGCTTGCAGATGGAGGTCACCGACACCCAAAAAGATGGCGACCTCTGGCTGCACTTCGGGCAAATCCGCCAAGGGACCATCAAAACTCAACTCGCCGTCACCGCAACTGTCGATGCTCAGCGACGCCAGGGAATCCGCAGGGCTCACTCGGCCACCCATCTCTTGCACCATGCCCTGCAGACACACGTCGGCAAGCATGCTCAGCAAAAAGGCTCCAAGGTCGACGAGGATCTGTTGCGGTTCGACTTCACCAATATGGAGCCCGTCGAGCCCGAGGTGCTCGCCAAAATCGAGGATGATTGCAACGACCATGTGATCGAGGCAGCGCCGGTGACTGCCCAGCAGTTGAAGTTGGCCGAAGCCCGTGCTGCCGGTGCAATGATGCTCTTTGGCGAAAAGTATCCAGAAGTCGTCCGCATGGTTTCTATGGGCGATTTTAGCAAAGAACTCTGCGGGGGCATCCATCTGGAGAACACCGGCCAGGTCGGATTGTTGAAGATTCTCAAGGAAGAAGGTGTCTCGGCAGGGGTGCGGCGGATCACGGCATTGACCGGTCAAAAGGCGGTCTCCTACGTCCGGCAGACTGAGCGGCAGCTGGCCAGCACTGCCGGTGCCCTGAAGACAACTCCAGAGCAAGTTCCCGAACGGGTGGCGGCCTTGGTCAAGGAAGTCAAGGAACTGAAAAAGCAGCTGGCCTCGGGGCCTGCACCTTCTGGTGTTTCGGCAGAATCCTTGTTGGCTGAGGCCCCGCTGGTCGATGGTGTCCGGGTGGTCACCGCCGAGATCCCGGGCATGAAGAATCAAGGCCTCCTCCAGTTGATCGACCAACTTCGACGCGGCACCGAGCCGGTCGCCGCCATGCTTTTTGGAAAATCCGAAGAGAGCGTCGCGGTGGCAGCCGGACTCTCCCGGGCTGTTGCCCAACGAGGGGTCAACGCCGGCAACTGGCTGCGAAGCATCATCGAAATCGTTGGCGGCAAAGGCGGCGGTGGCCGCGCCGAGTCTGCCCAAGGAGGCGGCAAAAACCCAGAGGGAATCCCGCAGGCCAGGACCCAAGCGGTCGAAGTGATGACCAGTTACTTGCAGGCCAGTGACAGCCAGGCCAGTGACAGCCAGGCCAGTGACAGCCAGGCCAGTGACAGCCAGGCAGACGGAGCCCCCCAAGGCCCCTCAGCTCAGGCGGCTTCTTCGTCCAGTGCTTCTTCGTCCGGAACTTCCTCGTCTGGAACTTCTTCGGGAGCCAAGAAGAAAAGCAAGAAGAAGTAGCGGCTGAGGCTCTCTCCTGGGGCTCTGATGAACCGTAGAAGCGGCCTGAGCGTTCAATACGCTGGCGACTTCGGTTGTGACGTTTTGGGTCGCATGGGAGGTGTTATGAGAGAGTTGTTTTGACTGACGGTTGTTTTGACTGACGGTTGTTTTGACTGACGTAGGCATTCCTTTTCAAGCTTTTGGTGAGACGACCGAAGGACGGACTAAGCTGAGCTTTTTTGGCTTCCCGTCTGATTAGTCCTGCGGAGTAGCAACCTGTGCCTGACCAACCTTCAACAGCCCCCAAGAAGATCCCAGTTCGTGCGATCCCACGCGTCGCTGACGCCTCACAAGCGTTGATCTTCTGGGGATTTCTCGCGTTGATTGGTCTTGGGCTCTCCGCCACGCTGGTGTGGGTGCTCCGAGCCGCCGGGACGACCTCAATGGCCATCACCGTGGCCTGGCTGGCCTCCTGGGCTGTCTGGCTGGTGGTTGCGGCGGCTGTCTTTCCCTTGTGGGCTGGGCTCTCGCAGCCGGGCAAATTCAAACTCCTCTTAGGTGTGTTGTTGCTGGCAAGTGGTGTGGGTGGGCTGCAGTGGCTGTCTTGGTCCACTCAGAATGCCGGACGCGAGAGACTGCTGGGTTTGTGGCAAGGAGTCTCTCAAGAGGAGACATTCCAAGCCAAGGCGGATGAGGCTAGCTTGGTGGTGTTGGTGCTGTTTCGCAAAGATGGCACCTTGGAGATGGTCAACGCTGGCAAGAAGACAACGGGCAGCTATGAGTATTCGGCCGCTGGGACGATCTCCCTTGGTGGGAAGTCTTTTGAGAAGGACATCCTCCGTTGGGATTTCTCCGGTGATGATCAGCTGGAGCTGACCCACGTCCAGGCGGCGACGCGGTTGCCTGCTGCCGCCAAACTGTTGGGGCGGGTCTATCACCGAGTCTCTGCTGAAAACCAGGACCTCTTTGAATTGGCGGTCTATGTGGGCCAAGTCGAAGAGGGCCTGGGAAAGTTGTCTCGAAACGTGAAGCAACTCAACGCCCAGCAACAGCAGCTCCAACAACGTGGTCAGGATCTCCGGCAGCAGTTGCGAGACCACGGGGTCCAAGAGGCCAGTGACTTGAAGGAGGATCCTGAAGTCCAACGCCTGGCACAGGAGCTGATCGAGACCCTCACCCGAGAGAGCCAGATCGCCAAACAGTTGGCCCAAGGTGAGCGGCGGATCCTGGAGCTCCAATCTCAGGTCCAACGCGGCTGGCAGTTGATCCGTTCCAAAGAAGGCTCTGCAGCAGATCTGAACAAGATGGAGCAGGTCGCCGAGATTCTGCTGAAGGAGGAACTGGGCGACGAATCCTCAGTAATCGGTTTCTCTTCAACGGAATTGGAACAGAACCTCCCGATCGAAGCCGTCCTCGCCTCAGAACCGAACAACGCTGATCGGCAGAGCCCGAAACCGGACAGCCCGAAACCGGACAGCCCGAAACCGGACAGCCCGAAACTAGAGAATCCACCCAAAGAAAATCCTGAATAAAGGCTGTCAGCGAAGGGCCAAACGTATGACGAACCCCCTCGTCGATTCAGGCGACCAGCGGTAGCCCAGTTCTGGGGAGTCGGCAACCCAACAACGTTGGATCGTGAGTTCTTGTTGATCCCCGGAAAAGTTCTCGACAACGTCCTTTGGGGTCACGACTGATTTGAAGAACGAGCGACTTGAAGACTGGTCTTCTTCTCCTGGCTCCAACTTCGCTGTGTCTTTCTCGATCCGGGGCTTGCAGGGGGCTGCTTCTGCCAAGAATAATAGGGCTTCAGGTTTACCTGGGTCTTTGCTTAAAGAAATTCAGGAGGCTCTTGCCATGACCAACTCGCTGAGAATTCTGGCAGTTGGTGCTGCGGCACTCGCGGTTGCGTTGGGCCTGGCATGGTGGGCCGAGCGTTCCCAGCCGGACCGACGCCAGCAAGCCAAACAAGCGCAGCGAGAGCGAGTCAACAAAGCGGTTCGGGCCCTCATCGGCGAATGGGAGAGTCAGGGCGAAATCCTGTGGGAGGGCCGGGAGCAAAAGATATGCTTGTTATTTACACCCCAAGGACATCTGCTGGTTGATGATGGAACTCGATTAGCAGCAGCGAGCTACCGACTTCTGCCGAGTGGTCACGGTGGTTCTGGGTTTGTGCTGCAGGTCGAAAATCAGGCTGGCTCAGCGAGGCTGGAGCTGGTGAGCCATCGAACAAACGGTTCCGAAGGGGTCTGCAGCGTTCGTCGGTGGGACCTGGACCAAAGGGACCCTTTGGCTGTGTCGTCGCTGGCGGAGCTGGCAAGCTCTGGACGCCGCCTCCAGCGGCGGATTCTCCAGCCTGAAGGACTTGAGCAGTCTTTTTCTGAGCCAAAGTACCAAGAGCCGGACCTTGCCAAGCTCGGCTCGGTCTTGACCACCTTGCGACTCTCCTTGGCGGCAATGCATGTCCAACTGTCCCTGTTCCATCGCGACCGCCAAAGCCTCACCGAACATATTGGGCAGTTGCCCCACTCCTCGCTTGAAGATCTGAAACAACACCCTCAGGGAACGATCCTCGTTGAGGAACTGGCCGAGCTCATCCAGCAACTCGACGCCCTTGAGCAAGCCATCCGGCAGACAGAAACTCGCCTCACCGAGGTGGAATCGCTCCTCCGCCGCAGCCGGAGACAGATCCTGTTGGCCCTGACCAGTCCCCAGACCCCCGATCTCACCGAACTGCAGGCCATCATCGAAGCCGTCCGAAATTTCGAAGACCCTTCCTCCCAAGGGGTGATTCCTCTCAACAGCAAAAACCCCCCGGCAACCGAACTCCTCCTCCAACAAGAACTTGGCCTGAAGCCGCAAGGCTGAGCTTGCCATCCCCTCTAAAAATACCTCCCAAAGCTCCCCTGCATCGACCAACCCAAGGCACTCTGTTGGTCAGAGCCCCTCTTTTCCCGTCCTGGCTGATCAAGGATGGAATAAATTTCTCAGTTTGAAACGCCTGCTTGTTCCCGTGGTTGAACGAATTGGGGGGCAAACGGACTGGTCAGCAGTCAAGTGGTCGCCCTAAAACGGTTTAAACCCCCAACGTTCGTTTCTTGGTCGTTCCGGCACACAGTCTGTAGAGTTATTGAAAAAAGCACAGAACGATCTGGCAGGCTGGTCAAAAACAAGGATTAAAATCCTCCAAAGTGATGACCAACATCCAGCGCAGTCCGGATCATCTACCAAACCGTTCCCCCCAAAACTTGCTCAATCCCCACCGACTTTCCGAAATCCCCACCGACTTTCCGAAATCCCCACCGAGATAAGCTGGCCCCCCAACCAGCAGATGATGACTGGCCCAACGTTGTTTGAGGCTCAGGATGATGATCCAAGATGGCTGAGTTGAGGCCGCTTGAGGGTCTCACTTGGGGCGTTTGCTGTTTGCTGGCTGTCTTATTCACACCCTCAAAACCCTCAGTTGCCCACCAATGCATCGCGCCTGTCGTTTTAAGCCGAGAAAGAGAGCAAGACGCACCCGAGGCTGGCTCCGCGTTCGTTGGAGGATGATTGTTGGGCTGAGCGTGGCTGTCCTGGCAGGGACGGCCTTGGCCGGGACCATGTTCAAGAAGGCGATCTGGGCACGAGCTTCTGCAGCAAGGTCCAAGAATTCAGAAGACAACAAGAAACGCCAACAGCAGGTCGAGAGAGTGGCTCTGACCGGCGAGTGGCATGGCGACGGGCCTCGGTCCCAGGGGCTTCGCTTTGTGTTCACTCCCGGCGGACATCTGTTGGTTGACGACGGCACGCGACTGGGAGCGGTGCGTTATCAGGTGATGACCGCGGATTCTCAGGGAAACGCTGTGGTCCAGCTTGAGAATGACGCCGGTTCGGCCGAGCTGAAGATCTGGGTCGAGGAGGGCGGAGGCCACTATTTCTTAATCCAAGGGGCACCCAGGACCATCCAAGATCTCTTTGGCATTCCTGTCTTGGCCAAGCTCTCCCGTTATAGCCGGGTGAAGCTGCAGATGGCTGCCGATCGCTCAGGTTCGGACGAGCCTCAGCCTGAGCCGGATTGGGCCAAGCTGGGCTTCGAGCTAGCGACTTTGCGGAATACTCAAGCGGCGATGGAGACACAGCTTGTTGCTTTGCAGACAGACCGCCAGAGGCTGCGACAGCGACTGGAGGATGTGGATCGGCGGACCTTCGATGACCCCGAGCAAGGACAGCTGCAGAGAAGGATCTTATTGCGGGAATTGGCAGAAGTTGCCCAGCAGATTCGAGGGGCTCGAAAGCTCATTCAAGCCAACGAAACTCAGCTTGCCCAGCTCGAATCGCCGTTGCGTCGAGGCTGCCGGTGTATCTTGCTGGCGTTGGGCAATCGCCAGCAACCGGATCCTGACCAACTTCGGTCGATCATCGAGGCTGCTGAGAAGCCTGGCGAAGATTTTCCGCAGGAGTCTCCCCGAGAGCCTTTCCTGAAAAGCCCGAGCCAACTGGAGAAGGTTCCGCCAGCTTACATCGCCGAGATGAGCCAGGGATGGAAACAGCTGCGTTCTGAGAAAACGAGTTGGAGGATCTCTAGACCGGCTCGATGAATCCTGTTTGCAGGGGGTCGCTTCATGTGTCGAGATACCAACGCCCAGGCTCAGCTCTAGTGCCATGCATGAACGGAAGCCCAGGTTCTGCATCGACGTCTTGCCGGTGGTGCTGCTCGGTTTTGGGATGACGTCCTCGATGATGGTCTCATCGGAGGGCTGTCTGGCTTGGCTTTTCAGGATCACTGTGGCTTTGGTGAGCAGTGGGTTTTCTGTGGCCTGTGCGAGAAAACGGTTCAAAGATGTGCGGAGGTTGTGTCGTTCATTGAGTGGTCGCTTTGGCGGTCGTTGCTGGTTGCTCATCAAGTTGGTCCGTTCCAAGTTGACGATTGATGCGACGATTACGTAATCCCAAGCCTCAAAAGCCAGCGAATCGCGCTTTGGTCAAGCTCTGGTTGGTCAAGCTCTGTTTGGTCAAGCTCTGGTTGCGCTGGTGTGTCATTGCAGGAGTCAGTTTGACGCTGATGGTCGCAGTTTGGGTTGGTCTTGGCTGGGGGCTATCGAAGGCGTCCTTGGAGAGTGCCGATCGGGGATCCAGAAAGGAGCCTGGCGATGTTGTTGAGGAGTTGACTTGGCGGCTGATCGGCCAATGGCAAGGCGAGGGGCACCGATCTGTGCAACGCCGTACTTGGGACATGGCCTTGCTGCAGTCGATGGTTGACACCGCACAGCACCCTTCCCGAACCAACCATCCTGAACTGCAGTCCAACATGGTGTGCTCTGACCTGCCCCAACACGGCCTGCCCCAACCCGGCCTGTCGCAACCCGGCCTGCCCCAACCCGGCCTGTTTCAGCTCCAAGGCCACTTTGTCAATGCCCCGTGTTCCGCCTTGTTGCGTCCAGAAAGTTCGGAAAGCCAACAGCCGCAGGTTTCTCAAATGCCGAGGCTCCAGCCAACCAGACGTTAGTTTCGGCTTTCGATTGCTTTAGCTGGTTATCTTGAGCTTGCTGAGGTGGGGGACAATCTTGGCTCGTTCGGTTTCCGGTTTGTGGGAATGCTGCCAGATCAGGGGTTGTGGCAGCGGCTCCAACGTTGGAGACGAGCAAGGCTTTTCCCCAACCGCAGGAGGATGTGAGGCAGCTTGAGACCATTGGCTCAGCCGGCTTGAATGCTGTCGACTTCCCCACCGAAAGCAGCAGAGCCGGTTGACAGTTTTTCAGTCGAGTTCTATCAATGAACTCTTTGAAGAGGCTGCTGAGATTTTTGGAGACGACATTGCTGGCAAGCCGGGCTCTGGTGTTCTCGGTTCTGGTATTCTCGGGCTCGGTCAGATCCTTTCCCGGAGTCCCCAGAGGACTTGCTTTCACGGAATTGTTGACCAGCCATTGATCGGCGACTCTTTGTGCTGTTTGGGACCCTCTCACTCCCTGGCCACCTACTCGGGCGATGGTCCAGGAGACCATTTGCGACGAGGTGGTCCGGGAACTCTTCCCACCAAGAAGAGCGGCTCCCAGGATTGAAACGGCTGACGGAACCTTCGCGTCCCGACTTTGGCAAACAGAACTTACGCCAGCGGAAACACAGCCCACCAAAATAGGCATTTTTCGATAAAGGAATTGGATCGATGGCGGTCCCCAGAGGTCATCAAACAAACTCACGGACCGGAAAACGGCGGTCCCACGATTTTATTAAGCGTCGACAGCTAGCCTTTTGCCCGAACTGTGGCTTTGCAACACCAACCCATGTGGTCTGCGAAAACTGCGGGCATTACCAAGGGAGAGCCGTGTTTGTGGGAGCCAGGGACAAAGGTAAGAAGTCCTCCGAATAAGTCGGTTAGTTTTAAACTTGTTAAAGCCCTTTCTCTTGCGAGGTTCGCCAGGTCACCAAGAGTTCAGCTGAAACCCAGGCGAACTGAAACCCGGCGAGATCGGAGTGGGCTTGTCTGGGGGGATTGCTCTGTCGGAGAGGAAAGTATGGCGAGTTGAACTGGACCGGCCTGGAGTCTCGTCCTACAGTTCGGTCGCTTCTTCTTAAGGTGGGCTTTCTCTGGTCTAGGTTGTCTCATCTGGTCTAGGTTGTCTCATCTGGTCTAGGTTGGCTTAGGGGTAAAGCAGAGTTGGACAATCTCGGCGATCGCTTTTGAGAACACGAATTCGTTTTTGACCGGTCACGAGGCTTTTTGGTCGATTGCCGGTAACTTGCCCGGGTTCTCAGAGGTCTGTCCTTGAGGGCAGTTCTGAGCTGGTCAGGGATTTCTCAGCCTCGGTTGTTTGTCAGGAGCTTGTGTTTGTCGGCTTTGGAGTTGAGCGATTGAGCAGTCGGTCGAGTCGGAGTCGGTTTGGTTGGCTGTGTCTTGAGGGTTGGTTGTCCCGGTTGGCCGTCGTTTCAAGGACCACCAGGTATTGAGGACCACCAGGCATGCGGATCGCGCTGGATACCATGGGTGGTGATCACGCACCAGGACCGATTGTCGGTGGTGCGGTAGAGGCCATTCAAACTCATGATTCATTGGAGGTGATCCTCGTTGGCGACGAGGCCCAGGTTCGGCCTGCTTTGGATGAAGCACTTCAGAAGATCACCGGCGATTTGAGCAGTTGTCAGCAACGGCTCACACTGCAGCATGCCTCGCAGGTGATCGGCATGCACGAGAAGCCTTCGGTGTTGCGGACCAAGCGTGATAGCTCGATCGCTCGCTGCTGGGAGTTGATGGCCACGCGTCAGGCTGAGGCGGTGGTCTCAGCGGGCAACACCGGGGCGGTCGCCGCAGGAGGCCTCTTTACCAAGCTGTTTCTCAAAGGAGTCAAGCGTCCCGGCATTGCGGTGGTGATGCCGACGATGCGTGGACGCTGCGTTTTGCTGGATGTCGGCGCCAACACGGCCTGCAAACCAGAACACCTCTTCCAATACGGAGTCATCGGCCGAGTCTATGCCCAGCAGATCGTTGGTTTGCAGGACCCGAGCATCGGGCTGATGAGTATCGGCACCGAAGACGGCAAAGGAAACGAGCTGGTCCGCGATGCCAGCGGGCTCTTTCGAGCCAGCCACCTCAAGGAGAAATTTTACGGAAACGTCGAAGGCCGAGACCTCTACCAAGGCACCGTGGAGGTGATCATCTGCGATGGGTTTGTTGGCAATGTCATCCTCAAGGTCAGCGAGAGCATGTTCGACATGATCATGAAGATGACCGCAGGGAGTGTCTTGGGCGTGTTGGATGCAGAACGGGCACAGGCCGAGGCAGCCATCCGCAAGGTGGTCGAGCAACACCACCACGAGGAGTTCGGCGGGGCGCCGCTGCTGGGCGTTGAAGGAACCTGCTTGATTTGCCACGGCAGCAGCCGCGAGCGGAGCATCCGAAACGCTCTGCTGAGGGCCGTCCAGCACCACGATACCCACTTGAACGAGTTGATCGTCGCCGAATTAGAAAAATCCCCCCTGTAAAACTTGGAGCAAAAGCGAGCATCAAGATCGGGGGCAGCGGCGAGCCTGGCGAGATTTGTTCCGCAGGGCTGGTGAGGGAGTTTTGACTTCAAGGAAGGGAACCCCTGCGAGGGAGGGCCATCTGGGGTGAGCAAAATCGCATTTCTCTTTCCTGGCCAAGGGGCTCAGACCGTTGGGATGGGTCGGGAGTTGGCGGCCAAGCTGCCAGCGGCTCAGGCGTTCTTTGACCGAGCCGGGGAGATTCTGGGGTATGATCTGGCCGGGCTGTGTTTTGAGGGACCGGCAGAACAACTCGACTCGACCATTTACAGCCAACCGGCCTTATTTGTCTCCAGCCTTGCGGCGTTGGAGTCACTCCGCGCTGATCAACCTGAGGTCGTGCTCAGTTGCGAGGCTGCCGCGGGGTTGAGCTTAGGCGAATACACAGCGATGGTGTTTGCCGGGGTGCTGGATTTTGAGGCCGGCCTCCGGTTGGTCCAACGTCGTGGAGAGGCCATGCAGGCCGCTGCAGATGCCACACCAAGTGGAATGGTCAGCGTCCTGGGACTAGAACGCAGCCAGGTAGAAACCCTCTGCCAACAAGTCCGGGACGAGGGCGGCGACATCCAAATCGCCAATTTGCTCTGTCCAGGCAACACGGTCGTCAGCGGAACCGTCGCCGGCTGTGAGCGAATGGCCGACCTGGCCACAACCGCAGGAGCCATGAAAGTCGTGCCGCTGGCAGTCGCCGGGGCCTTCCATACACACCTAATGAAACCAGCTGATGAGCAACTGGCTGCCTGTCTGGCTGAAGCCGAGCTACGACCTCCCCAGATTCCAGTGGTCTCCAACGTCGACGCCCGTCCCCATAGCGATCCCCAGGAGATCCGTGAACTGCTCATCCGGCAGGTTCTCCAGCCTGTACGGTGGGAGGACTCCATGCGATATCTGATCGACCAAGGTTTTGACACCTTCTACGAGGTGGGCGCCGGGCGTGTGCTGCGGGGACTGCTCAAACGAATCAACCGACAGCTCACTTGCCACAGCATCTCTGCTTGATTGGCTCGCCGCATGATTGGACCGTCTTGAGCTGCCCTTGTTGGTGATGACCAGAGTGCAGCCAACTCAGCAAGTGCAGCCAACTCAGCAAGTGCAGCAAGAGGCACCACCGCAAGGGGCGGATCCTCGCTCCTTCGGGAATGAACTCGTAGAGAACTTTTCACCGAATCAATAGGGATTGCCAAGAGAGGCTATCGGCAGAAAGTTCCGGCTGAAATCGCCAGCAGGAAGTTTCGGTCAGATTTACCAATTAGTTTTACTAATTATTTTTGCCAATTAGTTTTGCCAGGCAGTTTTGCCGTTGCTCAACTCGACCAGGTCGTTTAGTGTCGGTTGAGATGGAGGCGTCAGAGGGGTTTGGCTGGGATGACTCAGGGTCTGTCCGAAATCGCGGCGGAGGCACAACCGCTGGTGGCTCACGAGTCTTGATGCAACGAATCCTCGTTGTGCCGGGACACTTTTGGGACAGTCACTCAGTTGGTCTGCCGCTGGGCTTGTGCTGATGGAATGAGTCCAGCCTGTGGTGGTCACTGGGCCAGGCAAAGATCAACAGGGCGGACATTTGATACGGAGAGAGCGTTATGTCCGAGGCAGCGCTGCCTGAAAAGCCGGCGTCGGGTTCCCCGCCAGCCAAGGAACTTGCTGGCCAGGTGGCTTTGGTCACAGGAGCCAGCCGAGGCATCGGCGAATCGGTGGCTCAAGCTTTGGCCGCCGCCGGCGCGACGGTTGTGTGTGTCGCCCGAAGTGTCGAGAAGCTGACAGAAACTGTGCAGGCGATCGAATCCTCTGGGGGAAAAGCAGAAGGGATTGCCTGCGATGTCACCGATGCTGAGAGCGTCGGTCGGACGATCGCCGAGGTGATCGAGAAACACCAACGGCTCGATATTTTGGTCAACAACGCCGGGATCACCCGTGACACACTGTTGCTGGCGATGACCGACCAACAGTGGGATGAGGTCATCGCCACCAATCTGAAGGGCATGTTCCTGCTGACCCGGGCGGCCTCCAAAGAGATGAGCCGCAAGAAGTACGGCAGGATTATCAATATCTCCAGTGTTGTAGGATTCATGGGCAATCCCGGGCAGGCCAATTACGCTGCCAGTAAGGCAGGCATGATCGGTTTCACCAAGACCGTCGCCCGGGAATTTGGCAAACGCAACGTCACCTGTAATGCAGTTGCCCCAGGGTTGATCGAGACCGATATGGCCGCTGCCTTGCCCGATTTGGTCCGAGATGAGTTTAAAAAACGTGTCCCGGCCAGGCGTCTTGGGGAACCCGAGGAAATCGCTCACGCGGTGTGCTTTCTGGCCAGCCCCAAAAGCAGCTACATCACCGGCCAGGTGCTGACTGTCGATGGTGGGCTGACCGCCTAAATGCCGCAAGCTGGGCAGACCGGTGGCCTTGAGGGTCAGACTCCCTTGAGCACAGATTCTGTGAAAAGAGGGCTTTCACCTGGTGAAAGCTTGATGGAAAAGAACTTGGCTTGAGCTCTTCCGAATTCCGAAGAATTGATAAAGCCGCAACCCGTTGAGTCGTGTAGACAGTGGTTCGGAAAACAGCTATATGTTCTCCAGTCTGACCGCCCGTCCTGCGACGGGTTTTGAAGCTAACTGCTGAAATCTCAACACCATCTGGCGGATCACTCGGGCGCAACGGTCGCTCACCGGATCGGACCAAACCAAGACACTCTCTGTCCTCACAGGTTGTTAAACGGGGCTTTTGAGGCGTTTCGGCCTTGAGCTGTGGGCTTGTGCCCTCGTGAGCTCATACCACCGCCGAATCCCCGTTTGGATTCCTGCCAGACAGAAAACATTGCCAGACAGAAACCACTGCCAGACAGAAAACACTGCCAGACAGAAAACACTGCCAGACAGAAAACACTGCCAAACGGACAGTCCTGCAGAGGATCGTCTGACCAAAGAGCTGTGCCGACAAGTCCTCTTGATGATGTGAGAGAGTCTTGACCGGCAGAAGGGTTTTGGGCCGAGCAGTCTGGACGAAGTAGGTTTTGGGCTGGGAGTTTGCTGGGCGAAGAGCCAACCGATTTTCACCGGCGAGTTATCGCCTCGAGTGGGTGACGGATTCTCATGACCAACGAAGGATCTTCCCGCGATGCCCGCGGGTGCTGCCAGGACGGAGATAGATCGATGGAGGAGGTGCGTACTGTGGCTTCTGTCGAGGACCGAGTCGTGGAGGTGGTCTCCGGTCACTTGGGCGTGGCCAAGGATGAGGTGACCCGCGAGAAGACGTTCACCACCGACTTCGGGGCCGACTCCCTGGACCTGGTGGAACTCGTCATGGAATTCGAGGAGGAGTTCGATATTCAAATCCCTGAAGATGCCGCCGAAGAGATCAAAACTGTCGGCGACGCCATCGATTATATCGAGAAGCAACGAGGCTAACTGCATCCCTGCTGTGGCCGACTGAGATCCCCCTCCCGAAGGACCAGCTCACGTGACAGTCGTCCGTAGCCGGTGTTTGTGTGGTTGGTATTGCTGTGGCAGTCGTTCGTGTGGCTGGAGTCCACATCGAAGCCACCATTCGGGAGGAACCTCCTTCCAGGACAAGCAGACAAGGATGCCGTCTGGGCCCGTTGACCTCCAACGGCCCAAGTTGAACTTAGTGGGCTCAAGTTGAACCTAGTAAGCCTGACGTTCCTTGGAACTTCCTTGGAAATTCCTGGGAACAGCCAGCCGAAAAGTTCGCCAACGCTCCGTCGCGCCGCCAGCAGCTGAAGCCCTCAAGTCGCTGCTTGCTGATGTCTGCCAGAAACTGACCTTGCGTGCTCACTGAGGCCGAAGGTCTTAAGGGACATCAAAGGTTGGAGATCGTCGTGGCCTCTCAGATGTCGAAGGTCTCTCGATTGCACGGACCTGGAAAACGAGACCAACGAACCTGTGCGCCGGTTGAGTCTCCTCCGACCAGTGTTTGAGGTTCCTTCGACCAGCCGGGGCTGCCCAAGGGTAAGGAACTGGTGATGACCTGAGCAAACAGCTGTGAGCTACCCATAGTGAGCTAACACCTCACAGAAGTGGTGGGTTGGTCGAGAAGGACGCAAACAGCCAGAGAGACGGTTGCTCGGCGAATCATTGAGTCAGCGAATCATTGATTCGGCGACCGTTGGGTCGGCGGATTGATTCGGCGACCGTTGAGTCGGCGCTGACTCTCGACCAGTAACGGATTTGATCACGGAACTTGTCTGAACCGGACGCTACCGATGAAGCGGCGTGTCGTCATTACCGGGATGGGGATCGTCACATCGCTCTCGTGCGAGCTTGAGAGCCTCTGGAGCCGACTTTGCGCCGGCGACAGCGGCGTCCACGAGATCCGCGAGTTTGACACCTCGGAACATAAGGTTCACTTCGGCGGCGAGATGAGCGGTTGGTGCCCGGATGGGTACCTCAGCGAACGCGAGGCCAAGCGTTTGGATCGCTTCACTCAGTTTGCCATCGTCGCTGCGGCCAAAGCCGTCCAAGACTCTGGGTTCAACCCAGAGGCGGAAGATCCCTTCCGCTGTGGGGTGATGTTGGGTAGTGGTATTGGGGGCTTGCAAGAAATCGAGACCCAACACCTCCGCTTGATCCAAAAGGGCCCAGAACGCGTCTCTGCCTTCACCATCCCCAAATTGATGGTCAATGCCGCCGCCGGGCAAGTGAGCATCCAGTACGGACTCCGTGGTCCCACCACAGCTGTCGCGACCGCTTGTGCCAGCGCGACCAACGCCATCGGCGACGCCCTTAAAGCGATCCAATACGACGATGCCGACGTGATCATCACCGGCGGCACCGAGGCAGCCCTCACCCCGATGGGCCTCAGCGGCTTTGCCAATATGAAGGCCCTCAGCACACGCAACGATGATCCCCCCCGGGCGAGTCGTCCCTTCGACCGTGACCGTGATGGGTTCGTCCTCAGCGAGGGCGCTGGAGTCCTGGTCCTCGAGGAGCTGGAGCATGCCAAAGCCCGAGGCGCGCGAATCTATGCCGAACTGATCGGCTACGGGGTCTCCAGCGACGGAGGCCATATCACCCAGCCCGATGAGAACGGAACCGGAGCCGCTCGGGCGATGGAACATGCCCTCCGCGATGCCAAAGTCTCCCCCGAGGAGATCGGCTACATCAACGCTCACGGCACCAGCACACCCCTTGGTGACAAAGCTGAGACCAAGGCGATCAAAACAGTGTTTGGCCCCCTGGCTCGTCGATTGCTCATCTCCAGCACCAAAAGCCAGCTTGGCCACTTGCTCGGTGCCAGCGGTGGTGTCGAGTTGATCGTCTCGGTCCTGGCCCTCCGCGAACAGGCCGTGCCCCCAACGATCAACTACCAAACCCCCGACCCTGACTGCGATCTGGACTATACACCTAACGAACCTCGCCAACACTCCTTTCACTGCGCCATGAGCAACAGTTTTGGCTTCGGCGGCCACAACGGCTCGCTGGTGGTTGCCTCCTACAGCAACGGTCGGGCGTAGCCTCTGGCCTGAGCCGTGAGTCTCCTCTTGAGCTGCCGTGAACTTGTCTTGCCGACCGGTGGTTGGGGAACCCTCTTTGCTGAGCGGTCGGCCTATTTTTGAAGGGGCTGGGCAAACTCAAGGTGGCTCTTCACACATCCTTAGAGCCCTGGCAATTCCGGCAAATCAAGGCTGGAAAAGCCCTTGCTCGGCCTCGTCACTCTCGGGTGGCTTTCCTTGGTCAAAGTTTTGTGAAAATTTGGTTGAAATTTCCTCGGCCACCTGAATACTCTTCAGATGGAGAGGGGATAGGCATCATTTTCGCAACCCCTCTTCCAGGGCCTCACACACCCAAAACCATCTTGGGGACCATCACTCCCCCTGAAAAACCACTCAAGCACTCAAAGATCACCGAGACACTCAAAGATCACCGAGACACTCAAAGATCACCGAGACACTCAAAGATCACTGAGACACTCAAAGATCACTGAGACACTCAAAGATCACCGAGGCACTCAAAGATCACTGAGGCACTGAAAGGTTTTTCAGACTTTGGGATTGCGACCCTGAAACGACGGCCTCTTCTCTGTTCCGGCCCCGTTGTCTGACTCCATCAGCACACTGTGAAGTGTTGCTGGTACAGTCAGCGACGGGGTTTTTTCTTAGGCCCTCAAGAACCTCTCCAAACGAATCCGCTTGCAGGTTAAGACCCTTGGCCAAGCTTCCGCTTGTAGCCAAACGTCCTCTGGCAGCCTAGTGCCCTGTTTCCTTCTGATTTGGCAGTCGGTTGGACACGAATCCCCCGATTCCACGAGAACCCAACTGCCAAATCAGAAGGAAACCGACCACTAGGCGTCGGCAAAAAGGCGTCGGCAAAAAGCCGTTGCTGATGAGGTGTCAACTGCGTGCTCGTGCAATGCCCGAACGAGCTCTCTGGGCACCAAGCCAAAACGCCATCCAGAGAGCTGATCAGAACAGGCAGAGAGCTTACTAAAATACATAGGAAGCTTGCGATAACAGGGAAGATGCGTCGCCTGCTGCACAATCAAGAAAATTGACAAACCACTGGTTGCATCCAACCCGTCGGGAACAGAAAATAGATCAACAGACTTTGATCCGACGGTGACCGGCTGGGATGTCCGTCCAATCAGAGGGACCGAATTTATGACAGACCCAGAGAGGGAGTCTCCGTGGACTGTGAGCTCGGAGCGAGCCACCTTTGGCTGGCGGGGCTTGAGTGGAGTCCTCGATTTGCAACAAGTCGAGGTGGGGTTGCAGGAGTTGGTGGTCTCAGGTGGCGGTCCCAGGGCGATTTGGCCAGAGATCGAATTGTTCGCTGTGCAGCTGCCTCAACACTCAACTCAGTTCACCCAACCAACCCTGGAGGCCTACACTCGCCAAGGTGATTTGGTCACCACGCTGGAAAGTGAGCCGTTCCGCTTGCAGCGTTACTACCGGCTTGGGAACCCAGAAGCTTGGCCTGAACTGGACATACAGCAATGTTGGGGTGTGGATTTTCTGCTTTCCCTGCAAACAGGCCTTCTCCACAGCAATCCACAAACTCAGGTGATTCACCGTTTGCCCCAGGGAGAACTTTGGTGGTTTGCCCAGACTGGGCCTGGGGAAACAGGCCAGCCAGAAGCTCGTCACTGCGAAACCGGCCAACTTGAGGGTCAGTGGCAACCGATTTCCAGCTCCGGCGAGGCCTTGCCATTGACCCCCCAGCAGGCCGGTTGCTTGTTGTTGCGTCCCAGCGAGGTGGATTGGTTGAGTGTTGTGCTTTGTCTCCATCCAGCTGATGGCAATTCTGTGGAGGTTCGTTCCGCTGAGCAGACGACGATCCGCTATCAGGTCTTTGGGTCCTTTCTCGAAAAAGGCGTGATCCTCAAAGCCCGGATGCGGGCGGCTTTTCTGGCCCGACAGATCAATAAAGATGAATCTTTTCACGACATCCACACGGCCCTCGACGTATACCAGACAATGCTCTCTCTGCCGTTGCCGCTGACCACGTAAGTGCTTGTGAATCGTCTAAGACTTGTTGGCAACTTCTGATGTGAGCCTGTCCGGCGAGGCCAGTTTCAACCCGAGCCTTCTCTCCGGGCCAACTCTGTGTTGCATGATCCCCTCTCCAACCCGACGCCCTCTGGTGACGGCCGAACTGCTTGTTCTGCTGAGCAGATCAACCGGCCTGCTGAGGCAGGAGGCAACCGGCTTGGCGCCCAGGCTGATGATGTGCTCATCGATCGCGCCAAGCAGGGTGACCGGGAAGCCTTTGAATTCTTGGTTCGCCGGCATCAGGGAGCGGTCTATGGCTACCTCCGCGCTCGCTTGTTGCAGCCTTCCGACGCCGACGATCTCACACAAGAGGTCTTTCTGCGTTGCTACCTCGGCCGCGCTCGGTTCGACAGCGGTCAGCTGGTTCGTCCTTGGTTGATCGGCATCGCTCGGAATCTCTTGCGAGAACATGTTCGCAAGATCAACCGTCGCAAAGAAGTTGGTTGGACCGAGCTCTGCCTGGAATTGGAACAGCTGACCCCTGAGCAGGAGAACCTGTACGACGACGTTGTGCGCCACCTGCCGGTTTGTCTGGAGTCGCTGGGACAGAGCGCCCGGCAGGCCTTGGACTTGCGCTACAAATCAAAGCTCCGACTGGCCGAAATCGGCACACGTCTCCATCGGAGCGAGGGAGCCATCAAGCTGTTGATGTTCCGAGCTCGTCAGGCCTTGCGAAGCTGCTTGGAGAAGAAACTCCGCGCCAGCGACGGACAATAACTATTGCCTGGGGTCGCTCTGCCGCGACGCTTCTTCCAGGCGATCGCTTCTTCCAGGCGATCGCTTTTTTCAGGCGATCGCTTTTTTCAGGCGATCGCTTTTTTCAGGTGATCGCTTTTTTCAGGCGATCGCTTTTTTTCAGGTGATCGCTTTTTTCAGGTGATCCCAGGGCGATTCTGAACAATCCTCAGCAACTCGATCAACCGAGAGCCCCAAAGCCAACCAAAGTAAGTTTTGCCGAGAGCTTGTGGATGCCTCCTGGGTCCAGGATCCCCTCCTGGAACGACCTTTGCGGCTTTGTCCGGCACAGGTAAGCTCGTCTTTTGATCGGTTGGTCCCGGCATCGGCCAGCAAACACGTAGGAACACATGCTTTTTAGCAAATGCCTCTCAGCAAACAGGTCTGAGCAAGCACACCTGACCAGCAACTGCGACAACGGAACAACACAGGGGAGCACGCTCAGGGGACCGGACTTGGTATAAAGGGAGTCCGGATCTGGCGTGGGCTTTTTCGGCAGCCAATCACGCTTTGCATGCTTCTTCTTCCTGGAGACCTCCAGCAGCACAAGCTGGCGAGCAAGGGTTAAGAAAACCCGCCAACAACTCTATGCCTTCGTCGGGCATCGTCCTACGGGCACCTGATCTTCGGATGCCTTGGTCGGGTCGTCCGAGGGGGGAGAATGTGATTCTCAGCAACAGTGGGGTGGTCCAAGCGGGCCATCAAGTCAGCCCAGGCCACATGACCTCCAGGCCAAGCGACCCCGGATGATCGAGCACCAACGCGCAGACTCACAACCGACCGACCAACAGCTCGCTGAACGGCTTCGTGAGGCTGGTCCTGAGGAATCGGGGGCCGAGGACCTCGAGCTGATCCGACAGCGGCTGCCGCACTCACCAGCTCTGCGTGCGACACTGGCTGAGAACCTTCAACTGGAACGAGCACTGCACGATCGCCTGGGCGGCTACGAAGTCTCCGTCGATCAGGTTTTGGCTCGAGCGGCCAGCTCAGCTCCCCAACCCCGCTGGGCCCTCTGGCTGGCCTGTCTGGTTGTGCTGGTCGCCGGCGTCGGAGCCGCCGCCGGGACAATCGCCTGGTTGGCTAAGCCTCGTTGGCTAGAAGTCCAGCTAGGCAATCGCCACCAACCAGAAACTCTGCACGTCGACTTGGTGCCCTCCCATGACGCAGAGCAACCCGAGCAAACCTCAGCTCGACAACAGCACACCGGTCCTCTCAAGACTGGCTCTCTCAAGACTGGCTCTCCCAAGACTGGTCCTCTGAAGAAGAACACCTCTGGAGCTGACCTCGGCGGAACCACAACGGGCCGCTTGATCGGCCCTGAGGAACTGGCCCTGGCTTCTCGGGCTGTTTCTGCTGGGCAGGCTGCTGAGATCCCGCAGGCGGTCAAGGTCCGACGAAGTGAGTCGTTGTTGGAGGGTTTTGAGGAACCTTTCTCCGGCAAGGGAGAAGCTCTTCTGATGGATTGGCTGGAGCCGGTTGTTGGCCACAAACAGGGCGGCCGGTTGTCCCAGCGAAGGGGCTCTCCTTCCATGGAAGGCCTTTGGAAGTTGCGGCCTGATTGGCCTGCCGGAACCGCTTTGCGGTTGGGCCTTTTCGACTGCGATGGCCTGAAAATTCACGTTTATTCGGGGACCAACGGCATCACCCTTCAGTGCTCGCAGAACCACACTTGGTCTGCTTATCGCACCACCCGTGGTGGCCAGCTGGTGCCGACTCCCGATTCCAGCACTTTGGTGGCCACTGACATCAACAGGCACCGCCGGAGTTGGCGAGGGGTGTTGGAGCTTCGGTACCAGGACGGTTCCTTGGTCCTCAATCGAGGCGAAATTCGACTTCTCAGCGTGCCGCTCCAAGGTGAGCCCGAGGAGGTCTTCTTGGAAGGCACGACAGGTGTGTCTGGTCTGGCTTTGGTCCGTCCCCAACCGTTGCCTAAAGAGCAGCTTCCTGTTGGCCGGACGGTTTTCCGCACCGACAGGCCGGGTGTCCACCATTGGCTGACCAAACTGACACAGCACGCTGCCTTGGAGCAGGGCCGGCATGGGGAAGCGGTGCTGAGTTGCAATCCGCTGACGAAAAACCAGGCCGACCAATCGCCGTTGAGCTTTGCGGCTTTGCCTCTTGATCGCACTGGCCTCTGCGAGGTCCGCCTAGGCATTCGCGGGGCGGATGCAGGCAGTGGGATCTTTCTCGGCGATGCCCTGGGGCATCCCATTTACCGGGTTGCCTTCATCCCTGAGGAAACAACCGGCACAGCAGCGGCGGTGCTCCTCAGGCCAGATGAACCCTTGCCCAAGAGTGCGAAGTTCCAGACCGACAAACAGCCCAGTCCCCTGGCAGGGTGCTGGTCAGAGCTTTGGTATCTCCGGTTGATCGTCGGCCCAGGCGGGACGCTGCACTGCCATGTCAGCGGCGATGGGAAACACTTCAGCCCTTTTACTCGTCCCTTGGTGACCGGCGAGTCTGGCTTCTCCACTGTGGGGCTGTTCTGCCAGGCGGGAACTGACGCCCGACGGATCGAGCTGGCCGAAGTGAGCGTTCACGAGTTTTCAGGGCTGTTGAAGCTGGTCCCTGAGGAACTTCGCCCTCAGGCTCTCTCTCTGGCCAATTTCGGCCAGTTGGAGCCTTGGTGGACAGCAATGGTGGCCAGTTGCCCACAGGGGGTCGATGAGACTCATTGGCGGCGAGCGGTCGCTTTGGCCACTCTCGGCGATGTTCCATCGGCGGAGTTGGGAACAGCATTGCTGGAGGGATTAGCCCAGGAGGCCGTTGCCGCCGAAGGGCCGATTGCCGAGAAGCTCGCTGTGCTCGATGAGATCGCCCTGCTGGCCGATCTTTGGGAACCAGCGGCAGTCAACCGATTTGTGGATCACTATCGAGATCTCGGCCAGCGATTGGACCACGCTGGAAGCAAGCAGCCTTGGACGCTTGTGAGCCGCTCCTTGCTGAGTGCACCGATTTGGACCAACGGCCAAATTGAGGTGTTTCCCGAGTCGCTGGTTCGGGCGGAGCTGATCGAATCAGCGTATCACCAGAACTGGGATCATGTGGCGGAATTGGCTCGGCGGATCGAGTTTTATTCCAGAGGCAGCCATCACTCCTTTGGCCCGCGTCCCTCCGCCGCTCGTCTGAAACCCCTGATCGAATGGGCCCTCGCCGCAGCCGGACGAGAGCATTTTGGCGAGGAAGGGCCCAGCGACATCGCTTGGAGCATCAAGCTACGGCATCCTTTGGTCGAGCAGCTCAGCAAGGAGGGCTTCAATATCGTTGCGGAGTTCCAAGCGGCACTGGCCAGCGAGAGCTACGAGGATGCCTGCAAGATCATCACCACCAATAGCAACCTCCGAGGTCTGGGCCTGCTTCCCGACGATCAAGATCGCCAGTTGCTGCTTTCGCTCCCCGGTGTTGTGGCATTGGCCATGCAGCGAAGTGAACCCCTGCGGCAAACCATGGAGGCTCAGCTCGGCCCAGTTGGCCAGCTTCGGGTCAAACGGGCGATCAGTCATCACGACGTTTCGGCCATCGAAGCGGCCACCGTCCAATTCTACGGAACTCAGGCTGCGGCGCTGGCTCACCAATGGCTCGGTGATCGAGCGCTGGCGGTGGGGAACTTCGCCCAAGCTTCCATCCAGTATCAGGAGGCCCTCACCGCCGCCGGGCCTCAGCTGACTGCAGGCCTGGCCGCTCGCCGCCGCTTGGCAGGTGCCTTGGTGGGTCAGGACGTCGGACAGCCAGCCGACGCTCCCATTCAACTGGGAGACTTGCGACTCTCGGCCGATCGCTTTGAGGCCCTGGTGGCCTCCTTACGCCGCGAACGCTCTTCAATGGCACTTGACCAGCCACAATCAAGCCGGCCAGCATTAAGCCAGCCAGAAGACCAGGAGCCGACTGGGCCCACTCAAGCGGTGCCGCCGCCTGGAGACTATGCTCAGCAACCGACCGGCCGGTTTGAAGGGGAATTGGGTCGGCATCCCGAGAACGTCAAGGCATCTGGCATGGACTGGGCCGGACGACAGATGTCGGTGGCCTGGACTGATCAGTTGCTGCTGGCGAGCAACCGCTTCCAGGTGACTGCCTTTGATCGTGCCACAGGAAAGATCCGCTGGCAGCGACAGATCGAAGGCAGCCCGGGTTGGACCCATCAGTGGTCGCTTGTCCCGATGCGGTTGTTGGTGGCCGGTCGACGGGCGTATCTGCGATGGCTGACTTCCCGCGGGCCAGCGTTGGCAGCTTTGGATGTTCGGTCTGGGGATATCCTGTGGCGACATACAGAAGGTCTGTGCATCGCCAGTGACCCGATTTTCGTGCAAGATCAACTGCTGGCATTCTGCCTGAGTGATTTGCCGGGCGATCAGCTTGCTCTGGAACTGGCGGCCTTTGATCCCAATTCCGGTCAGCTGTTGCGAAGGTCCAAGGTCGCTCAGTTTCGAAACGTCTGGGGCAAGGAGATTCCCTGTCAAGCGGCCTTGGCCGGGCCTCGTCTTGTGGCTGCGGTGGGTGGGACTTTGCTGGGTTGTACCTTAGACGGACGAACCCAGTGGCTCCGGCGCCAGTTGCGGATTCCCCCAGGGTACGATCCTCTGAGCGTCCGCCAGCTGCACCCACAGCCGGTTGTTCTCGAGAACCGCGTTTATGTGACCCAGGCGAATCTCCGCTCGGTGGAGTGTGTTGACGCCAGGACGGGGCAGTTGTACTGGAGGCAAGCCGAGGAGGAGCTCCTGGGGCTTGTCGGGGTCTCAGGGAAGACGGTTATTGTTGAGACCGAAAAGGAGTTTGTCGGTTACGATCGACAAAGCGGTCAACAACTCTGGCGCCGCCAAGCTGCCGGAAAACTTTCCGGGCAGTTGCTAGGGTCGAACTTTCTGTATGCCCAAGCCCAACCTCTGACTCAAACAGTCTCCGCGGTAGCTCTGGTATGGGTGCAGCCTGCCAGTGGCAGGACCCTTCATCGGCAGGTCGTTGCCGATTTGAGCGGTTTTCCGCTTCAGTGCGGGCCGCTGGCAAGCGACGGAGAGACTCTCTGGGGGTTCTTTCCACCAGAGACGAAGAAAGCCCAGCAGCAGCCGATCCGGCATTTGGTCAAGTTCACTTTGACTCAGCCAGCCCAGAACATCCCGGCCCA
>CAZYKP010000047.1:1514-13738 GCA_964648025.1 uncultured Pirellulales bacterium | reverse complement strand
GCCCAGAACATCCCGGCCCAGAACATCCCGGCCCAGAAGCTTCCACCACAAGGACGGTCCATCCACCAAGTCGCCGCTGGATATGCTCAGGCGGTTGCCCCAACAGCCCAGCAGCTGATCGCGGAAATCTTTCCTGGCTGGCAGCTGATTCTCTCTCAGGGCCAAAGGGTGTATCTGCCGGTCTCACCGGTTCCCAGCGGGCTTCCGGCTTTGGTTGCCGAGTCCCGCCAGTCTCGTTCTGCTCAGTTTGTCCGACGGATTCGTCCAGCCGTCGGCGTGGGTGCTCGGTTGCAGCTGCGGCTGAGGGGCCCCACCAAGCCCACCTGGCATTTGGAGGTCTCCCTGGATGGCCAGCGGTTGGCATCGGTGCCAGTCAACGAGGCGACTGCTCGAGAAGGCGTTTTTGAGTTCAGTCTTCCGCTGCCTCCCGGTGACGGGCAAGCCCATTGGCTTTCTGTGAGACAACTCAGCCACAATGCAACTCCCTTGCCTATCCGCTGGGAACGCTTACGGGTCAATCAACGGGGTGCCGAGGAAGTCAGAACGGCCGAAAATCGCTAACAGGTGTCCCCCCGGCTTATGGCCGGCGAGGAGCCTCAGGCAGAAAGTCCACCAGAAGGAATCGTTCAGGTTTTGGTCATCCAACACGAGCGAGCACTTGATCGAGGGTCTGCCGGAGGACTGATCCGCTGCGACGGAGGCCTTGGGTTTCCTTTGGCCACAGCTCCAGCTCGTGGGTGGCGATCACCCCTGTTGATCCGAGCGTTGTGGGCACGCTCAATGCCACATCACGGATTCCGAAAGTTCCCTGTTGGACAGACGAGACAGGGAGGATCTGATGGGAATCCAGGGCGATGGCCTCGATGACCCGCTGGATGGCAACTCCAACGGCAAAACCCGCTCCGCCTTTGGTCCGGATGACCTCAGCACCGGAACCTTTGGTTCGCTCAAACAGCTCTCCGGCCAAGTGAGGGCTCCAGCCGGGATAGCGATCCAAGGGGAGGCCGGCGACAGTCGCGCTGGACCAGATCGGCACCATGCTATCGCCGTGCTCTCCCAAAATCAGGGCGGAGATCTGGGTCGGCGGCAGCCCCATTCGCTCGGCAATCAACCCCCGGAAGCGTGCGGTATCCAGTTGAGTGCCCAGCCCGATGACTTGCTGAAACGGAAGATCCAGACGCTGGGCCGCTAAATACGTAAGGATATCGACCGGGTTGGAGACGACCACAACTGTGGCTGTGGGCTGATAACCGACCTGTTGAATTTCTCCAAGGATCGCTAAGAACAAATCCACATTGCGATTGATCAAATCCAGCCGACTCTCGTTGGGTTTCCGCCGCAACCCTGCGGTGATGCAAATGCAATCGGTGTCAGGGATCTGCTCGTATCCGCCGGCCTGGATGATTTGATCTGCTGAGAGGGCCGCACCATGCAACAAATCCAGAGCATGCCCTCCGGCCAGCTCGGCGTTGACATCCAGCAAGGCGATCTCCCGGACGATTCCCCCTGCCTGCAACGCAAACCCCGTGCAGGAGCCAACCAGCCCGCCACCGCCAATGATGCTGACTTTCATAGTTCCACACTCCGGATGATGCGACCCTGTCTTACCGTGGACCTGCTTTGTACTGGTCTGTCGTCTCTTGTGGGTTTGCTGGGGATAGTGCCTGCATCACCTGTTCTGTAATCAGGGAGACCAGATCTTCGCTGACAGGTTCCGATGAAGGCGTCCTCTCTGGTGACGTCCCCTCTGGCAATCCTTGCGAACCAGGACCCAGGAAGGCTCTTGGAGAAAGGCCAGCTTGGTGCCAACTGTCTCGGAAGACGTCGTTGCCGCACAAATCGCAGTTTTCCATCCCCGGTTCTAAACGTGGATCGCTGAAGCCCCAGTTTTGCTTGACCTCCAGCAACTCACGGGCGTTCTCCTGCGAGAGGTAGGCAGGCGGTCCCAGTTGCCGAGCCAGTAAGAGGATCCGACAATAGGAATCCAGGACTTCAGTCCACCAATAAGCTTTTTCTAAAGAATCGTCGTAGCTGACGGTTCCATGGCTAGCCAGCAAGATAATTTTTGCCTGGTCGACCAACGGCCGCACAGCGTCGCTGACCGCAGGCGAGCCTGGCGTCTGATAGGGTACTGTTGGCACCTCGCCTAAGCACAGCTCGACCTCGGGCAGCAGACACTGAGGGATCGGCTCACGAGCTAGTGAGAAAGCGATCGCATGCGGGGGATGGCAGTGGACGACCGCTTGCACATCCGAGCGGGCCTGCATGATCGTCAAGTGCAGCAGGACCTCGCTGGTTCGCTTGCGTCGGCCTCGCAGTTGCTGGCCTTCCAGGTCGACCACGCACAAATCGTCTGGCTGCATGAAGCCCTTGGAGATCATCGTCGGGGTGCACAGAACCTCATTTTCGCTCAGGCGAACGCTGATGTTTCCATCAAAGCCAGCTGCGTAGCCGCGGTCGTAAATACGGCGGCCGATCTCGCAAATGTCTTTTCTGAGCTTGAATTCATTCATGATCAACGAATCAACTGAGGTCCTCAACTGGTCCTTGCATCCAATGGTTCGATCAACAACTGGTCGAGTAAAGCCGCAAGATAAGCATCCACTGGTTTGAGCTCTGGCCAAAACGGGGCAGCCGCCTCCCGACCATCAGCCAAAGCAACTCGCTGGTGCAAGCCGCTGCCCAGTTGATCTACAGCAACGACTTCCTCCCCAGTTGGCTCTCGGTCATCGCAGAGTTCGTCCAGTGTGTAGGGGACCACCACACGAAAGGTGAACCCAGCGAGGGCGGGGTGAGCCCGGTTGAGCGTGAGCGTCCCGATGACACGTGCGATTTTCATAACAACGATTCATGCTCCCTGAAGCGGATCTTTTCCACGATTGGCAAAGCCGCGGATGTACGTCCGCAGCAGACGCCCCAAGGCAAAGGATGGCTGAGACCCTGGGTCAATCACCAGCAGATTGACTGAAAGGATCTCCATCAGCTCTCGCAGCTCTTCTGGTGTCTGGCCCACTGCGCAGCGGACTTTTCGGTGGCGATTGGCCAGGCACGCTGCCAAAGCCGCTCGTCTGGCCAAGAGGATCACTGGTTGTTGATCGCGTTGAGCGATGGGCACCAACTGGCCAAGAATCTCTGAGAGAGTCTCACTGCTGAGGGTCCGCACACCTTCGCTGAAACTTCGTAATGCCGCTTGGATTGTTTTGGAAGACGTCGCCTCTTGGGCGAGTCCAACGATGGCTTCGGGTCCCAGGAGCCTTGCGCCTCCGGTGATAGCCCCGGATCGGAGAACTGCTCCAGTCGCCCCAGGCGGTGTATGTGCCCCAGGCGTTGTGTGTGCCGCAGGTGTTGTGTGTGCCGCAGGCGTTGTGTGTGCCGCAGGCATTCCAGTCGCCGCAAGTGTGTTCAGGCCGGTGTTTTCCTCAGGGGCCTCGGCCTGGGTGAGCAGGAGGATGTTCTGCTGGCCGAGCAGGTCTTTGGCCGCGGGGGTCACCACCGCGGCAGGGGAGACCACCACTTGGCCGATTCCGTCCAGCCGCCCCTTGAGGGCGGCCACAGAGACAACCCGCTCACGAAGTTGGAGTTTCTGTGGGGAGACTTGATGGGCCTGGGGGTCAGTTTGTGGCGTCGCCTGGTTGATAGCGGCGAGTCGACGGACGACCTCACGGACGACCTGCTCCACATCCACGTGCTGGGTTTTGACCGGACTGGAGGTGTTCACGCGAGCGGGCCACAGAGTCGAGAGAGGCGATCGGGTTTTTTGACAGAGGCCTTGGCCGAGCACCAGCTCAGTCAGGGATGCCCAGCACACTCCAGCGGACTGGGGCTTGGTTGTCTTGAAGCAATTCGCGGATGGAGAGGCCGTCGCTGGTGACGATCACCAGATCACCCAGGCCGGCCCCGAAGGCATCCACCGCAACGACAGGGGGCCCATCCGGATTGTGCCTGTCGGCTAACAGCGGCTGCACCACCAACAGCCGGCGACCTGCTAGCGAAGAATGCTTGACCGTGGCCGTGGCGGTTCCTACCACTCGAGCAAGCTGCATTTTTTAGGAGTTTCTGACGGTATTGAATGTTGTGATTTCGAAAGGTCGCGTTGGGCCTTCCTCGTTGTCGTTGGTCACCCTCAGCGAAAAACGGTTGCGGGGCTCAAGCGGGTTTACCGATGATACGCAAATCGTCAATGAGTGAGCATCGTCGTTCCCGGGTAAAGGTCAAGGGTGTGGTGACTCCTTCACCGGTGGGAGTGGCAATGGAGAAGGAGAGATAGCCCTCTCCTCCGATGCCTAGGGAGGCCATGCTGGGTCCGTTTTTGATAAACAGCGTGGTGTCCATGGCGCGTGCCATTTTGGTCATGTTGGCGACGTTGCGGGAATGGATCACCGCGGTGTGCCGAAAGCCATGCTCGTACGTTTTGGCCATGGCGATGGCCTGGTCGACATCCCGACAGCGGACAACAGGCATAAAGGGCATCATCTGCTCGACGGGAACAAACGGGTTGTGCTCATCGGTTTCCCCAAAAAGCAGCTCCGTCGTCGGCGGCACCGAGCGACCCGCTGCCTGGGCCAACACAGCGGCATCTTGCCCGATCAGCTGCTTTGCCGCGACTTGCTTTTGTTTGGGGCCTTCTCCAGTAGTCGTGATCGCTGCGGCGGCCAGCCGATCGATTTCGCCGCTTGTGAGCCGGACGGCGCCGGCTTGCTCCAGGGCCGCCATCAATTGGTCGCAGACACTGGCCACGCAGAAGACCTCTTTTTCGCCGATGCACAAGAGGTTGTTATCGTAGGCGCCGCCTTGAATGATGGAGGAGGCGGCGCGTTGTAAGTCGGCGGTCTCGTCGACAACCACCGGGGGGTTTCCTGGGCCAGCGACCACAGCACGCTTGCCGCTGTTGAGGGCTGCCCGGGCCACAGCGGGACCACCGGTGACACAGATCAAGGCGATGCTACGATGGCTGAACAGCTCGTTGGCCGTCTCCAGCGTGGGTTCAGCGATCACGGTAATCAGATTGTCGATGCCAATGGCGTGGTGGATGGCCTGGTTGAACCGCCGGATCCCTTCGACCGCGACTTGCTTGCCGCTGGGATGAGGATTGACCACAACGGTATTTCCGCCTGCAATCATATTGATGGCGTTGCCGGTGATCGTCGGCAGCGAATGGGTCACCGGGGTGATCGCGCCGATGACACCAAAGGGGGCATGTTCAATGACCGCCAGCCCGTGATCGCCGCTATAGACCTCGCTACGCAGAAACTCCACCCCAGGCGTTCGTTCACCCAAGGTGCGTAGCTTTTCGATCTTGTGAGCCAGCCGACCGATCTTGGTTTCGTTCATCTCCATGGTGCCCAATTCTTCCGATTGGTCGATGGAGATGCGGCGGATTTGGTCGATGGCCTTTTTGCGACCTTCCACACCTTGCTCGGTGAGTTGATCGAAGGCCACCTCGGCAGCCTCGATGGCCTCGGCCACGTGAGAAAAGACTCCGTAACGCCCTGCGTAGGTGGCCTGGTGTGTCTGGCCAGGAAGGCCAGGTTGGCCGTTGCTTCCCGGCAGAGAGCCGAGCTCGCTGAGAACCTGCTGGACGACGTTGCGAATCAGAGCTTCTGAGGTCTGCATGGTCGCATCGGTGGTGAAATCGATTAAGCTCTCTGCCCGGCGGCGGGGGCGACGCTACTGTTTGGGCAAATGATGCTAAGTGTTGTATTTGAGTCATTTCCGCAGATCGGCTGACTGCGACCGATCCGTTTTCTCTCTCCAACTCGCCGCTGCTGCCTTTTTGATTCGCAGAACAGTTTGGTGACCGACCCAAAGGTGAATCTTGGCACACCGGGTTGCTGAGCTATTTGTGTTTCAGCGTTGTTGCCTTGGCGTTTCTTGCCGGTTGAAGACCTCCCGCTGGTCGATATGGACCTGGTCGACGATTCCGATGATGACTGTGTCGACCGGCAGTGTGTTGGTCTCTGGAGTCATCCGCGCGCTGGAGCCTTGTGTGATCAGCACGAATTCTCCCTGGCCGGCGCCGACGGTATCGACGGCCACAAAGGTTCGCCCAGTTCCGCGGAGCTGACTTCGGGTGGTTTCCTCCAGCCGATAGGGCTCAACAACCAGCAGTTTGTGTCCGGTCATGGACTGAGTCTTCTGGGTTGCCACCACATGGCCGGTGACTTTGGCCAGAAACATCCGTTCTCCTATCCAGCCAGCAGGGCTTTTGTCTGACGCGCAACGATCAATTCTTCGTTGGTGGGGATCACCCAAACTTCGCTTGCGGCCTCAGGCGGGCTAATTCTGGCTTCGGTCCCCAGGGTCGCCTCATTGGCGGATTCTTGGAGCCTAATTCCCAGCTCTTGCAGGTCCGCACACACTGCTGCACGCACCTGTTTGCCTTTCTCTCCGATGCCGCCTGTAAAGACGAGCACGTCCAGACCGCCCAACTCAACGAGATAAGCACCGATGTAGTGTCTGACGCTACTGATGAACACATCCAAGGCCAGTTGTGCCTGTTGGTTTCCTGAAGCGGCGGCAGCCTCGAGGTCACGGACGTCGCCGCTGAGGCCGCTGAGTCCCAACAGGCCTCCGCTGGTGGCCAGCTCCTGGAGTAACTGCTCCAGCGACTTGCCGGTTTCCTGTTGCAAAAGCGGCAGGGCGAAGGGGTCGAAATCGCCGGTCCGGTTGTTGTGGGGCAGTCCTGTTTGGGGGCTCATGCCCATACTGGTGGCAAGACTCTGCTGGCCACGGATGGCACACAGCGAGCTGGAGCCGCCCAGGTGACAGGAGATCACCCGCAGATCATCTTTTGCAAACAGCTCAGCGGTTCGGGTCGCGATATAACGGTGGCTGGCCCCATGGAAACCCCATCGCAAAATCCCGTGCTCGACTGCCCAGGGATGCGGGCAGGCGTAGTAGCGGTTTCGGTCCGGGATGGTTTGGTGGAAGCCTGTCTCGAAGGCGGCGACTAAGGGAATCTCCGGCAACGCAGCGGCCAGCTGTCGCATGGCCGCGACATAAGGGGGATTGTGGGCCGGGGCGACCGGTGATAAGCGGTCCATCTCGGCCAGAACCTCTTCGGTGATGCGTTGGACCCCCGAATATCGTCCGCCATGAACGGCCTTAAAGCCGATGGCTGAGACCTCCGCTGCGGAAGCCAAACACCCTTGCTGCGGGTCGGTCAACTGGGCCAGGCACTGTCGGACTGCCTCGCCATGATCGGGCACGTTGGCCGTCAGCTCCTGGCGGTTTTGTCCGATTTCCACAACGCAGCGGCTCTCCGGCGAGCCAATACGCTCGACCGCCCCCTTGGCCAGTTGGCTCTCGGTTTGCATGTCAAGCAACTGGTACTTAAAGCTCGTACTGCCTAAGTTGGCCACCAGCACCTTCATCCTCAAACTCCTCCTGAATCACTCTCACCAGTCATCCATTGGTGCGAACCTGGATCTTCTGGATCCCTCAGCAAGGTTCGATCATGACTCTCCCAGATCGTTGACAGAGGCCCCACCCGCGGGACCTTGAGAAAACCCATCCAAGATCATGGTGGGCAACGGACACCTCGAAGATCATCCAGCTTCGGGGCATCGCCGGCCAAGAGTCCTTGCTTGGGTTTCTTGGGTCGCCTTGAGGTCAAACCTCGGTCGGAGCTCACTGAGGTCCAGTGTTTCCTTAGGAGAGATAAGCCTGAGCGATGCCTTCGGCAGGACGAGGAATGACATGCGCGGCAACCAGCTCGCCCACACTGGTGGCGGCACTTGCGCCTGCGTCCACAGCAGCCCGGACACTGCCGACATCACCGGTGACCACCGTGGCGACATAGCCGCCGCCGATTTGAATTTGCTTGACGATCCGCACATTGGCGGCTTTGGCCATAGCATCGGTTGCCTCAACAAGGGCAACCAATCCACGCGTTTCGATCAGACCGATGGCGTCTTGCATGAGTGAGGCTCTTGGGGCACGAGAGTGGGCTGCCAATGGCTAAGTTGTGGAAACTGGCTATGCCCTGACCATGTCAGCCGTGTTTCCCAGAATTCGGGCTCTTGTTTTCTTGTTCGAGCGTTTTGACAGTTGCCTTTTACTGACCTTCGGAGAAGTTTTCGACCCAGGGCGACGGTCTGCCCTTGTTTGTGATGACCTCAAGGGGGCAGCCTGAGGCACCACCGCAAGCCCGGATTGCCGAACGAAACGTCCTGCTTCGTCGAAGACTTTTCAGGGAATCAGTAGACAGATGCCTTTTAGACAGACGCTCTGGACCAACACGCGTTTGACCAACATGTGTGCTTCTTGGCAGATTCGCAAGCCTTGGCCTTGGGGGTTGTCCGCAAACGCTGGCACTTGGTCAAAAGTCGATCGCAGAGATCGGTGGCTGGAGTTCCAACAACTCCGATAGGTGGTCCAGCCGGTTGTTGTTAGGAAGCAGCCGTTGTTGGTGCTTTGGGCAGGACAATGCCTAAGTCATCATGAGGACGCGGGATGACTTGGACGGCGAGCACTTCGCCGATTCTGCCGCCGGCTGCTGCTCCTGCGTCGGTGGCGGCCTTCACCGCAGCGACATCTCCGGTGACAAAGGCAGCAACGATCCCGCTGCCGATGCTCTTCCACCCCAGGAAACCAACATTGGCCGCTTTCATCATCGCGTCGCTGGCCTCGACTAACACCACGAAACCTTTGGTCTCGATCATACCCAATGCTTGCATCCCAGCCATTTGCTTACCCGTTGATCTCCGGCAAAAGCCTTCAGTGAAACCGCGTCTTAAGCGAACTTGAGTCTTGAGTGAAATCCAGTCTTGTTTGATTCCCCGAAACGTCCTCGACCAGGTCAGTCACCAACGATCGACGATTGGACAGAAATTGCTTTTGGACAGCTGGAGCCGGGCTTGAAGAGCTCTACCCCGGTGGCTGCCTCCAGGTGACAAGCGTTGCCTTCGTCGGTATCGATGTGAACTTCCAGTTTGCTGGTGGCGTCGGCCCGAACCAACAAATCCTCGAAGATGACCGAACATCCTGGTGCACAGACTCGAAGGCTCATCCGGTCTCCGTTGTCCACTCCGTAATAAGCGGCATGCTCAAAATTCATATGAACATGACGTTCTGCCCGGATGACGCCCTCGCTGAGCTCGACCACTCCTCGTGGCCCGACCAAAACACAGCCAGGAGTTCCTTTGATATCACCACTGCGGCGAACCGGGGCATCGATCCCCAGGCTAATGGAATCCGTAAAGGCAAGCTCGACCTGACTGTGAGACCGCGTCGGACCAAGAACCCGCACGGTGGGCAACATTCGCTTCCGCGGGCCCACAACCATGACCGTTTGTTCGGCCGCATAAAACCCATCCTGATACAGCGGCTTCATCGGTTGGAGCGTCTCGCCCGGCCCAAAAAGCCTCTCGACATGCTCATCGGTCAGATGGACATGACGAGCCGAGATGCTCACCACCAAATGTGGCTGCGAGGAGGCTGCAGCCGAGAAACCCCCTGTGTCAGCATTTGTCCCTGCGGAACGACTCCCCGCAGAATCTGTCGTCGCAACACTGAGTGTTGCAGAACCGGCCGCAATGGTCCGGGCGACCTGTTGCCGAACGACTTCTCGGACGACCTCTTCCAGGCTCTGCCGGTTGTTTGACCTCAGGCCGACGGTCTTGGCGGCGTTGAAGGTTGAGTTGGTCATCACGTCGGAGCTCATCGGACGACAGTTTCTACTCTGCTGCTAATCTCGTAGCTTGGATTGATGTCTCTGGGAGATCTTTTCAGTCAATTTGCCGGATTTCTTGATGACTGTGGACGTTCTTAACGGAGTGAGCTGACGGCAATCGGCCCAAGAGTTGGTCCGGAGGCCTCGATCTGCTTTCCACGCTTTAAGAGTCCCTGCGATCAGCGGTATCTCCCGGCGCCTGTGGTGTTAAGGCAAGGGTCAGGCGGATGCCAGCCTGGGCGAGCTGCTGTTGCCAATGGGGAGGCAAGTCGTCATCGACCACCACACAATCCGCTTCGGCCAACTGTCCCAAGAAGGCCAAATTCTGCCGGCCGAATTTTGTGCTGTCCACAGCCACGATGACCTCATCAGCCGCCCGGATCATCGCGCGTTCGGTGTTGACCAACAAGACATTGCTGTTGAAAAAACCCTCCGAGGTGACCCCCCCAACGCTCAGCACGGTTTTCTGCACACGGATTTGCTCAAGCATCGTATCGGCATAGGGACCTAGGGCCACGCCCGTGCGTGGATAGACATAACCGCCCAAAATCACCAAATCAGTTTGGGAATCCGAGGCAAACAAGTTGGCCACCGGCAGGCTGTTGGTGACGACCTGTAAAGGACGTCCCACCAGACGCCGGGCGACTTCATAGGTGGTGGTGCCACCGTCGATCAACACCGTCTCGCCGTCGGCAATCATCCCGCTGACAGCTTCGGCAATCAGCTGTTTCTTATCCCATTCGGCCGGCTGGCGTTCCTCAAAGGGCGGCAATCGAGGGGCTGCCCCCGTGTAGAACACCCCACCATGGGTCCGCCGAGCTTGACCGATTCGCTCGAGGTGATCCAGATCCCGGCGAACGGTCGACTCCGAGACCTCCAGTTCACGAGAGAGATCCGGAAGCGACGCAAACCCCCTCTGGCGGACCAGATCCAACAAACGGGTACGACGCTCTTCAACCAACAAGCTCAGGCCTCCCGCCGGACGGTTCTCCAATCATCTGGGAGTATGACCGCCTTCAGCGTCCCACGCAACAAATTTTGCTCAAATCTACCGCAAATCTCCCAGCTTCTCGCAATTTCTCAGGGTTTCTTTGACAAAAAAGCCTCACAAACCTGCAGTCTCGCGGCAATCATTGGATTGCTTGGATCCGGATGGTTGCTGCTTCCAGTCACTGAGGGCTGAGATTTCTGCAAGAAAATGCGCAAAAGCTTTCACATTTGATCAAAAAGGTGCGCCCCGAGGGCAGCTGCCCCGAGAAGGCCTGGGGGGGGGCGGTTGGAGTGCTGAGAAACGAGTTTCTCAGCCGGCAAGAAGTGGATGCTCAACGCGGCTGAGGTGAGCGGATGTCGACGATTTGGGCTTGCTGGAGGGTCGTTTGCGGCGATGACTCGAGGAAGTCCACCAGACGGCGAAGTTTGGCCTCAGCGGTTCGCTCTCCCTTGGTTTCCTGGCCGGGCGCGTGGCCCCAACGAATTTGGTGCCTGCTCGATTGGGTGCTCAGCAGAAACTCCGGCGGAGTTTGGGGATCTGCGGTGACATCCAGCCTTTCCAGGGTGATTCGAGCCAGGGAAAGCCGCTGCCAATGGTCTTTGAGGAACTCACCCAGTCGAGCTGCTGCGTTGATGCGATGATCGCCCCAGGAGGCGCCGACCGGGCCGGCAGGAACGGAATTGAGTCCTCCTAACCGCGGGTAGGTCATCGCTTCGTTGGGAGAAAAATCTCCTGTTGGCAAGAGGACGCCTTCGCTAGAGACAGGATAGAGCCCGCCGGGGACTTCCACCATGAGCACAGGGCGGCGGTAAACCAGTTCGATGGCAATCGAGGCTGGAAAACCGATGGCTACCTGGCGGACCTCGGCAACCCAAGGATGCAAGGCAAAGGCCTGAGAGAGGCGTTCGCCCAGTCCAGCTTCCAGCACGCTCAGCCGCTCGGGTAACCCCGCCGAACGCAGCACCTGCTCCTTGACGTCGGTGCGAATCCACTTGGGAGCCGGCGAGACCTGCATTTGGTCGGTTAGCATCCAGTATTCTGGTTGCTGCCGAACCAGGCCCGCCTTCGAATTCCAGAGCAGCCCCAAAGCGGTTGCCGAAAACGTCAACACCAACAACACAATCGCCGTCGACCAGATCAAACCCGGTGAGTCGCTCTCGGCTTGGCTGGATGTCCCTGTTTTGCCAGCTTTTTCGGTCTTGGTTGTGGCCTTTCGGCGGCGACTTTTGGCCGAAGATTTCCGTGGTCCCGAGGCCAAGGATTTTCGGCCCGAGGAGCCGCTGGAGGTTTTGGTCGTCGCTGAACTCTCAGTTTCAGCGGTCTGACCGGTGCTCTCAGGGTCGGCTTGGGCCGAAGATGGTCCCAAGTTGACCGTCTCAAGATCTGCTGTGACGGAATCATCGAGCTCGGGGATGTTGAGCTCCGACTCGTTCTCATCGTCGGTCATCGGCTCGTCCCTGAGCGTCTTGGAATTCACCGAACCGTTGAGCCCAACCAGCGTCTTAGCAGATCACTTACCGGCAGATCACTTGCCGGCAGATCACTTACCGGCAGATCACT
>CAZYKP010000047.1:0-1414 GCA_964648025.1 uncultured Pirellulales bacterium | reverse complement strand
GCAGATCACTTACCGGCAGATCACTTGCCGGCAGATCACTTACCGGCAGATCACTTGCCGGCAGATCACTTACCGGCAGATCACTCCCTGTCGACACAGGCCCCAAGTCAAAGATCTGCAAGGGGGGTTTTCGCAGAGACGCCAGAGGCACGCCATGGGTGGCTTGCTGGGACGCCTCCGGCAGCTCAAGGCTTACCAGATCTGGACAGCGGGTTCCAACTCGATGCCCAGGCGGTCCCGGACTTCAGCACAGACCACCTGCAGCAGTTGCAGGACATCGCCGCTGGCGGCACCGGGTTCGCTGGCGATGAAGTTGGGGTGTCGTTCGCTCAGTTCGGCTCCGCCAACTCGATATCCCTTCAGGCCGACTTGATCAATCAGGTCCGCTGCAGTCAGCCCTGGGGGATCCTTAAAGGCGTAACAACACGGTTGATGCCCAGGAGGTTGGTTGGCACGGGTGACGATCCAGTGCCGATGCATGCGGCGGGCCAGTTCCTGGGGGTCACCAGCAGGCAGCTCGAACTCCGCAGAAAGGATCACCAGCTCATCAAGGCTGCTTTGTCGGTAAGCGAATACCAGATCATCGCGATCACGCTGAGCGAGGTCCCCGGTCTTGGTCATGACGGTGGCCCGCTGCGTCCACTGGCCGATGTCGCCCGTCTTTCCTCCAGTATTTCCGTGGAGGGCTCCTCCGACGGTCCCGGGGATGCCGACGAGGGTCTCCAGTCCGCTGAGACCTTGGCCCACCGTGTCGGAGACCAAGTCGCTCAGTTGGGCTCCGCCTCCGGCGTGCACGAGCGAACCGTCGATGCGGACCTCGCAAAAAGGTGCTGCAGCCAGTCGGATGACCACACCGGCGACCCCTTCGTCGGAGACCAGCAAATTGGTCCCTCCGCCAAGCAGGCGTACGGGGATGGCCGCGTCATAGCAGCAAGCGACCAAACCGCTGAGTTGCTCCACGGACTGAGGCTCAGCCAGGTACTCCGCCGAACCCCCTGTCTGAAGTGCTGTATAACGACTCAGAGGTTCGTTCGGACGCAAAATCGCGGCGAACTCATCAAGCGTGCCCATATCGGCGACCTATGGTCGTCTCCTGCTCCATTTCAGGACAGTCCTCGCTTGCCGGCTCTGAGCCTGCCGAACCTTCGTTCTCTGGGAACTGCTTGGCTGATGTCTCACCAGCGTTGGCCCGTTTGTCTTTGGTCAACAGGGATTGACCAACATGAGTTCTAGCCAACCTTGCATCTCAGCCCAGTTTTGCATCTCAGGCCAGTTTTGCATCTCAGGCCGGTTTTGCATCTCAGGCCAGTTTTGTATCTCAGGCTGCTTGGATCTCTGACCAGTTCTGGGATGTTGAGAGACTCAGAGACTCTCCGAAAAGCATCCGGCAATCCACTATGTTGTGGAGCCGAAG
>CAZYKP010000046.1:17612-65151 GCA_964648025.1 uncultured Pirellulales bacterium | reverse complement strand
TGCTGGGCAGTTGATGCCACAGGATTGAGGTCAGCTGGCCAGTGATGTGGGAGTAGCGGAACAGCACCGAGGCCAGATCCAGAGCGGAGAGAGTGTTCGATCACCCCCTCCCTTGATGGCTCGAAAAATCAAGTTGGCTCAGCTTGAGCGCCACAGGTTCCACAGGTTCCACAGGTTCCACAACAGTCCGCGAAAGCCCTATTTTCGTAGGCTCAACTGGTGTGGAACTAGCTAAAACCTGAGGTGCCACAGTTGAAAGGTCGCCGCACCAGTCCGCTCCGAAGAGGTTGCCACATGCCAGATACGGCGATCACGGGGTTTCGCACAATCAAAGTAGCGACCTCCCCGGACTCGTCGACGGAAGTTGGACAGCTTCATGCCCAGCGACTTGGCCGAGGGCAGTTTTCCGTCCCGGGTCCCGAAGACTTCCAGGAGGTTGGCTCGAAAGAGCTCAAATTCACTGCCCAAATCCTGGTTGGCCCGTCGTAACGCGTCGGCAGCGGAAAGCCCTTCGCCTTGGGGGTCGATGTTCTCCTAGGCGTCAAGCAGCAGCCCAAGGTGGGAGGCCGTGACATCGGCTTGTTCAGCCAACTCATGGCGAGTGGCTGCCGGATCAGGTAGCCCCGCCCAAACCACCGCTGAGCGAACCAGCCCTGACCAACCCTCGAACGACCCCCACGCCGGGAGGTCTTGGTCCGGGCGACCGTTGCGGATGTAGCCTACGAGAATCGTCAGCGCCGCTGCCAGCAACTCGCCTCGACGTCGGCGGATGTAGGCCTCAAGATTCGGATGGCGGAGGTCGCTGCGATTCTCAGGGTTCTCTTCGGGAGACTCCAGGCGGATGTGGCAGACACGCCTGGCCGTATCTGCCAACAAGACCACATGCGGTTGGACCAATTCCAGGAGACCCGCACCGAGGCCGTTGCCTACAGGCGCCATCGTCGACAGCGGTGATCCTGAACTCGATGGACCGGTGCTTGGGCGTCTTGGCCCAGCTCTCAGCTTTGACCAGCTGTTTCTCAACCTGACGGACGCTGGTGAGATATTCGTCCAGCTTCTGGCGATCTGCCGCCCCAAGATGGCGATCCAGCGAACGGGCCTGTTGGACCACCGCATCAAGAATGCTCTGACGGGTCTGAAACCGTTGTTCTCGCAGCTTGTCTCCTTGGCGGCCTTTGTCCACAAACAGTTTCTCAAAGACATCGCCAGGACGATCCATCGGCCGCAGAGGCGACCCCTCACGACTCCAGGCAATATGACCGCTGCTGGCTCCCCTCTTGCGATTGCAGGCCAGCTGGAGCGAAGCAAAACGCGTCGCCGCCCCGAGATGCTCGGCAGCAACTTGGTCCATCGAAACGGTGTTTTTAAAGTCGTAGCCAGGAAACCCCAGAGTATCTGAGGCGGTCAAATAAGAGACCACCGCTTTGTGGCCCCCATTGATCTGGGAAGAACCCGCCAGGATAGAGGCCTAGGGCAACATGCACCGCCAGCATCCTTTTGGGGCTGATGTTGTTGCTTGAGGTGTCCTTGTCTGCGGCTTGAGCCGGCGGTGAAGTGTCGCTCATGCACTCCAGCCACGGTAACGCCAGCGACACGCCGGCGCCGTGCAGAAAGGTCCGGCGATCAAGAGAAGTTGCTTGGGTCATCTCCGCCCCAATTCGCGGGAGACAGTGTTGGATTTAAGATTATCACCAAAAGCAATCAGGAGATCGCAGTCTTTGCCTGCTCGTTGGGCACTTACTTAGAGGGCACTTACTTAGAGGGCACTTACTTAGAGGGTGCTTGCTTGGAGGTCTCTTTCGAGTCGGCGAGCGACCAACGATTGAGTTCTATGAGGGGGGTGGTTTGGCTTGGACAGGCGAGATTTCTTGCGACAACCTGTGTTTTTAGGAATACTGGTTGATACGGAGGAATGTCGCCTGAGAATCTGAGCTGGTCACAGGCGTCCCAGAATGCGAGTTGCAGCAGCAAGCGGCCGATTTGATTGCTGGGAATTGGATTGAGCAGGAGTTTGAGCCTATGAGACGCGGGACTCATGTCGTATTGTCCCTGTCGTTGATGACGGTCGTCTTAGCTGGATTGGCGTTGATCTGGGGGGATGGTGCCTGGGCCCAGCGAGGCGAAGAGCCCTCTGGTGACGTCCTGGCAAGCCGCAAGGCCAGGTGGGAGGCGATCCCTCTGGATGTTCAGTTTCCGGATGTGGAGAAGCTCCTGGCTGAGGCTGCCAAAAAGCAGGAAGAGGCTGTTGCGGCATCTTCAGTGGCCTGGTCGACCATTATCTCTCCGGAGGTGTTGAAAGAGGAGATCCGCCGTGGGGTTCAGGAGACCCATGACTCGATCAAGAACGAAGGCTTTTTCAAAAGCCGGGGGTCCAGGGCCGCTGAGGATCAGTACCCCCTCCTCGCAGCGATGTTCAACATTGCCGCGACCTACGACAAAGATCTTCCTTGGAAGAAAGAGGCTGCGGCCCTCCGAGATTTGGCTGCTGATGCCGGCATGAAAACCGCTGAGGGAGATGATGCTGCTTTCGGGCAGGCGACCAAAGCCACCGCAGAGATCGAAAAATTCCTCAAGACCAACAAGACCAGCCTCTCGAGCACCGGGCCTAAAGTGTGGGCTGACGAGATTGTCTACTTCACCTCGATTATGAAGCGGATGGAGACGGCACAACGACTTCGTTTGCGAAAGTGGACCACCAGCCAAAATGAGTTCATCGGCAACAAAGCCGATTTTATGCACGAGGCCCAGATCATGGCGGCCGTCTCCCAGATCATCCTCGATGACAGCTACGCTCTGGCGGCGGAAGGTGATTATCGAGAGTGGGCTAGCCAAATGCGGGACAACTCCCTAGGAGCGCTCAAGGCGGCCAAGGCCGAGAACTTCGACAACGCTAACGAGCTGATCCGCAGCAACAACCTGTCTTGTTCCAACTGCCACAACGCCTATCGCTGATCCGATCACCTCACCTCCCGAGACTTGGCAACTCCCGAGACTTGGCAACTCCCGAGGCTTGGCAACGTGCTTGACTCAAGAGTGCAGCGGAACTTCGGGCCACCACAGGTTTCGAGCTTGCTCGGTCGAACACCTCTTGAGAGCGTGGATCGGCTTCTTAGAACGTTGTGTCCGATCGATATGGATCGTTTGACCGACCGCCCGCGACACCAGCGTGCTCTCCGCTCGACTGAGGTTGTGGAAAATCTTGGCTCGTCCGGTTGGTGGAAAGGCTGCGGAATCAGCGGTTGTTGTGCCTATCCAGCGTTTTGGACGAGCAAGAATTTTCCCCAACAGCAGTAGACATTCAGCCAAATACAAACATTCGCTATGACCACTCATCGCCGTCGGCCCCTGTTGGGCCTTGCCGTGCTGACACTCTTGGCCATTGGCTTAGTAAGCGTGGGTGAGTTGGTCGGCCAACCCTCACGGCAAAAGACACCCAACAGGCCCAAGCCGCGGTTTAGCCGAGAGTTGCGGTCGGTCTTCTTCGACGACGCCCGGCAGATAGGTTCCCCGGAGTATTTGACCGAACCTGTTCCCGGATCGACCAGCCCGAGCACCAAACCGGCCGACAAACCACCTGTGAACCCAGCCACAGTTGCTGCCAAACCGCAGGCGACCAATCCACCAACGACCAACCTGCCAGCCAACACCGTCGCAGCGGACAATCCGGCTATGGAAAGACCACGCCCGGCCGATCCCGGGCCCGGCACCGGGTTCCCTGGATTCGGGGGCGGCCAGTCGGGCCTAGCTGGTGGTGCGCAGCCGAAGGCTTTGGGGATCGGCGTCGGGGGGACTGGTGAATGGAGTCGGCTGATTGCCCCCAGCATTTTGGAGAACGAAATCAAGGGGCTGGTGACTCAAGCCAAGCTCTCCACACGAGCCAGCGGGCGATTCAAAAGCCGCGGATATAAGAAGACTCGTCGAGAGTTCTCGATGCTTGCTGTGTATTTTGAGATCGTCAATCAATTTGATGCAGACATTCGCTGGCGAGATGAGGCTCAGGCGATTAGCTACCAAACTGCCCAGGTGGCTCAGTCGCTCAAGGAGGGAACCGATGCCACCTTTAACAAGGCGGCCGACCATACCGAGAAGCTCAGCAACTTGCTCAATGCCACCAAGTTGAATCTCAGGGCTCCGAGCAACTCTTCCCCTTGGGCTGATCTGGCTGGTCTGAGCCTGATCATGCAACGGATGGAGCAGGCCTCCGCCTCCAAGTTGGAACTCTGGCTGGGCAGCGAATCGGAGTTTGCCGCCAACCAGGAGGACGTCTTGCATGAGGCCCAGATTCTGGCGGTATTGGGAAAGGTCATTCAGGACGCCAGTTATCTGGATGACGCCGACTATCGAAAGCTTGCTCAGACGCTCACAGACGAGAGTGCCAAAATGGCCCAGGCTGCTGAACAAGGTGCTTTTGGCAACGCCAAGCAGGCCTTCGCGGCTGTGAGCAAGAGCTGTGCGACCTGCCATGATTCTTATCGGTGACCGTCGGTGGCTTGACAGGCTGCTGCCAATCGAATCCTTGCTGCTGTGAGACGCTGGTGCGAAATCGGAGGACTGTTCGACAGGAACCGCCCTCGGCAGCGTTTCGGTTCTCGGCAGCGTTTCGGTTCTCGGCAGCGTTTCGGTTCTCGGCAGCACCCTCACTGATCGATGCTCTCTCAGAGGGCCTGCTGGCTTGACTCAGCGGGCCCTGTTTCTCGATCAACACTTCTCTGGGATTGCTTTGGCGGCGGTCCTGACAGGCTCACCCGAACTGGGGAGTACTCGATCTCCCTAAAGCAAAGAACCGCTGCGATTGTCAAAGTCGTTGCGGTCGGCAGGCCGATGTGACACTAACGAAAGAGGGTCCCGACCGAGAGTCGAGTTGGCAAGTCGTCCAGTGAGCAGTTGGCTGGGTTGGCTTTCTTATCCGACAAGTCTTCTTTGACAGGCTCGCAACCCGAAAGGTAGACGGGGGAATCGGATGGAGATGCCGTGGTTCTCGAGTCTGGGGCTGTTCTTCGGCTGGCTGTTCATCTCGCTCTCACCCCAAATAGCCGTAGCTCAGATCCACCCCCCAGGGCAGTCAGGTGGCCCTGTTGGCTGGGTTTCTCCACCGCCTCCAGGATCAACCTGGCCCCCAACAAACGTTGCCCCGAAGACTCACTCTCCCGACAGCCCCCATCCGACGCCCCTTGCCTCACCGAGCGATTTTTCCAGCCGTGTTCCCGTGCAGACGATCCCTGTGAGGACTTTTCCTGTCAGGAGTGTTTCGGCCAGGAGTGTTTCGGCCAGGAGTGTTTCGGCCAGGAGCTTTCGGCCACCAAGTCTGCCCATGGCAGGGCACAACCCGCCTCGGGTCCCTCTGGCCTCGTCCTTGGGGCCTCGGCTTGCTGGAGATGCCGACCAGATCGCTGCCGGCGTTGGATTTGCCGGACTGAGATCGCAACCGGAACCATCCGGCCCTCGCCTCTCTGGCGGCAATCAGGCACAGGATTCTGCAGTGCGGATTCAAGAACTTGAGCGGGGCCTTGAGGCGTTACAGAAAGAACTCGCGGCTCTCAGAGACGAACTCCGCAGTTCCAGGAACGATCCGCCCACAGAAAACCAGCCCACAGAAAACCAGCCCACAGAAAACCAGCCCACAGAGAACCAGCCAGGGGAGAGTCACACCCCCGAGGGCCAAGGAAACAAGGGCCAACGTTCCAAGACAACTGCCCCGGGTGACCGGTCCTCGGGCCCGAGCGAGTCTGACGAGACGGCCAGCCAAGATTCCGACCAGGGCAATGCGGAGGGCTCAGAGGAGACGGATTCTGGGGATCTTCCGGAGGAAACTTACCTGGTGACTTATGACACCGGCTGGACACTCCGGCCGCTGGACAAAAACAAGACCCCTTTTGAACTCACAATCAGCACCCACAACCAGTTCCGCTATACGGGGTTCGATCGAACCGTCTCGACCTTTGCCGACAGGGGCGGCAACGCCACGCTGATCCAGAACCGAAACGACTTCGATATCAATCGGGGTCGGTTGGTCTTCTCCGGATATGCCTTAGATCCTCAGCTGACCTACTATACCAACATTGACTACAACACAGTCTCTGAACAACCTATCCAGTTACTGCTCTCTTGGCTTCGCTATGAGGCCAACGAAGCGTTGAACTTGAGTTTTGGATTAGGGAAGGTGCCGGGGACCTGGGAATGGCAGCAGACCTCGCGTTACACCCTCGGTGCCGAGCGGTCGCTGGCGACCACCTTCTTTCGCCCCTCGATCACCTCAGGCGTTTGGGTCGACGGCCAAGTCGGCTCGCAGCTCTACTACACGGTTTTGCTCGGAGATGGGTTTAACACCTTTACCCTCAGGGCAAGCGAACTGGACACCAACCTCGTGTTCTCAAGCATGGTTTGGTGGGAGCCGCTGGAAGAATTCGGCGTGGGGTTTTCGGACCTCGAGTGGCACGATCGGATGGCGATCCGTTTGGGCCATGCTCTCACGTACACCAAAATCGACGGGACACCGCTCGGCGAGCCGGGACCTGAGCAGACGGTGATTCGTCTTTCCGACGGAACCCGAGTGGTCACACCTGGGGCTTTGGCTCCCGGTGTGACTGTCAATTCGTTTGTGCTGTCCCTGTATACCGTTCACCTTGGGCTGAAGTATCGTGGGATGAGCTTCGCGTCGGAGTATTTCTTTCGCTGGTTGGATTCACTCCGCGGAACCGGCCCATTGCCCATCTCAACCCTCTTCGATCAGGGATTCTTCGTTCAGGCAGCGGTGTTCGCTGTCCCAGAAACCTGGGAGCTTTTCATTCGGGGTTCCCACGTGAATGGGCGATTCGGGGATGGCTCCGAGGTCTCCGTTGGGGTGAACTGGTACGTCCAAGGCCAGCGAAACTGGAGAGTGACCGCTGATGTTGCCAGGCTCGACGACTCGCCCACGGAACAGTCTCGAACTGGTTTTGTTGCCGGAGCCAGTGGCAGCCTGTTCCGCGTGCAGTGTTGGACGTTCTTCTAGTGCCTTGTTTCCTAGGATTTTGGCAGTCGGCTGATTTTGGCAGTCGGCTGATTTTGGCAGTCGGCTGATTTTGGCAGTCGGTGGGACGTGAATCCCCCGATTCCACGAGAACCAACTGCCAAATCAGAAGGAAACCGACCACTCGGCTCTGTCTGAAAACTCGCTGGTCGGCCAGAGGGCGAGATGAGCGAGTCGCTGACCAGGAGGGCGAAGCAGGCAAATCCAAACGTTTCGTCGAGTTCCATGCCACACCAGATGGCTGGGCCGGGCCACATCTGGGACAGTCCAACTCAAGCAGAGACCAAGGTGGTCTGGCGGGCAGTCGATCAAAGGTTCCCTCGATCGGAACCAATGCTCCCAGAAGAAGTTGTCTCCCCGCCAGGCATCGCCCACATCTGCACTCTTCAAGAGCACGCTCTGGGCCACCCAGGGCGAAAAAACCGTCCCTTTCTCCGATATACCGATCTCTTCCTTTGCGTCTGAAGGAGTGACGAGCCCGCCAGGGTCGGCGGTCCAACCTGCAGCACTCGTCTTGCGATCTCGCTCGATTGGCTCTTGTCCTCTGAGGTGCAGTGATGACCGACCCACATTCCCAAGAACACTTCGGCCAGCCAGATCCACTTGATCGGCTGGCGGAACAACAAACTGATCTTGCCCGAACCGGATCCTCCTCAACCGTTGATGAGCAAACCTCTGACTCCTCGGTTGGTGCCTCCAGCTGGGAGGAGTTTTCCACCGACCAACTTGAAGCCGGTCAACTTCAAGCCGGTCAACCCCAAGCTGGTCAACTTCAATCGGGCCAGTTTCAATCGGGCCAGTTTCAATCGGGCCCAGGGCGATCGGGAATCGGGTTGCTGCAGTTGCTTCTTTCGCCGCATGCGATCCATGCCTTGCTTGCTCTGGGGGGTGGGTTGTTTGCCGTCGGTTTGATTATTTGGCTGGTCACCCTCGGTGTCTTCGATCATCCGTTGGTGGTCGCTGGGGCGTTAGGTTTGGGCAATGCCGCCATCCTGGCAGCCGGATGGGCGGTGCTGAAGTTCACCGGGCACCAAACTGCTGGTCGCGCGGTCACTTTACTTGGTGCGTTGGTGATGCCACTGAACTTATGGTTCTACCATACGCACCAGCTGATCACTCTAGAGGGACATCTGTGGGTGGCGGCGCTGGTTATTTGCGTTCTGTATGCCGTCATTGCACGGCTGGTTCGTGATGCCGTCTTCGCTCCGGTGCTTGTTGGCGGGGTGGCTTTGACAGGCCTGCTGTTGCTCTTTGATCTCGGGGCGTTCTGGCAGATTACTGCTCCGAGTTGTTTGCTGGTGGCTCTGGGCTTGGTTGCCATTCATTTGGAACGTGGATTTCCGCCGACGGAAGCTGTGGCCGATGACAACCCGTTTTGCCGAGGACGTTTTGGATTGGCCTTCTTCTGGTCAGGCCAGATCGTGCTGCTCTCCGGGTTGGGGTTGCTTTGGGGCGCTCAGGTGGCTGGGGACTGGTTTTACGAGGCCGGTTTTCGGGCCCTCTACGACGGCGTTCATTTGATCCGGCCTGATCTTGCCACTCAACCTTGGGGGCGACCGCTGGCGTTGTTGTTGGTCTCGGCCGGAGTCTACGCCTGTGTGTATTCCGATTTGGTCGTCCGCCGAGTTGGCTGGTACGTCGATGCTGCGGCAATCCTGCTCTGCTGGGCTGTGGTGCTCCTTGTGCAGATTGTCCGTCCGGCTCTGAGCGCCGAGACGATTCTCTGGGCTCTCTCGGCGGTTTCGATGGCCGCAGCCGCTTCGGTCCTGTTGCCCAAGCGGCATGAACTGCAGCAGACCCTCAGAACACTGCCGGTGTTGGGAGCTTGGCTGAGTCTGGCCGGGATGGTGCTCAGCGGTGTGCTCTATCTGCGGATGGTGTTGCCGAGCCAGAGCCCTTGGGCCTATGAGGTGAGTTTCCCCACAGTGGCCGCGATGCTGGCTGCCACAGCAAGCAGTTGCATCGTCAGCGGGCTCATGGCTCCCATCCGACCTCGTCTGGCTGCCATCGTCCAGTTTCTTGGCTTGCTCAGCTCTCTGTGGGTCGGCAGTGCGGCTCTGCTGGCGGTTGGTTGGTTGGATTGGTCGGCTCAGGCACCCTTGTTGATGCTGATTCCCTTGGCTGCCTCAATCAGTGAGCGTCGCCTGAACCACGCGACCCCCCAGGCCCCTTTAGGCCGATTGATCTTCTCTGGCTGGAGTTTGAACTGGGCTGCCCATGCCGCGGTGGGGGTGATCGTTTTGCTCGGCCTCCCCACGATCCTGGGGACGACTCTGCCTTCAGCGGGGACCCAGTCACCGCTGGTGGTGGCTTTGGTGATGGCCGAATTGGTGCTCTTCTATGGTGTGGCCACGGTGCTGCACCGACAGACCCGTTGCGTGTTCCTGACTGCCGCTGCCGCGTGTGGGCTCGTGGCCGAGCTTACCTTCGTTGCTGGTGCCTCGGTCGCTGTGACAAACACAGCTCTAGCGATTTTGGGGATTATCGTCTTGATCATCCACCGAATCGCCACGGAGGTCCCAGCCCGACTTACCGGGGAGGAAAGGCCCGACGATGCTCAAGTTCCCTTACGATTGGGTGGTCTCTCCGTTGGCCGAGCTGTGTTCTTGGCAGCAAACTGTGTGGCCACGCTGGCAACGGCAGCGGTGATCTTACAGACCGGCAGCAAGCTGCTGATGAGACTGGCCGACCCGGCAGCTTCGGGAGGATTGGAGTTGCTCGTGCTGCTGATGGTGCTAGCTCCTTCTGCCTGGCTGGCCTCGTGTGCCATGAAAGTCAACTCCTGGAGGTGGTGGTATCGCTTGCTGGCGGTCGCTCAAGCGATCTTGGCTGTGGCAGTGGTCAACACTCTGCTCCAGCTGGCACCCTGGCAGAAGCTTGAGCTGTTGTCGGTAGCCTTAGGTGCGGTGGCTCTGACGGTTGCTCATGCCATTTGGTTTGGCAAGCCAACTCCACAGAACGATCTTGTTGGGCAAAATCCCCCAGCCGCTCCACACCAACAGGACGAACAGGTCATCACCTTAGGTCTGTGGGCTGGCAGCTTTCTCGTGGCGATTCCCGTTCTGGTGGTCGTGATGAGTTACCGCATCGGCGGGCAATTTCACCTCGTGCAGGAGTTAAGCATGATTGCCGCCGGAACCTTGCTGTTGACTGCTGGGCTGGTCTGTCGCGCCCGAGCCACCACGCTGGTCGGAGCCGGGTTGACAATGGCCTATATTTTCGGACTCCTCGCCTTTGTGCACTGGAAAGAGGTCCAGGTTGCCGCCGTGGCGCTGACCATCGGTGGTGGCTTGCTCTTTGGTGCAGGCTTGCTGCTGAGTGTCTACCGAGATCGCATGCTCGCGCTGCGGGATGGCTTCCAACAACGCAAAGGCGTGTTCGGCGTGCTCACTTGGCGATAAACGGGAGATCTTATCCAGAGCTTCTTGAGGGAGTCAGCCCCGGGCGTTGTCGAGTCAAAAGGCCGGTGGGGTCCAGGGGGGAATTCCTCCCTGGGCCTTTTGCTTTTCGTAGAGCACCCAATAGGGACGCTCTTTGGCATAGGGGACTTTTTCATTGACCATCAGCGGCAGGGTTTCCTCCCACCAAGCGTCGTAAGCGTCTTGCATGGCTTTGACGACCTCAGGGTGCTGGTCGATGACGTTGGTGGTTTCTCCAGGATCCTTGCTGATATCATAGAGCTCACGGTTATTGACGAGCCGAAAACGTGGGCCACGCACCGCGTAGTTGCGATACTTGAATTTGTTGGGGTTGGCCTCCTTGGCCCAACGGCCTTGATGGACGAACACGTATCGCGGAGACCAAGGGGCTTGGGGATTTTCCAGAAGCGGCACCAAAGAACGGCCGTCTCGTTTTTGGATGGCTTGCGGGAGTTTGGCTCCGGCGAGTTCGACAAAGGTGGGAAACAGATCGATGTGGGCCGTCAGAGCGTCGATGTCTTGGCCCTCTGGCAGCACACCCTTCCATCGCCAGAACGATGGCACTCGGGTCCCGCCTTCATAAGGCGACCCCTTCCCGGCCCTCAAGCCAGCGGTGTGCAGTTGATAAACTTTGCCGTGTCGCTTGGCTCGCCGGGAGGCCTGGCCGTTGTCGGTCATGAAGATCAGCAGGGTGTTGTTCCACAAGTTCCACTGAGTCATTTTCTGCATGAGCAGTCCCATGTTGTCGTCGATATTGGCGATCATGCCGTAGCGGCCGGCGGTACCCTGATCAAAGCCAGCTTCCAGAAACGGTTGTTTGTATTTCTCCGGCGCGATCATGGGACCGTGGGGAGCATTGGTAGAAATGTAGGCAAAGAACGGTTGCCTCTGGTCTTTGTTCTGGTTGATCCAACCGAGGGCCTGCTGGAAAAACACATCCGTACAAAAGCCCTTGGTTTTGACGAACTGCTTGTTGTGGCGGATGACGCAATCGAAATAGCGGTTCTGCCGGTTGGGCGGAGCATCAGCACAGCTTCCAGGGTAGGCTTGACCGATGCCTCCGGCACCATGAATGAAGACCTCGCCAAAACCTCGGTTCTGGGGCTGATAGGGTTCCTCATCGCCCAGGTGCCATTTGCCAAAGATGGCTGTTTGGTAACCCGCTTGCTGAAGGATCTGTGCAATCGTGGTGGTGCTCAGCGCCATCCGCTCGCGTTCTTTGATGGTGTGGGTGACCCCGTTTCGGAACTCATGCCGTCCGCTCATGATGGCCGAACGGGTCGGCGCACAAGTCGGGCTGACGTGAAAGTCTGTCAACCTCGTGCTCAGACGATACAGCTTGTCCAAATGAGGAGTCTGCAAGTCCCGATTGCCAAGGCAGCTGAGGTCGCCTTTGCCTTGATCGTCAGTCATCACCAGGATGATGTTGGGTCGGCGGCCACTTAACTTGGCTGGCTGGTTCTCGGCTGGCTGGTTCTCGGCTGAGCGCGTTTCAGCGGGGAAGCTCCAGCAGTTCAGGGCAAGGCCCAGGAGCGTCAACAGGCCACAGAAGAGTCGGTGTGTCATCGTTGGTTGCCTTCAAAAGCGGCAGGAACTAACCAAGACGTTGCCGTTGAAGTTGTGAGATTTCGGCAACAACGTCTGTCGACTTGAAAAGGATCGTTGGTTTCTGACGGCTGCCTTGGGACAATTCTTGCTTATCCTCAGTCGTTGGACTGTCCCACTGAGGTTGGGAAAAACCTTGCCTCGTCCGGTCGGTGGAAAGGCTGCGAAATCAGCAGTTGTTTTGCTGTTGCAGCGTTTTGGACGAGCAAGAATTTTCCCCAAGAGCAGCAGATGTGGCCTCGCTCACCAAGATCTTGCTGTCAGGTCGTCCGTTGGCACTAAGAGACTCTGCGAAAAGCATCCGGCAATCCACTGTGTTGTGGAGCCCAAGTCATGGTGCAACACGATCCAGGTGGATTCCGGTGCTTTTCGGACAGACTGTAATATGTCGGACATCCGCCACAATCTGGAACAGTCGAGCTCGTGGTCCGTCAAGGAAGATTTGTAGGTGCTATTTTTCCAGGCCTTTTGCTTTTGGGAAGGCCCAAGATGGGATGTTCTCAGCCGTCGCCGAGGAGGGCTGGCACCTTTTCCTTGAGAAGGGCCATCTCTTGATGTGTTTCGCCCAAGAAGGCCAACAGCCGCAGGTCATCGCGATTGACGGTGCCGCCGGAGAACAGCCAGGCCCGCACGCGAAGCAGCTTGTAGAGTTTGACCAATTTTCGGTCGCTGATGAAGATACGGTCTTCCCGGACGAGCGTTTTGACCAGCCGCTGATATTCTCGAAAGACGTCGGTGGGGAAGAATAATTCCCGATCGCCTACCTCTTCGCCGCCTGCTTGTTGGCGTCGGCCGAACAGGTGGGTCATGTATCGGTTGGCTTTGACGAAGTCAGAGAGGGTGGCATGGTCTTCGCACCAGGGTTTCTGGTTGAGCGTTCGGTAGACCTCCGCCCGCAGCCCGGCGTCGACGAGTTCTTCGAAGTAGTCCTGCTGAACGCTTGAGCTTTCGGCCTTCAGGACAAAGCGGTCTTTCAGGGCAGCCAGTTCGCCTTGCTCAGGAACCTCGTTGGTGGCCGCAAAGAGTACTTGCAGATTGACCGGCTGGGGAACGCCATCTTGGTAGAATTTCTTCTCGTTGATGATCGTCAAGAGGATGTTCAAAATCGCCGAATTGCTCTTAAAGATCTCATCTAAAAATGCCAGCCGGCAGGTGGGGAGTTTGCCCTGCTCACGGCGAATGTAACGCCCTTGTCGGAGCTCATTGATATCAATGGGGCCCACAATCTCACTGGGCTCAGTAAACCGTGTGAGCATGTACTCAAAGTATTCGCCATCGGCCAGGCCGAGGGCGTCTTTGAATTTGAGCACCAGGTCGCTTTTGGCGGTGCCGGGCGGGCCAACGAGTAACAAAGGCTCCTGCGCGACAGCGGCCACGCACATTAAGTCGATGAGGTCTTGTTTATTGACAAAGAAGCGGCCCAGCGACGTCCGGAATCTGTTGATCCGCTTACGCAAATCCTCGGCCTCGCCTTGGAGTTGCTCAAAGGAAAGGTCCTCAGGTCGCAATTCAGTGGAGGTGACCATCGAAGGCTCTCTCTGTGGGTGCGGAAAAGATCGCAATGGTCTTGATCAGACGGCCGCGGCCTGGCGAACATCACGATTGATGCGGCGGTACACGCTGTAGGTGTCGTCGTCGAGCCAGCGACGGCCTGCCTGGTCCAGAGCGAAATCATCGCTGACCATGGCCAAGACAACCGACTCGATGACCTCCAACTGCAGCACGGAGTAGTGGCTCATCGTCAGCTGGGTGTCACGGATGCCAGCGAGCTTGCTGAAGAGCTCACTGACATATTTGAGGGCTCCGTCGACGGGTGCTTGGGCCAAGGCGGCGACATAAGCGCGGGCCAGGTCGAGTTTGAGATGTTTGACTTGGTCGCTGAAGAGCAGATCGCGAGCCTCGTTGACGATTTTGGCAGCCGCGTCGTTCTCGCCAAAGTAGAACCAACCTGCGGCAACATGCAGCAACAGCTCCAGGCGGCGGACTCGGACCTCCAGTTGTTGGTCGTTTTCTCGCCCTCGATTTTTGGTCTTGCCTTTCTTCTGCTGGTTGACCACCGCGGCCATGTGATCGATCAGCTCATTGAGCTCGTCTCGAAGGCCCAGCTTGCGGAGTCCGTTGAACAAGCCGATCAGCACATCCCGCACCGCTGGCAAGGCCTCGTTCATCGCCGAGGTGGCCAGTAAGCTGCGGAAGCGTGCCAAAAACGCCTGCACATAATCGCTCTGGTCGAAGTGTGCTGCCAAAACCAGGGCTCGCTCCAGCAACTGCAGCTGAAGGGTGATGGTCTCGGCTGGGTGTTCATCACGCCGCTCTTGCAGGCGATTGAGCAGCGGCTCAACTCGGCCGAGGATCGGACCGCTGAAGGCCTCGCCCAGTCGGGGGCTGAGGGCCAAGGCCGCCAGCACGGCTTTGACCTCATCTTCCAACTCCAGGTGGCTTGAGCCATCGGTGGGAAGATACTGAGTGAAGGTTGTGACGATTTGCTCGGGGTTGGATTCGTCAAAGAGAGCAGCCAAGCGGTTGGCCAGTTCGGATTGCTGGTCGTGCAGGTGATAGGCAAAAGCGTTGATCCGCTCGTAGGGCTGCAGAATCTTGGAGACCGTGCGGAGCTGCCCGATTTTGTAGCAGATCATCTGCAGCCGACGGCTTTCAGGATCCTTGTCGCCTTGCTGAGCAGGCCGGTCCCATTGTTGAAGGTTTTGCATCAATTCCGCCGGAAGTGGACCCGCATTGGGCCGCCCCTCCAAACCCTGACGAATCCGATATTCGTAGGCCTCTCGCAGCCACTCATTCACCTCAGAATCTGGAGGGGTCCCTTCTGGGGAAGCGATATCGGTACGCCTCAGTTCCCGCTGCCCGCTCTCCAAAAGCTCTCGTGCCGGATGGGTCTCACCGAGCTTGGCCAGTCCGTAGGCGAAGATCAAGTCGACATAGCCCTTGGTGTAGGGCCCCGAGCCGCTGTACATCATCTGCAGCTCGTCCAGCTTGTTCTTGTCGGCCCACTCCCGAGCTTGATCTCGCAAACTGCGGACTTGCTCGCGGACCTGGCGGAACCGGTCGCTGGTCCGCAGCCCGCTGGCCCGCAGAAAGCTTGGCAGATCCTGGTCGGGGCTAAGGCCGTTGGTGTGCAGCCGTTCTAACAGGCGGTCTCGTGCACGGGCGAGGGCCAGCACATCGCCGTCGCTCAGGGCCACCAGGCCGTTCCAGGCCAGCCAGGCTGCTCGCACCGGCAGGAGAGCTTCGTGTTGTTCCAGAAAGTGCTGAACTTGTCCTAAGCGTTCGAGCAGGAAACTTGCTGGTTCGCCTTGTTCGGCCGACCAAGCGAGATAAGCAGCCAGTTGACGCAGGGTTGCTGGCATCGGGTTTTGCTCGCTCAACATCGCCTCAAGGGTGTTGCAGGTCAGCTGAGCCGGAGAAGGCCCTTGGCTTTCGGCGACGTACCAATCGATCAGTGGCCGGAGCCGGTCTTGGGGATCACGGTCCCAGAGGCAGTTCAACCAGCAGACGGTTGCATCGGAGGCATGTTTGAGGATGGTGTTCAGCTCGGCCATCCGGCTCCAAAGCGCCTTTTGCTGCGATTCCCGCTGCTGGTCATCGGAGGGATCTGAGGAACCGGTTGCCGGTGAGTCCAGCAGATCGAGAAATTCCTTCTCGAGGCGGTGCAATTCCTCTTCGAGCTCCCGGGGTTGACGTTTTTGCAGTTGGAGAAACGCAGGTGGCTCCAAGGCGGCCTGGCTCTCCGCCGAGCTCGTGTGCCGAAAGCGTGTGGCGGTGGAGGTCTTGCCGCGGTCAGTCTCTCGTTCACGGGCAGACCGGCGTGAGGACCGATCGCTTTCGTCTTGGTCGGGCTTCGTCTTGGCCGGCTTGTCCCCCTTGCAGACAAACGGCTCAAACTCAAACTGCATGGCCGCCATCCAGGATTGCAGCGGAACACGCTCATGGTCCAGGACGTATTCCACCCAGTCCTTGAGTGGCCGAAAGGCTGTCTCCGACAAACTCTCCGGGGTGAAGGAGTGCCGATCCTCATGAGGTCTCAGCCAAACGACACGTTTGGTATCCGGGGCCAACAGCTTCACAATGGCATCACGCCTCAAGGGTGGATGGAGCCTTGAGCCGATGGGGACAAACAAGTTGGGAACACCGCGGAAGGTATGGTACTGCGTCGCGTCCAAGACAAGCACCGGCGGCTGCTGCTTGGTCGGCCGCACCCGGACGATCACCGTCTCGGGCCGGCCTCCCGCCTCAGCACGATCGGTTGCCTCAGCTTGACTCGTTTCTGAGTCTTGGCCGGTCCCAACAGCAAAGAGCAAGCGACTGAGAAGTCGATCATCGGCGTCGCGGACCAACTGGTCCAGCTGGTCAACCCCTTTGCCAGTGAGCACCCAAAGCTCGGCAGCCTCATGGGCAGCCCCGGGCACCAACCGCAAGGGAACCGAAAGCTTCTGATCCAGTTGGGTGTCATACCAAGCCCGGGGAGGCGCCTCGAGGGTCATCTCCAACAGCTCGTAGACATCCTGGAACGGGCCCTCGTCCAGAAATTCCCAAGAATGTGGAGGGCGAATCAGTAACAACTTCCCGGCAGGAATTTTGATCTTCTCCTGCAGCGGATGTTCGTAGCCGAACTGCACCCACACACGAGAGTTCCGCTCAAGAAAGGCCACCGGCGAGCGATCCCCATCGCGGCGATCCAGAGCACGCAACAGCGTGTAGTACGGAGGCCCCATCACGCGGAGCAACCCGCGTCCGGCTGCCTCAAGGGACTGACCATCTGGCCCAAAACCAAGCGATGGGGATCTTGAAGAAGCTGGACCTGAAGAAGCTGCCGGGTTGGGTGCCAGCCAGCGATAGGCCTGGCGGTCGTTCCCCAAGCGGAGGCTTTCGGCGACAACCTCCGGAAGGGCGGCTCCGTCGGGCAGGTCAAAGAGGACCGGAGTCTTTTCGGTCGGTTCGGGCAAAGTAACTGAGCGGACGGTGGGCAAAAGCTGAGCCCAGCAGGTCACCGAAAGCGGCAAGGGAAAGTCGACTGCCTTGTGGAATTTGACCCCGAATTTCTTGAGGTCATTCTGCGTCGTTCGACTAATGCGCCCTGTTGGTTCTAAAAAGACAACCTGACCCTCCCCCAGGGCCGCTCTAGCTGCCGAGCCAGTCAGCGACAGAGGCGCAGCCTGTGAGGTCATGGCTAGGTGAAGGGTGTCGAAGTGTGGAAATTCCAGAATCATGGGTGAACTTGCTTGCCCCAGAGAAGTGCCTAGTGAGGGCCCTCGACTGAACACTCATTCAAGAGAACACTCATTCAAGAGAACACTCATTCAAGAGACTGTCTATCGAAGAGATTATTCCCAGTCGAAGAGATTATTCCCAAAGGAGAAACTCACACGGCAGGAGGTTCAGGCAGCCGCCGACACCAGCCAGCTGCCTGCGGAAATCATTTGGGCCTCGGTCCGAAAAAGCTCGGCATCTTACGCCTCACCGAGAACCGTCCGACTTGAATGACCAAAGGCCAATCCCTCAACGGGTTAGCCCCAGCTTCCTTGGGCTTGTTCTTGGTGGTCCTTGCGGAATTTGAGGAACATTCTTGCTCGGCCAAACCACGCGAGCCGCCCAAGATGTTCCTCAACCTCAGTAGGAAAGCTTGCTTACCACTGCACTGACCCTTGCGCAAGATTGGGAGCAATGTCCGTCAGACGACTGGCTTCTTAAAATCACCCTAAGAAATTGCTTAAAGAAAATGCTGCTCGGATCCTCTCCGAGAACGCCGAATCATGCCCCTGGAGTCGATCAGGGGCTTTCAGTTTGATTGAGGTGTTATCCGAGAACTGGCTGCAGAACTTCGAGTTGGGACACCGAAGCGAAGGAAATGTCCGTCCATCCATTGCCAAACGAATGTTTTGAAGTCACTTCTCAGGCTTTCTTGACAAGTGGTGGTGTGGTTGTGTGTTGAGCTGGTGAAGTACGAAACCGCTTGAGTGGGAGCACGGTCTAGTTCTGACCTTCTGCTTGGCGTTTGCCGTGCTCGCCTCGTTTGTTTTCCTCTGGCAAGCCTTGTTCGTTTCCTTCTTCTCGCTCGATGGTGATCTCGCCGAGTTCTTCGGCGTTGACCAAACCCTTGTTGATCAACTTCTCGACCAATTCCCGGTGTTGTTCTTCGTGCTCCATGGGCAGGGAATCCGGGTCGCTGTCGAGTTTGATAATAATGTTCCGCTTCCCGGTCTCCGGGTCGATCGTCAGCCTAATGGTCATTTCGGCCATGAAAGGGCTCCCTTACCGGTTGGGTATAATTTTGTTCTTTGCAGGCAGATATTTGTGCTGCGATCCGTCAAATTACCATTGTGACTCAACATAAGCCAACAACACAGTGGCCTGGTGACATGGAAAACGACGCACCAAAACAACGACACACTAAAAATCGACACACTAGAAAATCGACACACTAGAAAATCGGCACACTAAAAATCGACACTGTCGCAGCGTCTTGGCCTCTGGGTGCGGTTGTGATTTGCCTGAGCACCGATTGATTTCCAGGGATCAATCTCCCAAGTAAGACACGCCTCCAAGGATGACAGGTTCCCTCGTTCTTCGCTTTGCCCACAGACAATGATTCTGGAAGTGTCTTGGTTGCAAGTGACCTGTGATCAAGTGACCTGTGACTCAGTTTGCTTCTCTGAGTTGCCAAGGAGAACGTTGGCCGGTGGCTGCTTTGGGGCCGTCGAAACTCGTTGAGGGCCCCTCAGGAGCGAGAAACAGTTCAGGTGACCGCCTCGGCCTCTTTGGCCAGTTCTGAGGTCTCGGGGACTGCGATCCCTGCCTTGGAGATCACGCTGGCGAGTGTTTTGCTGTCGATGACTTTGTGTTCCAGCAGGATGTCGCGGAGGGTTTCCACCAAGGGCTGATTGTCCCTGAGAATGGTCGCTGCCTTTTCGCAACCCTGGGCCAACAGCTCGTCCACTCGACGGTCAATCGCCGCCAGCATATCGGCGGAAAGATCGGGTTGTCGACGCCCCTGCCGCTCGTCGCTGTGATAACGGCGGATTCCCACCCCGTCGCCCCCCACTCCAAACTCCTCAACCAAGGCACGAGCGATGGCTGTGGCTTGTTGCAGGTCACCGGCTGAGCCGATGGAAAGATCATTCAACAGTAAACGTTCCGCCTCCCGACCGCCCATCAAAATGGCAAGGTCTTCAATCAACTTGCACTGCGTGACAACGTACTTGTGGGTGGGGTCTTGGTATCGCACAAAGCCCAAGGCACCCGCAGCGTCCCCTTGAATGCTGATTCGCTCAATCGGTGTGGAATTTGGGCAAAACAACGCAACGACTGCGTGACCGGCTTCGTGGGTGGCCACCACACGTTCTTCGGCTGGGGTCATCTTGGGGCGATCGATATACTCGGTCAGCGCTCGTTCCACGTCCTCAGGTGTGGTTGCGTCATGACGGTCTTCTCTCAGGCGGAGACGCGCGATCGCTCGGCAGAGCGCGTTGAGGTGGTCGCCGCTGTAGCGGGTTCCCGAGGTGGCTCCTTCCACAAAGCCGCTGGTCCGTCGCACGGCGAATTCCAGGGCCTCCTCGCTCATCTGCAGCCGCATCTTTTTATTCCAGACCTTGAGGATCTCTTTCCGGTCGTTGGAATCCGGATAAGGGATGTGCAGGTGGAATTCGAAACGTCCTGGGCGGAGTAAGGCCGGATCCAAAATCTCCACAAAGTTGGTGGTCCCGACCACAAAGACCATTTCTTCGCGATGGAAGCCGTCCATCTCGGTGAGCAACTGGTTGACCATGGAGTGCTCCACCCCGGATCCCTCGTAGCTGCCACGAGCGGAGGCAAAGGAATCCAACTCATCAAAGACAATAATGCTCGGGGCACTCTGGCGTGCCCTGTGGAAGATCTGCCGCAGGTTCTCCTCGCTCTCACCAACCCATTTGCTCTTCAGTTCCGGACCGCTGACAATCGTGATCGCCGCCCCAATGCTGGTGGCAATCGCCTTGGCAAAGAGCGTTTTCCCCGTCCCAGGAGGACCCCAGAAGATCATCCCCTTGGGAATCAGCTCTTCCATCCGCGTGATCTGCTCAGCTTCAACGGACTGGTCACGTCGAGTGAGAACATCCAGGATTTCCTTTTGCAGACGCTCCTTAACCTGCTCGTAGCCACCGATGTCTTTGCGGAGGTCGACCTCAGGGATTTCCAGGCTGCCGGTGACGGTGGCTTGGCGGATTTGGCGGACCGCGTGGCGGGGATCGGAAGGATAATCTTCGCCCTGCAGGGTCGAGAGAAGCTTGCGAAGTTTGACCGCGTTCATCCCGGAGACATGTTTGTACAACGCCCAGGGGTTGAACTCGCGTCCGAATTTCCGAGCTTCTTTTTGGGTGACCAGATACCGCAGGCGGTCGCGGGGCATGCCCACCAGGCTATAGCGGTGGGGGAAGAGGTTTTCGATCACCACGGGTAGCGAAAAGCTGGGGTCCTTAAACCCCAGCCAGACCAGCTCAGGGTTCTCATAAAGCAGGGGGATGACCTCACGTGCCTCGGTGGTCAGTCCGCCTTGGCTGGTGACCAACAGGTCAAGGTGAGGCAAGACCACAACACGTTTTTCAACAGCTCCTCGGACGGCATCCCGAAGCTGGCTGATCATCGTCCCCATCATGCCTTGTTGCATCGCCATGCCGCCGCCCATCGCTCCTCCGGCGGCTTGCTGTTCCCCTCCACGGGGCCGCCCGTCGAGATACAAGCACTGTAACTCATGCTGGCGGAGACGGCTGCGGACATTCATGTAAACCCAGGGGGCCAGGTCTTTCTCACATTCGACCAAGACCGGGAGTCCGCGAATAAGATCGCTTTCGATCTCAGCCAAATCGCAGCTGTAAGCGCTCTCCACAGCTCCGTGGGGGCTCACCTCTTCGGGAAGGTCGTGTTCGTTAACCAGAATGGACATGGGTGTCAGTTCTCAGCCAGTCAAGCGTCCGTAGCCGGGTCTCCCAAACTGAGGAGCCCCCGAAGCTTGTCAGCCCGAAGCTTGCGGACAGCGGGCGTTGGTTCTTTGCGGACAATTGCCCGAATGTTTGGGCAGTGTTTAGGTTGTTATTTTCCTCAGCAAGCCGGTGGGCCCTCGTCTGATGTCAAACGTCGGGCGTCAACCTCAAAATGTCGGATGGTGTGGCGTTTGTGAGTTGTTGGGGTCGTCTTGGTCTTGGGTGGCTTTGACCTAGCGAGCAGCGTGCTTTTTGCCCTGCGGGTAAGGCTGGTTTTTTGCCCTACGGGTAAGGCTAGCTCTCTGCCTTAGGGACAACGAGGCTTCGCTGTGTTTGCTGGCATCGTGAGCCAACCAGAGGACTTCATGCCAAGGTATCGCCGGTAGCGATGTGACCGGCGGAAGTTCCGATGGAGATTTGTTGAGTGCTCACGCAACCAGATCTTCTCGGAAGTCGGTTGTCGGGATCGTTTTGGCCCGCTCTGTGTTGACAGAGTCGTTGAGCCAGTGTCTCAGCCCCTTCACTGCCAGCTTGAGTTGGTTCTCGAGACTGACAGCGTGGGGGTCTGGCAGGACCTTGCTAAATAAAAGGACCTTGCTAAATAAAAGGCCCTTGGTAAATGAAAGGACCTTGCTGAATGAAAGGACCTTGCTGAATGAAAGGCCCTTGAGTTGAACAAGCGTTGAGATTGAGGAACTGGAGTGGATCGAGGAACTGGAGAAGGACTCGTGGCACTTCTGGTCAGACTTCGACAACGATCTCGAGGTTCCCGGTTTCCGGGTCTTCGCTTTGCCGTTTGATGTGGCCGAGGCTGGCGGCCTTTTGCTTCAGGGCTTCGGCGGTCACTTTGTTGACCGCTTGGTCAAGTTCGCCTTTGATGTCGGCCAGGGCTCCGGCCAACTTGTCGGTGGCCTTTTGCTGGAGTTCCCCTTGTCGCTGGTCGATCTGCTTTTCCAGTTCCTCCTGGGCTTGCTCACGCAGGCGTTGCTGGACTTCGGCCCGGTTTTGTCCGCTGTCGTCGTAGATCTGGCCCCGTTTGGTGGTCTCCACCTCGACGCCCTCGCTGGCCTCAGTGCTGACGGTAACCTTGCCGTTGGCAGGGTCGACGGCCACCAGAACTCCTCGGTCTCGGCGGACGAGCTTGTCACCTTCCTTTTCAAAGCCCCCTTCAAGAAGTTCTTGCTCGAGCAAGGCGGACATCGCCTCCGGAGGAAGGATCTCCAGCAATTCCAGATCGGTGCTGACGTGGTCCTCGGCGGTGACCACTCGACTTAGGGATTCACGCACTTGGATGCGATAGGCTCGACTCATAACATTCGCTCCTCTGGCGAGTGGAATCTACTTGGCGACCGTCCGTTGGCCTGTCACCTCGCCAATGACTTCCGGCAATTGTCGCATCCGGCGGTTTTGTTTTGGCGATTGGTGCAGTCAGTTATGGTGCAGTCAGTTATGGTGCGGTTCGTTGAGCTGCGTTGGTTCTTTGTTTCAGCGAGGTTCAGTTGAAAGCTGTGACCTCTTCGGAGGTTGATTGTAGCAACCCAGTGGATTGCCGACTTGGTTGTTGTGAATGACTTGTGGTGGAATTTGGTTGCTTGTTCTGCCGTGGCTTGGGAGCTGCTCGGCTTTGGAGTTCATTGGCTTTCGGCTTTTGGGGGCGACTTTGCCTCGACGGGGAGCTTCCCCAAGTGGTTCTTTCTGCTTGCTTTTTTCTGGCAGTTGGCCCCTGCAGGGGAAGACTGTTGCCTCAAGGATTCCCGGGGGTTGCTGTTTGGGGAGGTTCCTCGGGGAATTGGTGCTCCGGCTGCAAGAGGGTGCCCTGTTGTAGGGGTTCCAGGGCACGAAGCATGGCCCGCGCTCGTTCGTGGAGGGTCGCTCCGTTTGCATGTTCCCAGTCGCTTTTGAAGAGCTGACTCGCTCGATAGGTCTCTTCGAAGTAACTGACGCTTTGAGCTTGCAACACCCATTCAGCGAGAACATCCAGGTGTCGCAGAAAGGCCCCTGCTGCTCGGTAACACTCGAGTCGGTCGGCCAACCGGAGGCCCTGAACGTCCAGTCCACCGATCCAGTTTTGCACAGGGGGATTGTGAGCCAACAGCCGGCCGGCGGCGATCAGCAAAAATCGTGTCAAGTCGGGTCGGACTGCCTCACGGACAGCAGTGCAGAAGTGCTCCAAGATTTGCTGCTGTCGCTGGCCGAGGCTCCGCATTCTTTGGGCATCGCGGTAGTTGGCCTTGCTGGATTCCAGGTTCACCCAACGGTCGGCCAATTTGTTTTGCCAGGCCTCTAAGACACAAGAGCCCGGTCCGGTGACCCAGACCTGGAAGTCCGGTTCGGTTGAGTTGGTTGCCGCGTAGTTGCTCTCGGCAGCATTTTCCGGATAGGCCAAGCGAATCAGCCCGTGGCGAGCAAAGACCGCATATTGTTGCAAAACAGCTTGCCAGTCCGTTTTATTCAGGGCTTCGTAGGCCAGAAACAAAAAGAGCAAATCCCCAGCTGTTTGCCGTCGGCGATCGAGGGGAAAGCGGCTTTGGCCTTCTGCACCGGGTTTGTTCCCCACCAGCCAGATGAGAAACCGCATTGTCTCCCCGGAAAACTTCAACCCCAAGTCCGCTGGTTTGGTCCGCTCCCACAATCGCCCGTTCTTGACCCCCTCTCCCCGCAGGTGACGTTGGCGGCACCAGCCTCCCTGGCGTGCCAGCATCGCCACGATTCCCTTGGTCAACATATCCTGTGCTAACTCAACACAGTCCCGGCTGAGACAACGCGGCTCGGCTTGCTGTTTTTGGATAATCGCCAGGGCAGTGCTCTGAGGTCCTCGCCCCAAAAAACACTGAAGCAATTGCAACAGGTCGTGCTCAAACTGGCTGACGACACGCATCGAGTTCCCAGGGGGTGGTTGATTCCGAGTGGTGAGTGACCGCTTGGATGGTCAACAGCTCAAGAACACTGGTGCTTGTTAGGCCAGTGCTTGTTCGGCCAGTGCTTGTTAGGCCAGTGTTTTCTGGCTAGTGCTTATTGAGGGCAAGAGGCAACTGGTCAACGAAGTTCCCAGTCCCGACGGTTGCCCAAAGGGCCTCAATCGTTTTCTGACTTGAATGTTAGTTGCTATTGGTTTTGCTCTCTGGCTTCTCACTGGCAGGTGGTTTTGGTTGTGGGGGCCGTTTCCAGAGTCCAACGGCCGCACGAGCGGGAAACCCGTTGACGCTCAACTGACCGTTCTCCAGGCGAATTTCCAGCGTATTGGGTTGCTGCCAGTTTGGGTCGTCCTCACGATACCGCTGCGAGAGAAAGTGGACTCGTTGATTAGCTGAGCCGATCCATCTTCGATTGCTCTCGGGTTGGTCTTTGAGGTAAGGGCCATCTACGAGCAAGTCTGTATGGGCCAACAAGTCCCGCACAAGTGGGTTGGCCTGTGCTTGCAGCGCCTCCAGGGTGTAACCGCTGTAGACCATGACCGAGAGGCCCATCCTTTGAACCTCGCGAGCCAGCGGAGCGGCACCGTCGGCATGAGCGGTCGGCTCACCGCCGATCAGACTGATTCCCTCGATGCCGTGCTCGCGTTGGGCCGAGGCAATTTCTTCCAACAGTACGGAAAGTGGTGTTGGCTGCCCACCCTCGAACTTGAGCATCTCAGGATTACAGCAACCAGGGCACCTCAACGGGCAACCCTGAAACCAGATGCCAAATCGCTTGCCCGGCCCCTCAGCCTCGGTGCAGCGAAGCGTCTGTGCCAGTGAAAGAATGGGATCGTGCTTTGGGGGTTGCGGCTTTTCTTCTCGGGGATGCCTGTGCTCCGACAAAAGTCGCTTTCCTTTCTTCCCCATGAAAAAACAAGCGCAGCCAAAAGTGGGGATGCTGGAGGTGGTTCTTCAGCACATACCGGAATAGATTGGTGTTTTGCTTGTTGTTTTTTGGAAGTGAGTGTGTGGGTTTTGTTTTTGGTTTGGGTTGTGTCCCCACGAAAACGACGTTTCAGCCGACCGATGGGTTCACTGATGTACAAATTTTACTGAGCAACGCCTGTTCGCCTGTGAAAAACCGCCTGGCTCGGCCCACCCTCTTGTGAGGTGATCTGCTTGAGACGGCTCTCTATTTTAAAGCCCGAGCTAGGCCCCGCCAAACGCCCGGGACAAGAAACAGCTTCCGTGGAGTGTTTGGCTGGCAGCAGGGACCAACCCAGGTGGACGCTCCAGAGGCTTTTCCGTTGGCTGTTGGTTGGCTGCTGGTTGGTGGGCTGTTGGTTGGTGGGCTGCTGGTTGGTTGGCAATCGTTGATCGCTGCTTGTGGTGGCTCTTTTGCTCGGAGTTTGCCTGTTGGTTGCTGAGGATTCCTCTTGGGTCTTCTGAATCCAAACGCCTTCTTCTGACCGAATTTTCACCTGAGAGTGCCAACAGCTCTCGTCTTGTCAGGCCGGGTGCGTTTCCAGAGAAGTCTCCTCGGCTTTTGCTGGGTCTCTGGATGTGTTGTCCTGCTGGATTGTTGTCTTTCTTGTTTCTTGGTCGCTCTCGTTTTGCTGTCCTGGGAGCGTGAGCTGCTCAGTCGCTCCCAACACGCCTGACGTGAGTCTATGAGGGCACAACATGAATCGATTTGCCACACCTTTGCTTGTTCGTCTTTTGGCGGTGTTTTTGGTGCTTGCCAGTTGGCTGAGTTTTTCTCCAAGGATGCTCGGCCAGACTGCCAACGGGACGGACAAACCTCAACAAGATCCCAGGCGAGAGCAGGCCGGGCAACTGCTGGCCAAAACTCTGAAGTCCCCGCAAAAGGAACTCTCTGAGGAGCAAAAGCAGCAACTCTTCCAGCAAACGGCTCAACGTGTGTTGGAGCTGTTGCCTGCTGAGAGTTACGCAGCCAAGGTCCTCCAGCAAGGGTTGGCTTCTGCCGATAATGAGGGGGGAGTTCAAGCTCTCGCCGAGGCCCTTCAGAGAGCCGAGACCAATCTCAACTTCCGGCCACTGATGGAGGCAAAACCCCCCCAAGGCTTCCCAGCTTTTACCCCGGTTGGGGAGGTTGTCGTCAAAGAGTATCCCAACTATCGCATGGTCCGCACGCTCATGGCCAACAGCCAAGACAGTGGTGCGTTCTTTCGCCTGTTTCGACACATCAAAAAGAACAGCATCGCGATGACCGCACCGGTGCAAATGGATTACACCGCCGAAGCAGCTGCCCAGGAGCCGACACAAGCATCCATGGCTTTTCTCTACGGGAAGACCTCACTGGGAGATGTGGGAAAGCAAGGCGCCGTTGAGGTCGTCGATGTGCCCGCAACTCAGACAGCAACCATCGGTGTGCGAGGCCCAACCACCAAGAAAGCCGTTGCTCAGGCTCGAACTCGTCTGTTGCAATGGCTGAAAGAGAACCAACACCGCTACAAATCCGCTGGCCCGATGCGTGTGATGGGATGGAACAGTCCCTACGTGCCCAGCAACCGCAAGTATTTTGAAGTCGAGTTTCCTGTCGAGCCCATCCAGGGCGACCAAGCGTCCCAAGAGTAAAACGGACCTTGGGGTTGACGAGCGACCGTTGGATTTCAGACTTCTCTGGCTCAAAGAGAATGGGGTCCTTACACAGGGTTCTCACAAGGGCCTGCGGGCGTTTTTGGGTCTTACAGTCTGTCCGAAAAGCACCGGAATCCACCTGGATCGTGTTGCACCATGACTTGGGCTCCACAACACAGTGGATTGCCGGATGCTTTTCGGAGAGTCTCTTAGCTTCGGGAGGGCTCCTAAACAGGGGAACCGAGGGTTTTAGGTGCTCTCCTGAGACGAATTCGGCTGGGAATCGGCGGTCTTCGTTGCTGGCCGGGACTTACGGATTCGGTCACGCAACTCCCAAACAGCCAACGAGATGATCGTGATTAAGGTGATTGGCACCACAAAAGCGGTCATCACCCACACGTAGGTGTCCCGAGCAGAGTGACTAGTCGCATTGAGCACCAAATAGGCGGTGTAAGCGAAATAGGCTACCAAGAACATCGCCCCCTCCCAACGCCTGATTTTGAAGCCTGTAAAAAAGATGGGCAAACAGGTGACCACCACGGCCAACATCACTGGCAGGTCGAACAGCAAAGCGGCTTCTGAGACGGGCAAGCCGCCTGGGGCCAGCAAAGCGGCAGCCCCAAGCACCATCAAGACATTGAAGATGTTGCTGCCGACGACGTTGCCCACAGCGATATCTCGTTCGCCCTTGAGACTGGCAGCAACACTGGTAGCGATCTCTGGGAGGCTTGTGCCCACAGCGACGACAGTCAGACCGATGACCAACTTGTTGACCTCAAGCCACTCCGCGACAGTCACCGCTGAGGCGACAATCCAGTTGCTTCCGAACAACAGCAGGACCAACCCCCCAACGATCTGGATGCCAAAGATCGCATAATCCAGAGCCGAGTGTGTTTTCTGGGGATCGGTGTACTCCTGGGCAAATTCATCCAGGCTGTCTTCTTTTCGGAAGCGGGCCGCACGCAGAAGCCAGACCAAATAAACAGCCAAGCTGCCAAGCAGGATCACCCCGTCCCACCATTGCAACGAGCCCTTCAGGCACAGCAGATAGGCCAGAACACAGGCCCCAATCATCAGCGGCACATCCAAGCGGACCAAGCGGTCATGCACAATCAGTGGTGTCACCAACGCTGCCAGGCCCAAAATCAGCAACACATTGGCGATATTGCTGCCCACGACGTTGCCGATGGCTAGGTCAGCCGCATCGGAACCCGGGTGGTAAACCGCTTGGACTGTCACAGCCAGCTCCGGGGCGCTGGTGCCAAAGGCCACTACCGTCAGGCCAATGACAACCGGGGCCACTCGGAGCGCGGCAGCCAAGCCGGCTGCTCCACGGACGAAGAATTCCGCTCCTGCGGTCAAACCAACCAGGCCCACGACGAACTGTCCAACAGTTAACAAAATTGTGATCACGGCTTCGCAATGTTCGAGGGTGAGGGATCCAAACCGGGAACATGTTTAGCAACACTCAAGCAGTGTCAACTAGGTTGCCATCGCGGTAGCCTGAAAACGCCTGCAATGCAACCGCGGATCAGCTCCCAGTCCGACCGAATCAGCTTTTCGTAGGATGCAAGTAGATTCAGGTTGAGTACAGGATGCCACCAAGCTATTTGCGTTGAGCACCGCCAAAAGCAATCCTGAGAAACGACCGCTGCGAAAACGAAGCCGCGGAGCTGAAGGGCAACCTCAGCTTTCCGGTCAGACGGACCAGAGGCCATAAAAAACCCTTCCGATGCTTGGGCATCGACGGGATCTGGGAAGGTCAAGCGTTGAGCTGGTCTTTTGTCGTCCTCTCTGGACGGAGCTCCAAACGCAAGCCACGGACGCCCGCGAGAAAGCTACCTGGATTTTTGTTGATAAGTGCTGCCAAAACTCTCGTTCGGTAACCAATCAGCCTACTTTTGAAGGGCCCGTGTCACCCCAAATCTGGAAACAACTCCTAGTGCCTTGTTTCCTAGGATTTTGGCAGTCGGTTGATTTTGGCAGTCGGTTGATTTTGGCAGTCGGTTGATTTTGGCAGTCGGTGAGACGTGAATCCCCCGATTCCACGAGAACCAACTGCCCAATCAGAAGGAAACCGACCACTAGAGAATCCCCAGGATCCAGCCCTCCAGCAGAGCAGTTTTGCGGTTCTCCGGACCCAGCGGCGGGTCGAGGTAGCGGCCTAGAAAACCTTGCTCATCGCTCTCTTTCAGCCAACGAGCAATCGCGTAAGCGTCCTGCTGATCGGCGCTGCGGCCTTCTTTGGGATACCGGTTGCGGAAGATCGACGGATACACCTCTGCAATCAAGGACTTCTCCGGCTGAGCCGCCCATCCGTCGAAGGGCCAGAAATGGACCGACTCTCCCACTTGTCGACGAATGGACAAAAGCCAAGGGAGCCCAGCATGAGTCGACTTGGCAACGGACCCCTGAATATCAAAGTGGAACACGCTCTTGGCTGAGCTTGTCCACCGCTCGGTCAGCCGAAAGTCGGTCCGGCTCCCTGCCCTCTCCGGAGGCCCATCGTCTCGGTACCGAATAGAATCGACCGAGGTCTGCAGTCGGTCGGTCGGCCAGTGTTGCTGGAAATCAGCAAGAAATGCCTCCCAAGTGGTGATCCCGTAGCGTTGGAAGTAACTCACGGGGAAGGAAAAACCGTGGTCAATCCCGGCAATGAACCGAGGCCCGGTTCGAGCTTTCTCGATGAGCCAATTGGCTACCTCCTGGCGAGTCCAGTTCAACTTTTGCGATGAGGAGGCCGCCGGCGTGAGGACTCTTTGCGGAAGAGCGGAATCGGCCAGGTAGACCTGAAGTCCCGAGAGTCGGGATGTTGGAGTTTGGGCTCCGCTGTAGTCGATGCCAATGGCGAGTCCAAACTGTTGCATCCAAATCGCCTCAACTGCCGAGCGATTCCAGCTTGAGAAGCTTCTCGCTGCCGGCCAACTCGATCAGCCAAGACGTTCTCAAGCGTCAGCGATGCGAACAGGAGTCTGCACCGTGCGATTGAGCCGGTGACAACTCCTGGCCTAAAACGCCTCAGGTCTACGGGCTGAGGATCACCCGTTCCACGACCACAGGCTCAACCACCGTTTCCACAATCGGATCCAGGACCGTTTCCACCACAGGGTCGACCCGCAACACGGTCGTGCTGGAGTTAACTGCACTTGGGGCGTAATAAGTCGTCACCGGAGAAAGCGTCGTGGTGGGTCGCAGCGTCGTCACCGGTCGCAGTGCCGTGGTGGGTCGCAATGTCGTGGTTGGTTGCAATGCTGTGGTTGGTTGATAGTAAGTCGTCACGATATCGGGCCGACCGAGCAACCGGCGAATCGGACCAGGACGCCGGACGACTGTGACAGGCGAATAAGTTGTCACTGGCGAATAAGTTGTCACTGGCGAGTAGGTGGTCACTGGTGAGTAGGTGGTCACTGGTGAGTAGGTGGTCACGGGCGAAAGGGTCGTCACGGGCGAGTAAGTGACCACCGGCGAAAAGGTCGTGACAGTGCTCGGGAACTCAACCTCAGTGATGGTGACAGTGCCCTGAGCTTGGGCTGTGCTCACGGAGGCCAGAGTCAGCGCAAGCAACCCCAAGGTGTTGATAAGAGATGCTGATTTCATGGTTTTCTCCCAGCGGTCTGCTCATGGCCGTCGCAAAGAACAAAACAGATACAACGGCCGTTTCCTGGTCGACTTTTCACTTTAGAAGCGTCGCGCAGGTTCCGCTAGGGTCATGCGAACCGGACCTTCGGGAAGGTCGGGCGTGTTGTTGGTTTTGAGAAACCTTCGGGAGGAGGGGCGATCAGCGCCTTCGTGGGCCTTTGGGGCAACTTGAGGGCAGGAGAGGCTGCCTATTCGTCAAATTCAGCCTGTTTGCTAAAGCTCTTCTGTTTACTAAAGCCCTTTTGTTTGTTTAGAGGCCTCCGTTTGCCCGAAGACTCCCCAAGACTACGAGGGGGCGTTTGTGTCGTCGCTTTGAGGGTATTGGGTTGGCTCCGTTTCGCTCAAATCGTTCTGAGTTGAGGGGACTGGCGCTTGGATGGGCAGTGTCCGGAGCTCTGGACCGGGAAGCGTCTGCCATTGCCAGAAGAGGAAAACGCCAGCAGCGAGCACCAACACAACGAAGGCCGTGGTCAAGAGCCACTGCGTTGCTCGACCCTGCCCAGAGGTTTCGGTCTCACTTGGCTGAGGTTCATCAGAGATAGCGTTGTTCATCGAGGCAGCGACATCGCCGGCTTCTTCAGCAGGGATCGGTGGGATCAGGTGAACGGTCACCGCCGATGGTCCCTCCGGCAGAACACCCCCGGCGGCTTGTTGGATGGCAGTCAACTCGCGTTGTTGCATCTCCAGAAAGCTCCCCGCCGCTTCCAAGGGCAGCTGACGACGCGCGTGCCAGATTTGCCGCAGCGAAGTTTCGGGCACCAGGATGACCACCTTGATCGCCCAATCAGCAGCTGGCCCGCTTGTCCGCACTATCCCAGCTCTTGGGGAGACCCTGCCTACAGCGGATTGCTCCAGTTCCGGACTGCCGGGATTCAAGCGAATCGGACCGACATTCGGCCAGACATGGTCACCTCGAAGTTCAGGATTCCGCACAGGGGCTGGGCCGCTTGAGTCCGCTCTCGAGAAACTTTGACTCTGCCATGTCGGAGCCTGCCTCTGCAAGCGAGCGGATGGGCGATTATGCGACTGGGGATTCTCGGATTGGAGCTGCTTCGATCCTTCGGCAGCAGAATCTGAGGAGGTGGGGTTGGCAGCTGAAGGCGAGACCACGTTGACAACCACTCGGACACCAGGGAGATAGTCGACGATTTCGCGGACCCGTTGCTGGTAGAACCTTCGCAATTGACCTGGCCGCGGCCCCCGAGGGTCCAACTCCCAAGACCTGTCCTCGCTGGAGGAAAGCGTCGATTGGCTTGGTTCTCCTCCCCTGCTGGGCCCTGGCTGAATGCTGGAGTTTCTCACAGGGGGTGATGAGCCTGCACTAAGATCAACGACTGCGACACCTTGAGGATCCAAGCCGGCAACAGCGGCCGCGACGAGCTGTTGGATCTGGACGATCCGCTCTCCGGTCAGTGGTCTCTTGGCATGGGAGAGCACACTGACCGAAGCGGTCGTCGCCAGTTGCCGGCTGAGTCTGCCCGGCCGACGAACCTCCGAGGCATCTAAGATCACCCAGGCTCGTTGGATATCCGACATTTGCTGGATAATTTGGGCTAAGAGATTTTGTTTGGCGATTTTGAGCGTTTCCTGCCGAGCCGACGTGGTCAGAAACGGGCTGAGTTCGGTCGTCAGTTTGAGAAAATCCTTGCCCAAATCGCCTGGCAAGGCATCTTGTTCCGCCAGAACCGCTAAGTATTTGGCCTGCTCTTGTTGAGGGACAATGACCTGGCCATCTCGCAACAAGTAGTTCGTCAGACCGGCGCCTGCCCAAACCCCCTGAAACCGGGCCAACTCCTCAGCGGAGAACTGCTGTCCTCCAAACAAGACCTGTTGCGGTTGTTCAAAAGCTGTTCCCTTCTGCAGCGCCGGGAGAATCGCATTGCCGAGAACAACAAGCAACAACGCCACACCGACCAGACCAACCGCTAAGATCGAACGGACCAGAGGCGTGGCTCCACCCCAGAGGGTCGCTAATCGACGCAGGATAGATCGCAGCACAATCACAGCCAACCTCACAAGAGCGAGGAGAAAGCACGTCTCAGGTCCGGGTCTTCTCAGAGACTCTCCGAAAAGCATCCGGCAATCCACTGTGTTGTGGAGTCCAAGTCACGGTGCAACACGATCCAGGTGGATTCCGGTGCTTTTCGGACAGACTGTAAGAGCTGAATCCACCCGGCCACCTTGAGCTCAGCAAGTTTGTGCCGGGCGAGCCCCCTCAACTGGGCTGCTTAAGCAGCGCGACGAGCCTGTTTGCGGGCAATGGGTGCTTGAACAGGCAGGACCAGCGTATATGCGGTGCCACCCTGGGGGCACCGATGAACCTGCAGGTCACCCCCGGCCGATTGCGCGGTCAAGCGAAGGTGGTCCAGCCGCGGACTCCAGGGGCCTTGGGCAGAGTCCGGCCCGCTGTCGGCCACTTCCAACTCGCAGGTGACCCCGTTCTGATAGGACGTAATCAGCACCTCACCACCGCGGGGCGTCACCGCCAAAGAGTGTGCTAGCAACGTTCGAACAGCGGTCACCAACCAGGTTCGGTCAACGGCGACTGTCTGTGGCTGAACTTCCACCGAGAAAGTCAGGCCTTGAGCCCGAATCTCGGAGCTGAGCTCCGCCAAAACCTCTTCCACGATTTCCAACACGGTCACACTCAGAGCCTGCCGTACGCTGTGAGGCCTGGGCAGGTGGTACTTGCCCGAGAAGCAAGCGTCGTGGGATGAGACAAAATCGGCAGACTGCTGCGGATTGGAGGTTGCTTGCCCCTCAGGGCTGCTTCCCCTGTCTGCAAGAGTGCCCTCTGGGCCCTCTGATTCAGGAGAAGACCTGAGAAGCCCCGGTCGTGCCCAGGCGGCCCAGTGGCGCAAGCCCGCTTGCAGGTAGTCCAGTGGGCCGTCTTCTCGCAGCACAGACCCATCTGCGGACTGCCGGTGACTCTCATCCGTGAGATTGTTTTGGCTTGACATCCCGAAGCCTCTTGCAAAGTGACTCAGCCCCTGCGGGCAACAGCGTTGCAGAGGCGGTGTCTACCGAATCAGCGGAGGTGCTGTCAACGCAAGATGCCCACGGTTCTTGTCTGTGGGCTGGTGCTCCCTCAGCCCGGCTCTTCATCAGCCCGGCTCTTCATCAGCCCGGCTCTCCCTCAGCCCGGCTCTCCCTCAGCCCGGCTCTTCTCAAAACGAGCGACCGACGAAGCTCTTCATGAGACGACGCAAAATCGGCAAAGTCGCTTGGTTGGGCTACTGGGGGAACTCCGGCACAACAAACCCTCGAGGACGCCTTGGTACACGCCGATTTGAGCCTCAAATTGTGTTTGAAACAATCATTCAGTCACTTCCTTCGTGAATACAATTAAACACAAAATCTGGGCTATATAAATTAGTATTATTAGCTAATAAATGTGTAGAGCTCTTGGGGGGCCTCGCAGAGGAGATTCTGTGTGAGTTGACCTCGGCCGATCGACGGGCGTACAACTAAGGCTTGAACCGCCGGTGAGTTGGAGGCCACGTTTCCGTCAGCAGGGTTGCTGGTCAACTCATTGAGATGGCCTTGTCGCTTTTGGTCTATTCGGATGCCAATTTCTGGAGCTCTGCCATGTTGTTTCCTAGTCGGCGAGAATTCCTCAAGACTGCCGCTGGCGGGACGGCGGTTGGGATGGGTGGTGGTTCTGTGGTTTGGGGGCTGCCGCCTGTCTCGGACGCCGAGGCTCGACCGCACCCTGAGACTGTGCAACTTCGGCCGGAAATCGAGCCGTTGGTGCGGTTCTTGGAGACGACCCCACACGCAGAGTTGCTTGACCAGGTTGCTCGGCGGATCAAAGCAGGCTTGAGTTATCGCCAGCTGCTGGCGGCGTTGTTGCTGGCGGGTGTTCGAAACGTCCAGCCGCGACCCTCGGTTGGTTTCAAGTTCCATGCTGTCTTGGTGGTCAACTCTGCGCATCTGGCGAGCCTCTCATCACCGCCTGAGGATCGTTGGCTGCCCATCTTCTGGGCGATCGACAATTTCAAGAGTTCGCAAGCGAGGGATGTTCGCGAGGGAGATTGGACGATGGCTCCGGTGAAGGAGTCAGCGGTCCCACCTGCACACAAGGCCCGCCAGGTTTTCACGCAGTCGATGGAACGCTGGGATGAGAGCGGAGTCGATGCAGCGGTGGCTGGGCTGGCTCGTCGGGGCGGAGCAACCGAGATCTTTGAGCTCTTCGCCCGCTACGGGGCTCGTGATTTCCGCTCGATTGGGCACAAAGCCATCTTCGTGGCCAACGGTTGGCGGACTTTGCAGTGCATCGGCTGGCGGCATGCTGAGCCGGTGGTGCGGTCGCTCGGTTACGCTCTGCTGAACCATACCGGCGAACCCAATCCCGCCGACAGCGACCTCTTGCCTGACCGCCCTTGGCGTGAGAATCAAGAACTGGCGACTCAACTTCGTGCAGATTGGCAGTCAGGAAAGCTTGATAGCCAAGCAACCGAGGAGATGCTCAGCATCCTCCACAAGGGTTCCTGGAAAGATGCCTGCCAAGCCGCCGTCAAGATCATCAACCGCGGAGTAGCACCTCAGTCGATCTACGATGCGCTGTTGGCCGGCTCAGGCGAGCTCCTGATGCGGCAACCCGGGATTGTCGCCTTACATGCGGTCACCTCAACAAACGCCCTCCGCTACGCTTATGAGACCGTCGGCGACGACAACACCCGTCGTCTGCTGCTGTTGCAAAATGTTGCCTTCTTGCCTCTCTTTCGACAAGCCATGCAGGGGCGGGGTCAACTGGCCGACACCCAGCTGGGCGAGCTCGAAGCGATCGCCCCAGAAGAAGAGCAACAGCAGACCCTGGAGGCGATCTTCCACGATGTCTCCACCAACCCTCAACAGGCCGCACGCCGGACGTTGGGCTATCTGCAAGCCCACACCCATCCTGAGCAGTTTCTCAACCAGGCCCGACGGTTGATCTTTCTCAAAGGACGAAACTCCCACGACTACAAGTTCAGTTCCGCTGTGTTGGAGGATTTTTACAACACCTCTCCTCGGTGGAGAAACCTGTATCTGGCCACCAGCGTCTTCAAGCTTCGCGGAACACAAGACCGCGATTCCGGATTGGTCGCTCAAACCAGGCAAGCTCTGCAGGGATAAGCATCTTGCAACTCTTGAGGCTGTTGAGAAGTCGCCAACTGAAGGTTCTCCGTTTGTCCCTGTCAGCCTCAGTCGCAACCGAGAGCCTTTCTCATTGAGGAGCGTCGTTCGATGAGGGTTCCTGCCAAGCCGCTTTTTATCGCCTTGATATGGTTGGTTCTCCTCTTGCTAGGGGGTGAGTCAGCACTCACACAAGATCCGACAGCGATCCTTCAGCAAACAGCCTCTTTGGCCGAAGATTTCCCGGCTAACCAGTGGGTGTTACTTCATCGTGAGGATCGCTCAGGGGGCAAGGCGTTTGCCCGGGCGATATTTGCCCCGACAACTGGCCAAGTGTATTTGTGGGGAACAGGCGGCAAGAAACTGGCACGCAATCTCTACCAGCGTTACGAACTGGAGGCGTTCGACCCGAAAGAACCCGGGTGGTTTGCTGCGTTTCCGGCGGCCCGCCGTGGCCAATGGACGGCTGACTCGTTTCCACCCTTTCGGATTTATGGGCAGTCGGGACCCGATGGCCTCAAATACGACCAGGGACCCCGGCTGCAAGTGGTTGGGGGTTATCATCACACCAATCGGATTCGTTGGTGGGATTTTGATGGAGTCAAACGGCCCAGCCCTGTTTTGACCTTTAACATGGCCTGCTGGGACTCGCGACGCGACCGCATGCTGTTTTACAGCGACGGGGTGACCTTTGCGTTGGATCCCGGTACGAACTCTTGGACGGACCTGCAGGCGAAGAACCATCCAACAACCTGCCGCTCGCTGGCCTGGGCCAGCATGTGCTACGATCCCTCCCAAGACCGTGTCTTGCTCTTTGGTGGCGGCCTGGCGACCAACCCAGTTGGTGCCGCCCCAACTTGGTTCTACGATTGCCAAAGCAATACCTGGCAACGGCCGCGACTGGACGTCGAGCCTCCACCACGCTGTAACGCCCCGATCGTCTATGATCCAGCCACCAACTGTATGGTGCTCTTTGGTGGGTACAACCAAGCTGCAGCTCTCAATGACACTTGGGTCTTCGATTGTCAGAAGAACCGTTGGCAGCAGCGTCGTCCCCAGTTGGCTCCGCCTCCGATGTCCGCCCCAGCAGCGGCGGCCCTCTCACCGGGTCGCACGCTTGTTTGTGGCCATGACGCTCGGCGTGTCCGGTGGCATCATCGCACCAGCAGTTCAGCCCTGAAGGAAACTTGGGTCTACGATGTCAAGCAAAATACCTGGATTCCCAGAGCCAACTTGGAACTTCCCGGGTATGGCTGGTTAACTGCTACCAACTGTGGCCAAGACGTTGTTTTGATGGTGGCCTTTGGCCCCGAGCGGCGGACCTATGCCCTTCGCTATCACGCCTCCAAGACGCCCCTTGAACTGCCTGGGGCCGAGCCAGGGACGGTCGCTTGGAAGTATCCCGAGCAACAGCGTTCGCTGGAGGAGGTTCCCGGTGCGGATCCTCAAGCCCAGGCCCAGAAGCTCAAGGCTCTGCCGGTCAATGAGTTCGTCGACGCCCAGCCGCCGGGCTTGTTGATCAGCAAGACTTGGTCAACAGCGGTTATGGACACCGATCGCAGCCAGGTGATTTACACAGGAGGTGGGCACTCTGGCTATTCCGGGAATGATTTTGCCAGCTATTCTGTTGCCGAGAATCGCTGGCGTTTGGATTTCCCGCCACGGTTCCCGCCGTTTCTGGAAGGCACCAATGCGGGCATCTATGGCTGGAGCTACGGAATGATCCCCTTCAGCCAGCATACGTATCTGTGGTACTGCTATGACCCAGTTTCTCAGGCTGTGCTCTACCTCGCTCGTCCGTCGATCCGCGACGGAGCTGAGCTGCAACTGACCAACGATCCTGATGATGTCTTGGTGTATGAAGCAAAGAAGCACGGCTACGCAAGTTGGGTCTATGATCCGGTTGCTCAGAAGATGCGTCGCCCCAGCTTTGGGCGGACTTTTGACAATCCCTGGCATCTTTCCTTAGTTGGAACGCCGCAAGGGGTGTACGCGATGTGCCGGAATCGGCTTTATCGGGCAAAGGTTGACCGGCAGAACGGTCAGGTGGAGTGGTTCCAAGAGGATCAAGCCTTTCCAGAGCCGAGGCAACCCATCAAGTATCACTATGAGTTTCAGCCGATCGTTTACGACAGCCAGCGAGATCGTTTGGTGCAACTCAAGGGGGATCAGAACCGCGTGGACGTCTATGTGCGACCGCTGAAGGAGTCGGGCAAGTGGGAGCAGCTCACCACACAGGGAAACGCCGCCATTGGCCGCGAGGCCGTTTACATCGCTGGTGATGATACGATCCTGTGGTTAGGCGAGAAGCTGTTTGCTTTGGACTGTGCCACCGGCCAAATGGGAGAACTTGATGTGTCGTTGCCCCAGGGAAGCTATGGCCACGAGTGCGCGTTTGTTTACGATCCCAAGCATAACGTCTGCGTTGCTTTGATTCCGGCGAGTTTCACCGGGCCGATGCAGACGTTTCTGTTTCGGTTTGATCCCACAACGGCGAAGTACCGATGAAGCTGAGCTCACTCGCGAGGGCCGGTGATCACGAACAAGGGGAGGCGGTCGCCTTGGGTTGAAAACTGATCTGAGGATCGATTTGATTCTCAGTCGAGAGAGATGGTTCAGGTCCGGCCTGCTGATTCCCTGAAAAGTCTTCGACGAAGCGGTGCGTTTCGTCCGGCAATCCGGGCTTGCTGTGGTGCCTCAGCCTGCCCCCTTGAGGTCATCACAAACAAGGGCAGACGGAAAGCCCTTTGGTCGCAGACTGATCTGAGGCTCAGTGATGGGGCAGCAGACGAAAAGGTGGCCAGGTCATCGGCGATCTGCCGCTTTCATCTCCGGCAGGTTGTCCACCGCTGGCAGCAAGCGGTATGATCCAACGGCTTCATCCAACGGCTCAGGAGACTGCGATGTTCTCTCAATCACTGAAGATCTTGTCCTTGTTGGCTCTTGGGAGCCTTTGTTCAGGACTGACTGGGCAAGTGACCGCTGCCGAGCGACCGAACTTCATCATCATTTTCTGTGATGACCAAGGCTACCAGGATCTCGGTTGTTTCGGGTCTAAGCATATCACGACACCGCATATCGACAAGTTAGCCAGCCAGGGCATCCGCTTCACCGATTTTTACTCAGCCTACTGCGTGTGTTCGGCTTCTCGGGCCTCCCTGTTGACTGGTTGCTACCAGCCACGAGTGAGCATGCCGGGCGTCTTGGGCCCGCGCTCAAGGGTGGCCCTTCACCCTGAGGAAGTCACCATCGCGGACATGCTCAAGCCGCTTGGTTACAAGTCCGCTTGTGTTGGCAAATGGCACGTGGGCGATCGCCCCGAGACACTGCCGACCGGTCAGGGTTTTGACAGCTATTTCGGAATTCCCTACAGCAACGACATGGCCCGCAAAAAAGGCTGGGGCAATAACCCGTCGGACCTCGACAAAATTTGGAAGCTGAAGAAATGGGATATCTACAATAATGAGCTCTACCGTAACACCAAAGTGATCGAGTCGCCGGTCGATCAGGTGACCCTCACAGATCGCTACACAGCCGAATCTGTGGAGTTCATCAAGGAGAACAAGAATCGTCCCTTCTTCTTGTATCTGGCTCACACCATGCCGCATGTCCCCCTGTTCGTTTCCGAGGATCGCTACAACTCCGATCCCAAAGACGCCTACAAGCGGACCATCGAGCATATCGACTCGTCTGTCGGAGAGATCCTCAAGACGCTGGACGACTTGGAAATCGCGGAGAATACCTTCATCGTTTACACCAGCGACAATGGCCCTTGGTTGAGCAAGAAGCATCACGGGGGAAGTGCGTTGCCGCTGAGGGCTGGCAAGGGAACAACTTACGAAGGAGGGATGCGTGTTCCCTGTGTGATGCGCTGGCCTGCCCGCATCAAGCCCGGGCAGACCTGCGGCCAAGTCGCCGGCACCATCGACCTGTTGCCCACCTTCGCTGCGATTGTCGGAGCAGAACTCTCGCCTGAACGGCAAATCGACGGGCTGGACATCGGTAAGCTGCTGGCCGATCCCTCCGCAGAATCGCCGCATGATACAGTTGGCTATTTTTATTATCGAAACAACAAACCTGAAGCGATCCGGCTGGGAAAGTGGAAACTGCGGCTGCGGAAGAAGCCGGAACTGTACGATCTGCGTGCGGACATCAGCGAGTCCCAGAATTTGGCCGAGTCGCATCCTGAGATCGTGGAAAAACTGCGGGAGGTGGCTGCTGCCTACGACAGCAACCTTCAGGCCAACCGGCGACCGCCCTGGCGGGCTGCAACACGGTAGCCAAGGACCCACAGGGGCAGCCGAGTCAACGCTTGCCCAAATGCTGATCGGCAAAGTTCAGATATTGCTGCCAGTCATAGTCGGTGACGTCGTGGCGGCCAGAGCGGATATGGTAGCCGATTTGGCCAGCCACAGGCTGATCGACCTCCGGCATCGTTTCGGTGCCCAGGCCCGGCGTTTTCAGCAGCCGATAAACTGGATCGGCATGCTTGCAGGAAAGGAACTCGCCCCGAGGGTCGGCCCAGCGATCCTCCACAGCGCTGGCGACATAGACAGGACGTGGAGCCACCAAGGCGATCAGCATGTGTTGATCAACAGGAAGTTCCTCTTCTTGATTGTTGAACTTCCCAAAGTTTTCGCAAAACCAGTGGGGGAAGCTTCTGTTGATTCGCTGGACGGTTTCTCCAAATCGTCGGCGGCTGAGGGCAGCCCCGCCACAGCCGGAGTTGTTGGAGATGACCATAGCGAATCGTTCGTCGCGTGCACCAGCCCAGAGAGCTGTTTTGCCCAGCCGTGAGTGGCCCATCACGATGACTCGCTTGTGGTCGATCTCCTTGTCGGTCTCCAGGTAGTCCAGAGCCCGGCTCAGGCCCCAGGCCCAAGCAGCGATACTTCCCCATTGACTCGCTTTGGGCTTCCTCTGCCCGGATTGGTAGAACAGCGGATGGACTCCGTTTTGAAAGCCATCGTTGTAGTCCGGGTCAATGTCGCCATAGTAGATCGTCGCCAAGGCATAACCTCGGCTGAGGATTTCCTCCACGGCCCAGCGGCTGGCCCGCTTGCCCCGTCCTTCCTTGGTGGCTCGATGGTCCTGCACGCCCGATCGAGCGTCGTCCGGCATCCAACTCGGAGTCAAAAAGATGCCAGGATCGGGATGAATGGAATGATTCCCTCGAAAATTTAAGGTCAGAAACGCCGGGGTCGGTTTCTTCGCCCCCGCCGGAATGTAGATCAAGATGCTCATCTGCGGACCGTCTTCTTGGCCGTTGAAGAAGACAGTCACCTGCTTGCGGATCGCCCTTGCGTCCAAGGCTTCCGCCTGACGCTCGCGAACTTCAAACCGCATCTCGGGGTGCGCTGCAGGACTTCGCCCGTAGACGTATTGTTCAAAAAGTTTCAAGATCTCCGGCCGTCTCTTGGTCTGCCAGGTCTGCCTATCGGCCACCGGGGTTCCGTCCTCCATCACCAGGGGATCTGGCAGGGTATAGTCTGGAACTTTCGACTCATCATAGTTCGTCCCAGCCGGCTGGGCGTCTGTCGGTTCTGGAGAAGCTACCATGGGCAGGAAACTCACCAAGAGGACCAGAAGGATGCGGTGCATGGTCAAAACCTGAAATGGAACCCGAGAAATCCAAGTGCTCTGTCAAGGAAGATGATTGATGAGCTGAACAGTTTTCGGCGAGGTCATTGCGGAACAACCGAGGGGCCGGGTTTCCGAACAAAAGGTACTGTGGCTGCTTCCCAGCCTTGCCAGGGGTTTGTTCGAAGGAGTGCCGGCACTCTGACCCATCTTTATGTCTGAGAGTGCCAGCAACAATCAGTCTGGGCTGCATCCGGTGCCGTGGTGAAGCCATACAACATTCTCCCTGCTGACTCGCGCTGGGCTCAACGGACTGCCGGTGAGCCTCTGGCTGCTCCAGCTGTTCCTTGACCAATGAGGGCAGACGGTCGCCCTCAATCGCAAACTTTTCCAGGGCTCAATCAGCCAGATGTCCGCATCTCTCTGCTGGGTGGGCCAGGAACGCCCGGTCAGGGTTGCTCAGGGCAACGCTCGCAACAACGGTTTCCGGCATGCCGTTGTCGTCCATCGAACAACCCATCTGGATAACAAGGATAGGCAAGCCGAATACATTGCAGAACTGGGTGCTCAACAAGTTCAGGCTAACGAGGCAGCCTCGTCACTGCAATGGAACCAGCCCCCTCAAGCGGTGTTCGATCGCGGTGTCAGCGATCTTTGCGACGCCTCGATTTGTCGGCTGCGAGCATCAGAGCCAGACCTTGTGCGGGAGTTTTTCGCAGAGGTTGTCGGAAACCGACCGCCGCTGGCGATTGTCACTCAAGAGGACCTTGCCCCTCACTCTCAAACTCCGCCTTTCACGCGGATGCCTCATGGTGTTTGAGCAAATGCTTTTAAAAATAAGTTTTAGCTTAATTTAGTGGGATGCCTGTTCGGGGCAGGGTAGGCAGCAGTTGTTGCTGGCGAGGTTTCCAACGGCCGGAGAAGAGGCGATTCTAAAGGGGAGGTCATTGTCTCTGGATGACTGAGTCTGCGAACTCCAAGGGGTGTTTGAGGCACTGTTTTGGAGATCCGTCCTCCCTCGTGAGCTGACCATGCAACAAATTCTGGGATTTTTGGTTTTGGCTGCCCTGTTGGGCGTCTTCGGTTGCGGTGCAAGCCAACGCACGGACTCCGACGACACCGATCCGGCCGCTGAGCAGAAGCAGGCCTCCACGCCCGACAACCCCGAAGAATCCGACAAAACACCCAAGAGTGAGCAACAGCCAGCAAAGCCAACCGGAGAGCCCGAGTTGACCGGAGGGGTCACAGAATCGGCAGCTCCCCCTCAACGCCCCGAAGAAAAGCCACCCAAGACTGCTGTGCTGCTTCACCAACAGGCCCAGGAGGCGTTGGAGAGGGGTCAACAGGAACGGGCCCTGGAATTGTTCGGTCAGGCTTTGGATGAGTGGCCCAGATATGCCGATGCCTGGCACGATCGTGGGTTAATTTATAAGAAGTTGTGGAAAAAAAGCTCAAAAGATTTGGAGAATGCCCTTTTTGATTTGACTCGAGCGTTAGAGCTGGCCCCCCAAAACGCTGCCTGGTGGGCGGACCGGGCGGATCTCTATCGCCGGGTGGCCAAAGCCACCGACCAAGACCAGGCACGCAATCAGGCTGTTGCCGACTACACTCAGGCTCTCAAGCTCGATGGTGACTCCAGCAGCAGCGCGACCTGGTATTTCTGGAGAGCAGCGACTCAGGCGGATTTGGACAATCTTGCAGAGGCTGATCAGGATTACCGCAAGGTGATCGCTCTGATTAACGCCCAAGAACCGGATGCGGAACAACTTTCCGCTGGTCGTCGGCAGTTGTTGGCTTATGCCTGGATCAACAACTGCGGCTTGCTGGCCGATGCCGGCATAACGGCTCAGGCGATGACCTTTGGGGACGGTGCCGTCCGCGTGGCTCCGAACAACGCCATGGCCCAGTATAACCGGGGCCGTGCCTATCTCGATGGCTCCCAGTTCGGAGAAGCTCTTGAGTCCCTCAATCGAGCGGTCGCGTTGAATCGCAAGTTTGCTAGGGCCTATTTCCAGCGGGCTCAAGTTTTCGCTCTGCTTGAGGACTACGAAGCGGCTGTCGAGGACCTGCAGGCTGTCTTTCGCTCCGAAGGCCCTTCTGCGGAGAGCCTGGGGCTGCTGGGTCGCATGTTCCTTCGTTCTGGCCGCTACGAGGAGGCCGCTGAACTGCTGACGAAGGTGACTGACACCCAACCAAAGGGCCTGTTCTGGATGGACTTGGGCGATACCTATTTACAACTGGGCGACGGTCAAGCTGCTCTGGATGCGTATCATCAGGCCACGAGGGCCGATCCCTCTTTGATTGAGCCCTCCATTTGCCGGGCCGATGTCTACAGATACGCTGGTCGCGAAAAAACTGCCCAAGCTCTTTACAAAAAAGCCTTAGGCATTTGCAATCAGCGGATTGGACAGAAGCCGACGGATTCTCAGGCTTATTTGCTGCAAGGGCATCTATTGGCTGCCGAGGGACAATGGGCCGCTGCGCGGCAAGCCTACCAGAAAGCTGCGTCTCTGGAGCCCCAGAGCTTTCAGACGCTCAGTCATGCTGCCTGGGCTCTGGCAACAACTCCCCAGAGGGATCTCCGCGACGGCCAGCAAGCTCTGAAGCTTGCCGAGCGAGCTTGCCAGCAGTCCCTGCAGAGGGTGCCTTGGTGTCTCAACGTCTTGGCTGCGGCATACGCGGAATTGGGAGATTTTGACAGAGCCCAACTTTGGCAACGACGAGCGCTGGCAGTGGTCCCCAATGCGAAGAAAGGTGCGTACTATCAGCGGCTGGCTCTCTACGCTGCGGGAGAACCTTACCGACAAACGCCCAGGCAGACTTGGTGGTTTGTGCAACGGCGGGTTCCTGGGGTTGATGCCGACGATCTGCCGGAGTCGGGGCTGGCTTGTTGGAAGGGGGGACCTGCTGGTCTGGTTCGTCCGGCTGAGGCTAGCGTCGAGGAGGACTCGGCGGCGATTGTGTCGCTGAAGAGCAAATCCGGGACAGGCAGCGGGATGATCATCGATTCGGCTGGTTATGTGCTGACCGCTGCCGATGTGTTGCCCCGAGTGGGAGAGATCACCGTCATTTATCGGACCGCCGAGCAAGCCGAGCAATCCTCCCCCTTACAGGCTGAGGCCTGGCCTGTTGCTGTGGACTACCGATTCGATCTGGCGTTGTTGCGGTTCCAGCCGCAGGGCTTGTTGAAGTCCGTGACCTTTCCGAGGAACGGAGAGGTCAAGGCAGGGGAGGAAGTCATTTTGGGCCAGCCAAGCCAAGCCAGAGCAGCTGATCAACTGGTGGCCGGTTGGGATGTCCGCCAGGCAACGGTCGTCAACCCAGCACGCCTGGTTGGCAAGCGAGCACGTCAGCGGCAAATGCTCATCTCCCAGGCAGTCGGGCCTTCCTTTTTCGGCGGGCCAGTCTTCAACAACGCCGGCCAGGTGGTCGGCGTCATCGCCACGAGTACGCCCGAGGTGCCGGACTCCAGCCTCGCTGTGCCGTTGCCAACGGTGATCGGGTTTCTGGATCCACAACGGGGTCAGTAAGCGGCGGCGAGCCACCGTGAGCAGTCTTCAGCGGATCTCCAGTGAACTCCCTTCGAGCGTGAACAAGTGACCGAACAATGGAGCACGTGCCCAAATGTTTCACGAGCAAAGAACTGCCATGGGTCAGTAGGAAGGTGTGAGCCTTCTGACGACAACATGTGAAAGGATCAGGTGTGCCAAGCCAACCAGAGGTGCTTCTGCAAGGAACTTCTCAGGCTAAGGAAATTCTCGGGCTAAGGAATTTCTCAGGCTAAGGAATTTCTCAGGCTAAGGAATTTCTCAGGCCCATGATCGGGCGCTGGGTCGGGCGGCCGGAGGCTCACCAGCCGCCACGGAGGCCCAAGAAAGACCGCTTACTGAGGTTGAGGAACATCTTGGCTCGGCCGGCACAGCCGAGAGGCTGGTCGATCAACAGCTGCCAAATCACTAATCGTTTCGGCGACTCGCGTGTTTTGGCCGAGCAAGAATTTTCCGAAGGCAGCAGTTGGTGAAATTCACCCTCTGGTCTGAGGAGCAACTCCTCTGGAATCAAGAAAATCCTATGAGCGACCGAGACACAATCATGATAGTACAAATATTGCGTTGGGCTGTGGTTGTCGCGCTGGTGGTCGGTTGCGTGCTTGAATCTCAAGAGGTTTCTGGCCAAAGGGATCCTGGCCCGCGGAACGTTGGCCGAGGTGATCCGTCGGGGGCACTTCTCCAGCAAGCCCAGGACCGGGAGGCACAACGCCAGCAAGCAAAGAACCCGCAAGCCCAGGCAGCCCGCCCCGTTTCAGAACCTGTCGAGGGCCGCCAAGATGTCGACCAAAAGCAGCAGGCGGCCGAACGACTTCAAGCTGGTCAAGAAGCTCTGGGACAGGGTCAGCTCGAATCGGGGATCGCAAAGATTTCCGAGGCCATGGAGCTCTGGCCGGATTATGCCGAGGCCTGGGCGTTGCGTGGGACGGTTTATGCGCGGTCGTATTACGGCCAGCAGGACGACTTCGAGAAGGCCCGGCGGGATTTGACCAAGGCTCTGGAACTGGAGCCTAAGCAGGCCGACTGGTGGTTGACTCGCGGCGAGTTGTACTGGGCGGCCAGCCGTTACACAGGCCAAGAGGACTATCTCAAGCAGGCATTGCAGGATCTGACCAAGGCCATTCAGCTGCAAGGTGATCGTTATCAGTGGTACTATCTGCGAGGTTTAGTCCAGGCCGATCGCCGAGAATATACTCAAGCCGACGAGGATTTCCAGCAAGCGCTCGCCCTGGCTCAACCGAAGAACGCCGATCCAGAGACGTGGGACCCGGTGACCAGACGCTCGCTTGCCAGTGTTTGGGTCTCTCGATCGGCCGCCGCGCGTGCCGATGATCGGCCAGAACAAGCCATGCGGTTTGCTGACAAGGCTGTGCAGTTGGGAGGGGAGTCTTCCGCTGCTCATGTGGAACGTGCTGAGGCTTATCGGAGTGCTAGTCGTTTTGAGCAGGCGTTTGAGTCGTTGTCGCGAAGCGTAGAGCTGCAGCCTCATCAGAAATCCGCTTATGTCACCCGGATGTTCCTTCATTATCAGCTCGACGAAGTTGAGCCGGCGTTGGCTGATATCAGTGCGCTCTTTCAACGTCGATTGCTCGACGAGTTCACCTTGGCAATGTGGGGTCGGTTACTCCTGCAAGCCGGCCATTACGACTCGGCTTTGCGGATCTTGAAGGTTTCGAGTGACTCCTTGGCTAAGAGAGAGGGTCTTGCGGATGGCTCGGCGATGGCCTTCGCCAAAACATGCCTGGGAGATGCCTGGCTCAAAGCCGGGGATCAACAGAAGGCTTTGGCTGCCTACGAGACTGCGATGAAAATCGACCCACAGGAGCCGCACGCCTACCTCCACCGAGCCGAACTTCATCGGCTGTCCGATCGCAGCCAGCAAGCTCAGAACGACCTGGCAGCAGGTCTGCGGCTGATCGACCTGACAATCCACCAAGAGCCGAAGCGACTGGACCTCTATCGTGTGAAGGCCAACGTTCTGACTTCTCAAGGCCGGTTGGACGAGGCACTCTCGGTATACAAAGAGCTTCTGCAGCAAGATAGCCGCGATTTCTGGGCTCTCAGCAAAGCAGCCTTCATTCTGGCTTGCCATCCCAACCAGGCCAAACGTGACGGAAAACAGTCGCTGCAGATGGCTCAGAAGGCTTGTGAGATTTCCCTCAATCGCGTCGCTTTTCCGCTGAGCGTTCAAGCGGCTGCTCTGGCCGAGCTGGGCGACTTTCCCACGGCGATTTCTTGGCAGAAGAAAGCCTTCCTGAGAAGCACCAACTCAGTCAAGCTGGAGTACTACCGTCGGCTTCAACTGTATCGACATTGGCAGCCTTACCGATTTCGTCTGAAAGATGCCAACCGCTTGGTCGATGGTCGTACCGTGAGCGTCTCTGCCGAAGATCTCCCCGAGGGGAGTCTGGCTGCCCTGGTGCCGGCATTGCAGAACACAAAGCTTAACGTTCAGCAGATCGCCCAGGAGAATCTCAATGCCGTGGTGTTGATTAAGGGCGAATCCGGCTTTGGCAGTGGGATGATCGTCGACCCAAGGGGATATGTGCTCAGCTGTGCCCACGTCTTACCCAGAATCGGACGGGTCCAGGTGGTCTACCGAGCTGCCAATGCCAAGCCCGGGCAAGACAAGGTTCCCACTCAAGAGGCCGATGCGCTTCCGCTGGCAGTCGACTACCGACGGGATCTGGCCCTGTTGAAGTTCAAACCCAAGGTGCCTCTGCGTTCTGTGCGACTCCAGCAAGAGGGCACGGTCGTTCCTGGCGAGGGTGTTGTGGTGATCGGCAATCCTGGTGATCGGAAGTTCGTGTTGGATTGGACGGTCTTGAAAGGAATCGTCAGCAGCGCGAATCGGCCTGTTGGGGAAATGACCATCCGGCGACGGATCCAGATCTCCGCGGCGATCAGTCCCGGGTGCAGCGGGGGGCCGCTGTTCAACGAACAGGGACAAGTCATCGGGATCATCGTCTCCCAAAGCCCACTTCCCTCGACGGCCTTCGCCGTCCGCATGCAAGATGTGCTCGCCTTTCTCGGCCCAGCCAGCCAGGCAACCATGTCCCTCACACCCGGACAAGCTCGGGACCCAGAACAGCCTCGGGACCCAGGACAGCCTCGGGACCCAGGACAGCCTCGGGACCCAGGACAGCCTCGGGACCCAGGA
>CAZYKP010000046.1:0-17512 GCA_964648025.1 uncultured Pirellulales bacterium | reverse complement strand
CAGCCTCGGGACCCAGAACAGCCTCGGGACTCAGGACAAGCTCGGGACTGAGCCGAAGCTGGACCAACGGCAAGGCGACCTCTTAGCCAAGGCCCTTTGTTTCAAGGCGTGCTTACTGAGCGATCTTGTACAGATGGCCGAAGGTTCTCAGAAACAATGCCCCGCCTGCCACCACTGGTGAGGCCCTGGCTCCTTCGGCCAACTTGTTCCGAGCGATCAACCGGTATTTCTCAGCGTCATCGGCGATGACGTATCCATGGCCGGTCTCATCGAAGACATACAGCCGACCGGCCGCCAAGATGGGACTAGAGACAAAGTTGCCACCCAACCGGGCCACCCAATTGTCCTTGCCGGTGGCCGCATCGACACAATACAACACGCCGTTGTCGGTGACCATGTACACGCGATCCTCGACCATCGCTGGCCAGCACAGCCGGGCGTTGCCCTTGCCGCGATCCCACACCACATGGGACCGGTCGACGTTGCCGCGGGTGGTTTCATTGAGGCGAACGGCGATCAAATGGGAGCCCCGGGAGCCTGTGTTGATCAGCGCTTGACCCTGAAAAAACAGCGGCGCAGCAGCGGCGTTGAACTGCTTATGGGTAATCGTCCAGATCTCTTCGCCGGTGTGAACGTCGTAGCCAAAAGCAGCCCGAGATCCGCAGGAGACCAAATGGTGGCCCTTGCCCACCGCGATCACCCCGGGCGTTCCGTAAGCTTTGCGGAAGTCACCGTCTCGCTTGGGTTTGCCATCTCGCCCGGTATCGCCGTAGTCGGTGGAGCGATCGGTTCGCCAAACGGTCTGGCCGGTGTTTTTGTCCAGGGCCGTGAGGAACTGCTGGTCGATCCCGTCAAAGGTGAGGATCAGCAAATCCTCAAAGACCAACGGTGAGGAGCCGGGGCCGCGGAAATGTCGGCAGTTGATGTCCCGGCGTTGCCACTTGACCATGGCCGTCTGGGGATCAAGACGAGCTGTGCCATAAGTTCCAAAGTGGACATACACAGCGTCCTCTTCCAACACACAGGTGGGCGAGGCATAGGTGTTGATAGGGTTTCCCAGCGGCTCAGGCTGCTCGTTTTCAAAGAGCAGCTTGTGGTGCAAAATTTTACCCGTTTTTTCATCGAAGCAGAGCACATACTGCTTTTTGCCATCCTTGGTGGCGGAGGTCAGCCAGATCCTTCCCCTGCCGATGACCGGCGTACTGTGCCCTTTTCCTGTGAGTGCGACCTTCCAGGCAACGTTCTCGCCGGATTTCTCATCCCACTTCGTAGGCAGACCCCGAGCGTGCTCCGCCGCCGCAGCACCGGTCAACTGCGGGCCGCTCTTGTTCGGCCAGGGGAGTTCTTGGGCAACAACCAACCCTGTTCCCAAAGCCGCCCCGATTACCCCAAAGCAGGCACAGAGGTTCGGCCAGCGGACCACTTGGGCGAGAACTCCCAGCCGAAGGATCATCCCAACAAAATTTCTCAGCTTGAACATGGGCTTGCTTGTGTGCTCGGTCGCGATGAAATGTCTCAGGGAGCTCGGATGATACCACATCGCTCAAGTCGGTGTCCCCAACTGCCCTAAAGCAGCAATACCGTTTGTCTGAGGGAGCCCCGCCGTTACTGTGCCGGCTCCGAGTGTGAGTTGGCTTTGCCCCAAGGTCACTTGGAAACTCATTGGGCTCGTCTCGTCGACACCTTGGCGGAAACAGCTTTTTCAATTGAGCGACCAGCAGGGGAGTTTGCCGGCTTGCGGGCTTGGGATTCGGGGTCGATACTGCTTCAGCGAAAGCAAGCACTGTTGGCACGGCGTCTTGCGATCGCCGAGAGTGCCTTTCTTGATTCCTGCGGAGTTTCTCGACAGAACCAGACCGGATCGCCCTGGGCTTATTGATGCTCAGGAGAAAGTTTGCCAGGGAGGCAACACATCAGGTGCGACGGTCCGGGCTTCCGTTGGTCGCCTTCGGTCGGAAACTTGTCCGGGGCTCAATCAACGTTCGGGGGATCTCCCGAGTTGAGTCGGTTCGGATCAATTGGAGACAGATCAATGAACGTTGCCCTTTGTGATGCTCTTGCTGTTGGCCTGTGCGTGAGCGGGTTGTTATTGTTGCCAGGCACAACAGCTCTTGGCCAAGATGCCGCCCCTGAACAACCCCCTGTTCCGCAGTTTCAGACGTTCCCGGCCAATGCGACCCTTACCACAGGAAAGGTGCGGTTGCTCTACATCGGTCAATCTCCCGATTATTACTTCTCTCTCTCCAGCATGCCCGAACGGGTAGAGTACTTTCGGGTCAAGGTCAACGGGCGGATGGCCATGCACAAATTGAAGCTGATCCAATTGGCCGCTGAGCATGACTGGGAAGTCGGCGTCTACCACCAGCCGCGGACGACTGAGAACATCGTCGATGCCTACTACGTGATCGCCGCCATTGCTCCCAAACCAGCTCCCCCAACCAACAACCAAGACGCTCGTTGAGGTCTTAGCCGCTTGCCAACACAGAGTTTGCCACCACAGAAACGCCCTCGCAGTCCGCGTGCTCTTGGAAGACTCAGCCAAAGCTTGCGCAAAAATCGCTTCAGACCGCTCATTCCTGAGGTAGCAGAGACTTGAGGTAGCAGAGACTAAGCCGTCACAATGAGGGCATTGAGCAACCCAAGCCCTCGCGATGGGAATCGTTCAGTCCAGCTGTCGACGATTCGCCAAAAGCTCGGCAACTACTGGCAAAGCAACTACTGGCAAAGCAACTACTGGCAAAGCAACTACTGGCAAAGCAGCTACTGGCAAAGCAACTACTGGCAAAGCAACTACTGGGTGCAGAAACTCCTGAGAACCCCAGACGGAGGCCTCCACGTCAGGCAACTGACCCGACGGGGAGTCTGAACAGAACTGAGCGGTTTTTGCTTGCCGGCGATGATGTGCGGGCAGGTGATGCCTGGCTCGGAGAGACTCATGTGGGGAATGAGGCAACGGCTATTTGGAGCCGCACTCCCAGACAGCCGATGATCACCGACGACCGTTTGCGTGACGTTGTTCTGCCTGACCGTCCACCGCACTGAGTGACTGTGCGAAAAGTGTCCCGGCACAACGAGGATTTGTTGCATCAAGACTCGTGAGCCACCAGCCGTTGTGCCTCCGCCACTAGTTCGGACAGACTCTGAGTTGGTCAACGCACTGAACCGAGTCGGATGACTGGGCGATCCTCAGATGGGCATCGTTTTGCTCTGGCAAGGCTTGGAAGGATTCACTCTCCAGGGATTCACTCTCCAGGGATTCACTCTCCAGGGATTCACTCTCACAATCCTTTCTGGAGCAATTCCTTCTGCCGGCGTTGGCAGACTCGTGTCGCTTGTTTTTGCTGTGCCCCCGAAGGAATGCATCTCCCAACCAACTCCACCGGCAAACTGCAGCAAACGCTTCAACTTCAGCAAAAACCTCAAGGACGGCAAACTCTCAGACGGCCCGGGAGTCTCTGAGGGGCAAACAACTTTTGCCCAACGCTCGCGAGCAGGGTGGTACTATCATGGCAGGGCGAAGGAGGTTGCCATTGAGTACGGCACAAACAGAGAGCCTATCCACGCCCGTCAACGACACCCCACCACTGGTTGGCCGAGTTTGGGCTGTCTCTCACAAGTCCCACTCAAAGGCTATGACCAACGACCAGGGGGGTCACGCAGGGAGCAATCCGGCTGATCGGTCTGATCAATCTGATCAAACGGATCAGCCAGAGCGAGTCCCTGCTCAGGGTGACCAGTCGCACGGCGGGCAGGACCACGGCAAACGAGCAATCAGCTCGCAGAGCACTCAGCAGAGTCACCCACCGCTTCGTCAGGAAGCCTGTGAATCAGGCTTTCCGTCGTATGCGGAGCTGACCGGCGAGGACCGTTCTGTCTGCGAGGCCTTTGTACGCAGTCAGTATGAAGGGTTGTTCCGCCATTTTCAGTGGCTGACCAACGACAGCGAACGGGCGGCTGATCTCACTCAAGAAACGTTGCTGCAGTTTTGGCACTCCCTCCGCCGCACCGTGCCGGAGACGACGCCTCGCAAGTGGCTCTACGCGGTCGCCCGCAACGTGTGGCGGAAGCATTGCCGCCATCGGCAGCGGCGTCGGTCGCACGAATCTGAGATGCCAGATGAAACTCTGGGAGATCAGTTCGGCAGCCGAGAAGTCGGTCCCGATGACCGTGTTGAGCAGCGAGAGTTCGTCGACGACTTGGTCGAGGCGGTAGCTCAACTGCCAGAGGATTACCGTGAAGTCTTCGCTCTACGGGTCTGGCAAGAGATGGATTACGAACAAATTGCGGCCCTTCAGGAGATTAAGCCTGGGCTGGCCCGGTGGCGGTTCTTTGAGGCCCGTCGCCGGATCCGAGCAACCTTAAAGTCCTGGGAACAATCTTGAGATTCCCGTGTTCCAGCATGCCGGCCTCTAAAGCTCCACGTGTGAGCCCTGGTTGTCGCAAAGCTGGTTCTTGGGATGGCAAGTGATCAAAAATTGGTCAAACTGACGACCAACCAAAACTGATCAAGCAGACCTGCTTCAGCACGCTTAGATCAATGGCACTTGATCGACGACATTTGATCAACTGCAACGCGATAACTCGCAGTGACCATTGCAACCTGAGGGGCTGGTTGCCCCAACAGGGATAAAGGGTTTTCGAGGGAAACGATGGTGTCCGATTCACATGATCATGCCCATCCGCGTCGCCCAGGCCAGGCTGGCCACTTGAGTGGGCCCCCACAGGGTCGGGCGAGTGCATCTGGGATGAACGAATCAAACACGAAGGCAGCCGCGCTGAACGGGCGTATCAGCCCGACGGCGCAAGCCAGCCTTGGCCAGGGTCAGTCTCAGCAGCCTGACTATCAGGATTTGCTGTTACAGAAATGTCTGGCGACCGTTCCCACCGAACTCCCCCTTCAGGCCGTGCAGTGGCTGCGTCAACATACGCCTCACTCCCAGACTTCAAGCCAAGTTGGTTGCGAAGGTCCCAGCCAGCAACTCGGCCGGGCCGATCACCCGGCTGAGATCGCCGCAAACAACCCTACCCCGGTCTCTGACGCCCATCGGGGCAGTGGCGTGGCTCTGGCTGTGCCCTCGCCGACGGGGTCCTCACACTCGGAGTCTGATGTGAAAGCGAATTGCGTACCCGCCCGTCCTCAGGGATGGGCTCAGCGTTGGTCCGTTGCCCTCAGTGTGGCCGCAGCCGTGCTGGTCGTTGTCGGTGGGTTGGCCATTTTGAGCTTGCAAGATACAGGCTCTTCAAGTGTTGGTCCCAGTTCGGTTGCTCAGCAGGAGAAATCCGCTCAGCCAGCCTCACGCCCGACCAACCCGGCCGGCCAGGAGCCTCTCGACCTGCCCCACGAGGTTGTGCAAGCTCCCGAGCAATCAGGGATTGAGGATCCTGCTGGGGCGGCACCTCAACGGAAACCACTTTCCACCTCGGAGCTGCTCTCAGCCCAGCTAGCTGCTGGTGAGTTTGGACCAGCTCTTCAAACGGCTCGCTCGGTCAAGAACTTGGAAGTTCGCAGCCAGTATCTCGCCCAGGTTGCACAAGCTCAGGCATCAGCCGGCCTGTTCGGCGGGGCCATCGACACCATCGGGCAGATGGCCGACGACGACGCTCGCACAGGAGCCTTACGCGGGTTGCGTGGTCAGGCGGTGGGGGCTGCCGGTGGCGGTCCACGAGTGGACTACGACTCGTTGATCGACTTGATCCAAAACACAGTCGAAAGGGACACCTGGGAGGCTGTCGGTGGTCCTGGTACCTTGAGGCCTTATCCTCAAGGGGTTTGGGTTGACGCTCAAGGGGTGCTTCACCGCGAGCTGAATACCGAGACCCAAGGTTGGTTGGAGCAGATCCGCCATGCGATGGCTCCTCCCATCAGAGGGTCCCTGGGGCCTCAGGATGTCCGGGCGTTTTCCCAATTAAGAAAAGTCTCGCTGCCTCGGTTGGAGCGATTGGCACAACTGAAGGCTGCCGCTGGAGAGCCGCTGCCCGAAGAGATGTTCACCTTGGCGGGGCTGCAACGGATTGAGTATCTCTTTGTCTACCCCGACAGTGGGGATTTGGTGATTGCTGGTCCAGCAGGAGACTGGACAACCGACACGGCCGGTCGCACGGTGGGCACCCAAACTGGGCATCCGACCTTGCGATTGGATGACCTGGTCACGCTGCTGCGGTACGTCCGGCAACATCCTGGGCAGCCCTTTGGATGCTCGATTGACCCTCGTCAAGAGAATTTGGCCAAGGCCCAGCAATTTATCGCGGCTCAGCAAAGTGCCAAGCGGCCAATTCGGACTTGGGTCTCCGAACTGGCCGATCAGCTCGGTCTGCAAGATATTGTGATGCTCGGCGAGTTGGATCCCCAATCCAACGTTGCTCGCACGCTTGTCGAAGCGGACTACCACATGAAGTTGATTGCAGCGGGGCTTGTTGACGGTGGCCACAATGTGCCCAGCTATCTGTCGGCCCTTCAGCCAGGCCAAGCAGGAGGTGCGGTACCATTGCTGCGGTGCTGGTTCACCTTGAACTACCAATCGATCCAGGCCAACCAGAACTTGCAGGCCTTTGAGTTCAGCGGTTCCGGTGTGAAGGTCAACACCGAAGATGGATTGTTGGCCGCCCAGGGTCAGAAAAATCTCAGCGGCCAAGCCGACGAACGAGCTCAGGCTTTCGCCCACAATTTCACTGCCCACTTTGAGGAGTTGGCCAAACGCTACCCTGTTTACGGTCAATTGCAGGGTGTGTTCGATCTGGCTCTTGCATGTGCTCTGATTCGCAGTGGTAGTCTGGACTCTCATGTGGATTGGTCGATGAGCTACTTCGGCCCCAGCGGAGATTACCTGCCCAAGCAGTTGCCGGGGCCTCAGGCAGTCAAATCGGTTTTCAATCATAAGACCGTTCGCCAGGGTCGCCTCAAGCACACCTTTGCCATGATTTCCGGTGGTGTTTCGGCCAACCCCTGGACGTTGGCTCGCAAGGACGCGCTCGAAATCGAGAACCGCGGTGAGCTCAGCAGCGTGATCGATCGCTCGGCCCCTCAAGAGCTGCCCGCTGAACAATGGTGGTGGGACTGAGTCGCTCCAACGCTTGACAGTCCGGTGCCGCCCTGGGAAACCTCAGCTTCTCAAGGCGTGTGTTGACACAAACCCCTGTGAGACAGCCGTCTGACAGGGGTTTTGCTCATTCAGGGAGCCGCCCTGCTGCTCGAGCGTCGATCAAATGGGCCAACACCCACGCCAACGGGCCAAACGGCAAACAGAATGCCCCCAAAAAGTGGACTCAACCAGAAGGTTTAGCCTAGAAGGGACTCCCCGCTTCTGCCCACATTCTCACATCTGCATGAATGTTCAGATCAACGGCTGGCTCGTTCTGGATGGTCTCTGCCGTAGAATCCCACCACTTGTTGGTTGCCAGATGACTTCGACGAGAACCGCTGCTTGCAGATAGCCATGTCCGCGATTCGGCTTTTTGTCTATGGGACCCTCAAACGAGGGTTCTCGAACTTCCAGCGGTTCTGTCCGGAAGTCTCGGAGGTCGTCCCCGCCGCTGTTTGGGGTGCGTTGTACCACTTGCCGGTCGGCTACCCGATGCTGGCAGTTCCCCCTGAGGGCATCCTGGCGCTTGGGTCAGCCGACCCCCTGAACGACGCCCGGCTCCAAGCAGAGACCCAGAGAATCTTCAGTTGGCCAGGTGATCGGCAAAAACCTGCTTTTTGTGAAGAGACCTTGTGTCAGCCCATTTTGGGGGAGATTTTGACTCTTGCTGATCCTGTGGGGCAACTTCCCCAGTTGGATGAACTGGAGGACTATCAGCCGCCCTCAAGGAACCAGCCTCAACATCAAGGTGAGTATCACCGCGTCTTGATGACCACCTGCCCACCAGAAAGGATGGTGATCTGGGTCTACGTCGCACCAGATGGACGGCTTCCCCAGGGGGCGGTTCGTATTGGCCCCAGCTGGCCCTCTGAACACTCCCTCCCAACGTCGCAGTCGGAGGGTTAAGAGGGGGAAAACCGCGAACTGCCTACGCCTCTGGGGCCGTTGGCTGCTGGCGCCCGGCTGGGAAGAGTGTAGGATAAAACCCTTGGATAGGGTTCTCAGATGCCACGTCCTGACACGTTCCAGAGTGTTTGGATGTTGGCCAGCGCCCTTGGTCACCCGGTGCGTTGCTGGCCAGCCGGGGTCACATCGATTCCCGCCTCTTGCCCCAACGCAGCGGGACATTGCACCAGGGGGATTTCCGGTGCCCACCATCACCGCTATTCACGGTCGGGAAGTTCTGACCAGTTCCGGTCAGCCGACCGTTGAAGTCGAGGTTCGCACCAAGAGGGCGGTCGGACGGAGCTCAGTTCCGGTTGGGGATCATCTGGGGGTAACCCAGGCCCAACCGCTGCAAGATCAGCAGGAGCGATTTCAGGGGTTTGGTGTCCGACGGGCCGTCGCGCTGATCAACCAGGAGATCGCTGCCGCCTTGGTCGGCCAAGACCCCACCAGCCAGCAGACAATTGATCACGTGTTGGCCGAGCTCGATGGAACGACGGAACGCCGACGGCTGGGAGCCAATGCCTTGTTGGCGGTTTCCCTGGCCTGCGCTCAAGCGGCCGCAGCTCACCACGAGGTGAGCTTTTACCGGCACATCCGCTATTTGGCCGCTGAGGCAGCCCGAGTCGCTCAGGCCGAAGAGCACACCATCGCCTCTCAGATCCCAACTCCCAACCAACCCAACTTGGTCAACCCAGACCTAATCCCCAGGTTGCCCTTGCCCATGATTGGGATGATCGCGGGAGGCACTCGGTTGGGTGGTGTTCTCGCGTTTCGAGAGTTTCAGGCGGTGCCTATTGGGGCGGAATCGCTGCTTGAAGCCCTTGAGTGGGGGGCTCGGATTCGCCAGCGGCTGGGGGAATGCCTCCAACGCAAAGGCTATCCTCCCATGCTCTCAGCCGGCTCAGGCTGCTTTGGCCCGCCGCTGAAACACCCGCGTTCGGCGTTGACGCTGCTCTCGCAAGCCGTCGAAGAGGCCGGGCTCAAACTTGGTGAAGATATTGCGATGTCCATCGATGTCGCTGCCGGATACTTCTACCAAGATGAGCAATACTTGGTCACCGATGAACGTGGCCGGCCTTGGCAGGCTGACTCTGCGGGGCTGATCGAACTGTTTACTGGGTTGGTCAAGGAGTATCCAATCCTGGCCCTCGAAGACCCTCTTTCCGGCGACGACTGGAACGGCTGGCAGAATCTCACCCGTCAAATCGGTCGCCGAGTGTGGCTGCTCGCTGGTGAGCTGTTTGCCAGCCACCATGAGCTGACCTGGCGAGGGCTGCAGCTCGGGGTGGCCAATGGGGTGACTGTCCAGCCCCAGCAAGTGGCGACCTTCAGTGATTTGCTGCGAGTGCTGGCTGTCGCTCGTTTGGCTGGCTATGCCTTGGCTGTTGGAAGCCCAGATGGCGAAACCGAAGATGATGCCTTAGTCGACATCGCCGTTGGCAACGGCGTCAGCCTGGTGAAGTTTGGTTCGCTCTGTCGTGGGGAACGGACGGTGAAATACAATCGCCTGCTTCGCCTCAATGAGGAGTTTCAACAACGAGCCGGCTTGCTACCCCGCCGTGGCTGACTCGTCGCAGCTCTTCTGGTGACAACTGCACTGGTGACAGTTGCACTGGTGACAGTTGCACTGGTGACATGGCCGCTGGTGACATGCCCTCTGGTGACACTTTTTCTCATCGCAACGGTGGAAGCGGAGGAGGAGTTGTTGCGGCAGCTCCAGGGTTTCCTCGGGCGATGGCCTCTCGGGCGACATCGAGGGTCACTTGGTCACCGAGTTGAACGCCGGGCGGGATGAGAAAGACGCCAACGCTGACCGGGGTCACCCGGTCGTGTTCTGGTGCACCGCTGATGCCCTTGGGATCACGGTAGCTGTAGGTCACTCGTTCGGCGCTGACAACGACTTTGTAGAGCACCCGTGGGGAGATCGGTGTCGAGACGACCTGCTCATAGAGGCGACCGAAACGAGGAACATGATAGATCCGCTGCAGGAAGCCTCCAGCGTCCCGGTCCAAGCGGACAGGTTGTTGGGTGCCTGGCAGGATTCGGTAGGTTTTTCCGCGGCCTGAGGTCCTCAAGTCATGTACCTCAACCAACAAGGTCTCAGCGGATGTGTTTGCCAACAGCACCTCAGCCGGGGGCAAAGGTTCTGCTGGCACGACTTGTTGCTGGACCAGTTGTGGGAACCTTGGCCAAAACTGAGCCCTTGCCAGAGTTGGCATGAAGAGAATTGCAGCGCAGGCGAACAGGGGAGGCAAGTATTTCATCGTTGAGTCTCCTTTGTGATCAACCGGCCATGCCGCAGTTTTGGGAGTGAACTGTGTTGCGGGCCTGATCCATTGTTGGGCAGTTGTTCTTGAGATCGCGGCTTTTGGTGGTGTACTGCCCGCTGGTGATGTATCCGGAAACTGGGAGGATTTGGCCGACGGTCCTGCCGAGTTCCGCAGGGAGAATTCTGTCGAACAGGGCCATGAACACCGAGCATTGCCGATGGGCGGGGTCTCTACCTTGATTTTACCGTGAAGGCAGCGCGAAGTGGGAGTAAGAGGAGGGCGTTCCCGACAGGGATTCAGGCAAGCGAGAAAGTGCCGCAAGTCGAATCACGATTGCGTTTGGCTGCCGTGAGCAAGAGGCCAACCAGGAAGCCAACCAAGGCACCGGCCGCAGCACACATGCCGCCGATCAACGCTCCGCCGAGCCCGCCGGCAAGAACTCCGCCGGCTGCCAGCTTCGGAAGCTGCATGCCCAGGGCGATGCTGCCGAACGCGCCCGCGCCCGTGCAGAGTGAGATCTCGCCAACTGCCTGGGCTTGCTTTTCATTGGTGATGCGTTGTCCGGCTTGATCGTACATGGCATCATGGATCAACCGGCCTCCTTCCAGAACCTTCAGCACAATCGCAACGGAGTTCGCCCCAACGTCGCGTGTTTCGATGATGTACGTCCGATTGCCGGCATGAAATTCTTGAGGCGACTTCGAATGGAGGCGGCCTTGAAAGGCAACCTCGCCATTGACACGAATTTGAGTCGCGCCGGTGACAAAAGTCCTGCCGATTGTGATCGTGTCGCCGATTTCTGGGATCTTGATGGCCATCAGTCAATCTCCAGCAACAATCTTTGGTGAATCTCAGGTGAGGCAGTTGAGCGTTTTGCCCGGGACGAGCCATTCCGAAACGAGTCATTCCGAAACGAGTCATTCCGAAACGAGTCATTCCGAAACGAGTCATTCCGAAACGAGTCATTCCGGGACGAGCTGTTGCACGAACGACCAGGCACCAGGCAGCAAGAGTCTCCAAGAGTTGCGGAGTGGGTGCGATGAAGTCATCGGCCCGGAGATTTTCGCTGAGGGCTTGTTAGGTGTCAACGTTTCGGGGTCCAGCCGACCAAGCCGTTGGCCACAAAGGTCCCCACAAGAATGGAGAAGGGGAAAAGGCCGATCAGCATCAGCAAGGTCGGTTCTGGCAGAAGAGCCACTCCGGAGATCTCGGCAACGGCTGGAGCCAGTCCCACCAGGGCGGCAATCAGCGTGTAACCGGCCATCGCCAGCCGAGGTTTTCCCGGAGAACAAGCAAAAGTGGCCGAGACCAGAATGCTCAGCAAGCCAAACACAAATGCAGCCCAGAACCAACCACCGGAAATCCCCACAAATCCGGCAATCAGGCTGAGGAGTGCCGCGGCCAAGCAGATCCCCAGGGCATTGGCCCCCCAAATTTGATCGGGCGATAGGGCGTAGCGGCCGAAGCGATCTAAACGCAACAGCAGGTTGAAGAGCGGCGCCGACAGCCAAGTCATAATCGCAAAGACCATGTACAAGATCGTCAGCGGAAAGACCCACAGATCCAGGTCGGGATTTTGCGCAGCTGCTTGGTTGGCGAATCGGATCAGAAGATATCCCCCGATGACGACTCCCCAACGAGCTTGCGGGGGAAGGCGGGTCATCCACAGAAAATAGGCCAACATCCAGCGGTAGATAGGATTGCGAGCTTTGAGTGCCTCGACAATGCCTGATTTGGCCCAGGCGTTTTCCGGCTGTAAGCGGAGGGCCTCGCGAAAGTGCCCAAGTGCCTCACGAGTCTGACCGGCATGCAGCAGCGACCAGCCGCGGTTGGCATGCGAGGTTGCATCCTCCGGGTTGCGGGCCAGGGCTGCATCCAACACTTGCCCGGCTTCCTCTTTTCGGCCCAGATGCACCAAGGCCATCGAACGGAGGTTGATGCATCCGTTGTGCTCCGGGTCCTGCTCCAAGCCTAGCTCGGCCGCTTCTAACACCTCCGACCAGCGGCGTCGGAAAACATACACCCGAGCCAGCAAGGCCCAATTCCCTGCGTTGGTGTTCTCCAGCTCGATCGCCTGTCGGATGGCTGCCTCGGCAGCACGATGATCGCGCCTCTCCAGCCAAATGTGCCCCAAGACTCGGTGAGCCAACGGCAGCTCCGGGGCCAAGTGTACCGCTTGCTGAGCTTGTTCGGTCGCCTCCTTTAGCCGATCAAGCTCGGCGAGATTGGCTGCCAAGAGAGCATGCACCAGGCCGTTGTTCGGATCCTCGACCAACGCCTGTTGGAGCTCCTCGATCGCCTGCTCAGGCCGACCCTGCTCGGATAACAGCGACGCTCGTTGCACACGGCGATTGGCCTCCGCCGAAAAAGAAAACTGATTCATAACAATCACATCCAGAAACCAATGATCCAGAGGATCTGCCCTGGAGATTGGAGTCGGCAAAGGCTTTTGGGGGGTTATTTCTTTAAGCCGAGGTATTCCAGAATATCATCATAAGTTCCGCCTTGGTTGGAATAGAGGGCGTAGTTCCGCGCAGTGGCAAACCATTCTTGGCAGGTGGGTTTCAGCTTGCGAGCGGCGTCAACCAGATCCCGAGTTCCCAACGGCTTGAGTCCGCCGGCTTTCATGGCCTCGGCCAGCTTGCGTTCCACAGCCACATCGACAACGGCTTTGAGATCTGCACCGGAGAAACCGTCGGTCTTTTTGGCCACATGGCGGAAGTCGATATCCGAAACCGGCTTGTTGCGGCAGAGCAAGCGGAGGATCTCCTCCCTGGCGGTCGCGTCCGGTGGTGGGACGAAGAGGACGCGGTCGAAGCGTCCTGGCCGACGAAAACCGGGGTCCACATGCCAGGGGGCGTTGGTCGCGGCCAGCACCAGCACACCGTCGTTGTTCGAATCCACTCCGTCCAGTTCCGCCAGAAATTGATTGATCAAATGCCGGCTGGCGCTGTGTTGCATATCCGACCGGCGAGCGCCGAGCGCATCGACCTCGTCGAAGAACAATACAAATGGCGTGTTGCGGCGAGCATGCTCAAAAAGCTGATGCATGTTCCGCTCGCTGTTGCCAATCCACATTTCCAGCACATCATCAATCCCCACAGCCAGAAAATCGGCCGAAATCTCCCCTGCAGTCGCCCTGGCCAGATGCGTCTTGCCGCAGCCAGGCGGACCATACATCAAAATCCCTCCGCCTATCGGCTTGCCGTAAGCACGATACATCTCCGGGTGTTGCAGTGGATAGATGATCTTCAGGCGGATCTCTTCTTTGAGCGCTTCCATGCCGCCGACATCGGCAAAAGTGATCTTGGGCCGCTCCGTGTTCTGCTGGGCGATCTCAGCGGGCCTCTCGGACCCATCACCCACAGACGACTGCCTCAATCGACCCTCGACCACCTCGGCTGCGTCCTCGATGCGTGCATCGATGCCCAGCCGGCCGGCCAATTCCGTGTCGGCAACCTCAGGATCTAAGCGGATGCCCTCGCGATACTGCAACACCGCCCTTTCCACATGTCCGCCACGAAGCAGCAGACGGGCGTGCAGCAGATATCCCTCAGCCGAGAGGCGATCGCCCTTCAGCAGATCCTCGACAATCACCAAGGCAACACTATCGTTGCCAAGTTGATAAGAGGCTCGGGCTAGCCCGATCTTCAGCTCGATGTCGTCTGGGTGGCGAGCCAATGCCTCCTTATACTCGGCAGCGGCTTGCTCGGCCTGGCCTTGAGCAAGCAGCGATTCAGCCAGATGCATTCGCAAAGGCAGGTTATCCGGCGAGAGCTCCAGAGCCTGCCGAAGGGCGGCAAGCGGGTCGTTACGGCTAGACATGGGTCTGGCGGGTGTCCTCAGATTGACTGTCAGATTTTGGGGAGCGTCGTGCAGGTCAGGCTAGCCCTGCCGGGAAATCCCCGCAAGTATCCCCTTGATAGTGAGGGGTCACAAGGCGGGGATACTTGTCATGTCGGCGAAGATCGCTGAGGCGTCCGATTGACGACCTTCAAGCAGCCAGGACGGCTCACAGATGCAGCCGACGGTTGTAGATGTACCACTCGGCAATCAGCACCCCCAGCACGGCAATCAGCAGATATTTCCAGCCTTGATGTCGAGCGGCTGTTTTGGTTGGTCCCTGGTCGGCGGAGTCGGCAGTTGGTCCTCCGAGATCGGGCTCGGCGGGGGTGATGTTGCTCTCTCGAGCGTCAAAGAGGTTGACGGCAAAGTGCTCATTGGTGTCCTCGGTCTCTCCTCGATCGATGGTGTAGAGCCCGACTCGCTCGGTGTCCGTAAAGACATAGCGACCATAACTGGTGGGACTCAACTTCACCCGATCGCCGTCTGGGGTGACGATTTGAACTGAATCCTCGGCCAGTTGGCTGGTGAGGGAGATCTGAGTTCCAGGCAGCACGCCGAGGCTGTCGACCACCTCGCCGCCGCGTCCAAGGCTTTTGAGCAAGTTGAACATAAAGTTGGTGAAGCTGGGTTGCAGCAGCCAATTGGTCCCGCTCTCGGAATCTTCGGTATCGGGAAACCGCAAGGCAAAGCCACACACCAGGTCCTGATAGCCGCGCGAGGGAGCAAGGGCCATCAGGGGGCCGCTGGTGGCCTTAATCAGCTCTTTGGTTCCCTCCGGGCCAGCCAATTTGGAATAAGCCTTGACAATGAGTGTATCCTGGTCCCGCGGGTTGACGAACTGCATCAGCGGATGCGATCCGTCGACACCAACGATTTGTGGTGTCTTCACCGTGCCGTCGTGGGTCCAGCCAGTCGGAGGCAGCGATCCTAAAAAGAAGGTATTCGCCCTGGGCATCGTCTTGGGCGAGCAGCGGTCGTAGATGACCAAGTCGTAAATTCGACCTTGAGCGGCTCGCCGATACTTCTCCGATTTCAACTGGTCCGGGTGGATCGTGGTGACCACCACGAGCTTTTTGGCTGGCTTGGTGTTCAGCGCCCATTCCAGGGCGTCGTTGCCTGGAGTGACCAGCAGCACCACACCCGGCTTGGGTGGATTCAGAGCAGCCCAAGCGACATCATCGAGAGAAAAAGGATCCTCCGCGTCAATGCGAACTTCTAAAGTTCCTCCTGGGAAGTCGGGCAACTCGGTCGTCGTGGCCTCGGCACCGTTGGGAGGAACCTCCAAATCGTCTGCGTGAACCAGAACTCCGTTCTGCCACACTTCCAGAGGCACCGAATGCGGTTTGGGATCCTTCGCAACCCCAGGTGGCCCAAAGTGATTGACCCGCAGAAACAATTGGGCCTCGTCCGGTCTAGTCTCGCTCCGAGTGACCTGCATCGCAGTGATCCCAAAGTTGGTGGTCTTGTCGTCGCCGATGACGACCAACTCGGGCCTAAGGTTCTGCGGCAACAGCTCCTTCGGGTCGGGAAATCGCCCGTCGGTCAACACATACACAACAGCAGACTGCGGGACCTCGGATTCCTCAGTCACCTCCCCAAGCACTTGCTCCAAAGAGTCCGTCGCTCGCTGCAACGCCCGGGAGATGTCCGTCGATCGCTGAGTCGGCCGGACGGTGGCCAAGCGGCGTTTCAGTTCCACCTTATCGCGGGTGTATCCCTGAATCAGCTTGGCCCGATCGGCAAAGGTGATCAGCATCGCCTCAGACCCTGAGGGAAGTGCGTTGATCAAGATATCCAGTTGAGACTTGGCTTCCTCAAAACGACTCCGATCTCCCGGCTGATCGGTCGTCCTCATGCTAGCAGAAGTATCCAGTAGAAAGATAAAACGCTTTCCCTGCAGTGCCGATCCCTCCCAGTTCGGGCCAAGCAACGCCAAAATCGCCAGCAGCAAGGCAAACAGCTGCAAGAACAATAGCAAGTTCTGCCGAAGTCGTTGCAGCAAGCTGTTGACGTGAAGATCCTCCACAGACTTTTGCCAAAGATACGTGCTGGGGACCTGCAGAGGTTTTCGTTTGAGCTTGAGGAAATACAGCATCAACACCGCAGGCGGGACAGCCAACGCCAGGGCCCATGCCCACCAAGGCAACAGCGGATTGATGAAGGCAAACATCATCGATCTTGACTCAATCAGTGTCTGTGACCAGAGGAAGTCTCCGGTCGAGGTTGTTCATTCCCTGAGAAGCCTTCGACGAGGTGATTGCGGTACGACCAACAATCCGGGCTTCCGTTGGTCGCCCTGGGTCGGAAAGTTATCGGAGGCTCAGTGGGACGAATCGCCGGCTACTTCACTAATCCCCGCTGGCGAAGATACTTGGTGATCAGATCCTCAATCGGTTCACCTGTATTGGCCAACAGGTGAATCATGCCTCGACGAGCGCAGAAAGTCCGCACACCACCGACAAATGCTTCCAGAGTTTTCTTATATCTTGCCAAGAGAGGTTGTGTGATGGACACCTCAGCGATATCACCATCCTCGGCATCCACTAGCCGCAAGTCCCCGGTCAGCGGAGGATCTAACTCCTCTGGACAAAGTGTTTGAATGACATAGACGTCCATCTGACTGGCCACCAGCATGCGTAAAGCTGGCTCATAGCCAGTTTTATCCAGAAGATCGCTGATGAGTACCACGATCCCCTGTCGAGATCGATGACGCAAGAAAAAGTTTTTGATGCCGTCGGCTAGCGTCATTGGCTCATCCGACGGCTGAATCTGTTCCACGTGTTTGAGCAACCGCCAGATGCTGGCTCGTCCACGAAGACGGGGGCTTCGCTGTTTTGCCGGTTGCTGGATGGCCTCCACGACCACCTGATCGGAGTTGAACAATCCCACAAAGCCCAAAGCCGCAGCGACCTGTTGGGCATAACGGAATTTCGTCGGTTCTCCAAATTCCATCGAACCGCTGGCGTCGATCAGTACCGAGAAGTGGAGGTCCTCCTCTTCCTCGTACAGTTTGAGAAACAGCCGATCGAGACGAGCGTAGGTGTTCCAATCGATGAACCGAAGATCGTCGCCGACAACGTAGTTGCGGTAGTCCGCAAACTCCACACTCTGCCCACGTCGTTTGCTGCGGCGATCTCCCTTAAGGCGACCACGCAGCACCTTGCGGCTGACCAGTTCCAATTGCTCCAGCCGGTTTAAGAACTCCGGGCTGAGCAGCGGTTGCTCCGAGACAAACGACATCACATCTTTGCGGCAGGGCCAGCAATCCCAGGACCCGACTAACAGTATTCTGTCATTGCAGCCTAACCGATCCTGCCTAGTGTGGTCGAGAAGCACCCCCAGCACGAACAGGCCCCCAAAAGAACGGCC
>CAZYKP010000045.1:31537-66910 GCA_964648025.1 uncultured Pirellulales bacterium | reverse complement strand
CGGAGAAGTTTTCGACCCAGGGCTTTCTGTCTGCCCTTGTTTGTGATGACCTCAAGGGGGCAGCCTGAGGCACCACCGCAAGCCCGGATTGTCGGACAAAAGGCGTCCGCTTCGTCGAAGACTTTCAGGGAATCAGGAGGTCCGTCGGCGGCAAAGGATTTCAGGATGGATTCGAGATTCTTGCCTTCGGGTCGATTGTTCAGGATGAAACCTTCCCGGACTCAAGAATTCTCCAACTGACGTCTCCTTCAGGATGTGATGATGGTCGCTGCCGCTGGAGTCCACTCGGAGCTAGACCTCTTGCCGCAACGCCGGTAAAGTTCCTATATAGCCAAAGTGGATGGAACCTCTTTGGTTTCCCCGGAAGCCTCAACTGACAGCAATTCATGCTGGCCCGATCCGACAAGGCTGTTCGAATGGCCCAGGTCCCTCACAACGGCACTTCCTCGTCCACCTTTCCGCTGCCCACCTTGCCTGCAGAGAACCACAACACGCAGGCCTCTCCCAATCAGAGTCCCCCTTTTGGTAGTCGCGATTGCACATCCCAGCGACGCTTGAATACGAAGTTGGGCTGGTTGATCACCGTGGTGCTGGTGACCTTTGCTCCCTTGCTCGCCACGGCTGCGTCGCGAGCGATGCGTTCGGCCAACAACAACGTTCAGCAGTGGCTTCCAGCCAACTCTCCAGAAACTTTGCAATTTGCCGAGTTTCGCCAGCGTTTCGACGATGAGTCGCTCGTGCTGGTCAGTTGGGATGGTTGTACCTTGAGCGATCCCCGGCTAGATCAACTAGTCCAACTGCTGGGACCCGCTCAGCCGGGTCGAGATCCTCTGCAAACAGAGGAACGTTCCGAGGTCTCACGCTACTTTTCGCAGGCGACCAGCGGTCCGCAGATGGTGCGAGAACTGACCGCACCGCCGATGAGCCTGCTGCGTGAGGAGGCCATCGATCGCCTTGAGGGCATCGTCATCGGTGAGGACCGGCAGACCACCGGCGTTGTTGTCACACTCACCCCTGAAGGGGATGCCAATCGGGTGCAGGCGGTCCTGGAGCTCAAACGTGTGATCGTTGAGAACCTGGACGTACCCTGGGAAGCAGTCCACTTAGCCGGCACGCCGATCGTCAACGCGATGGTTGACATCGAAAGCCAGCGAGCGATCACACACTGGGTCGGCTTGGCGGCGCTGATGGCCATCTGCGTCGCCGCGGCTGGCCTGAGGAGCCTGCGGTTGACCACCTTGGTCTTTCTCGTGGCCTGGTACTGCGCGTTGATGGGCGTAGCGCAAGTGTATCTCTTTAGGGGTCAGATGAACCTGGTGCTGGTGATTATGCCAGTGCTGGTAGGGCTGTTGGCCATGAGCGGGGCGGTGCATCTGATCAACTACTACCGAGATGGCATTCGCCGAGTGGGACCCCAGGCTGCTCCTTGGTGTGCTCTGCGTCTTGCCGTGGTCCCCTGCACACTCTCGGCGGTGACCACCGCGATTGGGTTGGGCTCACTCTGCAGCAGTGAACTGACCCCAGTGCGGACCTTTGGGTTCTTCGCCGCCAGTGGCACCCTCCTGGCGACTGTCTTACTGCTGAGTTGGCTGCCTGTGGCCTTGCAGCTTTGGCCTTCCCGAGCGGCCAAAGGAAAACCCGCGACGGATCAGCACAAGCCCGATCAACCTCTGTCTCAGCAACAGCCGCGCCTCCAGTCGGCTTCGGCTCCGATCACTTCCGAGCGGATCCCTTCGGAGGTGACGCCCTGGCAGTTGATGTGGCTTGCGAAACTGGGCCACGCGGTTACCGGCCGTCCTTGGACGGTCTTGGCTCTCTGTGGTGTCGCCATGGCGGTGCTCGCGGTGGGGCTGACTGGAATTGCCACCACCGTCAAACCGATCAAGTTCTTCCCGCCAGCTACGGATATCCACCAGGACTACGTCTGGATGGAAAACAAACTTGGTCCTCTGGTGACCATGGAGATTGTCCTCTCCTTTGACAAGAGAACCAACGATCTGACACTTCTTGAAAAACTGGAGTTGGTCGGACACCTGGAACGTAAGGTCAGCCAGCTTCCAACCGTGGAGGCAACCATCAGCACCGCCGGTTTTGTCCCCGGCGAGGTTTGGTTGGTCGACCACGAACCCCCGCGAATTCGCCCCTATTCGCTGCTGGAGTCAGCCCGGCGTAGTCGCGAAAACCGCAACCTCGAGAAAAACCGAGAGGAATTTATTCGGCGTCATTACTTGGCCGAAGACGCTCACGCCGATTACCTAAGGATTACCGCCCGTCTTGACGCCCTCAGCGAGGTTCATTACGAGACGTTTATCTTTGAGCTTCAAGGGCAAGTTGAGCCCGTGCTGGGCCGTCTCCGAGAACAAGGGGTGGCCGGAATCGACACCGTCTACACCGGAATCGATCCGGTCTTTCACCAGGCTCAACGAAAGCTGTTAGAGGGCTTGCAGACGAGTTTTCTTTGGGCGTTTATCTTAGTCGCCATCATGATGACCTGTCTGTTGCGGAGTCCTTTGGCGGGGCTGCTTTCGATGGTGCCGAACATCGCACCTGCCCTGACGGTCTTTGGGCTGATGGGCTGGCGTCACATGCTCTTGGGCGGGTCGCTGGTGGACATTGGCTCGATGATGACCGCCAGTGTTGCCCTTGGGATCGCTGTCGATGACACGTTGCACTTCCTGTTGTGGGTCCGACGGGGAGTGGCTCAGGGACAAACTCGCCGGGAGGCAGTCCTTGATGCCTACTTGCACTGTGGCAACGCCATGTTTCAGACCACCCTGATCGCTGGATTGGGCATGGCGATGTTCTCCTTCAGTGGATTCCAGCCAGTCGCGCAGTTTGGCCTGATGATGTTCTGGCTGTTGTTGGCTGCCCTGGGTGCCGATCTCCTGTTGCTGCCGGCTGTCCTAGTCAGCCCCCTCGGTTCGCTGTTTTGCTCGAACCACCCAGGGGCAGGCCGACCGACTGCTCGCTCCGCCGAGTTTGGCATCGCAGCCTATTCCCCCCACCCTCAACCAGGGGCGTTTTGGCCCTCCGGACAGAACGACCAGAAGACTTCCGAGAATCCCGCGCCGGTCACCGAAGATTCTCGTGGCAACTCCGCCAACTCAACCGACTCAGCAGGGCACCAGGAAGCTGAGCAGGCCAACTCCCAGTCCTCCCGCGAATCGGGGTCGGGTTCATCTGCCAACGTATTGGCACTATCCTCAGAGAAGCAGTAGTTCGACTCTCGGCGATGCGTGCCTCTCGGCGATGCGTGCCTCTCGGCGTGGGAGTGCCTCAAGGACACGACACGCTGCTGGCTTGCGGTGGCGCCTCAGCTGAGAAGCCTCGTCATTCAACCAAACTCAGGAAAGGTTCCCAACCAGGAGCCTAGTGCCTTGTTTCCTAGGATTTTGGCAGTCGGTTGATTTTGGCAGTCGGTTGATTTTGGCCGTCGGTTGATTTTGGTCGTCGGTTGATTTTGGCCGTCGGTTGGACGTGAATCCCCCGATTCCCCGAGAACCAACTGCCAAATCAGAAGAAGCCAACCACTAGGAGTCCGTCAAGCAAGATTTGCCGGATGGGATAGCAGGCTCCTCGTGTGGGAGATGCGTCATGCCATCCGACAGTCTTTCCTTGACAATCTACGGGGGCAACCATCAGGATCTGCCGCCTTCGCACTGCCAAGGACCTTTCCGAAAACCAACAACAGCCGCTGGCCCATGGAATTCCTCTGCTTGCTGGGAACCTCGACCGTGAGACACACTGCAAAACCATTGTGGGTGTTGCTTTGGTTGCTGTCGTTTTGGACCTGCAGCCAGGTGCTCCCGAGCTTGGCTGCGGATTGGCCACAGCTGCTGGGGCCTCACCGCAACGGGACCTACCCAGACGTGTTGCCGCAGCGTTGGCCCGAGGAAGGGCCTGGCATCCTTTGGAAAATCGCTGTGGGGGAAGGCTACAGCGGCCCAGCGGTTGCTGACGGACGGGTGATTCTCTTGCACCGGGTGGTGGCCGAGGAAGTCGTCGAGTGCCTCAGCGCGAAGACTGGCAAGTCCCTTTGGCGATTTAGCTATCCCACCAAATACATCGACCAATTCGGCTTCAACGATGGTCCTCGGGCCACTCCCACCATCCAAGATGGCAGGGTGTACACCTTTGGGGCCGAAGGAAAACTCCACTGCCTGGAGTTTCTCACCGGCAAGCTGCTCTGGAAGGTGGATACCAGAAAGCTCTTCAATCCCCCCGATTCCTTCTTCGGGGCTGCCTGCTCGCCATTGGTCGACGACAAAAGGGTCCTGATGAACGTCGGCGGCAACGGCCCAAATGGCCAGCCCGCCGGACTTGTGGCTTTTGATGCCAAGACCGGCAAGCTGCTGTGGAACTCCACGCAAGACACCGCAAGTTACTCCTCACCAGCGTTGGGAACCTTTCAAACCCCGCAGGGCAAGAAGCGTCTGGCAGTCTTCTTTACCCGCACCGGACTGGTGGGCGCTGATCCTCAAGATGGCACCGTCAAGTTCCACCGGCGCTGGCGGCCGCGGATCAACGCCTCGGTCAACGCAGCCACTCCTCTGATCCTGCCGGGGAATCGTATCTTCATCTCCACCAGCTACCAAACCGGCGCTTTGCTGTCTCAAGTCACCCCTGACTGGCAACTGAAAGAACTTTGGTCCGGAGACCAGCAGCTGACGAACCACTACGCCACTAGCGTTTTCCATGAAGATCACCTCTATGGTTTTCATGGTCGCCAGGAATCCGGTCAGGCCCTACGTTGTGTCGAGGCAGCCACTGGCAAAGTTCGCTGGAGTCGAGAGATGCCTGCCGGGCACCTGATTCTGGCTGGCTCGCAGCTGCTGGTGCTGCGGGAGGACGGCAAACTCCTGCGGTTGACTGCTTCTCCGGCGGGTTATCAGCAGCTGCAAACCGCGCAAATTCTTCAGAAAGAAGTTCGTGCCCTGCCGGCGCTCGCTGCGGGAGTGCTCTTTGCCCGAGACAACCAAAGCACTTTGATCGCCGTCGATCTGCAAGGCAAGAAAACCAATCAGTGAACCGCTTCTGGTGGAGACAGCCTCGAGGGGCTGATCGGTTGGATTGGATCTTCTGTCCCGGGCAAGCAAACCTACAACAATCGGTAGTAACCAAGTGGCCGAAGCCCAGCTCATTGGGTCGCCCCAATCGGAATTCCGGACCGCAAGATCTGTCCCAGCCAGGTTTTGGGAGTTCTGCTGTCACGCCGGCGCTGCCGGTCAGCGGCGTGCTTGACTCCTCTTTTTGGGTTCCGCCTGCTGGCGTTGCTTGTCTCATCGGCATGCGGCCATCATCTTGGAGTACATACGACTTGGCTGGTGCCCCCTGCCAACTATGGGGCCTGGGATCCGTTTCGCCCGGAGGATGCTGTGGCGGACGGTCGGATCAGCAGAGCAGCCTTCCCCGCCATGAGCCTCCTTTCAGGAACCTTCCATGGGGCTTGTGCGAGTCCTTCGGGGAGCCAACCGCTGCTTAAACCAGCCACCCAGCAGTGAGACGCAGGAAGCACAGGAGTCAGAGGCCTTATGGAGAGAACACCGAGTTGCCCTCACCCGAGTGAGCCCTCAACCGACGATCACCTGGAGACTTTGTTGCGTGAGCTTTGCCACAGCGGACGGAATATCCTGCAACGCGGCATCGGCGCTCTGGAACTGCTCAAAATGAAAACCGCCAGCTTTCCCGACGCTGCCCGGTTGATCAACGAAGCGCAAAAAGCCCAAGAAGACCTTTTTCGACAACAGGAGTGCCTGCGTCTGATCCTCCGTCCGCCCGATCTGAATTGCGAACCGTTGGATTTGGTCGCTCTGATTCGCCAGGCTTTCACTGACGCCCGGCAACTCAGCGGACGACCTTCGGCACAGCTTGAAGGTCCAATCGGAGACCGTCGTGCCCAAGAAGTTCGACCAAGCGAGGGTCTTCTCAGTCGGCAGCATCGCGGACCGATCCCCCCGGTCTCTGCCGACCTCCGACTCACCAAGTTCGCATTGACCGAGCTTTGGCGAAGTCTGCTGCTGGTAGCCCAAGAATCCGCCGCCTTTGGTTTCCAGATCTGCCTTGAGCCGCAGGGTGCTGGTCAGTCCCGAGGTGCAGCTGAGTCGGTCAGACTGCGTTGGTGTCTGCAAGTGACCCGGACTGAGGTGCCCGATGGGGTGATCGAGCGATGGTTTGAGCCGATGGCGAATTTGGGGTTGGGGAGCCCCAATTTAGGCCTGGCTGCGGCCAACCAGGTGGCCAAGCTGCATGGCGGAAGCCTGACCGCCTGTCGGCTCCCTGCTGGGCAGATCAGCCCACCGGAACTGGGCCCACCGAAACTGGGCCCACCGGAACTGGGCCCACCGAAACAGGGTCAGCCAGTTGGTTTGCAGTTGATTGGCTGCTGGTCTGGGATCCCGTGAGAAGCGGCCAGGCCCCTTGGGAAGGACGGCCCGGCCCCTTGGAAAGGACGGCCAGGCCCCTTGGAAAGGACGGCCAGGCCGAAGTTCGGCAGGGTCTTGGAGGTTCTCGCTCAGGGGCAAACTCGATGCGGTTCAGTCGTCAGCTTCGGGCTGGCCTTGGGCTGTCTCGTCAGGTCCCTCTGGATCAGCTGTCCCCGGTGCTGCAGGGAGCGTGGCGGTTTGCTGAGGGACGCGCTGAGCGACTGGGAGGTCCTCGTCTGAGTCCTCAGGCAGAGGATCGGTGGGTTCTTCGGCTGCCTCGACCGCCTCATCCTGCACGTCCCGAGGGACGCGGACCACTGCGGCAAGCTTGTCGTCGCCATCAACATTCATGATCCGCACCCCTTGGGTGTTTCGGCCTAACACACGGATCTCGCCGACGGCGATTCGTTGAAGTTTGCCTTGGGCGGTGATCATCAGCACCTCATCGTCGTCGGCGACACTCAAGGCGGCGATGACCGGCCCGTTGCGGGGGGTTGGCTTGATATCGCGGACTCCTTTGCCGCCACGGTGCTGAGTGCGATAGCGACGAGCACTGCTATCGGCTGGTTCGTCGGCATCATCGGCTTCCTCAGCGAGGTCTGCTTGAGCCGAGTCTGCTTGAGCCGAGTCTGCTTGAGCCGAGTCTGCTTGAGCCGAGTCTGATTGAGCCGAGTCAGTCTCTTCGGGCTCCTGGTCTTCCTCGGCCAGGGAACTGCTGCCAAAGGGTGTACGCTTGCCGTAACCTTTCGCACAGACCGTCAGCAGGGTGGCTGCCTCGTCGGCCAAGGCCATTCCCACGAGCGTGTCACCTGCGGTGGGGTTGATCCCTTTGACTCCACTGGAAGCACGTCCCATCGGTCGGGCGTCGGTTGTGGGGAATCGAATGGCCATTCCGCCAGCGGTTGCCAAGACGATTTCGTCTTGGTCGCTGCAGACGGCCACACCGACCAGCTCGTCACCTTCGCGAAGTTTGATTGCGATAATGCCCCCGCGTTTCGGACGGCTGTAAGCGACCAAATCGGTCTTCTTGACCAGGCCGGCTCGGGTCGCCATCAGCAGATAGTGATCTGGTGAGTTGAAGTCGCGGATGGCCAGGCAACTGGCGACTCGTTCTCCTTCGGCCAATGGCAAGATATTGGTGATGTAGACACCTTTGCTGTCCCGGGCTTTTTGGGGGAGATCGTAGACTTTTTTCCAGTGGACTTTTCCTTGGTTGGTGAAGAAGAGGAGGTAGTCGTGAGTGCTGGCGACGAAAAGGTGCTCAATGGGGTCCTCTTCCTCGACTTTGGCCCCACGTAGGCCCTTGCCGCCACGTCGCTGAGATCGGTAAACGCTTGACGGTGTCCTCTTGATGTACCCACGTTGGCTGATGGTGACCACCATGGTTTCTTCGGTGATCAGATCGCCGATGTCCACCTCGCCGATTTCCCCGGCGATGATCTCGGTACGCCGTGGGTCGTTGTAACGTCGGCTGAGCTCCTCGAGGTCATCGCGGATGATCTGAAAGATGTTGGTGTCATCCGAGAGGATCCGCAGATATTCGTTGATACTCTCCAGCAACGAGCGAAACTCCTCGCCGAGCTTCTCTTGTTCCAGATTGACCAACTGGCCGAGTGTCATCCGCAAAATCGCGTCGGCTTGGACCGGAGTGAGGAAATACTCACCGGCGACCCCTCTTTCTTCTTGAAAGGCGGCAAAGCCCTCTTCGCCGAGGGCACGCTGCATCATCGAGGCTGGGGCGGGCACTCCTTGCAGACGCTCCTTGGCTTCGGTCTGCGTGGTGGAGTCGCGGATGATCCGGATAATCTCGTCGATGTTGGCAAAAGCCAGAAGCAGCCCCTCGACGGTATGTTTGCGGCGGCGATCCTTATCGAGGAGGAATTGGGTCCGCCGACGAATCACCGAAACACGATGCCGCAAGAACTCCTGAAGCAACTCCTTGAAGTTCAGCCGTCGAGGTTTGCCATCGACCAAAGCCACAAAGGCCAACGAGAATGTATCCTGCAGCGGGCTGAACTGATAAAGCTGGTTGAGAATCACATTCGGATCGGCCAACTTCGGGTTGAGCTCCAGCACGACTCTCACAGGTTGCTCTAAAGAGCTTTCATCCCGCAAACCATTATCGCCAAGCACCCCCTTGATACGATCGTCGCGAATCAGCTCGCCAATTTTCTCAACGATGCGATCCCGCGTTTGCATGTACGGGATTTCGGTGATGATAATCGTAGGATTCTTGCCAGTCTCATCGATTGTCGCCCGAGCTCGGACGGTAATTGTACCTCCCCCAGTGTGATAACCCCGTCGGATGCCAGTGGTGCCCTGAATGATGCCGCCGGTGGGAAAGTCGGGCCCCGGCACGATCTCCAAAAGCTCATCAATCGAGACTTCAGGCTGATCGATCATGCGGATGAGGGCCTGGCAGATCTCAACAGCATTGTGAGGAGGGATACTAGTGGTCATCGCCACCGCGATCCCTTGGGCTCCGTTGACTAGCAAGTTGGGGAACTTGCTGGGCAGCACCACCGGCTCAGTTCGCCGCTCGTCGTAGGTGGGGACGAAGTCAACGGTATCCTGATCGAGATTCTCCAGCATCTGGGCGGCTGCTTGACTCAACCGGGCTTCGGTGTATCGCATCGCCGCCGGAGGCAGTCCGGCGATGCTGCCGAAGTTTCCCTGCTTGTCAACCAGCACAGTACGCATGTTCCATTCTTGCGCCATCCGCACCAGCGTGGGATAAATCACACTTTCGCCGTGAGGGTGGTAGTTACCACTGGTGTCGCCAGAGATTTTGGCGCACTTCACACGAGGGCGGTCCGGACGCAAGTTCAGGTCGTTCATCGCCACAAGGATCCGTCGCTGCGACGGCTTGAGACCATCCCGGACGTCGGGTAACGCCCGGCTGATGATCACGCTCATGGCGTAGGTGAGATACGCGTCTTGCAGTTCCCGATCGATGGGGATGCCGATGACCCGGCCGCCAACAGCGCTGCCATTGCCCTCGGGGGAAGATCCTGTCGCAGAAGGGTCCAAAGGTGCGTCGTCGGAGGGGGTTCCGTCAGTGGACAACTGTCAACATCTCCTCACCCGGTTCGCCGAAACAATCGGTCCCTGACCAGAAGCAGTTTCTCTCCCGGTCGACCAATCACAGGGTCGACACCGCAGCGACGCAAAAGGTCGCCCCGGGCTTGACACCAGATTGCCGAAGTCACTCACTCGGCGATTGGTCGTTGCCAGGTTGTCGCTTTCTTGGTTCCGTGGGCCGAGAATCTGGAGGCCGGCCGGGTGCTTTGTGCCGCCGCTTGGCAGATCCTCATCTGCCTCTCGGCCGCAGGCCAATCGAACTTGCCAAATGCCAGCAAGCCAAAAACCAAAAAACCTTTAGGAAGGACGAGCAACCCTTGACTGGGTCTATAGCGTTTTGAGAGGGCTGTCGAGAAGCGTCGCTCTTCCAGGCTTTCCAATCGCCCCACTATAGCGGGTTTTCGGTTTGAGGACAAACCCACGCAGCGTGAAGTTCCGTGACGTAACCCGTTTCTGACAATTCACTTACGGGGCAAGATTTCGCAGCAGTCCTCCCCAAGCGGTCTGCCTGGGGATTGCTGAAATCTTCTCGCAAAATGATGGACAGACAGTGATGCCCATGCCAGCAGCCAATCCGCCTCAAGCGGATTCACCCCGTGGCTGCCTCCCAGTCCGGGTTTCCCTCCGGGTGCCGGCCCGCCCCCGTCACCAGGATTTGGCGGCATGGTTTTCGCAGACCCCATAACACCTACCTAACAGCCTGGTGAAAGACTGTCATTGAATGGCAATAGGAAGCCTAGAAAAGTATCAAAAGTGTATAGAACTTGCCAAGACCTGACTACTATTCGGGAATTGCTTGCGCGTCCAGAACACCGAAACGGCACCATCGCCACTGAGTTGGCAGCTTTTCCAGAAGCCGGACGAGCAAGACTTTCCCCAACCTGAGAAGCAGAATCCAAGGGCCGATGGCCAGAACTCGGGTTTGGGGCATCGGCGAGTTCCTCTTTGATGTTTTTCGAGCACGCACCAGCTGGTGGTCAGGTAATACTCCGAAAAGAACGGCAAAGTCGTTGTGACCGGGTCGCCCCAGAGCCGATAACTGATGGCAAGTCAAACACCTGCTCGGAAAAGTCGGTGGGACAGACCTCGTTCATGACTGAGGCAACCTCCGACCCACCGCTGGGTGCGTCCCAAAACACAAGAGCCGTTTCCCTGATGGCCCAATCCGTGCCATGCTTGGCAAGGGCGGTCGACTCAAATCCAACGAAAGCGCCGCTCAGCTGAATTGGGCCTCATGGTTTCCCGACAGCTTGCGTAGCGGAGCCTTGAGCCTGTCAGAGAAACGGCTGGGCGGCACACCAGAGACGATCCGTCGACGTGGTCTTCGTTGAGACAACTTCAGAAGGTGCATCGTGCCGAGGCTCCATCCTGCGCCGAGGCTGTCGATCCTCATTCCTGCCCTTGGCATTGCCGAGGAGTTGGAGCGGACTCTGCTTTCGGTTCTCGAAAATCGACCCGAGGATGCCGAGGTGGTCGTCGTTGACGCCTTCGGGTACGACGACCCCTATGACCTGGGTTCCGCCGAGGTGCGATTGATCCACAGCGACCTTGCCGTCTCTGCCAAGCCTCGCCTTGGACTTTCCCACTCAACAACCATCCAACCCAGCACCACTCAGGATTGCCAGACCCCTCAACAGCGGCAGCCCTCAAAACAATGTCACTTGGACAGCTCGCTGGCATTCCCAGACTCCGGCGCTTCGCCCGGCAGGCTCGATTGGGATGGTGGTGGCTGTTGGGTTCGATCGCGGGACTTTGTGGATTTGGTCAATCTCGGTTGGGCAAGTTGTGCCGGGGAAGTTGTGCATGTCCTCTTGAGCGGAGCAACCGTCTGGAGCGGATGGGCTGAGCATGCGCTTGGGCGGTTTGCCGACCCTTCTGTGGCAACGGTAGCTCCTCGGGCCCTCTGCCAGGGATCCGGCACCCAGTCGGCCGCTGCCGGGTTGGTCCTGGGGACCTCTGGAGTACTGCAGGGCGTTGGCCAGCTTGAGAAGGCGATGCACTCGGGCGAATGCACCAGCGAGGTAGGCTGCTCGCTGGCGGCGGGGTTTTTTCGAAGGGCTGTGTTCTCAGCCCGGCCTTTTGAACGTCGTTTGGGGCCGACTTACGCCGCAGCCGACTTAATGCTCAGCCTTCAAGAGGCGGGTTGGTCGGCGGTTTTTGAGCCATCGGCGGTGGTCGAGTTGCCTGAGGGAGATTTCACTCAGGTGACCTCAGCCATCTCCGCGGAGGGGTCTCGGTCTTCGCGGGAGCTGTACTTTGAGCTTTGTGCAGCCGAACGACTGTTTTGGCGGCATCGAGGCGGGACGTTTCGGGGGGTGGCCAGGTTGCTGCGGCACCTTGCTGCTGTCAGTCTCGACTTAGGTCGTCGCGTCACGCGACCGGGCAAGTTGTGTTTGGGCACAGCGTTGTTGGCCCGCCTATGTGGGCTGCGAGAAGCTTTTCGTCCCTGGCCGCCGCGGCTGGATTCGCCAGTCGGCGGGGCCAAACCAACCCCCTGCGATTGCTTCGCATCGGCCTCGGACCTGGGGTCAGAAGACTCGATTCCCGCTGCACAGCGTCGGCTACGTTTTGACCACCCTGCAGAGGTGGACCGTGCTGAGCCAGAGTCGAACGATCCGCCCAAGAGCAATGAGGTTGTGCCCCGCGGACCCAGAGAATCCCACACGGCTTCGTAGCAGGTCTTCTTCGATGTGCTGCAAAGCTTCTGGGGCGAATTCTTGCCCGTCCAAAACGCGACGACCACACCATCGTTCCTTGACTTGCCAGCCTTTCCACCCCCGATGAGCCAGGATTGTCCCAAAGAGCCAGGATTGTCCCAAAGAGCCAGGATTGTCCCAAAGAGCCAGGATTGTCCCAAAGAGCTGGAAGAGAGGATGTGCTTTTCCTTCCCGGCTTCCCTTGCTCTTGATCGGGCAGTTCGTTCTCAGCAAGACGACCCACTGGAAAGGCCCCGCCACAAGCGGAACCATCACTGGCACACGAAACACTGGCAAACCAAACCCGCTACCAATGGATCCAAGCGGCAAGCTTAACTCCGATGGTGGCGAGAGCTGAGCTGGCGGCCTTCGGCAACGGCCCCAACTTGGCGGAGGGGTGTCGAGGAGTTCGTTGGTGTTGCGGCGATTGCCATCTCAGCGGTTGGGAGCTCCCAGAGGAGATCCGAATGGCGCGCCCAACCCGGGTCCGGAGGGGGGTTGGTTTTGTTGAGGTTTCTCTATGTCCTTCAGGAGTTCCTCACGCTTCAGGCCAATCTTTTCGAAGACCTCCCCGTCGATGACGTAGTACCAGCCACGGAAGCGGCGATTCAACCGAGCGGCACGCTTGCGTCCTTCTTCCAGCTTTTTGGCGTACTGTTCTTGTTCCTTTTGGAAACGCTGCTGGGCACGTTGGCGGAGGACCTCTTGGGCGGCGTTCTTGGCAGGGGTCTTATCAGCGGATGCAGGGGGCTCGGCTGGCGAAGGCGGGTCGATGGCGGACTCGCCGGGTTGAGTGCTCATGGGTCCTTCGACAGGCCCCTCGGAGCTGCCCGGCTGGGTGGACATCGGTTGGTCGTCGGCTGGCTGATCCCCTGGGCTTTGCGACGGATCGGTTGTCTTGAGTTGGTCAAGGATTGGTTCACGCTCAGGTTTTGGGAGGACCTCGGGATCGAATCCGGCTTGGATCAGCAGATAGCGTTGGGGTTTCTCTTGCTCGGTGGCGCCATCCTCTTCGCTGCCGGGTTTTGCTGAGCCGGTTTGCTGGATTAACTCGCCGAATTTGAGCACGTAGTAAACACCATCGTCCTGCTGAATGACCATCTCGCCGTCTTGTCCGAACAGAAAAACGTCATCCTGCGTCGTTCTGCCTTGCTTAAGAAAACTGCCTCCGCGGAACCCCAGCTTTTCTGGCAACGGCTGAAGGGGAACAAAGAAACCACGCTCAAAGAGCTCCTGAACACTCTGCTGGTTGATCAGACTTTGAACGGTTTGAAATAGGCTCTGGAGGTTCGGCGCCGTAAGCGCTGGAGCTTGGGGGTTGCTGCGGACCTCCTCGATCTTTGCAACCACATCGTCAATGGCCGCCAGGAATCGATCAAGGTTGCCTGGTTTGCGACGAACGTCCTCGATCTTGAGGTCAATCAACCCACTACGCATCGTGCTGAGTTTGTTCTGGTCGAGTTCTTGTTCGGGCGGGATTTGGGCGGGCGTGGCCTGCCCGGTTTGTAGATCGACATCCTTGAGGTTCCAAGTCGAGGATTGACCCGGCGTGTAGTCCAACTGAAAGATCTTCAGTTGATCTAGGATTTGTCGGTAGTCTTGGACCTGCAAGTAAGCAGTGCGATTAAAAGAGTAGTTAAAATAGGTGACCGTCTTGATTTGGTGGCCGGATATTTCCAACAAATCAACCTCAATCCACTTATGGAAGTCTGTGGAGAGAGGTTCCATGTCGATTTCGGCCTGATAGACATGGTCCTCACCGTGCAGCCGAACGTAATATTGGCCCTTTTTGAGCTGATCTTCCTTTCCGATGATGAGGTCGGCGAGGGTTTCCCCTTTGGTTTTGAGGGTCACCCGAGTTCCGAGCCCCTCCTGGCCGGGCTCGTGGTCGATAGGGTCAATGACTCCCAGCTGTTCATGGTTGCTTTTGCGATCGGTCACACGCTCGAGGCGAGTGAGCGAGCGAATTTCGGAGGCTGCCTCAGCCAGCTGGTCGGCAGCGTCGGCCGGATAATTATTGCGGCTGGGAATGACCCATTCTCCGTCGGCGTTCCGCTCCACCTGAAATTCCTCCAGAGCGGCCCGCCCCTCGTCGTAGGAGACAATGCTCAGGCTGGTTGCCGTGAGGGGTTTGAAACTGAAGAACTGCCCCAAGATCTCTTCTGGGTCTGCCTCCCCGACAAACCATTTGGGGTTGGTGACATAGACCGCTAGTGAGGTCATGCCAATGGCCAACAGCAGCAAGACCCCGGTCTTGATAAACTCCAGCGTTTGTCTCATCGCTTTGCTCGCAGATACCAGCGGCCAACTATTGATGGCTTGACAAGTCTTCGATCAGGTCCGTTGGAAATTTGGACTCCCGTCTGTCTCCCGAGTTGGAGACTGTTGTAAGGCTCCACTCCAATTTGCACATTCTCTGCTGGTGAGAACCAGCTGTGGTGGCCGCATTCTGACCGTCTCACAGATCTTTTGGGCAATGAAGCCGCGGGGACCTTCCATGCATCCGGATGACGCGACCGGCCGAGGCTTGTCGTCTCAGAGACTCTCCGAAAAGCATCCGGCAATCCACTGTGTTGTGGTGACAAGTTCATGGTGCAACACGATCCAGGTGGATTCCGGTGCTTTTCGGACAGACTGTCAGAGTCTGTGCGAACTAGTAGCCGAGGCTCAACCGCTGGTGGCTACTGATTCCCTGAAAAGTCTTCGACGAAGCGGGCACTCTTCGTCCGGCGATCAGCGGCTTCCGTTGGTCGCCCCTGGTCGAAAACTCATCCGAAGGTCAGTAACGAGTCCTGGTGCAACGAATCCTCGTTGAGCCGGGACACTGTTCGGACAGTCACTCAGACAGACGGTCAGTTAGCGTAGGCGGCTCGAGGATACCCCTTCGGTTTCTCTGGCCCTGCGGATGAGAAAGACAACAACGGCGATCAGCAACAAGGGGATCGGCGGCAACAGAATGGCCACCAGCTTGAACTGGTTCTGAATCCTCCGCTCGGGGAGCAGCTGTTTTTCACGGCGAGCTCGCTTGACCTCTTGCTCGAACTCGCGTTTGAGTTTCGTCTCGGCTTCCTCGGCTCGGGCGCTAAGGAACCGCTCCAATTCTCCTCGTTGCTGACGGTATCGCAGACTGTCTTGAGACTGAGATTGTGTTTTCAGTTCGTCTAATTGATCCTGGTGTTGCTCTTGCAGTGACTTCATCTTTTTGGATCGCTGATCCTCCAGCTCTTTGATCCGTTTTTGCACCTCTTCTTTAAAGTTTTTCGCGTATCCTTCGATGGTTGTCAGGGTGCGGTGCTTCCTCCGCCGACTGCGGAGTTCGATGAATCGTTCGTCACCAGCTAGCTTATCCAGCAGGTTCAACACCAAAGTGACATTGTCGGTTTCCACAGCCAAGGGGTTACTGGGGTTGTCGCGGCCCAACCTCCGCAGCTGGAAGAAGACCGGACTGATGCAGTCGACGTCAGAGACCAACGCGACGTTGATCTCTGCGGTGGAATCCTTCTTGGAGGGCTGTTGATCGAGCGGCTGATTTGGCTGGGAAAACGACGTCGACTTTTTCGGAGCCGTACCACGAATCAACGCCGCAACGGTTTTCTGACCGTCGGAATAATTCAGCTGTGGCGGGCGTTGCAGGATGTAGGGTGGGCCAAAGGGGCCAAGCGGGGCCACACGTACGACTTTCTGGAAGGGAAGCACTCCTGTTGAGTCGCCTGTTTCTACCAGAGGAGTGAATTCCAGTTGGGAACTGGGTTTCTTGATCTGTCGGAAATGTCCGGGGATCAAAAGCAACAACTGTTGCAGTCCGCGGCTAACATCGATCTCTGGGTTGAATTCGCCGTTGGATGAACTCTCGTCACCGGTGCCTAAGAAGCAGTACTCGAAGCTTGAGAGCTGCGGGACAGGACGATAGTTGTGAATCAGCAACTCGTCTGGGGGAAAGGCTACTTGCAGCAGGGACCACAAATCGTCGATGTTCCCCTTGGGAGGCGGCCGAGGCATTCTCCCCATCGGCCCTGCTTGTGCGGACCGGCGTGGCATGCTGGTTCCGGGCAGTGGCAGGATGGCAGGACAGAGTGGATCTTCGAAGATCGCGGTGGGGATGCCTGATTCGATGGCTTGGATCAACCGCTGCAGTTCTTGGGGAGGCAAGCTAGAGGGCTGCACGACCAACAAGACATCATACTCTTGCGGGGTGGGAATCGAGTCCAGACGAACTGGGACGACTTCGTACTGTTGGCGAAGCTCGTTGATGAGGTCCCATTGCCCTTGTTGCTGCATCTGCTGAGGATTGAACCGCCCGAACAGGCTCGCATCAGTTTCGATGACTCCTACCTTCTTTCGTTCTTGCTGGCTGACGGCGGCAACCTGCCGCATCAGCTCATATTCCAGTGGCAGGCCCAAGTCGAAGAAGGCAATTCTTGACTTGGAGGTGCCGCATTGAAACCCAACGCCCAAGAAGATGTCTTTCAGGGAGAAGCCATCCCGATTGCGGCTCTGCACCGGCTGAGGCTCGATGTCAAACTGTTCCTTGGCCAGCACAGCGTTGTCACTGACGGTGTCGGTGGTGTGAATGGTCAGTTCGATCTGGTTTCCACCGAGTTGGTCGAACCTCCGCAGATTGTTGATCAAGTTCAGTTTGGTCTCGACGTATCCCTCGGGAACATCGGGGCTGACAAAGGCATGAATTCTCACCGGCGCTCGTTCCAACACGAAGTCGTCCCCCGCTTCGGGTACTCCCTCAAGCGCCGGAGAAATGGTCACCACCCGGGTCTGATCCTCAGGGTCGACCTCGTAGCCGATCACCCGAGATTTTTGGCCTTTTAGCTTTCCACTGGTGAATCGGATGGCCGTCCCCACGTAAACGTCGTCCAATTCGGCCAGTGATTGGTCAACTGGAAACGAGGTGCTGCTGATCTTGGCTTGGTCACCTGCTTCGGCCACCTCCCCTTGGGAATCGGAGAGGGCCCGCAGGGTTTGGACCGTTTGTGGGCTCAGCGTGCTCAGCTCTTCCTCGCTGAAGTCGATGGGGAAGTCATGACGATCGACGACAACAACCAAGCCACCGACGATCACCAGCAGACAGATCGTCCGCAGCAGGAATTGCTCGCCACCACGGTTGAGAAACCACACAGTCATCAGCTGCGCGATCGCCCAAATCGTCGCCAGAGACAACACCGAGATGACGTGATTGTACTCATAGGTTCTACTAGACCACAAAGGGGCAACCGCCCAAACCACCAAGCCGACAAAGCTGTAACCCAAAACCGCCACCAGCAGTGAGGCGGGGAGATATTCCAGGTAGCGTTGACCTCCCAAGAACCACGCACCAATGGCCAAAACCAGCCAGCCGAGGCCTGCCGCGATCCAGAGGCCAACGATCAGGGCTGTGAAGCTCTCAGGCTGATAGGCCAACTGGTAGGCAAGTCCCAACACTCCGCCCAGCAGCAACAGGCAGATCAACAGCCCCAGGGCGATCCCGCCAACTTTTGACGGCGCAGCGTCGCTGAGGCCATTCGGGGATTGCAAGTCTCGCTCGTCACGACCATGAGTCTGGCCGGCCCAATGCCGTTGGCCGATCAAGACGAGCGAGATGTACACCGAGACGGCCGCAATGCCCAAGAAATAGAGGATGCTGGATAGCCTGACCAGCCCCACACCGAAATCGCGAAATTGCTCAACGATACTGAACTTGCTAATCACATTGGCAACACCCTCGTCGATGGCAATCAGCCCGGCCCATTCCAAGGCCACCAACGGCACATTAAGCAAAAACCCCAGAATAAAGGCCACCGTGAGATTTCGAGTCAAAAACGAGGCGATCATCCCGGGGCCCAACATGGCTACTCCCACAAGCCAGTAGCCCAAATAATTGGTGGCGATGATGCCCCAATCAGGCCAGCCAGTCCAGGCCAGGACGATGGCGTTGCTGCCGCTGAAGATCAGGGCCACCGTATAGATGCCCACTGCCGCTAGGTATTTCCCCAGAACGACATCGAAATCGGCAGCCGGGAGCGTCAGGAGCGTCTCGTCGGTGCCCTGCCGACGTTCCTCCGCCCAGATGCTCATGGTGATCGCTGGAACAAACACCAACATAATCAGCGGGAACCAGCCGTTGAGCTGATCCAGATTGGCCAGATTCTTGGTGTAAAAATCAGGAAGCCAGAACTGGGCAATCGCCGTCAGGGCCACAAACAACCCGATAAACACGTAGCCGGTGGGGTTGCTAAAGTAGGCCACGAAGTTCCGCTGAAAAATCGCGAACGCAACGTGCAAATTCATGGCTCTGGTATCAACTCCCTGTCTGAGAAGAATTCCGCTGTTGATTTCCGTGTTCGCTCGCCACCCAATCGACCGAGGAAGTCACCTCAGTCGTGCAACCTCAGTCGTGCAACCTCAGACCGTCTTCGGGAACTTGAACCCATCCCGAGAGCAACTGCTTGCCGCAATCGAGGCTCACGCTGACAGTCTTGCTCCTGGAGCCGGTATTCACCGTATGCCCAGCCGATTGAACCCAAAACCACGAGGTGTGTAAGTCCCGTGCTCTCGTCCCCGGTTGGATGCTGCCGGCAGCCTCAATAGTGTTGCCAGAACTGCTGACTTCCTGCAATCACTTCATCTCAGAATTGCAGATGGTTACACAATTCTGATCAATCTCGCCTGGTCAACCTCTAGGCTGCACCGGCAGTCGGTTGCAGTCGTCCGGTCAGTTCATGAAAGTGTTCATCGAGAGTGCGGCCGTCGGCGAGCAACTGGTCGGGGCTCCCATCGAAGACCAGCCGCCCTTCGTTGATGAACAGCACCCGACTGCACATCGCCTGGACCTCCTGGAGGATGTGCGTGCTCAACAGAATTGTCTTGGACTTGCCCAGCTCGCGAATGGCCTCGCGGACCTCGCGAATCTGGTTGGGATCCAGCCCCGCGGTCGGCTCGTCCAGGATTAGCACGTCGGGTTCATGCAACAATGCCTGAGCCATGCCCACCCGCTGCCGGTATCCCTTGGAGAGTTTTCCGATGGGTTTTCCGATCACTGCTCCCAAGGCACACTGATCGATAACCGCTTCGATCCGTTCTCTCCGGTAGCGACCGCCTAACCCCCGGGCGTTGGCGATGAAGTGCAACAGCCCCCGGGGTGTCATATCGGGATACAGAGGGCCGTTTTCCGGCAAGTAACCGAGACGCTTGGCTCCTTCTATCCGATCACCTTGCATGTCGTGACCAGCGATCCTGGAGAATCCCTCCGAGGGAGCCAGGTACCCGGTCAGTAGCTTCATGGTCGTGCTCTTGCCAGCACCGTTGGGGCCGAGAAAGGCCACCACCTGACCCTGGGGAATGCTGAAGGTCACCTTTTGGCAGGCGGCGAAGTAGCCGTAATACTTCGACAGGCCGTACGCCTCGATCATCGGGGGGCCAGCGAACTTGTCCTTCTCGGCCAACTGTTGAATGGCATCGCCGGCTTGGTGGTCTGCTTCGGTCATCGCTCTGACTGACTCACAAGATGCTGTTCGACTGGCGGTCGGGAGTTCCCTTCCGCAGGAAACCTCGAGGTGATTTTCGCTCATCCTGACGATGAGCACTCAGCCGGACGTTGAAGGGTCCCCGTGGCAGACTCGGGGTTCTCAAGCAAGTTCTAAGAGTTTGGCTGCGGCCAGTCGACACCCATCGCTACTCTTCTCCCGCCGCAGACCCGGATGGTGCCTTGGCTGGCCCCAACAAGCTAGTTTTTGCAGTCGAAGATTGCTCGGAAAAACGGTCACCAGCCCAATAGCATATCCATTGCCACGAAGATGCGAATGGTCAAAACTCCGATGTCAAGAATTCAAAAGAAGAAACTGTGAAGCAAAGGAAATTGGTATTGGTACTGATCGAGGCCATCCCTGAGCAGCGGTCAGATGACTGTTGATTTCTGTTGCGTTGATTTCTGTCGCGTTGGTTTCTGTCGGGTTGACTCGTGTTTGGGTTGATTCCTGTTGGGTTCATTCCTGAGGAGTGATTAGACGGTCCGCCTAGAGATACCGCCCAACAGAATCGTGTCAACCTTACCAAGCTCTTGGTCAAACTCTGGCTATTCTCCTTGGATGAGGGCGAATTCTTCCTTACAGGATGAACCCACCATGATGCCGTCCGCAGAAGAGGTGTGCCGTGCCGAGCTGATGGGTGGCAAAATGACCCAAAACGATCTGATCCGAAGAAGATTCAACGGGCTCTTGCAAAACTCCTGAGGGTTGTCGAGTATTTGGGCGTGATCCCGTCGCCACATGGGGCGGCAACGATTCAGCCGATACGTCGCTGCGGCAACGTTGCCGCAGGAACCAAAAACAATCGCGAAGGGTCAGAGGCAACCAAAGCCGGCGTTGTAGCAGTAGTCTCGCCGGCCGTTGGTTCTCAGACACAGGATTTTCGGTAGGAAAGCTTCGGTCAGCTTGACTGAGGTTGGGGAAAATCTTGGCTCGTCCGACTTCTGAAAATGCCGCGAACTCAGTGGCTATTGTGCCGTTGTAGCGTTTTGGAAGAGCAAGAACTTTCCCCAAAAGCAGTAGTCATCAACCCACGACCAGTACGATTTCGTTCGTCAATCGGTTCGTCACATTTTCCTTCTGGATGCGGCCGACACCCTTAGCCTTCAAGGTTGGTTCCCATCAGAACGTCGGCCGGCCTTACGGGTTAGACCGCCAGAGGATTCATGCTGGGCGACCTAAGCCCAGCAAACATCCGATCCAAAAAGGATGCAGTCCAGGAAAGAGTGGGTCAGGGGAGTACCAGATAACGCCAGGTTAAGATCTCAACCACTCGTCCGCCAGTGGTGAGATCGTCGTCAGCGAATGAGCGTTGGCTGCGGCGAGATCTCTGCTGCAGCGGCTGAGCTCAGCTTCTGAACGCTGCACCGGTTGAACGCTGCACCGGTTGAACGCTGCACCGGTTGAACGCTGCACCGCCATGGATTCTGCAGCAGACCGAGGTCTGTGGCGAGCTGTCCAGTCGAAACGACTAGCTTGAATAGGTTTTCCCAAAGAACTCTTTGCTGCCCTGAATGTCCGGCTTGATCGTTGCTGAGCCTTCTTTCCAGTTGGCTGGGCAGACCTCTCCATTTTCTTCAAAGAACTGCAGCGCTTTGACCATCCGCAAGGCTTCCTCAACGCTGCGTCCCAGTGGAAGGTCGTTGATCAACTGGTGCCGAACAATCCCACCCTTGTCGATCAAATACAGCCCTCGCAGAGCGATCCCATCGGCCAACAACACCTCGTACGCCTGGGAGATCTGACGGCTGGTGTCAGCCAGCAGCGGAAACTCAACTGGGCCAATTCCTCCCTGGGAACGCGGCACACCCCGCCAGGCATGGTGGGAAAAAGCACTGTCGGTGCTGCAACCAAGCACCTGAACGTTCAGTGCAGCAAACTCGGATGCCGCATCGCTAAAGGCGATAATCTCCGTCGGGCAAACAAACGTGAAGTCCAATGGCCAGAAGAATAGCAGCACGTACCGGCCGCGATAGTCCGTTAATGAAACCTGCTCAAACTTGTCGTCCGGCATGACCGCTGTGGTCGTGAACTCTGGGGCCAACTTCTGGACCAAACTCATGAGTCGAACTCCATCAAATTACTTAAGTCAGTTGTCGATGGACGAGTGTGGGGATGCGACCTCAGGCGCCAGGAGGTGTCTGCTCGGTCCTTTGCACGTGTGCTTGGAGGACCAAGGAGGTTGCACATCGACGCAATGGGGCATCATGGCAAGATCGGCCATGGTCCGGGGACAGCTCGTCTTGACCGACTTCGCCGCGGACGGTCAAAACGAAGTCCCAAACCATCAGGGACTTGGCAACCAGGACCGCCCGATCAACTCGGAGCGACCCCAGCCTGGGTGTCCGAACTGACCGTTCGCACAGGCCCTGGGGATCTCCTCGGCCTGTGTCCCCGTATGACTTGTAACTGCATAGAAGGCATTGCCGCGAATGTCAATCGCCGCGACCTCGCCGGCTCGCTTGATCCCTCAATGCCCCCAGAGAGAGTAGGGCCATTCGCGGTTGAGGAACAAGCCTTGTGAAGAATAAGGCCCGAACACAGTTGTGTGCTCAGGCCAGAAGATTCCGGACCGGGAGATCCTGTTGACCGTCGCAGGCGGTCGCGTCTCAACCGCAATGCACCCTCGAGTCCAGATCTCGTCTGCGAGCCCGGCTCTCCCAATTGCCTTCACCGATCAACCTTTGATCACAAAACAGGAGAACTCGGCAAAGCCAAGGGACGATCAGCGGCGGGGAAAAATGCGTCGGCCTCGACGGGGGTTGAGGGCTTTCTCGGCACCAGGCAGGAACTTAATGCCCGGAGTGGCGACCGGGAAGAGTTCGGGGTTTTGGGTCACAAAAGCAAAAATCTCCTCGGCGTCGAGTTTGCTGTTGCCGTCGACATCGGCGAACTGAAAATTCTCCTTGAGTGGACCGGCGGTCTCCGCCAAGGCCAGTTCGCGGTCCCGGTTACGGTCCATCCGGGCCAAGATCTGAGTGATGAGCTGTTGGGCCTGTTGGGCGGTGTTGGCTTGCGTTCGCAGCCGTTCCAACTGCAGCTGCCGGCCAACTGACTCAGCAACAAGCAAAACCTCACCCGCGGTGAGCACTTTGTCTCCATCAGCATCCAGACGGCCGAAGATCCCCGGCAATTGGGTGACCACAGAAGCGACAACTGTGGGAAAGTGGTTGACGATCTTCAGGAACTCCTGAAATCGCACCTTGGCATCCCCGTCAGCATCGAGAGCCCCAAAAATCTGCCCGACCCGCTGCGCTAACTCTTCCAGCTGAAACCTAGCCCGAGCAACACCTAAAACGGCCTCGGCTGGCTCCAGCCGCTTGTTCCCATTCAAATCCAGGGTTTGCTGAATCTTTCGCCCCAACAGGTCCCGCCGACGGCTCTTCCGCTGAAGGGCCGCCAACCCAGCCCGAGCCTCGAGATCCGTAATCCTCTGATCGCCGTTCAGGTCGATCAACGCGATTAGGTCAGCCGGAAGAGGCTCTTGCACCGGCCGGAGAAATGCTTCCCAGGCTGGGCCCTTCTCTTGAGCAGCTTGCGCCTCCGCCTTGCCAGGATCTCCCTTAGGAACACCAGGAAGCCCTTCAAGCAGGCGATTTGGCACCTCACCCTGGGCATCGGCTTGAGCTTCTTGGCGAGCCTTCTCACCGGCTGGATCAATCCGCCTGATCCCCTGGCCTGACGCTGGCGTAGAACTCAACCCGGCGACAACCCCCAGGCACAAGACCGACATCAGCGAGCGGACACCCAAGAGCGGAAGTGGAGCAATCAGGCTTGAAGACATAGGCATAGAATGGCTTCCGAGGGTAAGGGAATGTTTCTCGGGCAAGTCGCTGTCGGTGAGGCCGTTGAGCTGGCCGAACCAGCCACCCTCAATCAGCCGCAAGGCTTTGGCGACCAACAGGCAAAACAACTCTTCTCCCAATGTACCACTGATCGCAGCCGCGCAAGCCAGTCGATCTCGCACAAACCAAATTCAACGGCTCCCGGGCTGCTCACGCAGATGCTCCCCAGGAATGGGATCCCGCGAGAGGGCATCGACCAGCACCCCCCAAAGAGCCTCCAGAGATTGGGGGATGATCCGAGTTCCCGCCAGCACCGGCATAAAGTTGGTGTCCCCTCCCCATCGGGGCACAATGTGCCAATGGAGGTGGCCCGGCAGACCAGCACCAGCCAAACGCCCGAGATTCAAGCCAACATTAAAACCTTGTGCATTAATGGTTTCGCCAAGAAGTTTCACCAGATGAGTGATGGCTTGCAGGCATTCACTGTGCTCATCGGGGGTGAGGTCGGCCAATGCCCCTTTGTGGGACTTCGGGGCAACCAGGAGGTGGCCGTTGTTGTAGGGATAGCGGTTCAGCACGGTGATTGTCCGTGTGGTTCGAGCGATCACAAGATTCTGCTGATCGGCATCACTGGCGGCCGCACGACAGAGAAAGCAGTTCTCCAAGTCAGGAGGATACTCCTGTGTGCCTTCAAAACGGCTCTGAGAAATGGGCTGCTCGGTGACTCCCTTGGCTGGGGGCAGCTTTTCGGGAAGCTTCTTCGGGGCGAGTTTCTGGTCTCTGCTGTTCTGAGATGGGTCTCCGCCTGTCACATAGGCTAACCGCCAGGGTGCCCAAAGTTGCCGGTGGGCAGGCGTCTCAGGCGGCCCGAACCCAGCGTTCGTCGGGCCCGCGTGGCCGGGTTCCGGTTCCACTGGCAACACCAGGGGGCCGTACAGTTCCGGTCGGCGATCGAGAAACCTGTCGATCTCGTGCTTGCCTGGCACACGGACTAAGTGTTTGTTGCGAGCCTTGCTTGGAAGAACATCGCCAGAAAGGAGCGATTGCTCCGCCGGACCGAGGACGGCCAGATCGTTGCCGTCGGTCTGACACAGTCGGCTCGTGCCGATAAAGCGAAATCCCCTCTCCACGCCCACCCTGTTGACGGCCAAGTAATAGACGTTGTTCTCCAGCGCTCGTGCATTGATCAAGTAACGGGCAAACGTCTCTGCGCCCGGCGGCCAGTTGGTGGGCAGCACGATCAGCTCAGCGCCGGAAAGCGCCAGAACTCGGGCGACCTCCGGGAACGATCCGTCGTAGCAGATGTTCAGACCCACCTGGAGCGTCCGGCCGTCGTCCCAGCGGCACTGCACGACCTCCAGGGGATCGTTCCCAGGGGTGACGAAACGATCAACTCCTAGCGACGGAAGGTGTAATTTGCGGTAGCGATGAGCGATCCCTGGAGAAAGCCCTCCCTGGCCTGGTGCTACCAAGACTGCAGAGTTGAAGAGCCCCCCCTGCGAGCCGCCGCAAGAGCCCGCTTGGGGTTGGTCAGGGGCTGAGTGCCCCTGTTCCAGAAGGCCGAAGACGCAGTAGAGGCCGAGTTCTCGGCAGAGCTCGGTCATTCGGTCTGTGGCCGGGCCGGGGATCGGCTGTGCGTACTGTTGAGCTTCTCGGAGAGACTCGAAACAGTAGCCAGCCAGGGCACACTCCGGAAAGACGACAAACTCGGCTCCCTCGGCGGCGGCCTGTCGAAGGTAGCCTTCCATAGTCGCCAAATTCCTTTCCGGGTCCCCCAGGGTGATGTCCATTTGAACCCCGGCGACACGGATCGTGGAAAGCCCGGCTTCAGGCGACCGGTCAGCCGGTGGCTCAGGTATCATCCAAGGGCCTCGTCGTGGTGCTGGAGGGAGTCTCTTCACAGTCGAGAGCGAACTGCTTTGCAGGCGAGTCTAGCGTCACCCCGACTGGAGGTGAACTGCTCCTGCCGACCCGAGCCCCCACACAACGACTCCCGACCTTGGCCAGTTGCTTTCAGGTTGGCCAGTTGCTTTCAGGTTGGCCGGCGACTGGAAGCCGGTCCTGCCGGAGAGCATGCAACAACTCTTGGCCTTCGATTCTACCGGGGGGACAACGTTGGAGATTCACGCGAATTCTGGCACCAAGATCGTTCCTTCTATCACGCAGACGGCGTGACCCAAGAGGTTGACCCTTGGGTGGCGGTGCTGACACCAGATCAGTCCGCCGCGAGGAGAAATCTGCCGTGCCAGCAAATCCGCTTTTCCAAGCTTGTCCGCCCAATACGGAGCGAGAACGCAGTGGGCCGATCCGGTGACAGGATCTTCTGGGACGCCCACTGCAGGCGCGAAAAAGCGGGAAACGAAATCGGCCTGAGGGCTGTCACAGGGATCGGCAAGCGACGAGACAATCACGCCACGGGTGTCGAACTGGGCCAGGGCCTGCATGTTCGGCTGGAAAGCGGCAACTTCTGCCTGGCTGCCGTAGACCAGCAGCCAGTCGAATTGAGATCGATAACACGCTTGGGGGATTGGGGCCGTGTTGGTCGTCGCTGGTCCAGTCGAGTTGGAAGCACGGAAAGGTGAGCTACCCAGAGCACCGACCAACCCCGCTGGTGGCTGGCACGCTTGGATCGGCAGGGCAGGGAAGTCCATGCACAAGCGGCCGTCGAGTTCTTTGGTGACCGTCAGTTCCCCGCTGCGGGTGGTGAAGCAAACGCAGCTGCAGCCGGGCTCCAGGATCTGAAAGACGACCCAAGCCGAGGCAAGAGTAGCGTGGCCACAAAGGTCGACTTCGGCTCGGGGGGTGAACCAACGCAAGTGGTAGGCTCCGCGACTCCCCAGAAAAAAAGCCGTCTCGGCCAGATTGTTTTCCTCGGCGATCTGTTGCAGCAACCGCTCAGAGGGCCAAGAATCGCTGAGCGGACAAACTCCAGCGGGATTGCCGCGGAAGGGAACCTCTGCAAACGCATCGACCTGGAAGTAAGGAATCCTCAAGACAACACCCCCTTTTTGGGAAACAGTCTCAACAACAGGAGACGCCCAGTCGGAGTTGGTGCTTGGACCAAGTCGGGACTGACGTCAAAGGGTGCACAGACTCTGCGGGTCAACCGATGCCCCATCGCTTCTGCTATGGATTGACTTGGCCAGTGCCCCCTCAGCAGGTCAGTCCACTGTTTGCCCCAGAATGCTCATGGAGGGTTGCGATGGCCACAGGCCAGAAGCCGCCAAGTCTGAGGCCGACAGCTCTGTGGGCGAGACTTTCTGTGGGCGACTGGGACGGCATCATCGGTTCGGCCAGTTCTGAGGCTCGCGGGGCTCTTGACCCATGGAAATTCCCGGATGTCGGTGAACGATTCCAGGATGGCTCGGGCAGACAGCTGGGCGACGGGACCAACGCCAAAACCCGGCGTGCTACTTGTGTTCTCTGTCGTCATGATACTTCCCTTTGTCCAGCGATCTCGTCTGGTTCTGCTGGCTGGTTTTGCTGGCTGGTTGTGCTGTTGCTGGTACGCTGGGTTGGCCCGATCGCTGCATCGATGGATCTTTGAGAATCATGAATCAGCATTCCCATGCTTCGGACCAAGCGATTTCCAGTTCGGGGAGCAGCCAGGCTTGTGGCGGTCTTCAGCCGACCGGAGTCAGTCGCCGGATGCTCTTGGCCAATACGACCCTGGCGGTTGCTGCTGGAGGTTTGATGACTCTGGCAGGTCGTCAATGGCTCGCCTCTGACGCTGGACAGTCCCTTGTCGAGCGAAGTGGTCGAGATGCCTCGATTGATCCTGTCTTGTTGCACAAGGGGCTTCCTGGTCAACGCCCTCGGCGTGTGGTGGAGATTCATCATCCGGGCTCGGTGGCGGCGGGCTACCGACACCGGATGGCCCGGCCCAAGCATGGCCAAGTCGGTTATCAGCGACGAGACGAGGCGATCGTCGAGCAGATGCTGGCAGCGGGGATGCGTCGATTAGTTGGCTGCGACAATGCGGTCGACGCCTGGCGGTTTTTCTTCGCGCGAGGAGACCGCGTTGGCATTAAGGTCGTGCCGGTCGGCCAGCCCAACAGCATCAGCAGCTACGAGTTGGTCCGAGCGGTGATCAAAGCTCTGCGTACCGCCGGAGTCCGCGGCCGACATATTTTGGTCTTCGAGCGGTATCGCAACGAGTTTGTGCAAGCACGGTACCCAGAGCAACTCCCTGAGGGGATTCGCTGGGGTGCCGCTTCGGTCAGTTACGACCATCATCAGTTAGCGTTGGACGGTCAGAGCCCGCACTCCTTTCGCCGAGAAACACGGGTCTTTGGTTACGACCGGGATGTCTTCCGGGAGCTCCCCTTGGCGGACCCGACGATCCCCCCTGGGGATGACCGACGGTTTCGCAGTCACGTCACCAAGATCCTCACCCAAGAAGTCGACAAGTTCATCAGCATACCTGTTCTCAAGGATCATCGCTCCGCCGGGGTGACTCTGTCGCTGAAAAACCTCTCTCATGGTCTGGTCAACAACGTGGCAAGGAGCCACATCCGCTATCACCAGTGGCATCCGCTTCCAGCGGCCGAGTTGCCTGAAGGCGGAACGCTCAACCAATGCGGTGTCTTCATCCCTGCGATAGTCAGCTTGCCTCCGATCCGAGAAAAGGCCACTCTTCAAATCCTGGATGGGCTGGTGGGCACCTGGGAAGGCGGGCCAGGAATCTGGAACCCCAGCTTTGCCACTTGGCCCTGCGGACGGTTACTCTTGGCCACCGACGCCGTTGCCCTGGACTGGGTAGGTTGGCAACTGATCAACCAGAAAAGGGCCGCTGAGGGATGGCCGGCGGTCGAACGGATGGGTCTGCTAGGAGAATCCGGCCTCATCGAAGTCGCTGGCAAAAAAGTTTCCGAGTCATTTCACATGCGACAGCCGCAGCATATTCCCCTGGCTGCGGCATTAGGATTGGGAACTGTCGACTCCAACTCCATCGAGCATATCAAGCAAAGTCTGGTTTCCTGACCGGGCGGTTCTTGGCGGGGGTTTCGTGCGGAAACTCATCCGCAGACGGCCGATCGTTTTCGGTTGTTGGGTCGAAGTGGCAAGTGCGTTTGACCGCGCCTCCAGCTTCTGGCTGCTCGCTTCGGTGGGCGAGTTTCCAAGATTTGAAGCCGTGCTCAGCCCATGAGCACTTCCCCGGAGGCGTATTGCAGGTGAGAGGAGTGTTGGCTTCGCGCAAAAGCCCCGAAGAAGGACAGCGGGCCGACCCGGCCGACGAACATCAAACCAATGAAGACCCAGCGGTCGAATTCACCAGCGGTCGCAACGTAACCGCTGCTAAGGCCGGTCGTTGCCAACGCCGAGGTCACCTCAAACAGAGCTGCCAAGAACGGGCCGTGGGGCTCGCCTGTGAGAAAACGCTGGTCGTCGGCGGCCAGGACGGCCAACAATCCGCCGATTCCGCAAAGAGCCAAAAGCCCCAACACCGCAAAGGCCCGATCAATGGTATCGCTGGTGATCTTTCGCCGAAAAAGCGTGAGCTGAGATTCTCCACGACACCGTGCCCAACTGTGCAGTCCTAAGAGGCCGATGGTCGTGACTTTGGCTCCTCCGGCTGTGGAGCAGGGCCCGCCACCGATGAACATCAAGACCGTGGCCACAAACAAGGTGGTGTTTGTCAGTTGCGAGGTGGGGGTCGTATTAAAGCCAGCTGTTCGAGCTGAAACGCTATGGAAGAACCCTACCAAGAGCCGTTTGCCCCAAGACATTCCAGCTAAGGTGTTCGACCACTCTAAGGCGGTCCAGGCGACTGTGCCCAAGACGATCAACGTCGCAGTGCCAAGGAGGACGACTTTGGTGTGCAAGGAACACTGTTCCCATCGCCTGCCTGGCGTGTGGCTCGGATCCAAAACGTCTAAGACCACCGGAAATCCCAATCCACCCAGAATAATGAGGCCGCTGATGATCAGATTGACCGGCACATCGCCCTGATATCGTGTCAAGCTATCCGAAAACAAACTAAAGCCAGCATTGCAAAAGGCAGAAACCGTGTGAAACAACGCGTCATAGAGCACGTCCGCTGCTGTGATGCCAACTTCGGGATGATAAGCCTGACGCAGCAGCAACCAGCCGGCAAGCAAGACAAAACCGGCGATCTCAGTCAGCAGCACGAAGCCAAGAACTCGCACCAACAAAGGCTGGAGCCCCTGGTCGGTCGAGAGTCCAACAGTCTGCTGCATCAGAGCTCGTTGTCGGAGACTCTCTCGTTGTCCAAAGGTCACCAAGGTGAAGGTGGTCACTGTCATGATCCCGATCCCTCCCAACTGAATCAGCAGGAGGATCACCACCTGACCAAACAACGAAAAGTCTTCGCCGGTTGATCGAACGGTCAGGCCCGTCACGCAGGCGGCGCTGGTGGCGGTGAAAACCGCCTCGTTCAAGCTGATCGCCTGGGTCCGCGGATCCCTGGAAGGATGTAAGGCCACCGGGCTCCACAAAAGCAGCGTTCCGACGAAGATCAACAGGAGATAGTAAAGACAAGCTGCCCTGGCGGGATAGGTTGCCAAAGCTCCGGTGAAGGTGGCAGTTGGCTGGGTCATTTTGGCGGCCCATAAGACATGCCGAGGCCGCAGGGACCTCAGGGGATCAGACCACCCCATCAATCCATAATCGGCTCAACCCGTCAACCAGAGAACGGAACATCTTGCCCCGGGAAGGGCTCCTGTGTTTCAGGGTTGAACCGTCGCTCTTCCCGATTTCGCAGCCTTGGTCATCTCTTGAATCGGTCGATCGTTTGGTCTTCTCCAGACCCTCCCGCATTTTGGAGGGAAGGTGTCACCAGCGGCCCCTCGGAGTTCTCTGCAATCTCTTTGAGAAGAACGCCCCTTGGGGTGCGAGAAATCACCAGCGCGGGTCCGTGGTTCTTGAAAAGGCCTTCCGCCTTGCCAATCTCCGCAGTTCCTCGGCATTGGCTGTCCCGATCGCTGTGTGCCAGCCAACCAGATCGTCGGTTTGGACCCTTGCGAGATCGTTGTGCCCCACGATATCGGCAACGTGGTTGTGCCCACCGATCTGAGCTGCCGCTCGCTGATGCGCCAACCGAGGGCATCCTGCTCTCGGTGAGCAGAGATTGTGGAAGTCGATCAAAAGGCCAATTCGGGAAAGGCCTCACCGAGGTTTAGGGAGTCTCCGGTTTCCTTCTGCAAACCCAACAGGGTATTGAAGAGTTGTTTGATCGTTTTCTTAGAGTTGGGGTCCTCGGCAAGATCGTGCATCTCGTGGGGATCTGTTGTCAGATTGAATAGTTTGATTTTGCCGATCTTGGGATACAAGATCAGCTTGTGATTTCCCACGGTGACCATCCGTTGAAGATTGAGATACGCACCATAGATGGCATGATAGGCTTGATCGCTGCGGCCCTGGATCAAAGGCCAGAGGCTGCGAAACTGCACATGCTCGGGAGGTTCGACCCCAGCGGATTGGAGAGTCGTGGGCATGACATCTTGTAGATAAACCGGCGCAGCGATGCTTCGACCATTTGGGATGCCTGGCCCGGCGACCACAAGCGGCACACGGACGCTATGGTCATACATATTCTGCTTTCCAAAGAGTCCGTGGTGGCCCACTGCTAATCCATGATCTGCTGTAAAGATGATCAGCGTGTTGTCCTTTTGGCCGCTTGCTTCCAGCGCCTTGAGAATTCGTCCGATCTGTGCGTCCATATGGGTGATGATGGCATAGTATTCTTGCCGGTGCATCTGAATAGCGTATTTGGTTCGCGGAAAAGGCCCAAGCTTTTCATCACGGAGGTTCCTCCCACAACCGATGTGATCTTTGTGGGGATACTCTGGCAGGTAATTGACGGGCACATCAACGCTCTGCAACGGGTACTTCTCAACATAGTCCCGAGGCGACTGCCGCGGGTCGTGGGGAGCGTTGAAAGCGACATACATGAAAAACGGCTGGTCCCCCCTGGCAGCGTCGCCCAAATACCCGATGGCGTCCTCTGCGACGATCTCGCTCCAATGCCTCCCCCCCTTCCAATACCCGCCGAACTGTTTGTCCCAAGCAGTCCACCGGTGATCTGCTGGCGATTTCGGCCGGTTGTATCCGGCTTGCGTTTGGTTGGGCATTCCCGGTCGCACATGATCAGCGACATCAAATGCCTTGGCAGCGTCGGTTCGTAAGTGCCACTTGCCTGTGAAGTAAGTGCGGTATCCAGCTTTCCGCAGGTACAGCGGCCAGAATCGCCCCGCCGCTCGTTCCCCGTCGGTGTTGCGATAAACCGCCTGGGCGTTCCACAAGAACCTCCCGGTATTGAGCATTGTACGACTGGCCACACAAACAGCCCCGCTCCACGATCCTTGGTTGTAGCAGTACGTGAAGGTGGTGCCGCTTGCAACCAGCCGGTCCAGGTGGGGTGTCTTGATCACCGGATGACCAAAGGCCCCGAGGGTCTCAAAACATTGGTCGTCGGCAAAGATGAACAAGATGTTCGGCTTGTTGGGTTCACCTGGCGATGAGTCCTCCCCGCCCCAGGCCGCTTCGATGGCAACAAGCCCGGCAAGCAATAGACACCCAAGGCGGCCAAGTCCACTGCAACAGCTTTTCATGCTTTTCGCTCCCAATCGTCGAGGAACAACATCTCAAGAGACTTTCTGATCGGCCTTCCCCGGATGCCGAGTCTGGGGGCGGTTGCTAGCGCCTTGTTTCCTATGACTTTGGCAGTCGGTTGACTTTGGCAGTCGATTGATTTTGGCAGTCGATTGATTTTGGCAGTCGGTTGGACGTGAATCCCCCGATTCCACGAGAACCAGCTGCCAAATCAGAAGGAAACCAACCACCAGGCCGATGGGAGAAAACATCTGCAGAGAGGATTTTTCGGGGTGGTTCGCGATGCCAAATGGGCATTGTAACCGTAGGCGGCCGCTTGAGCACGGCCGATGGACGCCTGAGATCCTTGAGTGACGGAATTGACCCGCCTTGACGCGATTCGCAAAGCCCTCTGGTGTCTTTGATGTGCCCGCGTCGTGGAACCAACAGCCCAGGGAACCAACAGCTCAGGGAACCAACAGCTCAGTAGATCGAAGGCTCAAGGGCAATAAGGCACCGTGACGGTGACGGGAGAGGACATGACAACTGCTGCCGGTATCGAACAACTCTCAGAAACCCGACTGGCTGAGGATGCTGCTGCAGATAGCCAGAAACTCGACGGGGGTTGCTTGCCAAATTCTCTGAGAGATGGTCCTGGTGATGATGAACTGATCCAATTCTTGCAAGCCGCGGGCGTATCTGCGTCCCAGAAGAGCGGGGCCTTTTTGCAACTCCACCAACGCTATGCACAGCTGCTGGAGAAGGTCTTAGCCCAGTACTGCTCTGGACAACAAGCGGAGGACCTGGCTCAGGACATTTGGTTGCAGCTATGGGAACGACCTGAGTGCTACAAGCCTCGGGGGGCTTTTTCGGCCTGGTTACGCCGCACTGCCCGGAATAAAGCGATTGATGAGTACCGCCGCCGTCGTCCCGGTCTGCTTCCACCGGCCTTTGATCTGGCCGATGGAGCCGAACTCAAGGGCTCTGACTGGTCATCCGATCTTCAGGATGCCCTGGAGGAATCCATCCAAAAACTTCCAGAAGACCATCAGATTGTGGTCCGCTCACGTCTGGAGGAGCAGCCCACCTGCCAAGTCGCCACAACGCTGGGTGTGGAGGTCGACCGTGTCTATCAGATGTTCTTCCGTGCCAAGACATCCCTGCGTCGCTGGCTCACCTCAAGATTGGAACACATTCCGTGTTAGGCAGCAACGGATCCTGACTCGGTTGACCCGGGGGGTGCCTGAGCACGGACTCTCAAGCCAGTGAGACCTATTGATCCCCTGAAAAGCGCTCGACCATCCCGACTGCTCACCCCCGTCAATCCGGGCTTCCGTTGGTCGCCCTGGGTCGAAAATTTATGCGAAGGTCAGTAGTGGTCGGTTTCCTTCTGATTTGGCAGTTGGTTCTCGGGGAATCGGGCGATTCACGTCCAACCGACTGCCAAAATCAACCGACTGCCAAAATCCTAGGAAACAAGGCACTAGTGACCCCGGTGGTTGTGGACCGAAGAGGATGCTAACCGATCAATCCGATGGCTGCCTGGGCTCGTAGATGAGCGAGATCGCCGATGGCAGCTTGCTGGTATGCATGCAAGGCAGTGATCCGAGCGCGAACTTCCTCGGCAAAGGAAGCCGAGATCAGCTTGCTGATTGTCGGGAGGCGACGTTCGATGTTCCGCCATGTGTCTTGGCGGGGAGTCTGCAGTTGGTGGTACACCCAGCGGAAGATGGGACGCAGCGCCGTGACCACGAACAGGGGGACTCGACCGTCGGGTTCGATGAGGATGGGCATTCCCAGCAGAGCGGACTTGCCCAGTTGGAGTCTTCCGCCGTCTTCCTGGGTGTAGCCGACAATCGGCATCAAGTCGGGGTTGGAGGCGCCCAGCAGCGCTCGATCCAGGGATTCGCGAATCAGCGGCTGGGTTTCGTTGGCCAAGTGGTGATGATTGTCGATGGATTGGTCGGGTTGGTACACCCCAAGGTGATGTTGCCAGACGCTGGTGATCTCGCGGCAACAGCCGATCCAATTGTTATCCAGCTGCATACCGATGGTGTTGGCAATGCTGACAACTTCTTCCTGGATCGGATAGGGACCAATGACATGCTCCAAGAACAACTTACGGAGAGTGACCACCGCTTCGGTCTCTTTGAGGGTGGCGCTCTCCAGGCGAGCCGCCATGTCGGGCTCTTGTAACAGTGCCGTGAAGGTGCTCAGCGGTTTGCTTGTCTGGTCGTACCAATCCTGAAAAAGTTGCGAAGCTTGCGCGGGGAGATTGACCAACTCCCGATCGGCCTTTTGGTTAAGCCGAGGCAAAGCGCGATCCACCAAGGTTGCTTGCAACTGGCCACGCAAATAGACCATACGTGCGTAGGCCCCACCCCCGAAGAGGCCAGCCAGGCCAGCGAGCCCGCCCCATTGCAAAACCCTACGTCGGGTCGCAAAGCCAGGATTGACAAGTTCTTTTTGGCGGTCTGATTTGGAGGATCGGCTGGAAGAACGGCTGGAACGTCGACGCGAGTGACCTGGTTGCAGAGAGGGGCCGCGGGAGCTGGAGGAGCTTTTGTGCAGACCCGATCCCTTGCGGCTGCTGGAACTCCGTCGACTGGCGGGGCCGCTTCGGCCAGAGGGGGAGTGGAGGCTGGAACCCTCCTGATGCATGCTGGATGCTTCTTCTTCACCTTCAGCAAAGGGGGAATTTTCGGGGTTCTTTTGACGCCCCGATCCACCTGGGCCGGCGGACATGGAGTGAGGCGGGTAGACATCCACGGCAACTTCGTCCTCGGGCAAGCCCGCGGCCGGATCTACAGCGGAGCCCTTGTTTGTGCCAGGTTGATGACGCGAGCTCTTCTTGGCCGACAGCGGAGTGGCTTTGACGTAATACACCTCATCACTCTTGGAGCTCGACCTGGGATTGACCTGAGTTTCCTGATTGCTGTGCCCATTGGAGCCAGTTCGATCGCTGGCGGAATTTTGAAACTCTGCGGAACTCTCCAACACGACTTCTGCCAAGACAGGCTCTCGGGAATCGTAGGAGCTCGCCCTTTGGATCGATTCGCCACGTCCAGCCAGCGACTCTGCCTGGTGAGCCTGGCTGTCCGGAGAGCTAGAAACCCCACTGCCGTTGGCCGACCGCCGCGGCGAGGACCACTCTCGGAATGAGACATGATTGACCTGGGCCCCTGCCCCGACAGAAACAAGCTGCCTTGAGCCGCTTCTGTCTTGGCCATTTCTATCTTGGCCATTTCTATCTTGGCCATTTCTATCTTGGCCAGGTATGTGTTGGCCAGGTATGTGTTGGCCAGGTATGTGTTGGCCAGGT
>CAZYKP010000045.1:0-31437 GCA_964648025.1 uncultured Pirellulales bacterium | reverse complement strand
TTGGCCAGGTATGTGTTGGCCAGGTATGTGTTGGCCAGGTATGTGTTGGCCAGGTCTGAGTTGGCTGGCTTTGGGCCGGCTGACTTGCTCTGGGGCGATCTGGCTGTCTTGGGCCTGCTGGAGCTGAGCGGGGCTGAGGAAAATCTCGTCCAAGAGCAGGTCCAAGTCCCGCTCCAAATTCGCTGAAGAAGCCACGGATACCTCTTGGGGGTTCAATTTGGGTGGCTGAGCTTCGAGTCCGGGCTCCGGGGGTCCCAACTGGTCCAGATATCCCGTTCTCTGTGCTGGGTGAGTTGTTGGTGGGGGATCCTTGGGCTGATTGATCGGCGAGGGTGCAATCGGTTGTGGAGTTTGATGATGGACGGTCGGCCGAGAATGGGTCGGGGATGATCTGGGGCCCTGAGGTCTCTGAGAGCCCGAGGTGATCGATAACGATCGGAACTCCGAGTCCGAGCCAGAGTTTGGAGGCTGCATGGAGAATTCCTTCCGCTCACGGCGTATCGCCAAATTGTCGTCAACTCAGTGTCATGTTGCTCGGCTAAGTGACGGTCCGACAGGGGACAATACAAAAGGTGACCATCGACCAATGGAATTGCCCGCAACAGCCTCAGGTAGGGGTGGTGGGTGTCGAGTGCTGTTGATGGCAGCCGCGATTGGCTGGTGACACAATTTTCCAGCGGACACGGAAATGTCCGGGGGATTTTGAGTTGTTGGTTTTTGGGGGAAAACCAGCGGCTCCGTCCTACAAATGCTGACGATCTGTCGCCAACGCCGATACGGGTCTCGGAAAGAGTCCGTATGGTAAACATTCTCAAGTGCCTCGTCCAGTTTCCAAGCTATCTTGTTCGTCCTTCGTCGCCGGTTATTGGCCAGAGAGATGGCAAAATCGTGCTCAGAAGCCGTTCGTCCTCTCAAGCTGCCCTCGAGAGAGGCAACGATCCCCCAGCCCGGCAGACTCGAAATTGGTCGAAGCGGCCGAAAATCTTCCCGTGACAACTGCTGACCCTCTTGGCTGCTGGGCCACCGGCGGCTTTTAATGTGCTGCTTGCCAAGTATGGACGCTCAGAGCAACACAGGCTCAACAGCAGAGCCGTTCAACAAGCGATCAGCTCAACTGAAAACCGAGGAACTGCTTCAGCTTGGTCTTGGCTGATGGTTGCGGGCAAGACAGCCCACGCTATTGCCATAACCGCGGCAGCTTGTGTTCCGCCCCAAACAAAAGCAAGCACTAGAGCCCGACGACCGTGCTTCACCAAAGAAAGGTATAGGCAAGCTAAAGCCAACGGGGGTTCGTCCGCCGAGGAGCCGATCTTTGGAGTTTGCCAGATCTCCTGATGGCTGGAACAAGCGTCCACTCGAGACGACAGGTTGAAAGGACCTTCAGGAGGATCCGACCCAACAAGTGCGGTCTCTGGAGACGGGGAAAAAGACGGGCAGGACGCGGGTGTTGACAGCCTGAGGTGAAACGGGCGAGAGCTCGCACAGGGCGACTGACTCAAAGAAGATCGGTAGAATCTTCCATGGGCACGAACGTTTGATGATTGAGGTGCCCAGCCAGTGGCCCAACAACGGTCCAAGATGCAACTTGCTCAGGGAATGCTCGGCTGCTGTCATCTCCACGGGCTGCGGAATGTCTCGAGGCTCTGTCAGATGAAAACTGCGATAGGGACCTCCAAGTCGTTTCGAAAACCCTCCATTGGTGACCGATCAGCCTGTTGTTGAAGGGTCTGGGTGGCAAACTTGAAGTTGGCAAACAAGTTCTCGGCTCCTGAGCAAATCCGGTTGCATCCGCTCATGATCCGGGGATGAACAGACCAGGTTTTTCGGACACGTTCGATGGGCGACACGATCGCAAAAGGCTCTGATTTTGAGGTCTATCGCAAGCGGCTGGCCAACCGGACCCCGCTGATTGGTCTGTTCCTTCGCTGGCTGGCATTATGGTCGCTCGGCCGAGACCGGCGTGTGGGGGCGGTCGCCCTGTTGGCCGAGGTCGCTCAACAATACCGAAGCGAGTGGGTCGGGCAGCGGGCTGCCCAATTGCTGGGCCGACGAGCTGGAGGGGGCCAAAAATCGGCCCAGCAGGCTCTCTGTCAGTTGGTCATCGAGTACGACCACCCTCACGCTGCTCGAGTTGCAGTCCAAGGAGGATTTGCTCCCTCGGACATTCACCAGCGGGCCCTGTTCTTGTTTTTGACAGAACAATGGGAGGAATATGAGAACCTCGACTTCGACCAGAGCTTACTCAGAGCCGCCTATGAAAGCGGCGGGCAAGCCCTGAAACTCCGACTGGCCAACAAGGCCAGGGCAGCAGGACGAACGGACTGGGCCGATGTGGTCACCCGCGGCCGACAAAGTCGACAGCTGGCTGATCTGACCGAGGCCGAACGCGACGCGGTCACCGAGGTGCTCATTCAAGGACAGCAGTGGAACGAGTTGTGGACCTTGGCCCAAACCGCTCCTGTGGTCTGGAGCGCGAAAATCATCACCCAGCTGAACTCCAGGGGGTGGCAGCCCTCCCAACCAGACCATGCCAAATTGTTCGCCGAGCTCTCGAGCCTGGCTGCCCAATGTCAAGGCGATGGACCCGGTGACTGGCAGGGAATCACCACCTCAGCACGCGAGTTCGATCTGGACTGCGCCTGCCTGACGATCAGCCCACGCGGATTGATGGCCACAGGCACCGGCGTCGGAGGGCAACTGGAAAACGCCATCCAGTTGTGGGACCTCCGCACCGGGCAAGTCGTGCAGACCTTGCGAGGACACCAAAAGCGAGTCACTGCCCTGGCGGTCACCCCCAACGGAAAAGTGCTTGCCAGCGGCAGTTGGGACAGAACCGTCCGTCTGTGGGATATGAACATCAGTCGACGAGCAAAAGGTTTTGACATCTCAGAGCTGGAACAGGTCCCGGAGGCGACTGAGAAAGTTGTTCTGCATGGCCACGAAGATTGGGTCAATTGCTTGGCCATCAGTCCAGGGGGCAAACTGTTAGCCAGCGGAAGCTGGGACCGCTCCGTTCGCCTCTGGAGGATGCCCAGCGGTCAAGAATTGCAAAGCGTCGACAACACAGGGGGGCGGTTGGATTGCCTGGCTATTGGAGCCAATGGCTTGCTGGCCAGCGGTGGTGAAGAACCCAAGATCCACCTTTGGGATTTACGCAGCCGTGGCCTAGCCGGACTGCTGGAAGGCCACGATGATGCTGTCAGGGCTTTGGTGATGACCCCAGATAGCAGCCATCTGATCAGCGGCGGTGACGATGGGACCATTCGCCTCTGGAACCTCCAGACTTTGCGGGAAATCCAGTGTTTGGAGGCCCATGAGGGTCCCGTCCGGGCCCTGGCTCTCAGCCCCGACGGTCGCCTGCTGGCTAGTGGAGGCGACGACAACACAGTTCGACTCTGGAGTTTTCCCGAAGGTCAGCTGCTGCAAGAACTCCACGGCCACCAAAAGGCTGTCAACGCTATGGCCGTCAGCCCCCAAGGACGCCTGCTGGCCAGCGCCGGCACAGACCACAAAGTCCGCCTGTGGCCCAGCCCGGTCGCTCACCTCACTCATCTGCCGATCCAGCAGACTTCCTTCCAAGACTTCACCTGGACTCAGCAAACTCTTGATCGCCAGGATATCACTCGCGAGGAACGACCCTGGCTGCAGATGACCTTTGCCCTGATGCAATGGCGTCGACGCGCCGAAATCGAGATCGAGGAAGTTAAACTTCCCGATGTCGAGTTCGATATCGAAATCGAATCCGTCTAGACATCTCGCCCGACCACACTCGTTGGACTGTCCCCGAGGTGGCCATTGCCCACCAAATGTGTTGTTGCATTGACCTGGTAACGGCCCAACAAGTTGGCCCTCTGCCACAATCTCAACGTGCAAAGGTCCGCTCACCAGGCGTTTTCGCAACGCGACACAACATTCCTTGCTGCTCTTCTGGCTAGCCGATTATTCTGGCTACCGCTGCCCTCGGGCTTGAACAACAACAAGCGTTGAGCGTCCGATCTCTACCTTTCCCCCAAAGAGATCACCTCGGCTCCACCCCTGTGTGTCGGTTCACTTCAGGCGAGACCCAAACGGATCGTCTCGTATGAAGTTCTCATGTATTTCCTGTGGTTTCTCTTCTTTGCCCTAGGGGGAGTGGAGGACCTTTGCTAGAGTCATCTGGGGAGGTCCTTGTCCTGGCCCGATTTCTCTTCCCATCCCTTCAAGCCCCACAGTTCAACGATGATCCCGGCCCGCTTCTGCTCTCTGTCGATGTCCCTGGTGGGAAGTCTGCTGGTGGCCCCCCTGGCTCTCGGCCAGGTCGCTCTCGGCCCAGTCGCTCTCGGCCAGGTGACTCGCTCTCAGGTTACCCTCGCCAGCGAAGGATCGCCTGGTCCCGATGCAGGGTCGGACACCCAAACACATCTGCGACAGGCCAACAACCCAGACTCTGGCAACCCAGACTCTGGCAACCCAGACTCTGGCAACCCAGACTCTGGCAACCCAGAAACTGCCACGACTGACAAAGACGGCAAAACCCAAACACAAGCCAACCAATCCCCAGGGACTCATGCTGGCTCGCCCCCTGCTGATGAAACTGCATCGCCAACTGACACGGAATCAGGGCCTGAAGCTGAATTGGGGACTCGTGCCGGTGTGCCGAGCTTGACTGAACAGCTGCAAGAGTTGCCAGCTCCCTGGGAGGTGACCTCAGAGCAACAAGCCGCCGTCGGCAAGGCACTCAACGCCTGGCAGGCCGCTAGCAGCAAGGTGGAGACCCTCTCCGGTCAGATGCGTTATTGGCACTACGACAGCCTCTGGAACAGAAAGCGGGAGCTCCACGGATCGGTTAAATACGCCAAGCCAGGTCATTGGGCGTTTTCGTTAAGCTATCAACGTGTCGCGGGAAAATGGGTCAAACTCCATGACCGCTGTGTTTGGACCTATGACGGCAAGGCCTACTGGAGCGTTGACGATCTGGCCAAGACATTGGAGAAGCACCCCTTCAACGAGGCCCTGACAAAGCGACAGTTTCCATTTGGCCCCTCTCCGTTGGATGTCACCCTGCGGAGTGGCGGCCAGCATATCTCCAGGCATCCGGCCGTCCAAGCCGGGCGTTTGCGGCTGCCGCTGCTGCTCTTTGATGCTGAGGCCTTCGGAAAGCTCTACCACATTCGTCCCAGTGATCGGGTCAGGGAAAAATCCGCCCTCGGCCAAAAAGAACCGGTGTGGCTCGAATTGGCCGAACGATTCAGCAGCACCGGAAAGCCCTCTTGGCACCGAGCCGAGATCATGCTTGACCCCAATTCTCTGATGATTCAGGGGATCAAGTTGCACGCCTTGGACCGCCAATCCTCGACCACCTTTGCCTTCGCCCGAATGACGATCAACCAAAAAGATCCCTTCAGCGGTAACAAGGTCACCCCGGTTCTTCCAGACGGGTATACCCAAGTCACCGTCCAACCGGCTGATCGCGTGGCCACTAAACCGACCGCCTCGGAGTAAACCCCCCGCCTCGGAGTAAACCCCACGCCTCGGAGTAAACCCCCCGAGAATCTCCCCCGCAACCACCTCTTGCCCACTTGCTCCGGCACGCCCTGGTCCCGCGCTGTCGAAGGTGATTTGCTGGGGTCCGATCCCTCTTGCAGGAGACTGCCGCTGCGCTTCACAATACCGCTTGGAACTTCTGTAAGTTCCCTCAGAGACAAGCTTCGTCCGGAAATCGTGGACCAGACAGTACGCTTGTCCCGAAATTGAACACCTGCCTGCGGAATAAAATCGGGAAAAACAACCGTTTGCCATGATTTGATTTCTCTCGACCGGTTGTGACGATCCGCAGCGTTCAATCTTCGGTTTCTCCCACAACTTCACTTGTTGTTGCTCGTTATATCAGACTGTCAGTCGGCCAACCGACTCCGACTCAGCTACCTATCGTTTTGGGAGGTCGCTAACACCTTCCGCGGACAGGCGGGTCCGTTGTCGGGCGTTGCTGGAGCAGGGTGGCCTCGAGGGCTGAGACTTCTCATCTTTTCGGTTCTGGACTCAAAAAATCCCAGCGTGAACAATCGGCAGGGCTCGGGCGGTGGCGTTCCGAGGTGTCGGGGCTTTTGGGAGCAAGAGACCACTTTTCAGGCTCGCCACTTGACAGAAGTCCCCTTCGAACCGACTTGAAAAGAATTCACGACCAACGGACCGCATGCGTGTCCTTCTCCACATAGAAAATCTGACGGCTGGTTGAGGAATGCTCTGGCGATGGATCTCTGCTTCTTGGAAATCTTCTCCCAATAAGGAGGTTGAAGCACTCAAGCTCGCACACCGGCAAGAGCTGGGCCGTCTGCAGCTGGAACTTCAAGAGGCTCGGGAGAAGCTAGAGGTGCTTCGCAGCGACGTCAAACGTTCCCGAAACCAGGCCAGCGGCCAATCCCAGGCAGCGGTCGACCTGAAGGTTCAGGAACTGCTCACCCCGCTGACTGGACCACTCAGTCAGCTCCAAACCGCTGTCCACCAAGCCGACCAGGGAGAACGCCCCCTTTCGCAGGAGCATGTGTTGCTCTTGGTCCGCCAACTCCTGCAAGGCTTGCAGTCCGGCGGGGTGCGTTTTATCGGCTCTGTCGGTGAAGTTGTCGAATTTGACCCTCAATTGCACGAACCCCTTTCGGTAGATACCCAAATGGCCGCTGGGGTTGCTGTGCGGATCCTCTTTGCCGGATTACAGTTGGAAGGCCGCCGGTTGCGACGCGCCGGTGTTGAGCCTGTCTCATCAAACATCAACCCCGCAAAGGCAACCAGCTCCTGATCACCATGCAGTCGCAAAACGGCCCCTGGCCTCGGATTGCCCAGAGGAGACTTTCAACGTGGCCAAGAGCCAGCTTCTCGCAGCAACCGCCCGAAACACCAGGCCCGAAACACCAGGCCCGAAACACCGGGCCCGAAACACCAGGCCCGAGCACAGAGGCTCCTTGTGAAGAGGGCCTCTTCAACCGCTGGGTTCTTGCCCCAGGATTTGTTGGCGGGACCTTTGGTTCGGGAACGTGTGAGGATCTCAGGACTGAGGCTTTCGCACCATCTGACCTTCAATGGTTGTGTTGAGAGGAGTCGAACTTCTGCAAGCCTGCTCTGGGAGACCATGGGCCTTCGGCCCGGGCGAAATCTTGCCCAGATTCGACTGACCACCGACAAAGCTTCTTGAGGAAAAGGCCCCCGGTCGCTGACGACCGAAGCCTTCAGGGGACAACAGCAGGGAGAACCGCTTGTGCCAGGACGTTTAGCCGTCGATTTCGGCACTTCCAACACCGTTGTGGCTGTCTGGGATGAGGCTTCCGAGGAGGGAGTGACGCTGCATGTGCCGGAGTTTGGCACCATTGAGCGTGCCGCCGGAGAGCAAGTTTCGGTCATCCCCTCGGTGATCAACTACGTCGACGAGGAACGACGGTGGATCGGGCAGCAGGTGCATGCCCAGAACCTCTACCACAGCCCCAGAACCTTTCGCTGGATGAAGCGCTACATCGGCAACCGCTCGCCGGTGCGACAGCGTGTCGGCGATATGATCGTCAGTCACTTCGATGCCGGGCGTGATTTTCTCAGCAGTGTGCTGTACTACGCGGCCGAGGAAATGGAGCTTGGCGATGAGGAGATCGCGCTGACGGTGCCGGTGGAGTCTTTTGAACACTACGAGAACTGGTTGGCTGAGGTTGCCGAAGCAGCCGGGTTGCCTCGGTTCCGCGTGATCGACGAGCCCAGCGCCGCAGCTCTCGGGTATGGTGCCCACATCCACCCCGGCGATGTGTATCTGATTTTCGACTTCGGCGGCGGGACCCTCGACGTTTCAGCGGTCTTGCTGGAAGAAGATCCCGATGCCAGCAGCGGCCGTCGCGTTAAAGTCCTCGGAAAAAGCGGTGTCGAACTTGGCGGAGTGACCATTGACCAGTGGCTCTTTCAAGAAGTGCTCAAACGGAACGACCGGGACCCCAACGATGACGAGGTCCGCCGGGTGAGCAACCGATTGCTGGGTGAGTGCATGCTGGCCAAAGAGCAGCTCTCGACCGTTGAATCAGCCGGCGTCACTGTGATGTTGCCCGACGGAGAGGGCATCATCTCCGCCGAGTTTACCCGAGACGATTTTGAGGCACTGCTCGATCAACACAATGCGCTCTCGCTGATTGACCAAACCCTCCGTCGGACGCTAACTCAGTTGACCCAACGAGGTCACAGCGAAGAGGAAATCCGCGCTGTCTTGATGGTCGGCGGCTCCTCGCAGATCCCCATCATCCAACAAACCCTCCGGCGGATCTTCGGCGCGGACCGGTTGATGATGGATCGCCCCCTGGATGCTGTTGCCCGCGGTGCCGCTGCCTTTGTGCATGGCGTCGACTTCTTCGATCACATCCAACACGACTACGCCATTGGCTATGTCAATCGCGAGAAAGGCTGTGACGACTTCCGCATTCTCGTCAACGCCGGCACGCCTTATCCCACCCCCGAACCGGTCACCCGCCTGACTATCAAATCTCACTACGATGGCCAGCTCCAACTCGGACTCAAGATCTTTGAACTCGGCCAACCCCGCAACAAGAACATCGACGGTGAATTGATCTTCGACCTCTCCGGTGCAGCACGTATTCGAGCCGTCAGCGACGAGGATGACGCTCGGCGGACACGGTTCTGGATGAACGAGCACAATCCCACCTTCTTGCACGCCGATCCTCCTGGCAAACAAGGAGAAAAACGGTTCGAAGTGACCTTCAGCATCGACGAGAACAAACGTTTGTTGCTCACCGCTCGCGACCTTATCAACGGATCAATCACGCACCAAGACTACCCTGTCGTCAAGCTCACTTAGTTGGCAGACTCTGTTCTCCCCGGCTGAAGGTTGAGGATCTCTTCGGCTGCCCTCGGTAGCTGCCTCTCTGCCGGAATTTGGCACTGATCTCCAAGCCAACCTCTCCGCTGGCTGATCTTCCCGACCGTTGGTCGTCGGATGTGGGGTCGCGATCCCAGCCGGTTCGCTCTCCGGAGCACCCTAGGGATTTTCGGAGGGTAAAAACGGGTAGCATCCAGCCATTTTAGTTGTCTCGAACTCATGGCTCACAAAAGATCCTGGCGGAACACTGGCCTCTCAATTCATCGCCAAGGAACTGCAAACTCTCCTCCCTGACCCGGTAAGGGGGCGAGCAACTCTTGTGGATGGTTGTTGCTCACTCGGAGAGTCCAAACACCAAGAAGAACGACACAACTTGGCGGCGGTTGTTCCTCAACGGACCCCTTGGCACCGGCCAGGTGGTCGAGAGAACATCAGGTCGTTGTTCACCGAGGACGGTCAAGCAAACACCGAAGGAAACCAACTCAACAATAGGAGGACTTTGTGGCTGCCAAGGGCCCAACGCCCGCTGGCGTGACAGCAGTTCCCGCAGGGACCCACAGGGAATTCTGACTGCTAATTCTGACAGTCAATTCTGAATGTGCCACAGACCGTTGACCTTGACGAAGGTCAGCTGATCACTCGGAAACCCTTGAAGGCCGTGTTTCAAGGTCGCTTCTGTTTTTTCTGAGTTGAACGTAGGTTTTTTCCCTTGGACGACCTTGAGAACCTTCAGAATCCCCGTCGCTTTTCCCTCCGCAAAACGCTCGGCAAACTCTTTCAACGGTGTCGTCTTGGTAATTCGCTCCAAGACCTCCGGTTCAACATACAGCTTGAGAAAGGCCTGATAGTCTTCTGCCTCGAGCAGCTTGATCGCATGCGTGATGGCGGTGTCCAACTCGGCACGCGGATCGGGCGTGGTTGGGTCTTCCTGACTCTGGACAGATTGATTCGAGCTTGCTTGGCTCTGTCCTGCCTGTTGCTCAGGTGAGGCCAGAGTGGAGGAACCCCAGAGGCACAGCAGTCCCAAGACGAGAAAAGCAAAGATCTGCATCGTAACTGATCCTCATGGAATGAAAGCGGTGATCGATCAGCTGCCCAACCGAGTGGATCGGTCGGGACGGAAAGCAGCTGATCGGTTGCGGTCCCGCTTGCAAGTTGACTAATGGCGGAAAGCTCTCCAGTGGTGCGAGCCTCTTCAGGGTGATCGACGTGTCTTTTCTCCGAACGCGTCGGCCGCAGCAATCTGTTCTCCGAAACCTGCTCAACCAACCCGCGGTCTTCCTGCCCTAGCGAAGAATCTTGGATCGTAGGGCTTCCTGAAGGGCTGCCAACTCAGTGGTCATTGTGATGTTCGAGCGTTTTGGACAAGCAGCGATTTTCCCAAAAAGCAGTAATAACTCGCTTGAGTGCTCTGGCAACTTATCAGCCACATTAATCCAGCAGAAGGTAAGGCGTCGACCGACACGAAAACTTTTCGCGGTTTTTTCTGAAAAGGTCGCGGGAAGGATCGGTGGGGTGAAATGAAAGAGCCCGCCATTTTGCCGTTGCGGAGCAAGAATAGCGAGGACGGCTCAGCCTTTTGCTGACTGCGGTCAGACGAACCTCACCAGCCAGCGTCACAGCCTTTTGTTCGGAGGCTCGCTGGCGGGATCTCGCTCTCACCAGTCCTCCCAAACCTCAAGCCTTCCGGAGATTAGGCCGATAACCTAACACAAAGGGTTTGGCACCCGGCTGGTGGATCATGCCGGGAGCAACGATTCCAACCAGGGAGGCGACCAACATCGTGCTGCAAACTCTTGGGCAACAGGTGGTCACCGCGAGCCTGCAAGTGATCACGCTCGTCGCTGTTGTGGCTGCCATGGGGAGTTGGATTCATGCAGGAGAACTTCACCGCCAGTGGGTCTGTTACTGGCTTGGATGTGCTCAAGACTATGAGGACTTCTGCCAGAGGGTGGCATGGTTCGACCCAGCAACACCCAACGATGATGCCTTGAGAGCCTCTCGATTGGGAACCTGTGACCGGGTAGGTCAAGGTTCAGTCGGCCGCACCAAGGAATGGACTGCCAAGACTCTTCAGGATTTTGATGGGCAAGTTTGCGAGCGGGCTTGGACGCTGGTGGAGAAATGGGGAACCGGCAATCAGCAGTTCGATCTGTACCTGGCCCGTTACCTCCGCGATCCCGCTTGCAGCGACCGGCTACGAAAGATGTTTTCGCTGGAGCTCGCCTGGCGTCCGGAACAGCTTTCTCGGCTGAGCCATTTGAGACGTTGGGAGATCTCAGGCTCTCCGGCAGACCACTTCGACCGGTTGGCCGACCAGCTGCACAGCCGGCATAGCCTGCTGACAATCCGACATGGAACGCAAGAGGATTTTTCCACCTCCGAGTTCGAACAGCTTTGCCGGCTCACCTGGGCTGACATCCTAGAAGTCCAGGTGCTCTTTGAAGCGACCGGACATGCTCACCTGGCACACCGATTGACCCCCGAGAACTGGCCCCAACGCTACCAGAGGTGGGTCGAGGTGGGAGGACGCGACCGGCATTTTTGGAACATTCCTCGCCCCTCTCGGCCGTTTCTCCGCTGATTGCCCCAGGTGCAATGCCCAGCCTCTTTGTCCTCGGCAGGGGTTCCTTTTTGCGACTCCCTCTCAGGGGTTCTCCACTGAGGTTGGGTTTTCCACTGGAGGTTGGGTTTTCCACTGAGGTTGGGTTTTCGTCGAGGTTGGGTTTTCGTCGAGGTGGGGACATAGAACGACGGTGGCGATCGCCAGCTGTGGGTTACGACTTGCTGATGCTTTGGCTTTGAACAATCTCGGAGATCTCAACAGCCCGGTGTTCTTCCGCTGAGAGGTAGCAAGCATCGACGAGGGCCATTGTCTGAAGGTTATCCTCGCCGCTGAGTTCCGTCGGGCGATTTTCCTCCACGGCACATAAGAGCTCACCCATGGGGCCGGCAAAGGCATCCGGAAACCACACTTCCTCCCAACGGGGCTCAATCCAAGTGCTCGGCTGAAAAACAGTGGTGAAATCCAGAGTGCTCGGGCAGCGGCATGGATAGTTCGGCCAGCCGATTGTGCCGCGGGCTATTCCTTGGGTTCCATTGATTCTCCAGCGAATACCAAGATCTGCGGCAGCCCCTTCTCGAGCTGGGCCTGTCCACACGTCATCCCAGCTGCTGCAGCGAAGCCCTGAGTCGTATTCCAAAATTGAGAGGCAGATCCCGTCACTGTGAGAGAACTGGGCTTGGGTCCGGGGATCAGGACGAATACTCGTATAGACTCGTGTGGGAGTTCCAAACCAAAAGCGAAAGGTATCCAGGTGATGAATGCTCATAATGCGGAGAGTGACCCATCCCTGCCGCTGCTGCCATGGCATCCAGTGCGGAATCGCCCGCATCTCGATGGTTGCCAAGACCGGTTCTCCCAGCGTTCCCCATTTGAGCAATCCGTTGGCCGCTTGGACCGACTGATCGTAGCGCATGTTCTGATTGACAGCCAAGACGATTTGGGCATCCTGACAGAGGCGAACGATCTGCACAGCTTCTTGGTAGTTGACCCCAAGGGGCTTTTGGGCAAGCACACCTCGGATCTTGCCGGGCGTCTTTCGGGTGTACTCGACAATACGCTGGATGACTGAGAGTTGCACATCCGGTGGAACGGCGACATCAACGATTTGCACTTGAGGATCGGCCAGCAAGCCCTCCAACGAGTCATAGACTCCGGGGATTTGATGACGGGAAGCCACCGTCTGAGCTCGGCTGAGAGTCCGCGAGGTGATGGCCACAGGATTGAGGCTGGCTTGTCGATAGGCCACCAGATGGCAATCGGCCATAATGAATCCGGCCCCAACGCAACCGATGCCCACGGAGCGATCGGCAGGTAAAGGCGGCCCCGCGTGGAGTTGGTCGTAGGTGGGCATCCGAGTTGAGTTAGCTTGCATCGAGTCTTGTGCGGTCACGGCAAATCGCTGGATCAAGAGGCTGGCTGAGGATCGAACAGCGCGATGGCTGATCGGCGATCGCTGAAAAGCTATCGATCATTGAACGCCGAGTGAGCCGACCGCTCAAGCACTCTCATCAAGCTGCCGCAGGCAAGAACCCCTCGCCCGCTGGCCGAAGGCCATCGAGGCATGGCAACACTGAAGCTTTCTGCTGGCCCCGAGGCTTGAGGACCCGGAGAATTTTGGGACCCGGAGACTTTAGGACTTGGGAGCTTTTTGGATTTGCCGGCAGGCCCAGGCGGTCCGTCGCCGGACTTCCTCGAATTCGTGCGAACGGCGGAGGGATCGCCGTAGCGCCGGCAGGGCTTTGTGGGCTGCAGAACCAAGCTGCCCCAGCAGGTCCGCTGCATGGGCACGCACCACCCAAGAACGATGGTTCAGCAGGGTGACCAATCCAGGGACAGCCCGGGAACCGATGGCCACTAAGGTGCTTCCGGCCACTCGCCGAGCCAGTTCGGGTCCTTCCCCGATCATGTGTAGAAGGCTCGGAACCGCCGGAGCGGCAGCCGGCCCGAGCTTCTCAAGGGACCGAACAGCGGCAAGCCGAACACGCCCGTCCAATTCAGGACGATGGACCGCCTCAATCAACAGTGGCGCTGCCTGCTGTCCGAAGCCTCTCAAGCCCACTGCCGCGAGCAGAGCTGCTTGAGGTGGTCCCTCATTCAGTTGGACTTTGCACCAGTCCCAGCCGAAGGCGCGAACTTCCGGATCTGCTGCAGGGTGAGTGATCGCCGAGACCACCTGAAAGCTTAGTTTCTCGGCGGGCTTGCTGAGCACACCACGCAACTGATCAATCGCTGCAGGGGTGCCGATACGAGCCAATGCTTGCAGAGCCAATTCGGCAAGCTCTTGGTCTTCTGCCTGAGCGACGGTCACCAAAGCATCGGCGGTCCGTTGATCGCTGCATCTGAGATGAGCCAGAATCAGGATCACCCGTCGGAGATCCTCCCGGGTAGCTGGTCCGGGTTCTCGAAGCACCTCCCCCAATTCCGCTGTGGCCGGTTCGGCGCGATCGTCTAGTTCCATCAGAGCCATCAACACGCAGTTGCGGATTTTCCGATTGGGGCTGCGTACAGCTTCGGCTAACTGGTGGGCGGCTCGTTCGCGGTACTGTCTGACGAGCCGGTCAACTGCCTGAACTGGGTCTGCTGAGTTGCCAAAGGAGGCAATCTGCTCAGCAATATCTGCTCGCTTAAAGTCTTCTTCAGTTGGTTTCCTCAAAATACTTAAAACGACTAAGGGCAACAAAGCAATCGGTAATCCGACCCCAAGCCAACCCCATAGGACAGACCGACGACCACCAGCCGAAGGCCCCGACGAGGCCCGTGGCCGCCTGAGACCGAGCCGAGTTCGAGCAGTTTGTTGCAGTCTCGCAGCGGGGTCCTGAGACGCTGGGGATTGTTGAGTCTTTTGGGTTTTGCCGGATGACACCCCACCGCGAGAGGATTTCCCCCTGGTGGACCTCTTGGCTCGGGCCGGTTGTTTGCGTTGCCTCTGAAGAGCCCTCTTTGACAAAGTCAGTGCCAACGCGGAGTCATTGCTGCCAGAGGTCTGGCCAGCAAGTGGTCCTTGGAGATTGAACGAAGACGACTGTGGCTGCCCTCTGAGCTGTTGCGGAAGATCAACCAGCGTTTGGAAAGGATCGTCAGTCCCGTCGCCGCAGGGGTTGGCCGGAGGGGGAGTTTGGCCAACTTGTTCATAGGGCCAATTCAGGCCGACATCGTCGTTGGGGTAGACCGCCTGCTCGAGGCTCGCCGAGTAATCAGAGGATTTCTCGGCGGCAACCTGCGTGGGGCGACGACCTCCGGATCCGCAGACAGTCGCTTGATGCTGGCACCGCAAAGCCAGTGTCTCGGGGGCCGAAGGTTCGGAGGCCGGTGTTTTGGAAGCTCGTGTTTCTGTAGGCCAAGGTTCACTGCCGATGTCGGCAAGCCCAGTCTGGCCTGAGCCTTGGATCTCTGGGGAGGGTGTCCAAGAACTGAGTCCGGGTAACAGTGCATCAAGGAAAGCAGGGTCGCCGGATCGTGAGGCAGCAGACAGCTCGGGAGACAGACCTGATTGACGCTCCCTGTTGCGACCGGCCGCTGTGTCATCAAGGGCCGGGGAGAACAACCGCCGACCGCCGACAGTGTCGTTGGCCAGCGTCCAGAGGGTCCGATGTTCGCCGTTGAGCAACTCACGGTAGAGGACCTCAGCAGTGGGCCGATCTGCGGGATCAGGTTGCATGCACTTGGCCTGGAGTTTCTCCAGGGAGAAGCGGACCAAGGCTTCTTCTTGGTTTTGAAACCGTGTGGGGCAGTGTTGCAAGGCATAGCCCAAGCATCTGCCCAGAGCATAGATATCCTGGGAAGATTGCGAGCTCCAGCGGCGACGATCAGGCACTGAGTCGGAAAAGAGTTCCGGGGCCTTGCTAGCAAAGCGGTCTTGTTTCAGCTCCACCGACGGAGGCTCTGCACCAGTTGGGATCAGCGTCCCCAGATCTCCCAGCCTGGCAACGGAATTGCGTAGGCTGGAGCCAGTGCCAAAGAATCCTCGAGTTTCAATGAGCACATTATCCGGAGTGATATCTCGATGAACCAGCCCCTCCTGATGATGCAGGTAACGGAGGGCATCGACCAGCCCCTCAAGATACTTCCACAGCTGCAGCGGGGGCAAGCTGCTGCCCGAAGCACCCAAGGCCTCGCAGATGCGTGAAAGCGGCAGGCCCCCATCTGCCATCACCAGGACCTGGAGAACGGGCCGCCACTGGCGAAAGACGGAGAGGTCCACAATCTCCAAGACTGGAATGATATTCTGGTGTCTGAGATCCTGGCTGTAGCAGAACTCTCCGCCACTTAAGGTGATTCCCTCTTGTGCAACGAACTTGAGGGCGTAACGCCTCTCACCTTTGAACCCCATCCAGACAGATCCGCCGCCGCCACAACCGAGGCAGTAATAGTCCCTTCGGTTGCCGGGCGATTCCAGGTCATCCCGATCGCCGTCTCCAATTTGGTAGCCGGTTCCCGGAATTTGCCACGCTGGAGGAGCCCACTCTGCAAGCGGGTTCCACATAGTGTGTCCTCAAGAGTCGGTGGGTTCTTATCGAACTTCGGAAAGGTTCGCGAGAGATTCAAGGCGGGAAGTCCTCACCGTCCGAGCTTCCGGCCTCAGGCTCGGAAATTGACCCGAGTCTCCATCATCAATGACCAGCGGCTGAGCCCAATTTTCAGAAGATTGTGGTCGATTTGCTCACAAGTCTGTCAGACAACCGCACCTCCTGTCCAACTCATCCCCTTCTTCGACAATCTCGACCTCGGGGCGCTTGCGCCCAGAGCGGACGCGGTCGCTCCGAGCAGTCGACACGAACTGATCGGCCGATTCCGCAATCCTAATTCCCTGAAAAGTCTTCGACGAAGCGGGCACCTTTCCTCCGGCAATCCGGGCTTCTGGTCAGCCTCAGGCTGCCTTCTTGAGGTCATCACAAACAAGGCCAGACGGAAAGCCCTGGGTCGAACACTTCTCCGAAGCTCAGCAGCGTTCTTTGGTCATCTTCCCCACTTGCCGGAGGAGCCTATTGGCTCCACGCGGCAGACCACTGGGCACCCATGGAAAAGGTTCCCGAGGCTTAGGAGATGGTCGTGGTTGGGCATTTTTGGGGGAGCCTATTGGAGGCAGGTGAGCCGGATTGCTCGTCTTGTTCGGTTTCGCCGGAAGCAAGCTCCCACTTCAGGGCAAGTTGATTTCGAATGTGCTGAACTTGCCCGATCAGGTCGCGGAGGAACCAAGGGAATACATCCCGGCTTGGGATGGTCTCAGGAGGTGGCACATTTCTGAGCGCTCGAATGGTCTGGACCTGAAGACTGAGTGCACGGCGGCGGAACTGCTCAGCCCAGATTGGCTCTTCGCTCTGCGCTTCCGTTAAGCACTTCTCCAAGGCGCAACGCTCAAGGAACTCCGGCCAGTCAGCCAGCGTGAAGACGCGTGTCATCCCCAAGTTGTTCTGCCGCGCGAACTCAGTCCACCAGTCGGAAACTGCCTGGCGTAGGGTTTGGACCTCTGCGGGATCTTTTTGGGCTTTTTCTAAAAGAAATTGATACAACACTTCAGAAAGCTGGCCCAAGGCAGGGTCACCCACCCCACACCATCGGAGTAAGTGCTGATGAATCTTGTACTCATCCAACTGCTGCTGAAGAACCCTCGAGAAGACCTTGTGGATGACCGTGGTTGAGTTCTCACTGAGCGTTTCGATCGCTGCAGTTTCTTCAACACCGGTCCCCAGAAGATCGCTTGTGTGTGTCTGGCTTGCCTGTGTGCCGGTTGCCTGTGTGCCGGTTGCTTGGCCTCTGGAGAGATCCTCAAAGGAGGAGGCGTTCTCTGACGACAGCTCGAATGGCTGGGCGTGGGATTGCGGGATTTCATTGGTCAAGATCATCCCATTGGTATCAATATCACAGCGGAGAAGAGACCAAGCGTCTCGGTCTGGGGATTGCGGGTTGCCCTTCTCAGCCTCTCGGATCTGTGGGATGGTGTTGGTCGTGAAGGTGTCGCCATCAGGAACGTCCAGGTCAACTCGGACAAAACCGCCTGGGCAGCCTTGGCGACCGCTGGCGGCATCCCAGGCGGTCAGCGTTTGGCCGATCGACGACCGCAGGATGACCTCGGCGGGATCGGTTGTGTTGAGATTGCTGGACAACCAGCTGGTCTGCGACTGGCCTGGGCAAGCCGTGAGGTCGGCCTGACAGCTCAAGACGCTCCAAGCACCCGTCGCCGAGCTGATCGCTAAAGGCAGCAACCTGATCGAACCCAGACCAAGACACAACCGCTCAGGACCAGGCAGTTCACTGCCAGCTGTCACACTGCTCGCGAGATCGCCGCGGAGTTCCTCATCCACCGCAGGGCAACTCAGGACTCCGGTGTCCAGAGGAGGGTTCTGGTCAGTCTGCGAAAGCGGATCTGAGCAACTGGTTGTGCTGCCAGCGCCGATGCTGAGGTGGTTGACCACAGCAGCCAGGGAACCAAACGGCTCGTTCTGAATATCTGGGATCGTCGAGCAGTCCAGGTCGATGGACTGGCAACCGAAGGTCTCCCCCAGGACCCTGTGCACAACGAGGTGCTCGGCCTGGTTGGCCTCACCGGTTCGGCAATCTGCAGAAGGTTTGTGTGAACCAGGCTGGGCTTGAGCGATCTCCAGCAATCGCTGGACGTCTTTCTGCCGGTCCGCCGCTAAAGGGTTGCCATCCAAGTAATCAGCAAGCTCCTCAATGGTCACCCCCGCTGGGATTTCCTCCAGAAGATTCTCTAAAACCCAATCAAAGTCGGCTTGATCGGAGCCAGCTTGATCAGAACAAACCGTCCCTAGTGGTCCGTCAAGGAAGATTTGTCGGATGGGATAGCAGGCTCCCCATGCAGGAAATGCATCATGCCACCCGACAATCTCTCCTTGACAATCTCCGAGGTGAGCTTGCTCTGGGCTGAGATGTGGAGAGAAGTTTTGTTCGGGCCGGCTGTGTTCTGGCCGGCTGTGATCTGGCCGGCTGTGTTGGTTGCTGATTGGCTGGGAACTAGGCGTAGGAGGCTGCCCAGTGGATCTCAGCTGAGCCAGTTGCTGAATCGCTTTGGGATCTTTCAGCAGTGCCAAAAACTCCGCTTGCGGCAGATGACCGCCGCGGGCAAGACGTTGGAGATGTTCTTCGGAGTGACTCATAATTGGACCCCCAGATTGGTCACCGTGCGATCAACTCTGCTGGCGCTGAGGTGGAGTCCACTCGGCAAGCGGTTTCCGCAGTTCTCATCTCGGAAAAACCCCCAGCGAGGGACACTTGGCCTGGAACGTCGTCGGGTTCAGGATTCATCCGAGCAAGTCCCGTTGGCCCCAAGCAATGTCCATTCTGGGGCTTTGCGGTTCTTCTGAATTTGGCTAATCAAGTCGCGACGAAAGTAGGTAAAGGCCGGCACATTGCCCACCGCCTCCGGGGGTGCTAGGTCCCTCAAAGCCGCAATGGTCAGCACCGGTTGGCTGAGAGCCTGGCGGCGAAATTGCTCCGCCCAAGCCGGCTCATTGTCTTCTGCTTCCAACAAGGACTTCTCAAGCGCACAACGTTCGATCAACTCCGGCCAATCGTGAACCGTTAAAGTCCTGATGATCGGCAGCCCATGCAGGCCGACGAACTCCGCCCACCAACCGGTTGCCAACTGGCGGAAACTGTGCATCGGCCATGCATGCTGTTGGGCCTTTTGCAGCAAAAACTTTCGCAACGAAGCAGACACCAGCACACTGGCATCCTCATCCAGATCCAGCCCGCTCCACCGCAGGAGATGCCCCTGCAGATTGTATTTGTCCAACAAGGTCTGCAGGCAATTGTTCCGCGCCGCTTCTGTAAACGCTGGCTGTGTAAAAACTTGCTGTGTCAACGCTGGCAGAGAACAATCTGGCTGAGAACAATCTGGCAGAGGACAATCTGGCTGAGGACAATCTGGCTGAGCAAAGCTTGTTTCAACGACTGTTTCTTGGGAGGAGATCTCCGGGGCTTCGTCGAAGAGCTGGTAACGCTCTTCCAACTCTTCCTGCCGAGAGCTCTCAGAGTTGGTCGGCTCACCATCGGAGTCAGCTTCTAACAAGCCTGCAAGCGCATCGATGATCAACGAGGCGTCCACCACAGCCAGGTCGCAGTCTGCTTGCTCTAAGAGGTTCTTTAACCTTGCCCGGGCTTGATGCGAGCAGCGGTCGTATGTGGTCACCGGCCAGCCGAGATGCTTAGCGGCTTGCCGCCGATCACTTCCGTGTTTCAGCCAGGCGGACAGGGCTTGTTGCTGTTGGGGGGTCAGCCACTGGATGGCTCTCTGGCACAGTCCGACCACAGAATCTTGTTCGCTGGGGTCTTTCCCCTCCTGAGCTGCCACCTCGAACTCCAGGCTGGCGGTCCTGTTGCTTTTGCGAATCCGATCAACCAACCGCCGCTTCACACAAACCGCCAGAAAAGCCTCAAATTTTTCCGGAGATATCCTTTTGAAACGCTGTTGGCCCTCTTTGTCGTTCCCCAGCAGGTGCAGAAAGAGGTCTTGAAGAACCTCCCCGGCTTCCGGATTGGGAAATTTGGCAACCATGTTTTGGTAGCATTCGGCGAATCGGCTGTAGAACTCATCTTCGGTCATGAGCAGCCCCCGGTTGCTGGCGCGTGAGTCTCACCCTGATGACGTGCAGCCTCCGAGGTTTTTTCCCCAATCGCCAGATTTCTCCAGAGAAGGGCGGTTTTCCCCGAACCGACGATTCTCAATTAACCCATTTTGGGTAAAAGAAAAGCAAAGGCTCGGTTGGCTTGCCGCTGCCCAGGCCAGCTGACCAGAGCAGATGGGGACTGGGCGAGCAGCCGACCGATCTCAGGCTCCAAGCGACTGCCGAGCACGCGGTCGACTTGCGCAGCGGTGGGCAACCTGTCCGAACTACGCCCTCAAGTCGAACGCTGCTTGGTTCCGCCCTCGCTGGACTACCCCGATTCGTCAGCTGCCCTGAGCCAGCGGACACGTCCAGCCTCACCGGCCTCAGCCGTTGCTGCAGCGTCGAGCTCAGGTCCGGTTTCGACCGGTCGGAGCTGCTCCGCGAACCCACGGACCGATCGTCGTTTTCCCACCGCCAACCCCCTGCTCGGCAAGTCGGGGTCTGAGAACCACTTCACACTCGCATAGCAATTCTTGGGCCGCTAGCATCCGTCTGCCCAGTACTCGAGCTGAAAGCGAGTGTGGACCGATCCTCGGGTCATCCCACAAAAACTTCGTCATGAATATCTTTGGGGATCCGTGTGGTGAGGTTCGTGGAGCAGAAAGAGTTCAGCGAGGTGCTTCCACCACCTCCTCGTCCACAATGAGGTAAATCTGATCGCCTGCGGCTGGGCGGATCTCAGCGCCGGCGGTCAAACTGCTAAAAGCCGGCAGCGTCCCCACGTGGTCTGTAAAATGAAAGCAAGGAAGTCGCAAACGATCAGCGCCCAACCCATCCAGCCGCACCAGTGGATGAATGTGACCGGCAAGCACGTAACCATCTGGCGTTGGCGTCGGGATATGCCGCAGCACAAACGGAGGCTCAAGCAAGGGTTCGTCCACGATCTCCATTTGCCAACAACTGGGTGGATCCCCAGCCCCGCGATCATGATTGCCGCGGATTGTCACCATCTGCAGCGACGCATGTCGTGCTCGCCAATCCATGACTTGCTGCAAAAGCGTCTGCTGGCGCCCGCTTCGAGCATGGAGTAAGTCCCCCAAGACCACCAACCGTTGGGCCTCGGTTGCTTCAAGCGACCGGCTGAGCCGCGCGAGGTCGTCGGTCGTCCCACCAGGCGGGACGAACACGCCACTTCGTCGCAACGAAGCTGCCTTGCCCCAATGCGTGTCGGCGACAAAAAGCGTCTTGCCAGCAGGCCAAAACACCGCCTTGCTCGGCAAGAGTTGCAGCCACTGAGAGGCAACACACACCCACAATGAACCGGGCCAGCAGGCACCAAGAAGTGACGTTTCGCTCGGTTGGTTGGACATCGGACGGTTATGAGCAACTGAGATAAGCTACCGGGTTGAGCTACCGGGTTAAGCTACCGGGTTGAGCAACTGGTGTAGTAGGAAACTGAGGTGATTTCATCTCAATAGCTAGCTTAGTGTTTTTGTGCGGCACGTTCCAGGCTCACCTGCATCCGACGGACGCGGTCGGCCAATTTTTCGGAGCTGAGTCGCTCACGCAGCCGATCGACCAACAGGGGAAAGGCCAGCGGTGTGGGACGCTCAGGCTGCTTGAGGATCATTCGGCTGCCTTCGAGCCGTTGGAGCGTCTGGGCAAGACGGCTGTGTTCCAGCTGCCGCTCTAGCACCTCCTGGTAGGCTTGCTGCAGCAGTCGATTCTCAGCATCGTAGTTGCGAAAGACATCAAAGAGCAATCCGGCCGAGGCCTGCAGTTGCTTGGCTGTCTTGCCACTGCCCGGAAATCCAGGAAAGACCAATCCCGCGACTCGAGCGATCTCCCGAAACTGGCGGCGGGCCATCTCCACGGAGTTAAGACCTTCCTGGATGTCTTGAGCTAATCGATCGACTCGAAAAAGGCCTCCTTCGATGGCCGTCTGCAGCGACACTCGATCAGCCGAGAGCAGCTCGATTCCGTAATCGTTGGCGGTCAGACTGAACGAAATCGGTTGTTGGCGTGAGAGCCGATGAGCAAGGACTGTTGCCAAACCCTCATGAACCAGTCGCCCCTCAAACGGAAAGACGAACAAATGATGACCCTCCCTGGTCGTCACCTGTTCAATCAGCAGCTCATCCGCGGCAGGTAAGTGCGAAAGGCGTTGTTGCAGCTCCAGCACCGGCCGTACCGCTTGCATCTCAGGGCCCACGTAAACTCCACCACTGGCCTGCTCGAGCTTGGCCCGCACACCTGCAGCGAGCTTTGTCGAGAGTGGCATTCGTCCTCCCCACCAGCGGGGGATCAAGCCACTGCGGCTTTTGGCCTTTTTGACCCAGACGGTCATATCATGGATCCGCACCGTCTCCAGAGTTTTGCCGCCAAAGACGAAGACATCGCCGGGGCTGAGTTTGGCGGCAAAATTCTCTTCAATGGTTCCAATACGTGGTCCTCCGCGATATTGCACCATCAACGAGGCATCGCTGGTAATCGTGCCGATGGAGAGACGATGTCGCCGGGCAATACTCTCGCTGGTGATCTGGTAACAGTCATCCACCAGCGCGACTCGCTGGTACTCTGGGTAGGCAGCTAACGCTTGGCCTCCCCGCGAGACGAAATCCAACACCCAGTTCCAATCTTCTTCCTTCAGCCGAGAGTAAGTCGACGTTTGCCGCACCTCCGCCAGTAGGTCCTGGCTGCGAAAACCTCCGGCAGCGGCGACTGTGACCAGGTGCTGGGCCAACACATCCAGAGGAGCCATCAGCGGTGTTCTTGCCTCGAGCTGTCCCGTGATGATCGCCTCCCGGGCAGCCGCGAACTCGACTAGCTCGAAAGCATGAGTGGGCACGCAAGTGATCCGACTTGGGACACCCGGCTGGTGGCCGCTGCGGCCGGCTCGTTGCAGCAAGCGAGCCACCCCTTTGGGGCTACCGACCTGCAGCACACGATCAACAGGACGAAAATCGACTCCCAAATCGAGGCTCGAAGTACAGACAACAGCTAGCAGCTCACTGTTTGCCAAGGCCGACTCAACCCAGCAGCGAGTTTCCTGATCCAACGAGCCGTGATGGAGGGCCAGCCGGCCTGCCCAATTCGGATTCGCCTCAAGTAAAGACCGGTACCAACTTTCTGCCTGGAATCGAGTATTGGTAAACACTAAAGACGATTGAGCCGAGTGGATGACCGGCAGCACCTGTCGGACCATGCGACTGCCTAGATGCCCGGCCCAGGGAAAGCGTTCCATCTCATCCGGAATCAATGTCTCGACGACATAGTCTTTCCTCGGACCACCAGAGATCAGCGGGCAGTCCGTTGCTGCGGAAACCACAGGTTTTCCAGGAGGTGCGGATTGTAGGGAGATCGTTGTTGGTTCTTGCCCGAGAAGGACCTCCAAAGCCTGTTGCAGGTTGCCCAGCGTTGCTGAAAGACCCCACACACGCAGGTCCGGACGCCAGCGACGCAAACGGGCCAGGGCCAACTCCGTTTGGACACCTCGTTTGTTCCCCACCAGCTCATGCCACTCATCCACAACCACCAATCGCAAGTCGGCAAACTGGCCCTGAGCGTCCTGCCGGCTCAGCAGCACCGACAGACTCTCTGGTGTAGTGACCAAGACAGTCGGAAGACGCTTGCGTTGCCGAGCTCTCACCGCCGCGGGTGTGTCCCCAGTCCTCGTCTCCAGCGTCCAGGGTATGCCGAAATCTGCTAAGGGGAGTTGTAACGCCTTTTCGGTATCGGCGGCCAATGCCCTGAGGGGAGTCACCCAGAGAACACGCAGAGGGGGCGACTGCGATCTCGCTCTCGGCTTGCCTTGGGCCTGAGGCCCTGTTTTCTTTCGGGTTCTGGGGGGAGGTTCTTGGGTTGGTTGAGTTCCTCGCTCCGAGAGCCATTCCAGAATAGACCCCAGCCAAGCGGCGTAGGTCTTACCGGTTCCGGTGGTGGCATGGATCAGTCCGCTCTGCCCGGACAGATAGGCGTTCCAGGCTTGGCGTTGAAACCGAAAGGGACGCCAGCCCTGTTGCTCAAACCAAGCTGCCAACTGTTGTTTGGGCGTCTGGCGGTGGGGAGACGTTCTCGGGAGATCCACAGTTGGTGTCACGGCCGCTCCTGTCGGGGCAGCAAGGCGTATAAAGATTCCAGGGAATCGGCTTCGCTGGGGGTTTTGTCGTGCCGCCACTTGAGCATTCTTGGAAATCGTACCGCCACGCCGGACTTGTGCCGGCGGGAGGCCTGAATGTTCTCAAAGGCGATCTCAAAGACCAGTTCGGGTTTGACCCGGCGGACAGGGCCAAACCGCTCCAGGGTGTTCTGTCGGACGAAACGGTCGACTTGGCGGATTTCTTCATCGGTCAAACCGGAGTACGCCTTGGCGAATGGGACGAGCTCTCCGTTCTTCCAAAGCCCAAAGGTGTAATCTGTGTACAAACTGGCTCGTCGCCCGTGTCCGTACTGGGCGTAGATCATCACAGCGTCGATGCTCAGCGGCTCCACTTTCCATTTCCACCAGGAACCCCGTTGCCGCCCAACTCCATAGGCTGAATCAAGTCGCTTGAGCATGATCCCCTCGACCCCGCGGCTGCGACTCTCCTGACGAATGGCTTTCAGGTCTTCCCAAGAATCAGATGCGATCTTCGGGGAGATTTTCAGCAGATCTGTTGAAGTTGTCTTAATGAGTTCCTCAAGGAATCCTCGACGCTGGCTGAGAGCTCGGGTTCGGAAGTCCTCGCCAGCCTGCTCCAAGAGATCAAAGGCCAGAAACACAACAGGCACATCGCGGAGTAGCTTCTTACTCACCTGCTTGCGTCCGATCCGTTTTTGCAACTCTGAGAAAGGAAGTACGCGCTCCTCCTTCATGGGCAGAATTTCTCCGTCCAGCACCGTGCCCTCGGATAGCGCGACGCTGGCATCCTGCAATTCGGGGAACTGTCCTGTGATCAGCTCCTCGCCGCGAGACCAAAGAAATGTTTCTCCACTGCGGCGAATCAACTGAGCTCGAATCCCGTCCCATTTCCATTCCGCCAAAAAGTCCCCCATTTCTCCCAAAGTCTCGACGGAGTCTTCCCAAGGACTCGCGAGGTAGAATGGGTAGGGGCGATTGGGTTGGTTATCCTCGGCCTCAGGAGCCATCAATTGCCGGTAGAAATCGGCCGTTGGTTGCCAGTCGCCCATCAGACGGTGTGCGATGGTTGCCGGTTCTTGCGTGGCCACCAGGCCCAGAGCCCGCACAACAAGCTGTTGGGAGACGCCAACACGAAAACCCCCGGTGATCAATTTGTTCCAGACAAAACGACTGGCAGGCCCCAGTTGCGACCAAGCCTCCAGCAAAAGTTTCCTTTGTCGGAGTTCTTCGGCCTCACGCAGCGGCAGCAAGACCTCAGTGACCCACTCTGCCAGGGGGCGGTTGCTGTCGACCGAATCACCGGCTGGGAGCACGAGGGCGACTGTTTCGGCCAAGTCCCCCACCGCATGGTAAGATTCCTCGAACAACCACAAGGGAATCCCTGCAGCCTCGGCGGCCCATTGCCGAAGCTCGCCTGTGGAGATCACCCGTTTGAGCTTACGACCTGTCAAGAAAAAGACCGCCCAGGCTGCGTCAGCCGCGGGGGCCTCGGCAAAGTAGTCCTGCAAGGCGGCGACCTTTTCATTGGTCTTTGTTGTCGCATCGAGCCGGGCATAGAGGTGGGCAAACTGTTGCATGGATCAAGTTTGGGCTGCTTCTCACTCGGCTGCTGCAGATTGTGGCACACATGCTGGGCGCTGACAGTCTGTCCGAAAAGCACCGGAATCCACCCTCAGTGCCTCAAAACCCCTCAGCAATCACTCCACGTGCAGATCTCCCTCAGAGCTTGTCAGAGGTCCCGTCTGCCTGAGCTTCGGCCATCTCAATGGCTGGCAACTTCGCAGCATTGTCCTCGTCTGCCTCCTCAGGTTCTCCGGTAAAGCGTGTTTCCAGCGGAGAAGCCTCCCAGCCTTGTTGCCTGAGCCAACAAGCCATCGCGGAAGTTGACCCATGGGTCACCAAGATTCGCTCAGCACCGCTTGCTTTGATGGCCCAATGCAATCCGGGCCAGTCGGCATGGTCGGAGATCACAAAGCCTCGATCGACCGTTCGTCGGCGTCTGGTCCCGCGGACAAGCATCCAGCCGGAGGCAAATGCCGAGGCGTAACGACCGAAGCGTCTGACCCAGGGACTCCCTTGGGCCGAGGGAGGAGCGATGACCAACGCCCCAGCTGCTTCCCGGGCCGATTGAATCTGGCCAGCATGTTTTGTGTCAGGCAGTTCGACTCCAGTCTCCCGGTAGCGTCTATTGACAATCTGCACTGCTCCGTGGCTATAAATCGGTCCAATGGCCGGGTCGACGCCTTGGAGTAACCGTTGTGCTTTTCCCAATGAGTAAGCAAACAACAAGCTCACTCGTCCGGCTTGGGCGTTCTCCAGCCACCACCTGTTCATGGCCCCGAAAACGTCCTCTGCCGCTGGCCAGCGATAAATGGGCAATCCAAAGGTCGCCTCCGAGATGAAGGTATCACAGCGAACGGGCTCGAAGCCTGCACAGGTCGGGTCAGCCTCCAACTTGTAATCGCCGGAAACAACCCAGACTTCCCCTTGCCATTGAACCCGGACTTGTGCCGAACCCAGGACGTGCCCCGCTGGGTGCAGAGAGATTCTCACGCCGTGGCGGCTAAGAGACTCCCCCCAGCGAAGGGTCACGTATTCCGAGGAAGCTCCCAACCTGCCACGCAGAAGATGGAGCCCAGCGGCGCTTGTGAGATAACGCCGGCTGCCAGGTCGGGCGTGGTCAGCATGGGCGTGGGTGATCACAGCATGAGAGACCGGTCTCCAGGGGTCGATGTAGAAATCCCCAGGCGGGCAATACAAACCCGCCGGAGTGATTTGCAGGAGATCTCCTCTCATCATCGACGCCTTTCGTCGCGACTTCTTGCCGGCACGCCGGAACATGAACGGATGATACGACCAGCTCCGGCAGTTTAGTCCTCGGTCGCCAGGCGGCATCTCAGAAAAGAGGGGGAAGTTGGCCGGCAGGAATCCGATTTGGACGGGCCACAGCAACAGGAGCCGGATGAGAAGCATTTATGCGCGACGCGGTTTCGTCGCCCTAAGCAGCAAACTCCAGCTCTTTCACTCCCAACGGCACAATCATTCCACTTGTTTAGACTTGCTGATGTGATTGCGTCTTCCTTGTGAGTTCAGCGCGGGTGGATGAGGGCCGCCCACAGCGGCAGTTTTTGCTGTGGGCGGCCATCTATGACGAATCCGGTGAGCGTGAAGCTGCTCGAAGTCTCTCACAGCAATCCTTTCACGCCGCCGGGTTGACGCCCCGACCTTTGGGAACACTGTTGATCCCAAGGTCTGCCAAGTCCTTGGCATAATCAGTGGGGCCATGTGATGGGAGGATGTGCAGTCTTCCGGCAGACCTGGTGCCAAAAAGCAAGGCGACTCCCTTTTTAAGCCGAAAACTTCTCCCCTTCCTGGGACTGACCCAGAATTCCTGTTGTGGCAAACTCCCAATAGGCCCCAAGGCCGAGCCAAATGGTTCTCTCTGGGCTTTCTATGTTGTCCCCATGATGGCGCTAGTGTTATCACTCTGATGTCTACTGGTGGGCTTTTGGGTGAGGAGGAAAGCAGCTGCAGCGAGAACCAGTTCAGGGAACAAGCACGTGCGGAAACTGGAGGAGGTTCGCTTGCCACTGGTGCTTGACCGGGGATCGGCTCAAGTCAAGTGTGAGGCGAACTGGTGGCCAGCGCGGCTGGCGTCCGAGCCACGAGGTCGCGGGATGCTCAGAGGCTTCGATGGGATGAACCCGGAGTTGGGGCTTGTCGATCCCCCGATCAGTGACCAACTTGGAAGTGTTTCAGGGGTCGTCGGTTCCCTTGAGTTGGTCGTGCAAAAAGTGATTTCGGCCGGGGAGTCCCGGCGACGTGTTCCATGTTGGGCACTTGGTGTCTTCGGCAGGAACAGTGCTAGCTGAAAGTGTTCCTGCTTTTTGTGCTGATGGCTTCTTTGTAGATTCTGGAAGAGGTTTTCGAAGACGCGTCGCCAACAACCCAAGCGGTCGGGGCTTCCGCGTTTTTGCCTTTGGTCGAAGACTTTTCCAAGTCTCATTTGCTGATTGCTTGCTGACTTTGGCCCAAGGCCTCTCATGCTCACTCGCGACCAACTGTATGAACAGTACCTGGCAACAGTGCCTTATGCACCCTACCCGGTCCAGGAGGAGGCACTTCTGGCGTGGTTCACCGGCGACGAAGGAGTTTTAGTCTGTGCTCCCACGGGAACTGGAAAAACGCTGATCGCCGAAGGGGCCCTCTATGAGGCACTGGCGACCAACAAAGTCGCCTATTACACCACCCCTTTGATTGCGCTAACCGAGCAGAAGTTTACCGAGCTGCAGGAAAAGGCCGTTCGCTGGGGGTTTCAGGCTGAGGATATCGGTTTGGCCACTGGGAACCGCCGAGTCAACCCCTACGCTCGCGTGCAGGTGGTGGTCGCGGAAATCCTGCTGAATCGACTGCTTAATCCGGGGGAGAGTGGAGCGTTCGACTTTGATTATGTCAGCGGCGTGGTGATGGATGAGTTCCACAGTTTTGCCGACCCAGAACGGGGCATCGTTTGGGAGCTTTCTCTGGCGATGCTTCCAAAGCAGGTGAGGCTGCTACTGCTCTCAGCCACCGTGGGCAACAGCAGCGAATTCGTCAGTTGGCTCAAACGAGCGCATGGGCGAAGTATCGAACTGGTCGAAGGCAAAGAGCGGAAGGTCCCCTTGTCGTTTCACTGGGTGGAAGACCGGTTGCTGACAGAACATCTGCAGTGGATGTCGGAAGGCTCCCCCGAGGAACGCCGCACGCCGGCACTGTTGTTCTGCTTCAATCGCGACGAGTGTTGGACGGTGGCCGAACAACTCAAAGGCCTCAAGCTCTTAGGTGAAGAGCAGCGCGGTCCGTTGTTGGACGAAGTCAATCAACTGGACTGGTCTCAAGGTGTGGGTCCGAAGCTCAAACAAATGCTGCAACGCGGCGTCGGCGTGCACCATGCTGGGATGCTCCCCAAATACCGTCGTGTGGTTGAGGATCTTTACATCCGCAAGTTGCTGGCTGTTTGCGTGTGCACCGAGACCCTGGCTGCCGGGATGAACTTGCCCGCCCGTTCTGTCGTGCTAACAACCCTCCTCAAGGGCCCGCATGGCAAAAAGAAATTGGTCGATGCCAGCACTGCTCATCAGATCTTCGGCCGTGCCGGGCGACCGCAGTTCGACACACAAGGGCATGTCTACTCGCTGGCCCATGAAGATGATGTCAAATTGCTGCGATGGAAGGAGCAATACGATCAGATCCCAGAGAACACCAAGGATCCGGGTCTGCTGGCTGCGAAGAAGAAACTCAAAAAGAAAAAACCCTCCCGTCGAGAAACGGAGCAGTATTGGACCTCCGAGCAGTTTGATCGTCTTCGAGATGCCCCGCCGAGCAAACTGTACAGCAAGGGTCCGCTGCCCTGGCGGTTGCTCGCCTACTTGTTGCAAAAGAGCCCGGAGGTCGATCGTGTGCGAACGGTCATCCGCAAACGCCTGATGGATGAACCTCGCATCGAGGCCCAATTGGATCGAGTGGATGCGATGCTGGTGACTCTGTGGTCGGGGGATTTTGTGGAGCTTGATCCGGCCCCTCCCTTTTCAAAACCTTCTGCGGAGCCTGAAGAGTCATCGCAGCCAGAGGAAACTACCCAACCTGAGCCGGAACCAGAGCCCGAGCCACCGGCGGGGGGTGGGCTGCTGGGCGACCTGATGCCGGAGTTGTTGGCCAAAACAGTCGACGGCCAAGAGAAAGCCAAACAGGCCCGACGCGACTCGAAAAAGGCCAAAAAGGAGGAGAAGCCGCCTGAAAAACCAAAGTATCGCCCGGTGCTTGCAACCCCAACGGATTCCCTAGACAAGCTGTTAGCTTTTCGGAGTATTCACCCAATTTACGGGGCGTTTCTGCTGGATCATTTGGGGCTGGCCAATCGGGATGAGCGAATCCAGGCTTTGGAGAGCGTTCTTGAGATTCCCCGACCTTTGTGGAAGCAAACACGTCTGCCCGATGATATTCCGCCGGGACCTTTGGCCACGCAGCGGCTTGATCCGGAGCTGATCCGACTGGGTCTGATTGGGGCTCCCCCGCCTGACCATGCACAGCAAGACGATCAGCCCGAGCAGCAGGATGATCCGGAGGAAGCTGAGTATCAGCCTCCGGTGGCCTCAAAACTGAAACTCCTCTTCGATGCTTACTACCCTGAGGTCACGGAGGTGAAAGTCCACCCGGTGTGGGCCGCCGGCGAGCTATTGCGTTTCGGGGGGAACTTTAATCAGTACGTCAAGCTGAAAGATCTCACCAAACAAGAAGGGATCATCTTCCGCCATGTGCTACGGCTGATCCTGCTCTGCGGGGAGTTCGCCCAAGTCTGTCCGAGGGACACCACGCCCGACGAATGGAAGCACGAGATGCGGACTCTTGCCGATCAGCTCACCGCGAGTTGTCGGGACGTCGACCCTCGGAGCACAGACGAGACCATCGAGCGTGCCAAAGGCGCTGATGTGGTCAGCGGATGATCTCAAGAACTCGACTCTGTCGGAAAACGCGCCCGTCGGCCAGAGAACGCGACAGGCGAGTTGCTGGCCAGGACGGCGAAGCAGGCCAATCCCACCCTTAGACGTATCTGACTGGTGATTCGTGGATGCACCCGCACGAAGCCAGCCGCACCAAGCCAGATTAGCGTTTTGAGACAGAGCCTCGCCAAGGCCCGGGCTCGATCCCTGGCTGGTCCTTTTTCACAATTTGGAATTACTCTCCCAAAACGGCATCCAAAGCACCTGAGCCCGTATCACTGGGTTTGCTAGGGGCTTGCTGGCGTTTAGCCTGGTCTTGTGGACCACCAGCAGGGCCTGTCTCGGCTGCGTTGGTCTGGGTCGCCGCCGGAGGGCTCTCTGGCTGTTCTGGGGGCAGGGCCAGAGGATTGTCTTCCCCGGTGGAGATGTGCGCACCAGGATCGGCCAGCAGGTTCTCTTGGGGGGTCGGCTCGTTGGAGACGGGTGCTGGCTTGTTGCCCCGGCGGGCTTGTTCTCCCAAGTAGGTGACGAGATAGATCGAGCCACCCACCAGAAGGCCGATCGCCGCCACGGCAGCCAGACCGGCACCGGCCAGCAAAACGGCTGTGTTGTTGCCTTTTCGGGGAACGCCTTGACGTTTGGAGGCTTTACTGGCCACCATCGTCGTATGCCCGCACCAGGGGCAGCGGATTGTTTGCTGACCTGGGTGACCAGGAGGCAGCGGCCGCCCGCAAACACAAATCACATGCATCGTTGTCAACCTCGGCCAGTAAATCGCTGTTTTGTCTCGCCGTGACTTGATGAAAACAACAGCCCAGTGAAAACCAAGAGGCCAGTGAAAACCAAGAGGCCAGTGAAAACCAAGAGGC
>CAZYKP010000044.1:32745-66955 GCA_964648025.1 uncultured Pirellulales bacterium | reverse complement strand
GGGGCACGTCGATCTGCCGGAGTAAGTCGCTGATCCGCAGGAGTTCTCCGCGTGGATCTCCCCGGCCTTCCAGCCAATCGGCAAAGACCTTCCGCAAGCCGTCATGACTCGGATCGAGCACCATAGCCTTCAAAAAATCTTCTTCGTGATTCATCATACTTCGCCAAAGAGGAAACCAACCCGGAGGACGGGCGAGGATCGCCCACCCGTCAGCAGAAACGAACGTTGAACTTCTCTCCATTCCTCCCCAGAAACAAGTCATACCGATCACCTCCGATTGAGCTGAGCCCAACTCGCTTAAAATTTTTCAAATACACTCGGCAGGCGATCCTCACCCGGCATCCCCTTCGATTCGGGGATTGGATGATTCCGAGCTGAGATCTTGACGGCCTGCGCTTGCGTTGGCGGCTTTCGGTCACAATTTCTTGAGGCCTCAAGAGCAAGAACCACCAGTGACTGACCCTAAATAATATACTCTAGATAATAGAATCTAGATAATAGAAACAGGCAGGACGAAACGCCCCCAAAGGTGGGACGATTCGCCCCCGACTGCTGACAAATCACGTCACCTTGCCGATACTTGCTTCTGCTTAGGGGTAACTGGGCTCCTTGGTGAACCGGACTCCTAATCCTTTCTTCTTCCCTGTTTGTCTCAGGTGAACTGCGCTGGGTTTTGGGTTGTTTTCTGGGTCGTTGATTGGCTTATCAACACATGCCTTGCCTTGGGTCATCTGGAGCGGATGCCCTACTTGGACTGTCCCAGATGTGGCCCGACTCACCAAAGACGCTTGTCTGCGTTGTCGCCGAACAGGCGATCGGGAAGCCGACGGATGCCAAGGGACCTACGACACCTCAAGGGAAGCGATTCCTTGCGCCCAAGACTCAGCGCTTTCTGGTTGACGGGCGTTTGTTCTGCAACGGGGGGTTTTCGTTCGGAGGAAGGACTTTGGCACTGGCCGTGCTTGGCTGCTACCATGAAGCCGATGGATGTGCCTTCGGGGCATTCCTTCTTGGAGAGAATCGTCCAGGCGGCCTTTGAGGTCGGTTGGCACACACGAGCCTGCTTCTCACTTGCTTGACAGATGGAGTTTTCGATGGTCTCAATCGAACACAGTGCGGTCCTGATGGTCTTGGTCCTTTCCGGTTTCCTTCCGTTGTCGGAGAGCACATCTGCGGCCGAGGCTGTGGGCAATTGGCCTCGGTGGCGAGGTCCCCAGGATTCTGGCAGTGTTGATGAGGGAAAGTATCCCCGTAATTGGACCAGCGAGGACGTTCTTTGGAAGGCGGAGTTGCCTGGTCGAGGGTGTTCGACACCGATTGTCTGGGACCAGCGAATCTACTTGACCGCACCGTCGCAAGGGCGTGACGCCTTGATGGCCTTCGATTGGGCAGGAAAGCAGCTTTGGCTGACGGCCTTTGGAAAGGAGAGACCTGGCAAACACCGCAATGGTTCCGGGTGCAATGCCTCGCCGGTGACCGATGGGCGTGCGATCTTTGTGTATTTCAAAAGCGGCACTTTGGCGGCGGTGGAACTTGACGGGACGGTCCGCTGGCAGACCAACTTGGTCAAGCGTTTTGGCCGGGACACACTCTTCTGGGATCATGGCACCTCACCGGTTCTCACCGAAAAGTCGGTGGTGATGGTCCGCATGCACAAAGGCGAGTCTTGGTTGGCCGCCTTCGATCAGCTAACCGGCGAGCTGACTTGGAAAGTGCCTCGCAATTATCAGACGCCCGTCGAAGGGGATCACGGGTATGCCACTCCGCTGGTCGTTCAACACCAAGGAAGCGAGGCGTTGTTGGTCTGGGGCGCGCAGCACCTCACCCTGCACGACAGTGAAAACGGCAAAGTGCTCTGGAGCTGTGGCGACTTCAACCCGGAGTCCAAAGCGCTCTGGCCCTCGATCGCGACGCCGGTGATCGTTGGAGATATCGCGGTGGTGGCTTTTGGACGCAACGACCGGAAGATCCCGCGGCTTCATGGGATCCAGCTGGGTGGACAAGGAGACGTGACCGCCACCGCCCGGCTTTGGAAGCGGACCGATGTCGGGACTTTTGTGCCGACTCCGGTGGCGTATCAAGGGAAAGTCTACCTGGTCGGCGATCGTGGGCGGGTCAGCTGCCTGGACCCCAAAACTGGGGAAACGGTTTGGACGGAGACCTTGCCTAAACACCGAGCCAAGTTCTACAGCTCGCCATTGATCGCCGGTGGCCTACTGTATGCGGCTCGTGAAGATGGTCAGGTGTTTGTCGCCAAAATTGCCGACGGATGGAACATGGTCGCCGAAATCCCTATGGGCGAAGACATCATCGCTTCGCCGGTCCCAGTTGGGAATCGGTTGTTCCTGCGAGGGTCGCGGCACCTGTTTTGTATTGCCAGCCAGCAGTAATTCAGGCAAGCAGCCCCATTCGTGGATACGATGCATTCTCGGATCCTCCTCGTCTTGGCCTGCCTGTGCCCAATCAGCCGCTGAACGAGTGGGAACGGCCTGCGCCTGTTTGGGCCCTGACCCCGGTCGAGACTGGTTGGCTGAAAGCCATACCCATCATAGCCTACAGGCAAAGACCTAGGTATTCGGGCTCGCATTTTCTGGCAGCCTCTCGATCAATTGGTAGTCATCCGCGGAACGCGAAGTGACATCCCAGAACCCGCAGAAGCCAGTTTGGACGATGTGCAGGCTCGTGTGGGGAATATGTGTGGCCGAAGGCCACACAATCACGTTAGCTCTGGCGACTAGATGATGGTATCGTTGGGAATTTCCCCGATCACCTGCCCCGAAGCTCATGATTGAAATCGAGTCCTGACGGGTGATCCATCAATGCTGCCTCGAGCACCTAGGGCGTTGCCCGTAAGCCAGATCCTTCGCAGAACATCGGCTCAGATCCATTCCCATTTCTGCCGAGTGGTCGACCCTCACACTTACTCGGCTGGTAAACCCAACCCTGTTGTGCAGGACTCGACAAGGTCCACTGATTCCCTGAAAAGTCTTCGACGAAGCGGGGCGTTTCGTCCGGGGATCCGGGCTCCCGTTGGTCGCCCTCGGTCGAAGACTTATCTAAGACTCAGTAGGAGACTGTCCTGTTGTCGAGGGTCATTCATGGTGTTGCTCTTGGAGGCGCTCCCGTCTCTCCTGCTTGGCTTGAGTGAGTCCGTCTTGGCGCCGTACTTTGTGTCTCATGCAGTCAATGGGTTCTTTCAACACCGCCACATTGACCTCCGGTTCGGCTGGCTCAACTCCATCAGCAGTGCAGCGCTGCATCGGTGGCACCATTCCTAGAAACCCGAGCCTCGGTGATGAGCTTGACCGCGTCCATCCTGAGCCTCAAACCTCGTCCAAGGGATCCCCGTGACCCATCGGAGAGCCCCCCATTGTTCAGGGGATAATTCAGTGACAGCCGGAAACTCGATCGAAGCTTCGTTTCTGGCTGAACATGTGGGGGCTCCGGGCGTCTTTCCGCCGCACCCAAGAGAGGGAGCGACTCCGCAATCTGGGGTCCTGCCCTGGTTCACCCGGCAACCCCAGCTTCACTTGCCCTGGCTCTGGTGGCAGCAACCGGGACAAATCAGTACAAGTTAAAACCAGGAGAGGAGCTTGCGTAGCGTTGTGAGGACTCCGCTTTCAGCTAAAATGGAGCACGTCGTTGATCGAGCCGGAAAACTCACACGGGAGGCACCCCCTCTGTGTTCCAAATGACATTATCGCCACGCTGGATCGCTCTGATTCTCTGCTTGTGCTTCTTGGCAGCCGGCACAAGCGTGCTGATCCAAACTCGCCTGACTCAAGCTGGACCAATCGAGGTCCCCCCGAGTCCGTCGAAAACGCTTCAGCCTGAGACACAACATGCTGAATCGGCACAGGCCGAGTCGGTCAAGGCTAAATTGCAAAAGGCTAAGTTGGAAAAGGCTGAGTCCCAGGAGTCGGATCAGCGGAATTCGAGGGGACTGGTCGAGTTTGGGTCCTCTCAAGCTGAAGCGACGGAGCCTCGCCCAACTGAGCCTGCTTCGAAGGGACCGCGGGCGATTGAGATCGACTGGGAGGGCCTTCGAGATGTCCAGGGACAGAAGTTCGACCCGGCGCAAAGCAAGTGGAAAGTCGTTTGCTTTTTGGGGACGGAGTGTCCGCTGGCCCGACTGTACGGCCCCCGGTTAGATCGGCTTGCCCAGAAATTTGCCCCCAGCGGCGTCCAACTGGTGGGGATCAACAGCAATCCCCAAGACTCCGTCGCTGATGTCAAACGCTCCATCCAAGAACTCAAGCTCTCGTTCCCCATGATCAAAGATGACCATCAAACGATGGCCAAGCGATTCGGTGCAACGAGAACCCCTGAGGTGTTTGTCTTAGATGCCAACAACGTGATTTGCTATCAAGGCCGGATTGACGATCAGTACGAGCCTGGACTTACTCGCAGCGAGCCGACCCAACAGGACCTCCGCGATGCACTGCAAGTCTTGATTGCCGGTGGCCAAGTGGCTCAGTCCAAGACCGAGCCGGTGGGATGCCTGATCACCTTCATAAGACAGCCGGACATCGGGCAGCCGGAGCACCTCAAGAGCGAGTCCGCGGTGACCTTCGCTCGGGATGTCGCTCCCATCCTCAACAAGCACTGTGTCCAGTGCCACCGGCCAGACGATATCGGTCCCTTTGCACTGACCGAATATGAGGAGGTTGTCGGTTGGGGCGAGATGATGTTGGAGGTGATTGACCAGGGACGAATGCCGCCCTGGCATGCTGATCCTCGATACGGCCACTTTGTTGGTGCTCGCCGACTGCCTCAACAAGCCAAAGACACCCTGACCGCTTGGGTCAAGCAAGGAATGCCAAAAGGAGATCTGGACGATTTACCGCCAAGACCTCAATGGTCCCGACGCTGGCATCAGCCGACCCCACCTGACGTTGTCTTGTCCATGCGCGATCGGCCCTTTGAGGTGCCGCCAGAAGGAACCGTCGAGTATCAGTACTTTGTGGTGGATCCCCAATGGAAAGAAGAACGCTGGATCCGCGCCGCTCAGGTGATCCCGGGGAATCCCTCGGTCGTCCACCACGCGATTGTCTTTGTGCGACCGCCTGACGGAGCCGAGTCTTCCGGAATCGGCTGGCTGGGAGGCTACGTTCCTGGGTTCCGTATCGCGGCGCTTCCTCCCGGCCATGCTCGGCGGATCCCGGCCGGTTCCAAGCTCGTCTTCCAATTGCATTACACGCCCAACGGACGTGTCACCGAGGATGTCACCCAAGTTGGCGTTTGGTTCAGCGATCCAGAAACGGTCACCGATCAGGTCACCACCCAGGTCGCCTTGAACCATCACTTCGAGATCCCGCCACGAGCTCAGGAGTATGCCGTGGAGTTCCGTTTAGATGATTTTGCTCCTCAGTCGCGTCTGTTGGGTGTGATGCCACATATGCATCTGCGAGGCAAGTCGTTTCGCTTGGACATTCGACGGGGCGGAGAAAAAGAAACCCTGTTACTGGTCCCCAATTATGATTTCAACTGGCAACATTGGTATCAGCTGGAGACACCACTGGCTTTAGAAGACGTGGATTCTTTGCAGATGGAATCCCGTTTTGACAACTCCTCAGCCAACCCGGTCAACCCAGATCCCCAGCAACATGTCACCTGGGGTGACCAAACCTGGGAGGAGATGGCCGTTGCCTTCCTGGATGTCGCCCATCCCCGGGGATCGCGTGGCCTTCATCGCTCGAGCAAGAAACCAACTCGCCGAGATGCCAGCAAGCGGCAACGCCAGATCGAGGCGGAGACAGACAAATTCTTATCGCAGCTGGATCGAAACGGTGATGGAGTTGTCGTTCTCGAGGAAGCGCCCTATGCCTTTCGTCGCTTCGGATTCTCCAGGATCGACCAGAATCGCGATGGTCGCTTGGATCGCAGGGAGATCCGAGCTGAGGCCGCCAAGCGGTTTTGATCGTTGCTCGCATCGGCGTCTCAATCTCGCCAAACTGCTGTCGGCATAGGGGCCATGGGTGAACGACAACCAATCCACATCCTTGAGTCGGCGTTTCTTCTCGTGGTGGGCTGACCGCTGGGGCCTGCAGACGCTGGTAGTGCTCTTGGTCTCCGGCGTCGCGCTTCTGGGGTACACGGACCCTTCTTGGGTTCGTGGTCTCTTTGTTGCCGAGCAAACGGATTATCAGCAGGGGCCACCTGGCCTGCCAGGCCCAGCGGTGGACTCATCCCAGGATGCCCCGCCTGATGTGGAGCCGTTTGAGGTGGGAGAGAGCGAATGCGTCGTTGTAGTCACCGGTGATGACTTCTTCACGCCAGAAAGCCTGCAGGCGCTGCGCGAGGTGGCTGCTGACTTGCAGGCCCTTCCCCAGGTCTCACGCGTTCTCTGGTTAGATAGCGTCCCGGGACTGAACCTCTTCGGTTTACCTGGGTCGCTGTTGCCTCCTTCAAGTGCCTCGTCTCGGCAGATGCAGTTGGCACGCCAGCGGACTTTGGACAACCCGTTGGCGGTGGGACAGTTGATCTCAGCAGACGGAAAAACCCTGCTGCTGCACCTGAAGATCGATTGGTTCTATGTGACCAGCGATGACGCCTGTACGACCGAGCTCCGCCAGACCGCCGAAGCCGCTGCCGCCCGGGTGCCCGGCGCTCAGTTCCAGTTCCAAGTCACCGGGCCGGCACCGCTGCACATTATGATTGCCCAAAATCATGTGCAGGATTCATTCCGTTATCAAGTGATCGGCTACACCTTTATGCTGGTCACGGCGCTGGTCCTCTTCCGAGGGTTGTCCGCGGTGACCATTGTCGCCTTGGCACCGGCACTGGGTGTCTTTTGGACCCTGGGGATCTTGCGGTTATTCGATCTGCAGAACAATCCGTTTAACGATACCATCGTCCCGGTTCTGATCAGCTTAGTGGGGCTGACCGATGCGGTTCACCTGATGGTTGAGATCCGCAATCAGCGGGCCGCCGGCCACGAGACCGCCGAGGCGGCGCGACGTGGTTTGGCTCGTGTGGGGACTGCTTGTGTGCTGACCAGCCTAACCACAGCGGTGGGCTTTGTGTCCCTGGCTTGGGCGCACCACGAGGTCGTGCAGGAATTTGGCTGGTCATGCATGCTCGGTGTTGGCTTGACCTTTGTGGCTGTGTTGACGGCCGTCCCTTTGGGTTGCGCTTCGCCCTTGGGGAGGCGGTTGCACGTGGGGTTGGGCCGAAGCGTTGTCGATCGACAACTGCCCAAGGTGGGACCTTTGGTTTTGTGGATCTTAAGACGCGACCGTCTGATTGCTTGGATCGCCATCGCCACCACCGTGGGGCTGGCGGCTATTTGCACACAACTGCAACCTGACCAAAAGCGTTATACCGGTCTGAGCGACTCAGGCGAGGCAGCCCAAGCGTTGCGACACCTGGATCGTTCGCTGGGTGGATTGGAGTTCAGTCGTGTGGGAATCAACTGGGGCCCTCAAGCCGATGACGGCGAAGTGTTGCAGGTGCTCTCGCAGGTTGATCGTGCGTTGGCGGAGGAACCGCTGATCGCTCAGCCAATCGGCTTACAAAAGCTGTTAGCGGCATTACCTGGAGAAGGACCACCGGCAGAACGCATGACGCTGTTGGAGCTTTTGCCGGCGTCGGTCAAGCGAGCCTATTATCTCCCCGAGTCGCGACAGGCTTGGGTGCAATTTCGTGTCCAGGATTTGGGGATCGCCCAATACGGCGTGGTCTTTGACCGCCTGGAAACCCAGTTTCAAGAGATCTCCAAGCGGCACCCCGACTTTGCTTTGCGTCTGGAGGGGAGAGCCGTCTGGCGTTGGCAACACGTCTATCGCGTTCTCATCGATCTGGCCACGAGCTTGGGAACAGCCAGCATCGTCATCTGGCTGATCTTAACGGTCGTCTATCGCTCGCTGCGGATCGGGCTGATCTCCCTTGTTCCCAATCTGTTCCCCCTCGTTGCCACCGGCGCGATTCTGTACTTTGCCGGGCAACGTCTGGAGATGGTCACCGTTTGCGTCTTTACCATCTGTATTGGCATCGCCGTGGACGACACCATCCACTTTCTCACACGTTATCAAGAAGAGACAGCACGTGCTCAACCTCATCAACAAGCCATTCGCAATGCCTTCACCGGCGTCGGATCCGCTCTGCTGATGACCACCATCGTCTTGGTCACGGGGATGTTGACCGCGGTTTTCGGAGACGTTCGTGACGCACGCGTCTTTGGAATCATGGGTGCCACCACGCTGGCATCTGCCCTGTTTGCAGATATCTTCTTCTTACCCGCTCTGCTGAGCCGCTTCGGCCAATCCCACCAAGACGCATCCGCCTGAATTCCTATCAGCCCCACCACGGCCTGCTCCCTCATTCCGAATTTCCATTGCCATCTTTAGCGGTGTCTTTCAAAAGTCTTTGGGAGAGCTTGCCCGGCCTGGTTGGCAACCTCCTGGAACCGCTTGAGCGTCTCAGCGCTGACGTGATGCTCGATGCCTTCGGCGTCGATGGCCGCTGTCTCCTCATCAACACCGATGGCTAGCAAAAAGTTGTAAACTATTTCATGGCGCTGACGACATTCCTGGGCCAACTGCCTCCCGCTTTCGGTCAATTCGATCGGCCGATAAGGCTCCGTATGGACGAGCCCTTCACGTTTGAGCCGGTCGATGATCCGGTTGACCGTCACATGGCTGACGGCAAACTGCTGCGCCAAATCGGTCACCCGACAGGAGCCTCGTCGACTGATGATCTCGGCGATAGCCTCGACATAATCCTCGGCCGTCTCGGAGGCATGGTCACGCCGTGTTCGTTGATGGGGGACTGATCTGTTTGGCCCGTTGGTCACCTGCTTCTCCCCTTCGTGGCCCCCAAAATGCTGTGGGATTCTCGCCAAATCTCCAACCGGGACACCTGGACCGCTTGTCACCGAGCTCGGATTGGCCGCGGTGTGAAAAACTCTGAAGAGTTTCAATCGCCGATGAAGACCGACCTGCCGGCCAAGAAGTTCTCACGACTGCCGCCAGCCGTTGACAGAGGTGTAGCCTTGGCTAAAATAACATCAGCCAAAGTGTAGCACATGCTACAATTTCGTCAATGGGGCGAACTGAAGTTGGTTGGGAAGGGTTGAGGGCAGGTCCGTTCTTGGACAGGCAGGAGCTGCTTTCCTTGGGGCCTGTCAGCGACTGTTTCTCGGCAGGTTCTGACGGCAAGTGAACCAGGAGGATTTCCATGAGATACTGCTCTCCGATCGTTCTGAGCCTGGTCTGTCTGGTTGTCTGCCTCGGGTGTCAAAACGGGACGGGATCTTCGGACTTGTCGTCGACTGACCGGAGACAGTTTCAGGGCGACCATCCGATCCAGGCCATTGCCACAGTCGGGATGGTGGCGGACATCCTCCGCAATGTCGGCGGAGAACATCTTGAGGTGACACAGATCATGGGTGCCGGGGTTGATCCGCACCTGTACAAGGCCACACGAGACGACGTCAAAACGCTCTTAGAGGGCGACATCATCTTTTACAATGGACTGATGTTAGAAGGAAAGATGTCGGACAAACTCATCAAAGTGGCCAATCGCAAACCAGTTATCGCGGTGACCGAACGAATCGACGAATCCCAGTTGCTCGAACCCGATGATCTGGATGGGCACTACGACCCGCATGTCTGGATGGATGTCTCGGCTTGGTCGAAGTGCGTCGATGTGGTCGCCGAGTCCTTGGCCGAATTCGATCCCAAGCACGCCGAAGACTACCAAGCCAACGCCAAGGACTATCAACAAACGCTGGCACAGCTTCATGCTTATGGCAAAAAGTCGCTCAGTTCGATCCCGACAGGTCGCCGCGTGCTGATCACCTCCCATGATGCGTTCAACTACTTTGGCCGTGCCTACAATCTGGAAGTGCTAGGCGTACAAGGTCTCTCGACAGAATCCGAGGCCGGCCTCCAGCGGGTTAACGAGTTGGTGGAGTTGATCGTCGCCAAGAAAATCCAGGCTGTCTTCGTCGAAAGTAGCGTCCCACGCAAAAACATCGAAGCCCTCATCGAGGGCGCCCAATCCCAAGGCCACAACGTGACAATCGGGGGAGAACTCTACTCCGACGCGATGGGCGAAGAGGGGACCTACGAAGGAACTTATCCGGGAATGCTCGATCACAACATCACCCTCGTAACAAAAGCCCTCGGGGGTGACGCCCCAGAAACAGGGATGCAAGGGAAACTCGCTAAGGTCGAGTTGGCTGCCCAAGAGGGGGGGTCATGAGCAACTTATTCATCGGCAGGCAAGCTGAGAACCGACAAACCACCCATTCCGATCACCTTGTCCAACAAACGGATCAAGACATCCGGGGACCTGCTGGACCAAAGCCTGTCTCACTACCGAAACATACCGCCGATTTGCACTGCGACGCATCTCAGAGCGACCAGTTGCAGAGTGATCAATTGCACAGAGACCAGACTCCACAGCAACTCAACCCGGCTGTCCCTCTCTTCGTCTATGATCTGACGGTCGCCTATCATCGCAAACCGGTCCTTTGGGATGTCGGCTTCGAGGTGCCCCCGGGCTCGTTAGTCGGCATCGTCGGTCCCAATGGTGCTGGCAAGAGTACTTTGCTCAAGGCCGTGTTGGATCTTATTCCGAAAGCGTCTGGGCGAATCAAGATCTTTGGCCAAGACTACGCACGAAATCGTCATCGAGTTGGCTACGTCCCTCAGCGAGAATCCGTTGACTGGGATTTTCCCGTCGACGCACTCGATGTGGTCACAATGGGCCTGTACCGCAAAGTCGGTTGGTGCCTGCCTGTCCGCAAGAAGCACCGTCAAGCAGCCCTGGAAGCCCTTCGCCGGGTTGGCATTGCTGACTTGGCCAACCGCCAAATCAGCCAACTCTCTGGTGGACAGCAGCAGCGAACCTTTTTGGCTCGAGCCCTTGTTCAAAACGCCGATCTCTACTTGATGGACGAACCTTTTGCAGGCGTTGATGCCGCCACCGAACGAGCGATCATCGACGTCCTCCGTGAGATGCAAGACGACGGCAAAACCGCTGTGGTCATCCATCACGACCTGCAGACAGTCCCTGAGTACTTCGATTATGTCATTCTGTTGAACATGCGTGTGGTGGCTGCCGGTCCTGTCGATGAGGTTTTTACCCAAGAAAACTTACAGAAGACTTACGGTGGTCGGTTAACCCTCCTCGAAGAGGTCTCTGAGGCCATGCGGCGACGAGGGCGGTCGCTATGAGCTGGACTGCCGCCCGAGTGAGCCTGCTGAGCTTGGCCTTGATACTTGTGGACCTGATTGGCTTACCTTGCCTCCAGGCTGAGCCTTCCTCTGAGCACGGCTTCCAGTCCATTGCCACCGGCTCAGCCTGCCCTGGTGCAACGAACCCTCCTTCAGCGGGCACCGGCTCGGCAGGCACTGGCTCGGCCGAGATGCCTTCCTGGCAACAGTTGCGGCAACTGTTGTTTTTAGAGCAATACAACACCCGAGTGGTGATCATCGGGGTGACGCTGCTGGGCTGTGCCGCTGGCATGGTAGGAAGTTTCACGCTGCTGCGTCGAAGGGCCCTGATGGGTGATGCCCTCAGCCACGCCACACTGCCGGGAATAGCCTTGGCCTTTATTGTGGCGACCAACCTGGGTCTGGAGGGGAAATCGTTGCCGCTGTTGCTTGTGGGAGCAACGGCCTCTGGGCTGGTTGGTCTGGCCTTGATCCTGGCGATTGGCAATCTCACTCGTCTCAAAGAAGATACCGCGTTGGGAACGGTGTTGAGCGTCTTCTTCGGGGCTGGTATCTCGCTATTGGGAATCAGCCAGCAAATGAAGGGGCATTCTGCTGGATTGGAGTCGTTTATCTACGGCAAGACAGCTTCGATGGGTGTTGGGGATATCCAGCTGATTGCCTGGGCCTCATTAGTCTGCGTGGGTTTGTGTGTGTTGCTCTTTAAAGAGTTCAAACTGCTTTGCTTTGATGAGGGCTTTGCGGGCAGCCGAGGTTTTTCCCCTGTGCTGCTGGATGTGGTCTTGATGAGCTTGGTCGTGACCGTCTGCATCATCGGTTTGCAGGCCGTTGGACTGATTCTGGTGATCGCCTTGCTGGTCATCCCCGCCGCAGCCGCCCGGTTCTGGACTGAAAACCTGTGGAGGATGTTTTTGATCTCAGGTGCCATTGGGGCCGTCGGCGGGATGGTCGGCGCTGGGATGAGTGCCTTATTTTCGCGTTTACCCTCAGGGGCAATGATTGTGCTGGTCTGCACGGGGCTATTTTTGCTCAGCATGCTCCTGGGAACCGCCCGAGGTTTGGTGGTTCGCTGGTGGCGACGCTGGCGGCTGAATCGCTCCGTGGATCGCCAGCACCTCCTCAGAGGGATGTACGAACTGCTGGAATCCCAGTTGGCCCATACCGGCTCAACAGGTCAGGTCAAGCTCACCGACACAGCAGGAGTCTCTCTGCAAGCGTTGCTCGGAAAACGAAGTTGGTCTCCGTGGCGAGTTCGACAAGCGATCCGCCGGGCCAGGCGGGACCGCTTGGTCGAGATTCTTGATGGTCGCTACCGTCTTACGCGGCTGGGAGCTGCCGAGGCAGCCCGCCTCACCCGACAGCATCGCCTTTGGGAGTTGTATTTGATCACTCACGCCGAGGTTGCCCCCAGCCGCGTCGATCGTGAGGCCGACGACATCGAACACGTTTTGGAACCCAAAGTGGTCACCCAGCTAGAGCAGCTATTGAACGAGCAATATCCGGAGATGCCCTCCAGCCCTCATTAGATTCCAAGCACTCCGCCTCGCGGATTGTCAATGTTGGAGTCCCAGCGCCCTCAGCGATGTGAGAGTCGCAGGCTGCCGTCGGTTGAGGTATTATCCCAGTCGAGACTGGTTGGCGGAAAGCCCTGCCCATTGTAGCCTACGGGCAACGCCCTAGGTACTCGGGGCCGCGTTTTTTCGCAGCCTCTCGATCGGCAGATTTCGAATCAAGAGCAGCCGTGGATGATAGCCTCGCCCGAGGAAATGGAATGATCGGCCTCCGTCGGTTGGGGCCGTGACCCCAGTCGAGACTGATTGGCGGAAAGCCATACCCATCGTAGCCTACGGGCAACCTCCTAGGGATACGAGGCAGCATTGATGGATCACCCCTCAGGACTCGTTTTCAATCATGAGCCTCAGCGCCGGTGATTGGGGAAATTCCCAACGATACCATCATCTGATCGCCAGAAATGACGTGATTGTGTGGCCTTCGGCCACACAGATTTCCCACACGAGATTGCACATCGTCCAAACTGGCTTCTGCGGGTTCTGGAACGTCAATTCGCGTTCTGGAGAAGGCCATCAACCGACGGAAAGGCTTCTCGAAAATGCGAGCCCGAGCACCTAGGGCATTGCCCATAGGCTACGATGGGTATGGCTTTCCGCCAATCAGTCTCGACTGGGGTCACAACCCAAACTGACGGAGGCCGATCATTCCGTTTCATGGGGTGAGGTGATCAATGCCGGAGGCTCACAATTGGAAACCATTCAATGAAAAGGCTTCTTGAAAATGCGATCCCGAGATTTTAGGGCGTTTCCCATAGGCTAAGATAGGTATGGCTTTCCGCCAACCAGTCTCGACCGGGATAATACCTCAACCCGCGGTGGCCGATCATTCGGATTCACCGAACGACTGCGTCGCCGTACTGCTGCAACACACTCGCATCGGCCCGGGCCGCTGGTCATCTGACAATACGTGTCGGCGAGCCGACGAGTTGCCCTGGGACGGACATTTCTGGAATTGGCCCCTTTCGAGGAAACGGACAGTGATCAGCGATTGGAACTGGGCTCTGGATGGGTGGATCATTGCCGCCGGGGCGTTCTCTGCGGTTGCTGCGGCGCTTTTGGGCAACTTTCTCGTCTTGCGGCGGATGAGCATGCTTGGAGATGCCATCAGCCATGCCGTGTTGCCTGGGCTGGCTGCTGCGTTTCTTCTCACCGAGAGTCGCACCAGTTTACCGATGTTCCTCGGCGCCGTGCTGGTGGGAATCCTGACTGCGTTTTTTACTGAGTGGATCCGCGGAGTTGGTCAGGTCGACGAAGGCGCCTCGATGGGCGTCGTCTTCACGTCTCTATTTGCCCTGGGCCTGGTGATGATCGTGCAAGCGGCCGACCATGTCGATCTGGACCCGGGTTGTGTTCTGTACGGGGCGATTGAGTCCGTTCCTCTAGATATGATCCGGTTGGATCTCTCGGGTTTGGGCAGTTTCGAGGTTCCCCGGGCCGTGCTCATTTTGGCCGTTGTGACCTTGATCAACGCCGGATTTCTGCTGGTCTTCTTCAAGGAACTGAAGCTCAGTTCCTTTGACCCAACTTTGGCAACGACCACGGGATTCAACGCCAAATTCATCCATTACATGTTCATGGTGTTGGTGGCCGTCACAGCAGTCGCCAGCTTTGAAAGCGTGGGCAACATCCTGGTGGTGGCGATGTTTGTTGTCCCGCCTGCAACGGCCTACATGCTCACCGATCGGCTGCCGAGGATGATTGGCCTAAGCGTTGTTCTGGCAATTCTTGCTGCAGTGCTTGGTCACCTCAGTGCCATCACCGTTCCCGGGTGGTTTGGCTATCAGAGCACCACCACCGCTGGGATGATGGCTGTTGCCGCGGGCTTTTTTCTCCTGCTGGCAATCGCCTTGGCACCTCGCTACGGGGTGATCGTGAAGTTCATCCGCCATCGCCTGCTCTCGCTGAAGATCCTCGCAGATGATGTCGTGGCTCTGCTGTATCGCCTCGAGGAACGCGCAGCCTCCAGCCAGCCTACCACCAGCCTGCCGAGCCAGAGTCAACCTCCCTCCACCAGCAAGCTCCTGCGAGAACTCCTCTTGGCAGATCAAATCTCTTTGAACGTCGTTCTCTTCTGGCTACGATCTCGTGGGCAGCTTGAGCGATCCGACCAAGCTTACTCCCTCACCGCCGCCGGTCGCGATAAGGCTCAAGCCTTGGTCCGCTCGCATCGATTGTGGGAACAGTATTTGGTCGCCGAGGCGGGTCTGCAAAGCGACCAAATCCACGACAAGGCTGAGAAGTTTGAGCATTTTACCGATGCTCAGATGAGAAAGAGGCTCGATGCAGCCACAGACTCCCCGCAACACGACCCGCATGGGAAACCGATCCCCGAGGAACGATCGCCCCAAGGATGACATTCCTCACCAGGCCACCGGAGGAATCTCGCACGGCCCCAAAGCCAAGAAAGGCCAACGGGCGTTTCCGTGAAACCAAGCCGGGCCTGTCGATGGAGCCAGCGAAATTCACAACATTTTCATTGCTTCTCGCCGCGATCTCTGTTACCCTCCCCTTGAATAGACCGCCCCCCCCAATCTACCCCCGAAAACATAATGATCGCACGCCCGACGTTCGCAACTCTGTTCGTGATTTTCGCTCTTTTGGCCGTTGGTCGTCCGGTGTTGGCTCAACCGATCACCACGGGCGTGATCACCTCGCCGACGGACATCTTCAACACGGGTTTTGATGTTGTTGAAGCGGCGAACTTAGGTGGCACGGGACAGGCGACGGTCAACGGTATCACACACGCCAACTCCAACAGCACTTACGGACCGGTCAATTTCTCGGGGCCTTTTGGCGACCCCAACCCAGCAACCTTCAGCGGAGATTTGTTCACTTTGCTGGATGGAATTGCCGGAACCAACAACGCCAATGAGCCGGGTACCTTGAGTGTCCCTGGCCTGATTACCGGTGAATCGTACTTGTTTCAGTCCTACTGGATTGTCAAAGACAACTTTCTTACACGGAAGATGGATGTTGTTTTTGAGGGAGAGAGCCTTGCCGGGATCGATGCGAATCCCAACACCAACGAAGCGGTCTTGATCTCTTACGAGTTCACTGCGGCTGACACCGTTTTCGACGCAACCTTTGAGGCAACCGGCGGGGATGACAATACCTGGATCACGGGATTTTCGCTGCAAGCGCTGGGCGAACTGCCGATCTCTGTGGCCAACGGGGATTTTGAAATTCCTGACATCGGTGGGAACTCACAAGTTCAGGACATCCCCAACTGGTTTGACAGCACAGGGAACTTTACTGCTTGGTATCAAGGGGAGGATCGCATCATCGATGATCCTCCAACCTACGAGAATTCTCAGCACGCAGCATTCGGCCCCACGGGCTGGATCTATCAAAGCATCGGTGAGAAAGCGACCGGCGATACTCAGCTGGACTGGTCCTTCACTCAAGGGACCTTCACGGACAACAATGCCAGCACCGGTTTTGAAGTGCAGTTCTTTGCTGGAGATGGGGTCTTCACCGGTGCTGATGGCGTTGATATCGCCTCGGCTGGTCTGACTCAGGTTGGCTCAACGGCCACCTTCGATTCCATGAATGCGGCCGGTTTGATCAGCCGAATCAACCAAGGCACCCTGGACCTGCAAGGTGTGGCCGACGGAACCGAACTCTGGCTGCGGATTGGAGCGACCGGACCTCAAGCTGGAACTGGGTTCGCGCCGATCGACGATATCAGCGTTCGCGTCCTTTCCACTCCGATCCCCGAACCAACCACCGGTGTTCTGGGTGTCTTCGCTCTCAGCTTGCTCGCCCTCCGCCGTCGGCTGCGTGGGTAAACGCTTCACACGGCATGGATCGCCTGTTGGGCCTCCCCATCGGCGGGCCTTTGATCTCCAGGGATTTCCCGTGGCTCAGTTGCCAAAGACGAGCCGGATGGTGGTTCGATGCCTCGCAAGAAAGGCACAGCCGCATCCGGCTTTTGAGCCTCAGAGAAGTCTTCGACCCAGGGCTTTCCGTCTGCCCTTGTTTGTGATGACCTCAAGGGGGCAGCCTGAGGCACCACCGCAAGCCCGGATTGCCGGACGAAACGCCCCGCTTTGTCGAAGACTTTTCAGGGAATCAGTAGTCTGAGTGCGACCATCAACCAGCACAACGTCTGATATCAGATATCAGCCACAAAACCCGGATTCCCCCTGTCTGTCCTTCTGCAGGATGTTTCTGCGGCGAAAACGAACAGGTCCAACAACGCCTGCCGCTTTTGAGTGACGGCCCTCTCTTTTCAGCGGAGCCAGCTCTGCTGCCCAGAGCAAGGATCCCCGTTGGGACAAACCAAAGCTGGTCAGGGTTCGCCCGGCAAACCCCCTCGTTGGTCTCCGCAACATCTCACCTGAAAACCTGCTGCCAATCTTTCAATTCAAGCGGCTAATACAATGTCGTGAAAAGACTCCCCCCACTTGGGCACGCCGACCGTTTTCCAGCCCGACGCCAGCCTCAGGATGCTTGTTTTCTAACAAGACTGCGTTGATGACCTGCGGGTTTTATTCTTGCGGGTTGAGCTGTTGCGGGGTTTTACTCTTGAGGCGCCCAATCGGGCAGCAGAATTGCGGATGACAAACCGGCCACAATCAGGAGAAAGACCACAGCCCCTGTTCCCTCGGGGGCCAAGGGAACATTGAAGAAGTAGGAGACGGCCCACATCACCCCGGCAACCGTGGCCGTGAGGGTGCAAGCACCGAGAGTGACCCGAGCAGGTCCGCCAGGCCAGGTGACCATCGCACTGAAGCAAACGGCCAGAGAAACTGCAGCCAGGGCGATCGCCAGCCAGGGGTTGGCGGCAAGAGCGGCCACGAGGAAAGCCGCCAGGATGAAGCCGCCCAACCACAGCAACGAAGGAGTGCCTTGCTGCTTGTAGCGGATCAGAGAGGGCAGCGCCTGGCGGTAAAGAGGATGGCGTGCTCGGAGGGCTTCGCCGAGACCGGTGATGGCCCATTGCAATTCTGGGTCCACCCGCAAGGCCTCGCGGAAGTGCTGTTGGGCCTGATCGGGACGCCGCAGCTCCAAACACCTCCAACCCTGCGTGGTCAGCGTCCAAGCATCTTCCGGACTGTGGGCCAGGGCCTTCTGTCTCGCGGCTTCGGCGGTGGCGTGATCGCCCAATTCCGAGAGCATGGCTAAGCGAAGTTGATGGCACGCGCGATGCTCAGGATCGTGCTCCAACCCTTTTTCCGCTGCCTCCAAAGCCTTCTGCCAACGCTCGTAAGCGATATGGACTTGAGCAAGCATCGCCCAGCTGGACGGATCGGTCGGGTCCAAGGACAGTGATTCGCGAATGGCCTTCTCGGCAGCTTGGCGATTTTTGCAGGCCAGCCAGACCCCGCTTAAGATCCGATGAATTTCAGGGACGTCGGGAGCTAAGGCAACAGCGGTCTGGGCTTGTTGGGCAGCCTCGTTGAGCCGGTCCAGCTCAGCCAGGCACTGGGCCAGCGAGGCATGAATCAAGGCATTGTTGGGCTCCAACTGCAGAGCCTGAGCCAGTTCATCGGCAGCCTCCTCGGTACGGTCGAGTTCGGCGAGGGCGACAGCTCGTTGGAGCCGACGTTCGGCAGACATGGAAGCCTGTGAGTTCATCTTCGATCCAAAGCTCGTGGCCAAAAGATTCCAGGAGCGATCACAAGGACGGCCCGAACCGCAGCAGCGATCCACGATGTTGCTCCGGTTGTCGCCCAACAGCTTGTCGCCCAACGTGTGTCGCCAACAGTGTGTTGTCAACTGCGTGGGATTTTGATCAGTTCGCGAAGAAGCTGCTCCGGGTTGGCTGGAGGCGCTACCAACTCAGCCCAACTTGTTGCCGTGGCGTTTCCTCGGCGGGGTTTTCGAGGGCCGTTGGTATACCGACGATTCGCAAGCCAAGCTCTTCACTGCGGTCGTCGGGCTCAATCCGAACGCGGTAGTGGTTTGGATCGACGAGCATCGCTCCTGAACACTGCTGTTGGTTCCTTGCCTTGTTGGTCCTCTCAGGAACTAGCTGATGCAACGTATTCTTCAGCGACACCTGATCGCCTTGCTCCAAGTTGACCTGCCGGTTGGTGATCCGATGGCACGCCCTGGCACGACACAAGCCAATCAAGGAGTTGGTGCTTACGCCCACCATGGTCTGGCCACGGTCAGGGGCAACAGCCCACCGACGTCCCGCACCCGGAAGGAGTTGAATGACACCACCGACCACCGCTCATCGGCAAGCGACTCGGGAAACCCCTGAGGCGTGAATGAACTCGAAGAGCGGTTTGAACACCTCAAGCAGGCTACGCCGCACGGGGAAAAACCTCTCAGGGGGCGGATCAGTCAACCAGCCGTCGGCTGCGAACCGCCGGGCGAGGGCCGTGTGGGTCTCGCTCTGGCAGAGTGCGGCGTAGTCGTCATTGACAGCCTCAAGTTGTGCCACCAATTCGTCAAGGAGGTCTGGCTGATCGGGAAAGCACCCAGCCCAGTGTGTGCCGACTTCACGGTGAATGACGACAATGGCTGCGAGGTAGTCACACAAACCATGGGCAGGAAGACCTGCGGCTTTGCCTTGTGCTTGAGGGATGAACTCCGGGAACTGCATCTTCCCGGCGGCAAACTCCAGGCACCGCCAAAACTCCGGCGGTCAATCGGCGTCACGCCCCAACTCCTCGGCTGCAGCACCCATCCAGAACAGCGAGTCCATCCAGACCGCGTATTCCCTGGCTTCTTGAAGTTCCTCGATTTGCTCCATGAGCGGCTTGGTCTCTTCTCGTAGTCCCGGCGCGATCAGCTCGGTCGCCTGGTCGAGCGTTTCGGGAAGTCCTTGGCGGATCTCCCGGAGAATCTGGCCTGGGCTCTGAAACCGAAACGGATTCGGCTCGTCGGCCGAGCCCGCTTGGGGAGGAACCTCCGACATAGCAATTGCCCCTCTTCTGGCGTAACGTCCAACTGAACCGTACGACGGAAAGGGCATGCGGTGCACCACCGAGAGTCTACCCATCTGTCGGATGAGTTGCAGCGCCCGGCTGGACGTGGTGGGGGCGAGAGGTTGGGCGCCAGCAGCACAGGGCGGATTGGCCAAAGCAGACGCCCAGGCCACAAGAAGGTTTGCGGCCTGGGCGTGCGGTCGGGCAACGAGTCGATCAACGGCGATCGTCTCAGGTGTGATCCGCTTTGTGGTTGGGCGAGACCCCCTCTTTCGTGGGATCATCGGTCCTGAGGAAGATTGCGGCTCCCGAGTTGCACGGGATCTTGAAGCTCAGGCGTGGGAACGACGGCCTCAATCCTCAACGGATGGTCCAGTTCGGCGGGATCGCCAGCGGGCCAAACCCAAACTCAACAGCGACCATAGAGCGAGGGAGCTTGGTTCGGGAACTGGTCGACCTTCCACAAAGAAGCGATGGGGCGAGGCTGAAGAACTGAATGACGGTGGGATGGAGGGGTGGCCGACTTGGATTGCGATCATCGAACGTTGGGATGGCTCAAGATCGATATCATGGGCAGGCAGACCGAAATCGACCAAGCTGGGCACCGAGGTCGCGCCAAAAGCACCGTTACCAAATTGCAGAGCATACCAGCCTGGATTCAGTGTTTGGTTTAGCGCGGTGGTTTGAAATCCCGTGCCAGGTGCCACGGTCATCAGCGTTGTTGTCACTAAATCAGGTGTCGTCAGGTCGAGCGAATCTGGATTGTCAGTTGGCCCGCTCAGTTCGACAATGGCCGCAAAGACGTCGATGTCGGTGTCAACCGCGTTGGTGAACGTCCCGCCGACGCGCTGGAGCTTTGTTGGTTGGGTGATTTCAAACCGGTGAAATGGCCAGTTGAAATCCCCGACGATCAGCCGCACGAAGAGAGTCGGATCTGCGGCTGAATCGAGGATGACGTCGGCCCGGGCTGGAAGAGCCCCTGCAGCAATTGCCAGGGGAAAAAAACACTGCGTATCGCACTTGTTCGTCTCCGTTGGGTGAGGACAAAGGTGGGGAAGGGTTGCCCGAAAAGGCAACATGAAGGTAGTTGGAATAGGAGGTAGGATTGATCGTGAGAACTCCGCACCAACCCAAACAACCACATCGTAAGGTATGAGGGCCATGGATGGGACGAATATGAGTGTACTATCAACTTGGTGGGATGCAAGACTTTTTTTCGCCAAGCATCGGATTTGACGCGAAGGACCAATTGAGTCTTATGACCAAGATTGATCCACATCGGCTTTGATTTTGACAACAAACCTTGACACTATCTGGGCATCTCACTGAGCTCGACTGTTCCAGATTGTGGCAGAGGCCCTGCCTGTCGGACTCTCAACGGATCCATGCAACAACAGATTGGTAGGCAATAGCCACAACTCTGGGACGGTCCGATGAGGAGAAGTCGGCCTGGCGACCTTGGAATACGGAGCCTCTGAGAGAAAACGACTCCACTTCTTTCTCAACGGAAAATCCGATTGCCCATCAGAGGGGAAGCACTCGAAGACTGCGAGGTAGCACTACCTCCAAAAGGGGATATCGCAGTCGGGCTGGTCCCTGGGGACGCCTGGCTCCCTGGATCGGTTCAGTCCAGCTGTTTCCTTTGCCTGTTCACTCTGCCTGTTCACTCTGCTAAGAGATGTCTATTCACTCATTGCCCGGTGACGAATTCGCTTGAGCTCACTGCAGCGGTGTTTCCTCGGTCCTCAGCTTTCCCCCCCAATCACCGTCAATTACCGTCAATCCAGGCCAAGTTCCCCAAACGGCTGCCGCGGGAGAGCTGACTTTTTCCGCCGTTTGCTGTATGCTGGAGAGTTCTTCCACCCTCAACCGAACGTCGCACGATGGTTCGTTCTGATGAGAGCTTTGATCTTTCTATCACTGGTTTTTATCCAAGCTGGACTTGGCGATATTTCGGCGGCAGAACCGATTGATTTCAACCGCCAGATCCGCCCGATTTTGTCGAACAAGTGTTTCCATTGTCATGGACCGGATGAGGCCGAAGTCCAGGGGGGTCTTCGGCTTGACCTTCGCAAGGTTGCGACTGGTCCCACGGATTCCGGCATTGCGATTGTGCCGGGCGATCCGGAGAAGAGTCAGCTGATTCAGAGGATCCACTCTGAGGATGAGTTTGAGCGGATGCCGCCGCCGGAGAGCGGCAAGCAGCTACGTTCGGCCGAAAAGGAGCTGCTCACACAGTGGGTCAAGCAGGGGGCTCCCTATGCCAAGCATTGGTCGTATGTCAAACCGTCCCGGCCCCAACCACCCCAAGTCCAAAAAACCCCATGGCTGAAAAACGACATTGATCGCTTCATCCTGGCCCGGTTGGAACGCGAAGGACTCCAGCCGCAACCCGAAGCCGATCGGCAAACACTGATCCGCAGGGTGTCCCTCGACCTGACCGGACTCCCACCCACGTGGGAGGAGGTGGAGCAGTTCGTCAACGATCGGGAGCCTCAAGCTTACGAGAGGCTGGTGGGGCGATTGTTGGCCAAAAAGAGTTATGGGGAGCACTGGACACGCATGTGGCTCGATTTGGCCCGCTATGCCGATTCGGCAGGCTATGCGGACGATCCCCCTCGGACCATTTGGGCTTTCCGTGATGCGGTCATCCGTGCGGTCAACGCGAACAAACCTTTTGACCAGCTCACTGAAGAGTATCTTGCCGGCGATTTATTGCCCGATCCGAGTTTGGATCAGTTGATCCTCACTGCCTTTCACCGCAACACGCTGACCAATAATGAAGGCGGAACAAATAATGAAGAGTTCCGCAATGTGGCCGTTGTGGATCGTGTCAATACAACCATGGCTGTGTGGATGGGCACCACCATCAACTGCTGCCAATGCCACAGCCACAAATACGATCCCATTTCGCAGGAGGAGTATTATCAACTCTTTGCCTTCTTCAACAACACACAAGATGCTGATCGACGCAACGAAAGCCCCACAATCCCCGTTTGGTCAGAGCAGCAGCGAGAGCAAAAGGCGCAATGGGAAGCCGAGATCGAGCTGCTCCGCAAAATCGTGACAACACCAACGGACCAACTGCAAGCCGCTCAGGCCAAGTGGGAGACGCAGTTGTCCGCCACGCCACGATGGGAGCCGTTGAAGCCAGCGAAGGTGACTCTGCAGAGTGGCGGCTCGGTGACGATCGAGGCTGACCACTCGGTCTTGGTCCCCCAAGGCGCCAAGAAAGATGTCTACATAGTGGAGCTAACTCCCAGGCAGAAGAAAGAACAAGCAGACGGTGAGGATCGTCAACCAGACACCGTCGATGCTATCCGGCTTGAGGCCCTTGCTCATGCTGACTTGCCCGCCCAGGGCCCCGGTCACGGAGACGGCGATTTCGTGATCACGCGAGTCACCGCAGCAGTTGTTCCTGCCGAGGCGACTCCCGTATCAGGCCGTTTCATCCGTGTGGAGAACACCGGTCGCCAGCAGATCCTCTCCCTGGCCGAAGTGCAGGTCTTTCAAGGCTCGCAGAATCTGGCCCCAGGGGGAACCGCTCGTCAGAGCAGCACAGCGTACGACGGCCCGGCCAAACTGGCCATCGACGGAAACACCAACGGGAATTACGAAGCCGCGAAGTCGACCACCCACACCAACACCGAAGATAATCCCTGGTGGGAACTGGACCTCAAGGCGGCTGAAACAATTGATCGGATTGTGATTTGGAATCGCACGGATCATCAACTGCAGACACGCCTGAAGGATTTTCGCATCACGATTTTGGATGAAAAACGCCAAGTCGTTTGGGAAAAATCGGTGGCCGATCCTCCTCAGCCCAGCAGTGAGTTTTCCACAGGCGGGGCTGAAGCAATTTCTTGGGCATCGACCTACGCTGACCATCAGCGACCGGGGTTCGAAGCGAAGAACGTCATTCAACGCGACGATCCCAACAGCCGAGGATGGTCAGGCGGGTCTGTGCCGGGCCAAGCTCACCAGTTGGTGCTCATTCCCAAGCAATCGGTGAGACTGAATCCAGGTGACCGATTGGTCTTGAGGGTGGAACAGCTCTCGCCCCAGCAAGGGCGTACGCTGGGACGTTTTCGGGTCTCAACGACCGAGAGTCCACAGATTCGGGAACTGGCTGAGGCCCCGGCTGAGGTTTTGGCGATTGTGAAGACCCCAGCTCAGAAGCGTACAGATCAACAGCAGAAGCAGCTGAGGGCCTACTTTCTCCAGAAGACGCCTCAGCTGAAGCCTCAACGAGATCGCCTGGCGACGCTGCAAAAGCGACTGGCTCAGCTGAAACCGGCGACCACCGTGCCGGTGATGCGCGACCTGCCTGCTGATGGCCGCCGCCAGACGTTCGTCCATATCCGCGGGAATTTTCTCAGCCATGGTGCGGAGGTGAGCGAGGGAACCCCTGAGGCATTCCATCCCTTGCCGTCGGTTGAAGGGACGCCAAACCGTCTCCATTTGGCCCGTTGGTTGGTCGACCAGGACAACCCGCTGACCGCCCGGGTGACGGTCAATCGCTACTGGGGAGAGCTTTTTGGCACCGGCATTGTCCCGACAACCGAGGAATTCGGCTCGCAGGGTGAGCTGCCCTCGCACCCTGAGTTGCTGGACTGGTTAGCCGTGGAGTTCGTCGAAAGCGGCTGGGATGTCAAACACCTGCTGACGCTGATGGTCACCTCGGCCGCTTACCGGCAGTCGTCCCGTGTCAGCCCGGAACTCTATCAACAAGACCCCAACAACCGTTTGCTGGCACGTGGTCCTCGCTTTCAACTCACAGCCGAGATGATTCGCGATCAGGCGTTAGCCGTCAGCGGCCTGCTGAGCGACAAGATGTACGGACCGCCCGTCCGCCCACCACAACCCAAGCGGGGCCTGCGGGCAGCCTTTGGTGGTGGCACAGACTGGAAGACCAGCCAGGGCGAGGATCGGTATCGACGAGCACTCTACACAACATGGCGGCGTTCCAATCCCTATCCTTCCATGGCGGAATTCGGGGCCCCCAATCGAGAGGTCTGCACACTGCGGCGTCCACGGACCAACACACCCCTTCAGCCGCTGGTGACGATGAACGACCCGGTGTACATCGAAGCCGCTCAGGGCCTGGCCCGTCGTCTGGCGGCGGTCGAGGGGGGGACTGCTGCGAAAGTGCGACACGGTTATCGGCTGTGTCTGTCCCGAGATCCCAACGAGCGTGAACTGGCCATTGCCAGCTCTCTGTATGAGGCCGCTCTGAAGGAATACACCGCCAAGCCGGAATTGGCCCAGAAAATGGCGACCGATCCTTTGGGCCCGGCCCCTGAAGGCACCAAGGTCCCGGAACTGGCCGCCTGGACAGTCCTCAGCACAACGCTCTTGAATCTCGACGAGATGTTTCTCAAGCGTTAGCCAGCCACTGCCTTGCGTATCAGGGGGTCTTTGCGCATCAGTGATCTTTGCGCATCAGGGATCTTTGAGCATCAGGGATCTTTGAGCATCAGGGATCTTTGAGCATCCAAGCCACAACCATCGAGTGTGACGGTGATCATCGGCAACGCTGATCAACCTTCGGTCCTTCAACGGAAAGCTCCCCCGAGGAGCCTGAGGCTGCCATTGGGCAGGACAGTTTTCAGGGGCATCCTATGAATCCACTGCAAGAACATCTTCAGCTTCAAACACGCCGGCATTTCCTCCGCAATTGCCAGGTCGGCCTCGGAGGGCTGGCCCTGGCGACGATGTTGGAGGGAACAGCCAACGCGGAGGCAGCTCCAACCGGCCCGAAGGCGACCAATCCCTTGGCCGTTCGTCAGGCTCATTTTCAGCCAAAGGCGAAGCAGGTCATTTATCTGCACCTGACAGGCTCGCCTCCCAATCTTGATCTTTTTGACTACAAACCAGAATTAGTCAAACGCACCGGGCAAAATTGTCCTCAAGAATTCTTGAAAGGTAAGCGGTTTGCGTTTACCTCGGGGACGCCGAAACTGTTGGGCACGCCGCGAAAATTCGTCAGGTGTGGAAAATCCGGTGTGATGCTCTCGGACGCGATTCCGCATCTGCAAACCGTTGCCGATGAGCTGTGTCTGATTCACTCGATGAATACCGATCAGTTCAATCACGCGCCGGCGGAGCTGTTGCTCTACACGGGATCACCGCGTTCTGGCCGGCCCTCGATTGGATCTTGGGTGACTTATGGACTGGGCAGCGAGAACGCAAACCTTCCTGGGTTTGTGGTGCTGATCTCCAGCGGTGTTCAGCCCAACGGCGGGAAGAATTCGTATGGTTCTGGCTTCTTGCCTTCAACATTTCAAGGAGTGCAGTGCCGCAGCCAAGGTGATCCGGTTTTGTACCTCTCGGACCCTGAGGGGATGGACCGCCGGCTGCGACGCAGGATGCTGGATGCCTTACGAGATCTCAACCAAATGCAATCCGCCGAGATGGGCCATCCCGAGACCGAGACCCGCATCGCTCAGTATGAATTGGCCTTCCGCATGCAAATGGAGGCCCCCGAGGTGATGGATATCTCTCGGGAGACCAAGAGCACCCTGGAGGCCTACGGTGCCAAGCCCGGCGGGGCGAGTTTTGCCAATAACTGCCTGCTGGCCCGACGGCTTGTGGAAGCCGGGGTCCGCTACGTGCAATTGTTCGATTGGGGCTGGGACTTCCACGGGACCAATCCCGGTGAGGACATCCGCGACGGGCTGACCAAGAAATGCGCCACCATGGATCGGCCTGTTGCAGCCTTGATCCAAGACCTCAAGCAACGCGGCCTGCTCGATGAGACCCTGATCATTCTCGGCGGGGAGTTCGGCCGCACACCGTTCCGAGAAGGTCGCACTTCTCGAGGCAAAGTGCTTGGCCGCGACCATTACCCGGATTGCTACACCATGGTGATCGCCGGCGGCGGCGTTCGCGGGGGCACCGACTACGGGCAAACCGACGAGCTGGGCTTTGCCGTCACTCAAGACAAAGTCCACGTGCACGATTTCCAAGCCACGCTGTTGCACCTGCTTGGCTTTGACCATCGACAGTTGACCTTCCGCTTCCAAGGCCGGGACTATCGGCTCACCGATGTCCACGGACATGTCGTCCAGGATGTGTTGGCCTAAGAACATCTTCTTCACGGAAACTACCAGAACAACTTCTTGGGATCGCCGGGAGTCATGGGTCGCTGCGATGGGTTTGAACCCGGTTCAGGCTGGTTGGCTGAAAGCCTTGGCCAAATCCTTGAGGTGAAACCAATAAACCCTCCAATGCTCCGGCCAAAGTTTGTGAGGGTTTCCGATTTGGTTGATTTCGGAATTTCGGCCGAATCCCCAACTCAACCGATCGACAAACTCCGAGGAAAACCCGAGAAAATGTGAGCCTGAAGCTTTAGGCTTTCAGGCTAAATTCAATAGCCAGGGTTTTCCTTTTATCAGTCTCCATCGGGAGCGGACCTCAACCCCATCAGGCATCGATTGGCTGAAGATTGTGGCCCTTGCCCCCAGACCTCGTGGACACCGAGACCGCCAAGACACCGAGACCGCCAAGACACCGAGACCGTGTGCCTCGCGAGACCGTGTGCCTAGCGAGACCTTGTCGACCGAGATGTTGCAGGGACTCTTTCCGGTCTCGACAGAGTGAGCTTCCGTTACAATCCGCACCAATCGAGCGAGATCATGTCCTGAAAGCCGTCAAAACCTCATAGACTTTGGGATAGATCGGATCCGTTGCGATCGGCCAGCTTCAGCCGCAGCCAACCTCAGACATCCGGTCACCAGGAGGAGCTCGAGAATCCCTCGTTTTTTGAAGAGTCCTTCAGCCGCAATGTTTCTTTGCTCGGAGATCAATCGATGGGGCAACCCGCAGCACGCGTCGGGGACATGCACGCTTGTCCAATGGCCGATCCCAAACCTCACGTCGGCGGACCAATCCTGCCTCCCGGAGAGCCAACGGTGCTGATTGCGAACATGCCTGCCGCTCGGGTTGGCGACTCAGCCACTTGCGTGGGCCCGACAGACACCATCACCAAAGGTTCAACCTCAGTTCTCATCGGAGGTCAGCCTGCGGCCAGGCAGGGCGACTCAACCTCTCATGGTGGTGCCATTGTAGTCGGTTGTCCCACTGTGCTGATCGGCTGACTGAAGAGCCACCTGAGTTTGCCCTCCTCCAAACAGGGCAACACAACTCTTCAAATCGATAGAACCTAAGGGCAACCGGTCGGCAGACGCTCGTTGACGCGGCCGACACGACACCACCAGCAGCTTTCTCTGTGCTACAATCCATCGGTGCAAGGCGATCTGCTGCACTGCCGTCGACTCAGCCGCCAGGCTGATGGCCTCGTCAACAGCAACCGGCCAACAGCAACCGGCCAACAGCGACCGGCCAAAAGCAATTGGCCAACGGATCTCAGCGACCTCTGGATTTGCTTGTGGACATGGTGGGATCACCAACTGAGCGTTGCTCTTTTCATCCCTGGGGCGAAGCTGCCACCGAGAGGTCGGAGCTTCTGCAAGCTCGGGGTCTTGTTCAAGATCTCCTTCGGCCGCAGCCGGCGATTTACTGGACCGATCTGTTGGCGAGTTCCGCGATTGCCTGGACGTCGCTGGTGGGATTGCTGCTGGGCGAGGCGGCCTGGGTGAAGTTGGTTTGCTTCTTCGCAGCCGGGCTGGCCTTCTACCGTTTGGCCGTCTTCACCCACGAGCTGTCCCACCTGGGCCAACGGGGCTTTGGAGCCTTTCGCCTCGCCTGGAACCTGCTGGCTGGCTTGCCGCTGTTGATGCCCGCGTTTTTCTACGACCCACATCTGGATCACCATCGACGGACAACCTATGGCACCAACAAAGATGGAGAGTACTTGCCGCTTGTGCATGGCCCTTGTTGGTTGCTCTTTTTGCTCTTTGCCGTCATTCCTGCCGTTCCTTGGCTGGCGATCATTCGCTTTGGACTGCTGACACCGATTGTCCTGCTTTCGGCTCGCCTTCATGATTACGTGATTCAACACGCCTCGACTCTGGTCATCGATCCGACCTATCTGCGGCCGTTGCCCAAAACCAAACCCAAAACTTGGCTCTTGCAAGAAGCCGCGTGTTGCGGCATCGTCTGGGCCGGCGGGCTTGCCTTGGCCTGGGGAGTGATCCCTTGGGTTTGGCTGTTCTGGGTCTATCTGCTCTCCCTATTTGTTCTAGGAGTCAACACCGTTCGCACGCTGGCGGCTCATCGGTACCTCAATCAAGGAGAGCCGATGACCCACGCTCAGCAACTGCTAGACTCGGTGACCATCACCGGCATCCCCTTTCTCTCGGAACTCTGGGCCCCTCTGGGGCTACGGTTTCATTCCCTCCATCATCTGCTCCCCAGTGTCCCCTACCATTCTTTGGCAGCAGCACACCGTCGGCTGGTCAATGAGTTGCCCCCCGAGGCTCTCTATCGCCGCACAGTCCATGCTCACCTCCCCCAGGTGCTTTGGCTGGTCGGCACTGATATCCTAAAACGCTCCGGGGAACGCTCAGCGCGGTCTTGATTGCCCGAAGTGTTCTTGTCAACCTCCCCAGGAAAGACTGACTTGCGCCAAGACTGGCTTGCGGAAAGACTGGCTTACGGAAAGACTGGCTTGCGGGAAGACCGACATCCGGGCTTCCGTTGGTCGCCCTGAGTCGAAAACGTCACACAAGCTCAGTAAACCTCTTTCAAAAATCCTTTCGAGAATCCGTAAACCGGCCTGACGTGCAGGGCGGCTGGAGGACAACGTGAATCGCGCGCTGTTGGTCATCGATGTGCAAAATGAATATTTCACTGGTGCTTTTCCGATCACCCATCCAGCCGGACACCTCGATCAGATCCTCCGTGCGATGGATGCTGCCGCAGGACGGATGCCGACGATTGTGGTGCAGCACACCTTCACAGATCCGGATAAGCCTTTCTTTCGCCCAGGCAGTCCTGGATGGGATTTGCACCCTCAAGTGGCCGCACGACCGCGGGACCTGCTGATTGAAAAGAGCTTGCCGGGCAGCTTCACGGGCACCTCCCTCGAAGAGTACCTTCGTCAGCAGGAGATCAACACCGTCACAATCGCCGGATACATGACGCATATGTGTTGCGACACAACGGCGCGACAGGCTGTCCACCGGGGATTGACCGTGGAGTTTCTCAGCGATGCAACCGGCACTCTGGATTTGTCCAACTCCGCCGGCCAGGTCACCGGCGAAGAGCTGCACCGCTCCATCCTCTGTGCCCAACAAATGCTCCTCAGCGAAGTCCTGAGCACTGATCACTGGACCTCCCGAATCTCAGGTGCGACGCCTTGAGTTCGGGTGCTGATGGAACTCCAGCAACGTTCCTCTTCCCACACGCCTCCAAGTTCTCCTCTCCAGCGATACCAGCGATACCAGCGACATTTGTGGGAGGTGGTCCTTCGTTGGATACGATCGTTGCACTCAATGCTTTTTCGTCCCTCGGTTTGCCTTTGCGGCAATGAGGCCGTCCTCGGCGCAGCACCAACTTTTGAGCGTTCTCAAGCTCAGAGACTCTCCGAAAAGCATCCGGCAATCCACTATGTTGTGGAGCCGAAGTCATGGTGCAACACGATCCAGGTGGATTCCGGTGCATTTCGGACAGACTGTCAGAGCCAATCCGCCCCAGCCAGCTGTCCACCCATCAGCACAAGCGAGGGCGTCACACCCAGATCCGTTGAGCAGATCAGGGAGGTGAGCTCCTGCAACGAACCTGCCTGTCAATTTGAGGAGCCACTCCCGTTGACGCTGGCCGCTTTGCTTAAGCTCTCAAGACCAGATGAAGGTTCCAGATAGACCGAGCGGCTGGGGAAGGCCATCTCGACACCGAGTTCCTCGAGCCTGCGGAAGATGCCTAGGTTGATCTGCTGTTGAATATCCATATAGAGGTTGTAGTTGCCGGAGAGCACATAATAGACCACTTCGAAGTCCAACGAAGAGTCTCCAAAACTTTTAAAGTGCGCTCGGTCAAAGCGGACTTGCTCCACTCCCTCAATGACCTCCTTGACCATCGGCGGGATCTGCTCCAACTGATCGGCCGTGGTGCGGTAAAGCACCCCGAAGGAAAACGCCACCCGGCGTTCCTCCATCCGCTTGTAGTTTTGAATGCGGCTGCCGATGAGATCGCTATTGGCAAAGATGAGTTGTTCCCCGCTGAGGGCCCTCAGCCGGGTGGTCTTGATGCCAATGTGGCTGACGGTGCCCATGTAGTCGCCCACGATGATAAAATCCCCGACTTCAAACGGTCGATCCAACACGATGGCTACCGAGCAAAACACATCACCAAGAATCGCCTGCAAGGCAAAGGCGACCGCGACACCCCCAACGCCCAGGCCGGCCAGCAACGGGGTAATCTGGATGCCCAATGCGCTGAGGATCAGCATCACCACAATGCCCCAAATGGCTACCATCCCGAAAAACCGCGTCACGCCCATGGCTGTCTCGGTCGCGGCTTCGGTGAACTTGGCCAGTTCCAAGGCCTTGGTCAGCGCCTCATCCAGTAAGGCCATCCCCCACAGACCAACCTGCACAAAGAGCAGCACCAGGCAAAGCTGCTGCAACGTCCCCTGGCCGTCAATCTGCCCTCCCCAGAGACCACGGAATTGCAGAGTCAAGTAAACAGCCGCCGCCAGCACAGCAAACGACTGAGTACGCCGAAGTACCTGCATCAGATAGTCATCGTACCGGTGGGCCGTTTTCTGGCTCCGCCGCTCGATCCACTTCCGGGTGATGCCCAAGACGGCCTCCAAGAGCACAAACAAACCCACGGCAATCCCCACCTCAATGATCCACTCCCAAAGCGGGGCATCGAGCACCTTGTATTGCAACCATCCCGGTAAGAAGGACTCCGAGACCTGGGGTTGATCGCCCCCATCTCCAGAAGTCTCGGCGGACTGTTTGGCTGGCTCAGCCTGAGCGAACAAGGGCAACAGCAAGTAATTCCATGACATAAGAGCTTGCTCGTCAGTCGGAGGAGGTGGTTAGCTTCTGCACAGCGTATTGTCTGTCCTCGCTGGGTTGGCAGCTCGAGGGATTCGGGCCTTCAGGGATTCGGGCCTTCAGGGGCCCGGGAGCTCTTAGACACACAGCGGGACATCGATCAACAGCAGACGGATCATAGCGGTTTGCTGTGGGGGGGTCAGCGCGACTGGACGGAGTCCTGCGAGGTCTCAGGAGGCTTGTCGCTGGCCAGTTGCCGGCGAGCAACGGCGACGACCAGCGGCGATGGGGGTTTGTGGCCGCTTCTGACACTTTCCTGTCGAAGTGGTTTTGCTATCCTTTGCGGCGCGGCCCAACTGTTCTTGAGGCCGGCTGAAGACTTGCCCTCGGGAGACCCCGCCATGCCGATCACCACTGACGTGATGCAGAGTTACCTGGCAAAGTTGCTCGGATTTGCGGCCGATTCCCCCAAGTTGTCGCTGGAAGAGTACGTCGCTGCGGTTCCCGGCATGGAGGCCTTGGATGGGCTGCCCAGCGGCACCAAAGTGCTCATCCGCGGAGATGTTGATGCCAAACCGGGGGCAGCAGTTGGCGAAGGCGACATCCGCCTGCGGAGCATGGTTGCAACGTTAAAACACGGTCAAGAGAAAGGATGGATTCAGATCATCTTTGGGCACATCGGCCGCAAGCCCGAGGGGTCGCTCAGTCAGGTCCATGCTCGTCTGCAAGAGTTGATCGGTGGCCCGATTGCCTTTGTCAGCAACTGGTTCGACGAGGCCACCACGACGGTCACCGCAGAATTGACCGAGGCGTTGGCTGCAGCCAAGCCTGGAGATCTGCTTCTGTTGGAAAATACCCGGAAGTATGACGTCGAACGAACCCTGTGGAAGGCCAAGCCAGCGGATCTGCCGGGCGTCAGCGACAAGTTGAGCCAGTATGCCAATGAGCTGGCGCAGAAGGTCGCCACGGTCTACCTGCATGAGGCCTTCAGCGCCGGCAGCTTGGATAGCTCCAGCGTCGTGGTGACCGCGACGATGGAGAAGGTGGCCCAAGGAGCCTACGAGCGAGATCAGTTCACCGGGCCGCTGGTGACCTGTCGTCAGGCCGACTTGGTGATCTTCAGCGGCCTAAAAATCGACAAACTCGACGACCTGCAGGCGATCGTCCAGCGAGGGAACGTCCGCAAAGTTCTCGCCGCCGGGAGCTTGGCGATGTCCCTCAAGAAGGCCGCCGCCCGTCTGGATGGCGGCGATTTTCACTTAGGCGTCTCCGAAGACCCTACTCACAGCGATAAACCTTACTACATCGAACCAGCCCGGATCGATCAAGCTCAAGGGCTGCTGGAGCACGCCCGACGGGCGGGCATTGAGTTTATCATGCCTGTGGATTTTGTGTTGGGCGACGGTCGGACCGTTGAGTCGCTGCAGCCAGGTGATCAACAATTCGACGTCGGCCAGAAGAGCAGCGAGCTGTTCGCCCAGAAGATCGACGAGTTCATCCAGCAGCACAAGCAGCAAGTCGCCGAAGGGGGCAAGCCCATGGTTGCCTTCCACAACGGAGTCTTTGGGATGTTCGAAGACCCGCGTTTTGAGAACGGGACCAAGAACTTCGTCGCTCAGCTGAAACGGATGACCGAGGCCGGAGTGCAGGTCTTTGTCGGTGGCGGCGAAGGAGGAGCGGCTGTCGAGAAATACGGCAACCCCGAAACCGATGTAACCCACGTGTTCACCGCAGGGGGAACCGTTCTGAATGCTTTGGGCAGCGAGCCAATTCCCTATCTGCAGTCGATGTACCTGCAAGTGCAGGGTGTCTGAGGGGTGCCTGAGCGTCGAGCTGGAGTGGCCTGTGATGTCCATCCTCGGTCATGTCGTCTGCGGGGAACGCCTCCAGCCAGCCTGTCAAATCAGAAAGCCTGTCAGAGAGTCCATCAGATCGACTGAGTCATTGACCGACCACTCCGTCACTATCGGTTCCGGATCGCATTTCGGCCAGCCAGCTCAGGTTCGCTGCAGCTGCTGGTCGATTCGCTGGCAGAGCAGTTGAACCAGGACAGCGGCGTGGGCCAACGGGGCGTCCTTGTTGATGGAGGGGTTGTCTTCTTTGTCATAGAGAAACTGCGGGACACCTTGGAAGGCACGCCCGAGGAACAGTTCGAGCACTTCCTTGGGGGCACAGTGCTCGATCATCCAACGGTAGGCGGGGATGTAGATCCGTTGTCGTGCCTCGACGATATTTAGCAGGCGTGGGCTCTGGCCGTATTGATGGCCAGCCGGTTTGCCGCCACGCTTGCGGCCCATGCCGACGAAAAAACGGGGGGCGATTTTTCCACGGATGACCTTCAGGCCCTGCCAGATGCCCTCGACAGAGTCACTGAAGGTTCCCAACAGACCCGGCACCGGAATCCCCCCGTGAGGATAAAACGGGCTCAGTTGGCAGAACGGCTCCTCGGCGTCACTGCTGACATCGACCCAGAGGGTCCCTGCTGGCGGTTGACTGGTGCGTACCTGGAAATACGGTAAGAATTCTGGGTAAACCAGCTTGCGGGGGCGGTGCATGAGAGCGAGTGCGTTTTCGGCCCGACGGTTTCCTGCCAGACAGACACTTGCCAGACAGACACTTGCTAGAGAGACACTTGCTAGAGAGACACTTGCTAGAGAGACACTTGC
>CAZYKP010000044.1:0-32645 GCA_964648025.1 uncultured Pirellulales bacterium | reverse complement strand
GAGAGACACTTGCTAGAGAGACACTTGCTAGAGAGACACTTGCTAGAGAGACACTTGCTAGAGAGACACTGAGGGCGGGTCTGAGGGTTCGCCGGAGAGGCTGGCGAACCGCCAGGTTTAGCTTGTGATCTAAAGGGGGACAGCTCGAGCAGAGCTGCCGGAGTTGCTTAAGGTTTTGGTGGAGCCTAGAAGCAAAATCCCTCCGGTGACAAGCAGGCCCAAAGCGGCCCATTGGCCGACCCACCAGGCATGATTGTAGGCGGTTCCGGCGCCCACGCTGGAGAGACGCAGCTGGGTGCTGTGGGTAAAGACTTCGCTCTTCACGTCGAACTGGGTCTCGACGACAAACGGATAACGGGCCCTCACCTGCAGGTCGGCTTGGATGCTCTTTCCAGCGAGGCTGGAGTATTCGGGGATTTTCAGATCGACCCACATGTGGTTGGTGCTCAGCGACCGCCCGCTGATCGTTTGCCCCCAGTTGGAGGCTTTCGTCGTGGCCTGAATTTGTCCTGCCGCTTGCCCAATTTCGGCCGGGTTGGTCACCTTCACATGGGTGGTTCCTTCCCACATTCCCTGAAGACTGGTGATTTTCTGGTCGAAGTACACACGCGCGGTGTCTCCCGGACCGACCACAGCGGGGTAAGTGCTCGAATTGGCCACCCAGCCATTGATTTCTCGGAGAGCGATTGGGGCCAGCGTGACCACCAAGGCCACGACGGTCAGGCAGAAACCCAACACCGCCTCAGCAGCTGGTTGTCGGCCGGCCGGATGCGGCCGCTGCGTCTCAGGGTTCTGGTTGGGAGGATCATCCGGGCTGAGTCGGGCGGCGGCGACCTTATGTTGGGCCCGGGTGCGATTGCGTCGCAAGCTCCGGTTGGGGTGGCAAAAAAGCCCCCAGGCGTTCATCCCAACGACCAAGAGAGCGCCCGTCAAGGCAATCCAGGCCGCCGTGTCGATTCTGACGATCGAGAGTGCCCCGAGGATCAAACAAAGGGACAACACGCCGACACCAAGGAGCAACCCAAGCCAATAGCGGTGACTTTGGACTTCGGCCACCATCTCCGGCTGCACGGTCCCGCAATACGGACACTCGTGGAGTTCGACGGTCGCCTGGATGGTGTGGTTGGCGAGTTGGTCGGCCGCGGCAGCAGCAGCCTCCCGAGAGTGCCCCTCGGCCTCGACCTTTCTCTGAAACAAGTAGCTGAACTTGCCACCACAGTGGACACAAACGTGTTGCTTCGCGCAGGAGATCGTCAAAGACGCTCTGTAAGGCATTGCCGGCCTCGCGGTTGCGAACTCATCAGGAGAGCTTGAGGGTTGCGCGATAGGAGACCGTTGAGGTCGGCCTGACCAGGCAGCAGGTCAAGCCGCCTTCCCCTAAAGCACTCACAGGACCACTCGGTAATAGTTTACCCGAGTTCGCCAGAGAATGCCCGCAGTCAGTTACCGAAACGCTCAGATTTCGATGGCTTTTTGGCCACCAGGGAACCTGCTCTTTTGGAGCCTCCCTGGCAGAATGGTCTCGCTTGTTTCCAAAGAATCAAAATACGACGGAGGTCTCGAAGCAAGGCAGGCACACGTCGAGCCTGAGACCGTGAGCCTGAGACTGTGAGCCTGAGGTTCAGGCCTGGACCGATCAAGCGAGCTCTCAAGCGTCGTAGATCGTAGGGAGGCTCGGCCAGAGAAGGCCCGCTGAGCAGAGGGCAGAATCACCGAAATCCGCGGACGGCATGCGGTTGGTAGGGGGCTTCCAGGCGTTCGATCTCTTGCCCAGAAAGAGTCAACTCCACTGCCTGGAGGGCATCGTCCAGGTGGGCCAACTTTGTAGCGCCGATGATCGGGGCGGTCACCACGGGTTTGGAGATCAGCCAGGCCAAAGCGACTTGGGCGGGTGGCACACCACGCTCGGCGGCGACTTGTTGACAAGTTTGCATCACCGTGGCGTCGGAGGGGTGATCGTAAAGCTTCCGGGCGAAATCGTCCGTTTCGGCTCGCTTGGTGCTCTGCAGATCGTCCGGGCTTTTGCGAGTGCCTGCCAACAGCCCACGTGCCAGCGGGGACCAGGGGATCACCCCGACGCCCTCTTCGGCGCACAAAGGCAGCATCTCGCGTTCTTCTTCCCGGTAGATCAAGTTATAGTGGTTTTGCATACACACGAACTCGGCCCAACGGTGAGATCGTGAGAGCATCAGCGACTTCATAAATCGCCAGGCATCGGTGCTGCTGGCTCCTAAGTAGCGAACTTTTCCCTGGCGGACTAGCAAGTCCAAAGCATCAAGCGTTTCCTCCAGGGGGGTCTGTTGGTCGAAGCGGTGGACCTGGTAGAGGTCGATCGCCTCCATTCCCAATCGCTTCAGGCTGGCTTCACACCCTTGCAGGATATGCTTGCGGCTGAGCCCTTTCATGTTGGGCCGATCGCTCATCGGATGGAAGATTTTCGAGGCGACCACGATTTCTTCCAGGTTGGCCATCTCCCGCAGCCACTTTCCGGTGACCGTCTCACTGACACCCAAGGAGTACATATCCGCGGTGTCAAAGAAATTGATGCCTGCCTCAAGTGCCCGCTGGAAGAACGGCCTGGCAGCCTGCTCGTCCAGAACCCACGGACGCCAACTGGGGTCCCCATAGCTCATGCACCCCAGACACAGACGGCTGACATTGAGCCCAGTTCGGCCTAAGAACGTATACTTCATGGGTCATTTCCTCTCGCCGACTTGTGATGGGACTTGTGATCAAGGCGTCCTTCAAGCCCGAGCTTGAGTGTCCCAGATTGCGGGAAACCTGTTGAAAAATCCGCTGCGACAAGACTTCGGTGGGCTCCGGCCCATCTGGGACAGTTGAGATCGGAACTTCTCCAGCAAGACCACCAGGGCAGGATCCAGCTGACTCCCGTCTTTAGCCGATCGTCAAGACTTTCTGCCAGAGAATGCACAGACCGAATCCAAACTCACGCTCCACAGCCAGGAAGATGGTTATCTTGCCTAGACTGCCCGACGCCGCAACGCCCCAACTGGTCGAGAGCTCCCGCCAAGGTTTCGTATCCCGTATCTTAGCCCAGCCAACCAGCGCCCGTCTCGGCCCCGATCTGCTCATCCTCGGCTTTTCTATCGAATCCCGGGGACGTTTCTCATTCGGAGAGGGAACAGGGAGGTAGCTAGAAAAGGGAATGGGAACCTGGACTCGGCACTGGGGGCCGTTCTTCAACGGACCAGACCAAGTGGCTGACTCTCCGAAAGATCGATCGTGAGATCACCTCTGGGCAAATGGTGGATCCCTCGATGTTTCGTTTGCTTCGCCTGTGAGACAATCTTGGGATACCGATGGATTGATCAACCAAGCGTCCACAGACTTTTCCAGCAAGTGATCACACCGTTGATCACCAATACAAACAGGGGAGATCAAGAATGCTTGCGACTTGGGTCATTCGGCCGACACTCTTGCAAGGAGCTCTGGGCATGTTCATGGTGCTGTTTATGACCCCACTTGGGGTATCACAAGGGGAGGGCAAGGTTCTCCAGTATGGCAAGATGCATGAGGCCATTGGGCAGCAGCAACACCAAGGGCGTGTCTTGCTTCAGGAGATTGTGAAGACCCCTGGTTTCTTCGGAGTTGGTGCCCTGGAACGACTTGAAGGTGAGATCACCATTGTTGGTGGAAAGATCACCATCACGGGAGTCGATGCGAAAGGAGAGTTGCAACCTTGGGAGGCCAAATCGCCGGACCGGTCTGCGGGCGATCAGCAGGCGACGATGCTGGTGGGTTCTTACGTGAAGTCGTGGACTGAGCATCCGCTTGAGCAAGCGGTCGAAGCCGACAACCTCGACCGGTTTATCGGTCAGACCGCCGAGAAAGCCGGATTGGACAGCTCGCAACCATTCATGTTCACCCTCCAAGGCGAATTGACCGACTTGCGTTTTCACGTGATCAACGGCGCCTGTCCGATGCATGCTCGTCTGAAGAAGAGGGAACTTCCAGAAAACCTCCGGCCCTATGAAGGTGAGCTGGGGAAGATCTCCGCGACACTCGTCGGCGTCTTTGCCAAGGACGCTGTCGGAAACCTGACGCACCCTGGAACCTCCACCCACATGCATGTCCTGATGACCGATCCAGCCTCAGGCAAGGTGATCACCGGTCATGTCGAGCAAGTGGGCGTACGTGCAGGTGCCGTGCTTAGATTTCCCAAGTAATTCCCAAATACCCTCAGATTCATTGAGGTCATTCCACCGAGATTCCCGCGGAGGCTGGTCGGTCGCCTGTTCGGGCTTGATTCCGATCGAGGCTGATTGGCTGAAAGCCATACCCATCGTAGCCTATGGGCAACGCCCTAGGTATTCGAGGCAGCATTGATGGATCACCCCTCAGGACTCGATTTCAATCATCAGCCATAGGGCCGGTGACCGGGGAAATTCCTAACGATACCATCATCGGATTGCCAGAAACGACGTGATTGTGTGGCCTTCGGCCACACATATTTTCCACACGAGAAATCGGCAGAAGACATCAGCCCGGTTCCTCGGACGAGGCCATCTCCCACGGCTGCCGATTATCCGAGATCAGACGATGGAAGGGTCTCGAGAAAAGGCGAGCTCGGGTACCTAGGAATTCATCTCAGTCTACGATCACAAGAAAAGAGACCTCGTGGGCGGATTTCCACGAGGTCTCTTTGGTCAGTGTTTGCCAAGCGATCCTGTGCTGAAGAGGAAGGCCAGAAGGCCAACCCGAAAGGGCCCTTAGCGAATCAAAAGAGCTCGGCGGCGAGAGAGCAGGAGCACCGAGAGGCCGAAGAGGGCAGCGGTGCCGGTAGCAGGTTCTGGGATGACTTGCTGAGGTCCTTGCAGAGTGATGATGATCCCGCCGATGCCAGCAAAGTTTCCGTCGGTCACTGTGAACGACAAATCCAGTTGACCCAGGGCATCGGTCGTGCCGAAGACGCCAAGCAGTGAGGCGGTCCCGACGGTGGACCCGTTCTCGGCAACACCGAGCCAGTCGTGGGTGGTGGTGCCATTGACCTCCAATTGAGCCTCGGAGATCCAGTTGGAGTCCCCACCAAGGACTTGGATGAAGACCTCACGATCAGCCGGCAGTCCCGAGAAGGACAGATTGGCCTCGGGATGATTGGGGAAATCCACCGGATTGGAGATATAAAATATCTCATTGGCGATTGTATTGAGCGTGTCAGCATCGGGACCAGTGATGTTTGCTGTCTGAAATCGCTGCGTGTTGTCGCTGGTAAACGGGAAATCCAGGGTCACCATGGTCTCGCTGGTCAACTCGTTGGCCGTCAGCGAAAACGGTCCTGCAGGTGGTGCCGGACCGGTCAGGTCGATATTGTCAAAGCCGATTCCCTGAAATGTGCCCTCGACAGACCCTTGGGAACCGTAGTGGAAGTTGATGCCGATATGTCCGCCTTGAGCGTTATCGTTGAAGGGATCCAGGGCAACCTGCTTGCTTTCGGTGATCCGCTCGTCCAGGGCGGTATTGTAGGCGATGCCGTATTTCTCGGTGATGTAGCTCTCCACAGCCAGGGTATCGTCTCCGCTGAGTTTTCCATCAAAGGCGATGATCTCGGCGACGTCTCCGGTCCAGCGACGATCATCGCGGATGTTATCGCTGAGCCGAAAACCATCGAATGTCGCCGGGGCGGTGCGTTCAGCTTTCAGGACATGCGCTGCGCCAAAGCCGCCGGGGATCTCCAACTGGCGATTGCCGTTAATGGTGATGGTGCCACCGCGATCGGCCGTCGAGAACTGTTGGACAAAATCATCGGCATTGCCAGAGAAGTAAGCCGGCGAGTCCGAAGTGTCCTGGCGAATATTCAACCCGGCGAACTGATTGGACAGCAGCGTATCAAGCGTTGTGCCGTCTCCGGCCATGCTGGCGACAGTCACAATCGTCTGAGCATTGAAATTGATACTGTTGTTGAATAGCAGGTCGCCATTGGCAACTGTGTTGTCGAAGCGGACGGTCGCTTGGTTTCCAATCCCGCCGCTTCCTGCTGCGATAAAGGTCGGCCTGCCGTCGATGGGGAAGTTGTCGTTGAGGGTCGCCCCGCTGACCAAGTCAGCCCAAGTTGTGATCTCGTTGCCGTCGCCGGGGTCAGTAGCACCTCCGTCGTTGTTGATATCGCTGGCATCCAAATGAAGGGACAGATTAGCGCTGGTGACCTCAGGGAACGACTGTGCCAGTGTTGGGGCAGCAACCAGGCTCAACGTTGTGACCATCAAGATTGATAGCACGCAGGAGATTCGCGGGAACTTCATGTCGTGGCTCCGAAAAATGTGGGGAGAATCTGAGAAGGATGTCACAGGTCGAGTTGGCGGAGGAACCTGAGCCGACTCGAAAAGGCCTGGTACGTCAGCGATGAAATTTAGGCATCTCGCTGAACACCTCTCAGCAATCGGGGAGTTACTGATTCCCTGAAAAGTCTTCGACGAAGCGGGCACCCTTCGCCCGACAATCCGGGCTTTTGTTGGTCGCCCTGGTTCGAAAACTTATCCGGGGGTCGGTAGGATCAAAGCAGGAGCAAGGGGAAAAGTCAAGCATTTCTTGAGAAAGTGCTCCGGGGCCGCATGTTCGCGAAGCCATTCAATCGGTTGATCTACGAGGCTCGGCTGTTGCCTGTTTGGGCTTGATCCCGATCGAGGCTGATTGACTAAAAGCCTTACCCATCACAGCTTAGGTGCAACGCCCTAGGGGCTCGGGGCCGCATTTTCTTCGGGGCCGCATTTTCTTCGGGGCCGCATTTTCTAGGGGGCTTTCCGTTGGTTGATCAGGGATCGAATTCTGATGTTGGCTGCCGTCCGTTTGGGTCCTCTCTCGGTCGAGACTGACTGGGTGAAAGTCTTACCTATTTTAGACTAAGGTCAATCCATTAAACACTCGTGCCCGCATTTTCCAGGGGTCATTCCATCGGCTGATCGGGGCTCGATCTCTGATGTTGGCTGCCGTCCGTTTCAGCTTGTTTCCCTTACAGGACAGTTTTTCAGCAACGAGCAGCGCTGTGGATGCATGGTATTACGCGATCGGCCAATCTCAGTACGGACCCATTCCTTGGGCAGAGCTCGAGCAAGTCGCCGCTTCGGGCCAGTTGCAGCCTGAGGATTTGATCTGGACTGAGGGCTGGGCTGAATGGGTCGAGGCCGGCTTTGTGCCGGGCTTGTTCCCTCAGCAATGGCCTGCTCCGGCGGCACCAAGACCAGCAAAACCTCGGCCAGCAAAAGCTCGGCCAGCAAAACCTCGGCCAGCAGGTCCAAGGCCAGCTGTTGCCAGGCCCAAGGTCTCGGGAGGTCGTTCTCGACCGGCCCGCCAGTGGGATGAGGATTCTGACAGGCCTGTTTCTCGGCCTTTGCGGCTGGGTGTTCTCATGCTTGACTGGGTCGGTTGGGACAACGGCCAGCGGCTGATCTTTGTTGCCGGTTGCGTGGCTTTGCTCTCGATGTTTCTGCCTTGGGCTTATTGGGGGTTCTCCGTTGGTCTGGGGATCACCGATATTTCGGTGTTGTTTCTGGGCGTCTATGCCTACCCTCTGTGGATGCTGTTGAGAGCACAGCGTCCCAACGTTTATGCCAACCTGGGCTGCGGTGCCGGCGGAGCGGTGTTGGCCGTCTTTTACATGACTGGTTACGTCAAAACGGGTTTGTTCCGCGGCGCTGCTGTCGGGGGGGTCGTTTTTCTCTTGGCAAGCCTCGCCCTCATTGTCGGCAGCTTGGTCTCTGAACACCGCTGGCAACACCAGGATCAACGCCGGTGAACGGCCAGCCTGAGCTACTTTCCCGCTTGCCCACAAAAGGTCCCTGAGCTAGTCTGATGGTTTGTCCACCAGTGAGACGGAACCGCTGCCGATCGACTCCCCCAACCCGCAACTGGGTTCTCTTTCACGGCCTTTGAATCGCTCCGGTTCTTGGGTAGGGATTCCCCAAAGCAGGAACTCCCCCGACAGCGGATTGCACAGCTGTCCTCGTCCTCCTTGCACTCGATTTGCCATGACTGACCCGTACTTCCAAACCCTGTTTGCCGATCGTCTTGGTGGAGCCAACTACGGCAAAGGCACAGAGATCTACAAGTTCGAGAAGATCAAGCGAGCCAAGCGTCAGGCACTGGCTGATTATCCAGACCGGCCGCTTTTGGATTTTGGAATCGGCGAAAACGACAGCATGGCCGACCAGCACGTCCGCCAGGTCATGGCCCAGGAAATCAACCAGCCGGAAAACCGCCGTTACGCCGATAACGGCATTCCTGCCTTCAAAGAAGCCGCCGCTGCCTTCATGAAGCGGGTCTTCGACGTGCAACTCGATCCGGTCAGCGAGGTCAACCATTGCATCGGCTCCAAGCCCGCCTATGCGATGCTCCCCGCTGTGTTCATCAACCCCGGCGATATCACCCTGATGACCGTGCCAGGCTACCCTGTCGCCGCCACTCACACGCGGTACTACGGCGGCAGTGTCTATCGGCTGCCGCTGTTGCCGCAAAACGACTTTTATCCTGATCTAGCAAGTATTCCTGGTGATATTTTACAGCGATCCAAGTTACTTGTTCTCAATTACCCGAATAGTCCGACAGGCCAAGTGGCCACTGTGGAGTTTTACCAACGAGTGATTGAATTTGCTCATCAGCATCGTTTGGTTGTTGTCAACGACGCTGCGCATCTGATGCTCACCTTTGGTGGTGAGCCGTTGAGCTTTCTCTCCATCGATGGAGCCAAAGAGGTTGGCCTGGAGGTGCATTCGCTGAGCAAGGGGTGGGATATGATCGGTTGGCGGATGGGCTTCGTCGCCGGGCACCGGCTGATTGTGCAGGCCTTTGCCGATGTCAAGGACAACAGCGACAGCGGCCAGTTCATCGCCATTCAGAAAGCTGCCGCTGCGGCTCTGAATGATGATTCCATCCCCCAACGGGTCAGGTCCAAGTACCGTCGTAGGCTGGAAAAGCTGGTGACCATGTTGAACCGTTGCGGCTTCCGGTGCCAAATGCCTGGTGGAACGTACTTTCTCTATGTCCGGGCCCCCACCGGAATCGCCCAGGGACCGAGCTTCGAGAACGCCCAGGCCGCTGCCGACTATCTGATTCGCCAGTTGTCGATTTGTACTGTCCCCTGGGATGACGCTGGGGCCTATCTGCGATTCTCGGTCACCTACGAGGCCCCCGACGAAGCCGCCGAAGACGCCCTCATGAACCAAACCCAACAACGCCTCGAACAACTCGAGTTTCTCTTCGCCTAATCTTTCCCCAAATCCTCTCAAAGAGGTCCAAAGCGATCGGGTGACAACTCTGCCCAGAGTATCTCCCAAAGCCATCACGTCCCAAGTCATCGCGTCCCAAGTCATCGCGTCCCAAGTCATCGCGTCCCAAGTCATCGCGGTCCAAGTCATCGCGGTCCAAAGTGATCCCGGTCCGGAACCATCCTTGCCTGGAGCCAACTGCTTGGTTGAGCTTCTCACCCCAAAGGGGCTCTCTTGGATACGGCGTTCTACCTTTCCCAAGACAGTCTAAGAGACTCTCCGAAAAGCATCCGGCAATCCACTGTGTTGTGGTGACAAGTTCATGGTGCAACACGATCCAGGTGGATTCCGGTGCTTTTCGGACAGACTGTAAGTGATCGTTTGTCCCCGCCAGCGGCTCATCGGCCGCCGAGGCTGAGGCCAGCTGATGCAAACCGGCTCCAACGCCTGACCCAGGTTTGCCGAGTGCAGCCCGAACCGAACTCACACAGGATTTCTCGAAGGCAGAAAAACACGGCAAACGAGGTGATCCAAAACATCGCCGTTGCCGTAATCCAACAAAGAGGGGTTGCCACTCCCTTCATCTGAGGTACAGTTCCTCACCCCTTCCAATCTTGCGAGTTCTGCTCACAGACGAGCTTCAAGACTGGCCTCGATGTCCCCCCCGCCATTTCGATCCCCCCAAAACCCAACCATGGTTGCGATCATGAGACTGCCAACCTTGTTGCTTGTTTTTGCATGTACTGCAGTGATGTTCTCTGAAGGAGGTCTGAAGGCTCCCCCTGCCGAGGCTGGAACTATGCTGAATATCTTTGATTCTGCGGATCTGATGGATCCGATTGCTCAGATCGAGACGATTGTCACGCCGGAGACTGGGGCGGAGCATTACAACTACTCGAGCTGGTCGGGTCATCCCGCTGGAGTGGAGGTTGGGCCCTATAAGTCCAACCTCTGGGTCCACGAGAATGCGGAGACCGGGGAGTACTCCTTTGGATTTCTCTTTTCGGAGGACGAAGGACAGGCTCCGGCCAACACCGCTTCTTTGAAGTTTCGGGTTGTCGACAGCAATGACAAAGTCTTTGTGGGCCTGGCTGATGATGTCGGCGAGGCGGTGCAAACCGTTCCCGGGGCGTTCCAGGGAACCTATCGCTATGTCAACAACACCGACGGCATTGTTGTCAGCGGGATCTCCGGGAAAGAATGGACCATCATTATTGATTCGGTTGACTTCGGGGATGTGACCGAATGGTCCGCTGTTGGAGGTGGCCAGAGACAGCCCGATGTGCCGCTGATCATTGGGCGAGAGTATCGCATCACGCCCGTCGGTCAGCAGGTCTCCGCAGAGTTGGTCGATCCCACCGAACGGGTTGGCCCCCAGGTGGTGCTCGGGGCTGAGCCTGCCCCCGAGCCAGGCTCCCTCACGGTCGTCGGCTTTGCCTTGGTCGGCTTGCTGAGCCGTCGTGGTCCACGCCCTGTTCTCAAGGCCAGGTGACTTCTCAAGAGCCTAGAAGCTTCGCGGCGAGGCCGGCTGGATGCCGGGCGAGGTCAGCGCTTGCGGCTGGGCCTGCTCCAGTGTGATTCAGGCCACAGCCGAGGGGCGCACAAGCCGATGGAAAGCCTCTTGAGAATGGGCAATCAGCTCGTGGTAATCGACATCGCAGAGATCGTCGCCGAGCAGCTCCACATCGTAGTCGCCGGTGTAGCCAGCTTGCTGGAGAGCGGTGACCAGTTCACCCAAAGGGAGGACTCCCTCGCCAAGACGGCAACGGTTGGGTTCGCCATCGGGCACAGCCCGGGTGTCACCCAGCTGGACCAAGGCGATCCGGTCGGCGATGGCTGAGAGCTTGGCAGTGACCCCCTCGTCAAAGCCCAGATGAAAAGTATCAAAGACAATCCCGATCTGGGAGCTGCCGAGAAGATCCAACCAAGCGATTGCCTCATCCAAACCCGCCACCATGGTCCAATCGGGAGCAACCGCCGGGTGCATGGGCTCGACAGCGAGAGTCACTCCATGCTCCTCGGCATGAGGGATCAACTGCTCAAAAGCCTGCCGGATCAGCCGACGTGCATGGTTATGAGTGTGCCCTCCACGGGGCCCCGTATAGACCACCAGAGTGGGGCAGCGCAACAACCCTGCTTGGCGGATCGCCTCAATGCCGTCGTCAACGCTGTCTCGAAACGGACGCCCGTCGGCGCCGGTGAAGCCGCCTGCCCAAAGGAGATGGGAGACGGACAATCCGGATTCCCGGAGTAACTCCAGGGCTTTTTCTTCGCCAAAATCGGTGAGTTTCTCTCGCCACACTCCGATCGCCGGAATCCCCGCGGCGGCGTAGTTGGTGACGTCTTCCTCGAAACTCCAACGATATGTGGTCAGCTCATTGATTGACAGCCGTGCCATTGGCCTCCCACTCCTGTGTTCTGTGTCCACTTCGGCCTGCCGCCAGACATTCCTGCGTGCGGATTTTCTTGCTTGGGGATTGCCTTGCCCCACCTTGAGGCTAGATCCCAACTGCTTGGCTGAAGGGCGGCTGTTTGCCGCCAGGTTGCCACACTGTTCCAGAGACTCTTGGTTTTCCGGGCTGCCAGTTTTCCGGGCTGCCAGTTTTCCGGGCTGCCAGGTTCCCAGGTTTCCAGGTTGTTTAGAGACCGTCAGTTGTTCAGGAGACAGCCGGGACCGATCGGTCTGTCAAACTCAAGCCGACAGGTCATTTGCTGTTGAGGGCGATTTGGAACAACCTGCCTGCTTGGTTCCAACGAGGGGCAATTGCCGTTGCCAGGTGCCTTTGTTGTGGCCATGTGTTTGGGGTGCTCTTGGGAGTGTTCCTTGTTGACCAGCAGTTGGAGCTTGCCGCCCTCGATAGAGTTGCTTTTGCGTCAACGCCCTTCCGAGCAGTTTGTCTGGGAGGGGAGTTGTCTTTGCTTGTGTAGTTTGAGGGCTCTTGTTGGTGATGACGCCACAGGTGGTCAGGAAGATTGGCCAGTATGGAGCAATCGTTCCTCAGTGTAAAGCAATCTGCTGGAGAACAGTTGACTGGAGGTCCCAAGGGTCAGGCAGTGATGGTTGCCCAATCTGGTCAGGCCCCAGGTGTGACTTCGTCCGCCTAAGCTTTGTATCTTGACTATTTTCCTAAATGATCGTTTCCGGCATGCTATCCTTTCGGCAGAACCACAGCGACTTCCGGGCATTTTGCTGGAGGGTCGGTGTGCTGATCGAGTTCTCTTGAGGTCGGTGGGAAACCACTTATGTCTGCAGCTTCTGACGATGAGCGTCGCCGGTGCTGGGCTTTCTTGGGGTTTGTTGAAGGCCCTCTCCAGACGGGATTATTCCTCACACTCGCCGTGGGCGGTTTGCTCCTGCTTGTGGCACCAGGCTGTGAGTATCTGGAGAGCGCACCGGATGTTCCGCATTCGGCTGGTTCGGGGGAACCTTCTTCGACTCAGGTCGAAGGGCCTGTTGCGCAGGGGCCGTTTACTTGGGAGGACCCGTTGCGAGTCCGCATCGATCAGGTGCTGGAATTAACTCGCAGGCGTCACCTGCAAGCTGGCACCAATGCCGCCTGGCAGACCCTGCATGGAGTCTTGGTCTTTGGCCGTGACCTGGAGATCTATGACCACCAAGGCCAGCTAGTTTCAGCGATCGATTACTTGTTAGATGGTGGGCTGATGCAGGGTTGGAATTTGCGTCCTGGCGACAAGGGAGTGCGAGCTTTGTTGGAGAGTGGCTCCAAGACCGGCCAAGGCCACAAGGACCAGTGGTTAGGTTACCTCAGCCTTTCCCCTTGCCAATTTCCACCGACCCATCCGATTGCCGTTGGTGACCAGCAATACACCATCGCTGACCTTGTCCACCAGGCCCAATGGGAGTGCCGCGATGGGATGGAGGCGAGCTGGACGGTGATGGGCTTGAGTGTCTATCTGAAGGATTTGCATGAGCAATGGACCTCCGGCGACGGCGACCGCTGGACTTTGGAGCGGCTGGTCGCTCTGGAGGCCCAGCAAGACCTGACCCAAAGCGCTTGCGGGGGAACACACCGCCTGGTGGGTCTGTGCGTGGCGGTCAACCGTTTTCGGGAGGAGCACCCCGACCAAGAACTCACCGGCGGATGGCAACAGGCACAGGACCAAATCGACTGGGCTGTGCAACAAGCTCGGCAATTCCAACACCCCAGCGGAGCCTTTTCCACCAGTTACTTCCAGAGACCCGGACACACGCCCGACGCCCAAACGCTCCTGGGGACCACCGGTCATACCTTGGAGTTTCTCTGCTACGCTCTTTCCGAGGAGGAACTCCGGCAACCTTGGCTTCGCCAGGCGACGGATTATCTGGTGGGACTTTTCGAGAAGACTCAGCAGCTCGACCTGGAATGCGGAGCCCTCTACCACGCCGCTGCCGGGCTGGCGGTCTATCGTCAGCGGGCTTTCCAGCAAGAACAGCTGATCTCTCAATAGCCAAGGGGCAGCTGTCCTCAGCCTCGGACGAGTTCAACGCACAGAGTCTGCTGCCCCACTGGTGTTGTTGAGTAGGTCTCTGGTGCTTGCCTTCGTCGTTGAACCACTTCGACCATCCTCACAACAACGGCCATCCCTCACGTTGGCATGTCCGAGAAGACGGTTGGTTGGGCGCAAGTTCCTCGCGGCAACAAGCGTGGGAGCTGGAGCCCGACAATCCTCTGGTCTTGAGCTCTCTGTTGTATCTGCACTCAGGAGCTTACAACAGCCAACCGGCCGCGGCGGTGGCGGCAACATTTGCCAAACTGCCGCCACTGCGGGTCGACCGCGTTGTCAAGAAACACCGAGGATACGAAATCACTCGAGAGAGCTAACCATCCCAATCACATCCTCTCAGGCTCGCTTGGATCGCCTCACTTGGGCAGGCCCTCTTGGGCACGTTTGAGCACGTTTGATTAGATCAGCCTGGGGGCTTCTCGAGAATGAACTTCTGGGGCCAAGCCGTGTTGACACCCTCCCCCGATTCCTCCCGTGATCCCTTTTTCAGCGACTGGTCGCCCCGCGAACAAACGCACGCAGGGTCCCAAGCAGGCCGGCCGCCTCCGCCAGAAGATTCCTTTGCTGAGAACCCCTTTCAGCCTCCCTCGCTACCTGCCGAGCCGTTGAACGAACAGCGAGACAAGGGGCAAGTTTTTGCCAACACTGCTCTATTGTTCCTGGGATTACAAGCTCCTTTAAGTTTGGTTCTGATTCCACTTGTGATGAGTCAGAATGCTGCCCCGCTGGGGCGTATTCTGATGGTGATGGCGTTGGGGTTTATCGCCCAGGCGGTGATTGCGGTCATTGGAGCTGGGGTTGTCACCCTCACGGCACCAGCTCACCCGCCACGTCCCCGCAGCCGGGGTCTGTCCAGCGGCCCGGCCCCTGGTCCCCCTCCTCCGCCTGTTTATCCTCCGCCTGGCTCTTATCCTCCGCCTGGCTCTTATCAGCCGCCTGGTTCCCATCCCGGGTGACGAGCGGTTGAGACTGGAGACAGGACAACTGGCAGAGAAGACGATATGGGGCAATCTTGTGGGGCAATCTTAAGCGGGGTGAAAGTCTCCCGAGGTGTCGAACTCAACAAGTCACGTCGGTTTTGCAGAAGGTCTTGGCAATCAGAGCAACCGCTGTGATCGACACGCTCGCCGATTGACGACCCTCGGTCGCGGAATCTACAATCTCGCTATGCGAAGCTTATGGGGAAGTCAGGGTTTTTGCCGGAGATTCACAAAACCCACCAACCTCCGGGTAATCCAAGCCGCACGGTAATCCAAACCACACGGTAATCCAAGCCACACGGTAATCCAAGCCACACGGTGAACAAAACACACGGTGAACAAACCGTCTGCAGTCGGACTGGCTGATCGATGAATAGTGGTCGCTTTTGTCATCGTTGGCCTCTGGTGTCATCGTTGAACTCTGGTGTGATCGTTGCATCCTGGGAATGCGGGTTCTGGGTGGTTTCCCAAACCAACAGCAGCAGCTGACAGGGCGTTCCACCTTGTGGTCAAGATTCCGGAGTGAGGCTGGGATCAAGTTGGATTGATCAGTTTGTACGAACGCCTGAAGGCTGTGTTGTCGTTGCGGCTGGCTGACTGGCTGAGATTGGTCTGCTGACTGGATTGAGGTTTTTGACTGGATTGCGGTTGCTGACTCGATTGCGGTTGCTGACTCAGGCGAGAGGGTCTGGGAATTTCCTAGCTTGTGAAAAGATCCGAGATCGGTTCCAAAGAACGAAAAAGCCTGGGGAGCTAGGAAACCTGGTGGGACTGGTCAGAGAGTGTCCGCTGCCGACCTGTTCTGATGAGTTGGGATAGGAAAGCGGCGTTGGCTCGAAGGCTGGCAGAACTCAGATGGCCAGCCACTTGTGGGAGTGTTGGGCCACCATTATGGCAATGTTACAAGTGCTCAAGGGTCCGCGGCTCAAAGCCGGCCAACAATTCGCCATTGAGCTCGACACCACGGTCTTGGGACGACACCCAGAGTGCCAGATCGTGTTGGAGGTAGGAGCTGTCAGCCGGCGGCATGCCCAGATCATCCGGCAGGGCCAGTCCTATTACATTGAGGATTTGGGCAGCCGCAACGGAACGCAACTCAACGGTCGCAATGTCGAAGGACGGCAACTCCTGCAGGAGAATGACCGTGTCAAGGTCTGCGATTCGTTGTTTACCTTTCACCATGCCAAGCCCGGCCAAGTCCCTTCTCCGCCGAGCGATCCGGATGCCCCGGTTGGTGTCCCGGTGGCCCCGCATCAGAACTTAACTGTTGACGACGACCGTCCTGGGGTCTCCTCAACAATTATGAGTACCCTTGATCTTGGGGATAAGGGTCTGCGAGTTGCGGTCAAGCCCGAGGTGATTTTGGAGGCTTTTCTCGAGATCACCCAAGGGCTGGCCAACACGTTGGCCATCGAGGAGGTCTTGCCCAAAATCCTTGAATCGCTCTTTCGCGTTTTTCTGCAGGCTGACCGCGGGTTCATCCTGTTGGTCGATCCCAAAAGCGGCACCCTGCTGCCCAAGGCGTTTAAACACCGCCGCAATGAAGATGAGCAAGTCCGGCTCAGCCGCACCATCATCAATCAGGTGATGCAGGAGAAAAAGGCCATCCTCTCGGCCGATGCCGCCTCGGATACGCGTTTCGACATGGCTCAAAGCGTGGCCGACTTTCGGATTCGCTCCATGATGTGCGTGCCCATGCTCAGTAACGATGGGCAAGTCGTCGGCATCCTTCAGCTGGACACTCAGGACCAGATGCAGCGGTTTGAGCAACGAGACCTGGACCTGCTGGCCAGCGTCGCCGCCCAGGCCCGTGTCGCTGTGGAAAACGCTCAACTGCACGAATCCCTCATCGAGCAGGAAGTCCTCCGCGAGCGGACCAAACAAGAACGTGAGGCCGCGCGGACCATCCAACGCGGATTCCTCCCCTCCATGACGCCAACGGTTCCAGGTTACCAATTCTTCCATTATTACCAGCCCGCCCGTGAGGTCGGCGGAGACTACTTCGGCTACGTCCCCCTTCAAGGCAACCGCCTGGCACTCGTCCAAGCCGATGTGGCCGGCAAAGGTGTCCCCGCTGCTCTCCTTATGGCCAAGCTGGCTAGTGACGTTCGCTACTGCCTGGCTATCCGTCCCACAGCTGCCGAGGCTGTGGATTTGCTCAACGACGGGTTCAATTCTGACAATTGGGAAGATAAGTTCGTCACCCTTGTGTTGTATGTCATCGATTTGAACACCCATGAGGTGACCATCGTCAATGCTGGACACAACGCACCGACGATCCGTCGAGTCGACGGCCGTGTTGAGGAGCTGGATGAGGTGACTGGGTTTCCCTTAGGCGTGGCCGAAGGGATCGGCTACGAACAGTTCTCGATCGTTCTGCAGCCTGGAGAATCGCTGACAACTTATACAGACGGTTTCAGCGACGCAATGAACGAAAACCGCGAAATGTATACCGTCGAGCGACTGAAAGAGAAACTCTCCTCAGTCAACGGCAGTGCCGAGGCCATCGGTGAGGCTCTGCTGGCTGAGGTCTGGAATCACATCGGCACCACACCGCAGTTCGACGATATGTGCTTGGTTGTCTTCAGCAGGCTGATGTATTCCTGATCCCCTGACTGAAATCGCTTGCCTGTGTTCCGTGTGCCTGTCTTCCCCTGACGTCATCGCCTGCCAGTGTTTCCTGGCCGTCCTCGGCCGTGGTTGGCTCCGATGGGGCCGACTGTCCTCCTCAGCTTCCTCCAACCTGAGCAAGCACTGTGCCTGGTCCGCTTGAAGCCTGGAACCCAGCCGCTTATGGACCCCTGGGCGACCTGCTGCAGATCCCCCACTCCCCAAGTCTTGGCCCAGGACACCCGACTGCGGAGGTCGCTCCACGGCTGAGGGCCTTCACGCCTGAAACGGCCTTTCCGGGTGGTCTGCACCACCGGCAGGCCGCCCAGGCCTGTCTCAGCGGCCTCTGGCTCTGGTTTGACTACCTCGACGAGTCACACACAATCAGCCAAGATCTGCCCACCCCAGAGGGATCCTATTGGCACGGCATCATGCACCGCCGGGAAGGGGATTTTTGGAACTCCAAATATTGGTTCCGTCGTGTCGGCGGTTCTCACCCTGTCTTTGAGAACTTAGCGCAAGCCTGGCAGAAGGGACAGCTGGCGACGGCGTTGGATCAGCCACAAGACCGCCCCAGCCCCAAAGAACTTTTGCCCGAAAAACTCTTCGCTGGGGGAAGGTGGCATCCAGAGGTCTTTGTGGACTTGTGCGAAAACGCTCTGCGGCAGGATCCTGCTCTGGCGTCTGTGTGCCTCAAGTTCCAACAGGCGGAGTGGCGGGCGTTGTTTGATCACTGCTACCAACAGGCCTGTGGCCGCCGGAGAGCTGACTGAGGCAGAGGAAAATTCTTGGCACGTCCGGCAAAGCGGAAAGGCTGGTCGATCAACAGCTGGCGTGATCGCAGAGGCGAACGCGGATCACCAGCGTCTTTCTAGACTGAGGTAGACCCCTTGCACCCAAACGGACTCATCGGGGTCGAGGTCCATGCTGGCGTTGATGGTATCGGTGAAGTCCAACTGGTTTGCAGCAGTCGCGACGCCCTGGATCCAGATCCCGAGCCAACCGGCCTGCAAGGTCACCTCGTCGGTGATGGCGACGGCCGCTGACAGATCGAACTCAAAAAGCACCGCCGCGGTTTGGTCAGTGAACTGCAGGTCGCGTAAGGTGACGAAATTGCCAGCCTGATCGAAATCGGTCAGCAGCGTATCTTGTTGGTGAGAGGTCCCAAAGAGACCGAATTTCATCGACCCTTGCAGGGTTGTACGCTGCATCCGTCGCCTCCCCCGAGCGCCCACTTGCGCCCCAAAGAGATAGTTCTCCGTCTTCACGGTGTACTGCCCGGGTGTCCCATCTCCCACAGTATCATTGCCGACGAGTTGAAGATCCTCGTTGAGCACCAGAAACCGAACTCCGGTCAACAACACCAATTCGTCATCGGGATAGGAAGTCCAGCCATGGAGGTGGTGAATGACGTTCACCTCGGCATTATGGATCTCGGAGTCATAGTCCACCGAGATGAAATCGACATTGGTAAAGTTGTTGGTTCCTGCTCGGCCTAAGTCACCAGCCAGCAGGAGATTCCCGTTGCCAGTGACCGATTCGTTGGTGGCCCAATTGTAGAGCCCAAAGTAGAGACCCTCCCAATGCACTCCGTTCTCAGTGACACCGCCCAGGGCCAGCCGCGGGCCAATGGCCAAGCCTAAGTCGACACCGTCCCCATCCAGAACAGTCCGAAACGCCCCCTGGTTGTTCTGGAGGATCAACGCCCGACTGAAAGGTTGCTCCCTATGCAATAACAACCCTTCGACTCGGCTGGACAACTGAAAGCGGGCTGCAGCAGCTCCGGCACTGTCAAGCCACGGCCCAAAATCCCTTCCCCCAAGCAGCAAAGGATCCCCGCGGGACCGAAGGGACCGGGAACCAAACAAACTCCGTTGGCCAGGAAAAAGCTTCTGAGTCTCGGCGAAGAGATCCCTCATGTCGCAGAACAGCTGATTCGCTCTGGGAAAAAACAACGATTGCTCCACGACCCCTCCGGACTCCAGGAGATCCAGAGAGTCGGAATCCCCACCCCCAGACAGCTCCGCTTGGTCAGCAGGTGCCTGGGAGTTGGGGGCTTGCAGTTCCGGTCCCTCCAGAGGGGCTGCTGGATCAATCCGTTCGCTTTCAGGTGGAACGCTTTCAGGTGGAACGCTTTCAGGGAGAACGCTTTCAGGTGGCCTCGTACCAGGTGGAGCTGTCTCAGGAGGTCCCGTCTGAGCAGGGGGGCTTCCTGGGGGCAAGATTTCAGGTGGTGTTGTCTCAGGTGGTTCAAACTGGTCGGATTGAGTCCGGCGGCTGAGGCGGGGTGGTCCGACGGCTGCTTCGCCGAGGCTGTCGGTCGGAGGAAGGTATCTGAGTTTGCCGTTGCCGATCGGGGTGACCAGCACAGGTCCGGGCCCGGGAACGTGTTGCTGGACGGCATCGGAGACTTCCAGCAAAGGTCCAATGCCCGGCGTGCTGGTTGGGACAACCGCAGGCGAGTCCACACCCCGGACGGTTCCAGAGAAGAGTGCGACGGTCAATAGACAGCCGAAGGGCCAGCTCAAGCGGGTCATGATCGCGCCGTTCGGAGTGTGCAGGTTGTGGGCGTTGACAAGCGCGCCACCTTCGGCAGTCGCCATGGATTGCATCGTTCTCGGTATCGACTCGTCTGTCGGTGCCCTTCAGGGAAAGCCCTCGCCATCAACCTTCTCATCAAGCAGAGCTTATTGGGGATCGTCTTGGTTCTGTTTTCGTCGGAATCCTGTCAACCGGCTGTCTCCTGTTGGGGGACGCTGCTGGTCCATGAAGGATTGGCCATCCGAGGGTCGATCAGATTGCCAGGAACCCGCCGATCGCCAGTGCCATCGGAAAACAAGCACCTTTGCTGTGATGTCGGCCCTCACCAAACTCCAGCTCGCTTGAGGCTGTTGCTACTGGTTCCCATTCTTCAACTCCCTTAAGTCTGTCGATGCTTGCCAGCCGCGGCATTGGTTGCCATGTTCTTTTGCAAGGCTCACATTCTTCTGCGAGGCCGGAGGGACCTCGCAGAGGCGTTGATGTTTGGGAGCTGCAGTCGACTTCGACTGAGGAGCTCAGGGTTTTACTAAGGGAAGCTCATCCCACCATTGATCTCAAGGGTCCCGCGGATCGGGCCGCTTCCTGCGGGGGAGACATCAAAGAGGTCGCCGGCACCGATGACAGCGTTTGTTCGGCCGTCGAGCAACAGGACAGGGCTATCGACTGTGTTGAAGATTTCAAAGCCAAGTGTGCCCACAACGCTCTGGAAGTTGATGACGCTGTCGCCGGCGAAGAAATTGCCGCCAGCGATATCGACATCGAAACCGGTCTGATTTCCACCAACGTTGGTCCCGTTGAGAGTGTTCCTGGCAAAGAGCATGTCCAGCTCGACGGGCGCGTCGCTTTGGGCGACGACGATGTCTCCTGCATCGGCCCGAGTGATTTCCAAATCTGTGACGATCACCGAAGCGGGAACTCCTGGATCGAAGTTGCCCGCAGCTGCCCCGGCTCCGTCGACCAACAACGGTGCAGCACCGGCGTTGACGATGTCAAATCCGTCGGCGAGCACATTCGGTGCGCTGAGTGTCAACTGTCCATTGAGAGTCGGCCGACCGCCCAAGTTCAGCACCCCAAAGGTGTTAAACAGCGTTGGTGTATCCAGCACAACTTGGATGCCGTCGATTGTGGGGATCTGGATCTCCCCAGTTCCGTCTTGCGATCCCACCACTCGCTGGAAGGGCGAATCGAGCGTCAAGTCGCCCAGGATGTCCCCGGTTTGATCCAACAGCACGACGATATCGCCGTCGCCAAAGGTCGGCACAATGAACGGATTTTGCAGTTCCGCTGGGTTGACCGGACTGTTTGGGCTTTCCCCGGTTCCACCCCCGAAGTTGTCAACAAAGAACAACTCCACCTGTTCGTTGTTGACCACAACCGGATTGATCTCCACAAAACGCGCAACGGCGATTGTCTGGAGCCGCCGGACACGTTCTCCAAGTCGCGTGAGTAAATCGCGACTTTTCAGAGAGTTTTGCAATCCGTTGAGGCTGGGCCAGCTGAAAAGCACCCCAAATAACACCGTCGTGTCGTCTTGGGCGTCGGTCCGTACCTCCAAGGACACATTGGTGTTGGCGGCCAGATGGGTTTCAAACCGGATCAAAAACCCCCGGTCATTGAAGTCCTGGTCGTCGCTTTCCTCAAAGAAGTATGCACCGATGGCCACGCGGCTCTCGGTGTTGGGAGTCAGCCGAGCCCGCATACCCACCTCGCCCTCAATGCCCGCAAGAGCCTCTTCGAAAAAGTCGGCGCGGAAAACGTTGTTGTTACCCGGCAGAAGCACCGCCCTTGGTGAGGTTCCCGCCCTTGCTTCGGTCTCACCCATCGGGAGGTACAGATTGCCTCGGGCCTCAAACACATCCCCGAAAAGCTCCACACCAATTCCGAACTGGTGAAAGGTGTTCAAATCTGTGCCACGATAGTCATACCAAAAGTTCAAGCCGACGATCCCACCGGTCAGATCGCTGAACTGGCGATTCCCCAAGCCGAAATTCATGATCGGTTCTTGGTAGTTCTGAGCGACCCCTCGGGCCTCAATCCACCACAAAGATTCGCGGCCGCGTGTATAAAGCCCCAACATTCCCTCAAAAGTTAAATAGGAGCTATCGTTGCCAGGCGTTTCTCCGAAGAATCCTGCGGCGGTGAATTTGGCAACCCCTTTTTCGTTTAAGTATTCTGCTAAAGAATTGAAGCGGAACCTGTCCGGCAAACTCGGCCCGGGGCGTTCAAACGGCTCGCGAAATCGATCCATAAAAAAGATCTGCGAGGCCAACGGGTTGGTCAGCGTCCGGAGTACCACAAAGGGATCATTGTAGTCGTCCTGCTGCCCTTGAGCTTGTCCCGCCTTGGATGGTGGAAGCCCTGTGACGCTTCCTGGTGAAGTCCCAGGCGGGGAAAGCATCTCCGTTAAGGGAACCCCTGGCCCGAGCTTGGAGGGATCGAGCATGGGCACTTGAGGAAGCATTCGTTCTTCGCCTTCCTCAGAAGCTCCCGGGTCGGGCTGGCCTGGTTGATCAAGCCGCTCTGGTTGACCAAGCCGCTCTGGTTGGTCGAGCCGCTCTGGAAGGCCGGATGGAGGTATTCCAGGCTCCAAACCAGGTTGTGCAGCTGTTGACGCTGTTGGCTTTTCCTCTGCCGGGGGCGCGGATTGCTGGTTGGGCGGATCAACCCGACGAGAGACCTCGTTGCTTGTCTGGGGTGCGGCCTCCGCCGGATTGGCCGTCGCATTGGGTGGCTGCAAACCCCGAACGGGAGTCGCCTCGCCAGGGAGAACTGGCGAGGCCTGGGCAGATGTTTGCACAATTGGGTTTTGGATGCCGGCGTCGAGGCCTGCTGTGGGGAGCGTTCTCGGGATGTTTGGGGGAAGCTTGTGTGGCTGGGCGACGGACGCTCTGTGAGCTGCTGGACCCGGCCAACCAGAAGCCGGTTGCATCTTTGGCGGCGTCCGACCCCCTGGTGGTTCTGCTGAGACCGAAAAGCCTCCAAAAGTGCCAGTTTCTTGCCCCTTGGTACCAGTTTTATACTGGTCATTGCCGGGAAAAGGCAAACGACGGTAGCCTGCCTCGGCAGGAGTGGGAATCCGTCTGATTGGCGAATCCAAACCCGGCTCCGGAGGAAATCTCGTTGGTGGCTGCTTCTGGGAAGCTTCGTCGCCCGAGGATCCTTGGTCGCTCATCCGGATCACCAAGGAAGGACCCGCTGGGTGGTCGCTGGCTGAGCCACCCCCGACAACTTCAGGATCCTTCATTGTGTGGCCAGCGCCTGACCTCAACGTCCGTTGCCCACCAACCTGTCCCTGGCCAGACTGATATTGGCCAGACTGGACCTGGCCAGTTTGGTCCGGGCCAGTTTGGTCCGGGCCAGCCTGGTTTTGGCCTGGCAGGTCACTGGCATTTGATGGGCTGATTATGGTCAGTCCTGGCACAACCGCCAGGCCAAGCCAGAGAGGCGCCAAACAGCACAAAACGCGTACCTGTGGTGAGACCGACAGGCGGCACTTGGCTGGGCTCCAGCCCTGAGGGGATCGGCTCCAGTGTTGTGGTGCGATCCTCTGATTTGGCTGCGGTTGCTCAGGACCGCAACTCCAACGGTCAGACATCGCGTCGTCCTAATGGCGCAGAATCCATTCGCCGGGAGCTGGCCCCGCTATGGTCGTTCGGTTGTCCAACCTTCGCAGCAGAGTACGACAAACTGGTACAAGCTGCGGTCGGTTGGAGTGGGCGACCTCTAGGCTTACCAGGCAGAACCTGCCTGACAACTCCTTGGGTGGGGTGCTTTTCTGACACTGTGGCCGGAAAGTGCATGAGGCCAACACTCACCCTGTGCTCGGACTCCTTCCGGAGATTTCTGGTGGCAAACAATCGCGATGCCAGCAACCAGTCCTTGGTCTTGAGGTTGAGCAATATTGCTTGGAAGGCGCTGGGTCATCTCTCCCAATCGGCCAAGTAGACGAGAAAGGATTGCAGAAATGTCCCGAATTTTCGGAAAAGCACCGCTTCAGACCCTTTGATGGGCATCAACCCACTCGCGGAGACAAAATGCTTGCTATAATCTTAGGAATACAGGGCAGCTTGTCCGTTCTATGCGCCTTTCCAAGCAAAGCTGGTTAACACCGCTTAGAGACTCTCCGAAAAGCATCCGGCAATCCACTAGGTTGTGGAGCCGAAGTCATGGTGCAACACGATCCAGGTGGATTCCGGTGCTTTTCGGACAGACTGTTAGAGAGAAGTTGTTTGGATGGGCTGGGCAGCCGTGATTCGAGGTTGACCTGATTGCCGGTGCCAGTTGATTTCATGGCTGTTGTGATGGTTGCATCGCTTTGTGAGGGTGATGATGTCGGATTTCCCCGCGGTTTCTGCGGCCCCTGAGGCTGGCTCGAAAGCTGGCTCTGACGATCAGCCAAACATCTGTCGAATGCTTGCGGCATTGGCGGAGGGAGATCAGCAGGCCTTGGAGGGGATCTGGGCTGACTATTATCAGCAGCTGGTTCGCTATGCTCGGCGTCAGTTGGAAGGCCTGCCACGCCGAGTCGCCGATGAAGAAGATGTGGCCCAGAGTGCCATCAACAGCTTTTACCAAGGGATGATCACCGGCCGATTCCGGGAACTGCAGGATCGCCAAAGCTTATGGCGGTTGCTGTTGACCATCACTGCCCGGAAGGCCGCTCGTCAGTGGCGAAGTCACCAAAGCCTGAAACGTGGGCAAGGGAAAGTCCGTGGGGAGTCGGCCTTCATCAACAATCCCGACCAACCTCACAATGCGGGTCTTGCCGAAATCCAAGCAGCGGTGCCCACCCCCGAATGTGCCGCTCTGGTTGCCGAAAGTTGCCGCCGTTTGTTGGACGTGTTGGGCGAAGAGCGGTTGCGGGAGATCGCCTTGATGAAATTGGAAGGATACGCAAACTGCGAAATCGCTGCCAAGTTTCAGGTGGTGGAACGAACCGTTGAGCGGAAGTTGGAACGCATCCGAGCCAAGTGGTCACAATTGGGCGATGGGATCGTGGTGGACTGATCGCTCAACCAGCTTCCCAACAAGCCGCCGCACCACAGGGCAACTTCCGACCTGCGGGTGTCACCAAAAAGGCGTTGCTGGCCTGCAGGCGACCGGCCTCACCCCAAGGCGTTTGCCTCATCGCTGCGGCAAGCTCACAAGGCCCCCATCCAGGAGAATGAGCCGAAAGCAGTACAAAGCCAACCGGGGGGTTAATCAACTGCGTACAATCCACCAGCAGAGACGGTAAGCCCAGATCAATCTTCCAGGCCCGTCCCTGTGGTCCATGCCCATAGGTTGGGGGATCCAGGATAATTCCATCGTAGCGGCGACTGCGGCGTATTTCTCGCTGGACAAAACGTGGGGCATCTTCTGTGAGCCAACGAATGGGTCGATCGGCCAGACCGCAGCCTTGGGCATTTTGGCGGGCCCAGTGGACGGTGGTTTTGACGGCATCGACGTGGGTGACCTCGGCACCGGCCAGGGCTGCTGCCAGCGTGCTTCCGCCTGTGTAGGCAAACAGGTTGAGCACTCGGGCGGGGCGGTTCAACTGCCTGCGAATTTTGCGAACTTGGCAGGCAATCCAACTCCAGTTGTCGGCCTGTTCAGGAAAGATCCCCACATGGCCAAACGGGGTGAGTTTGGCCATCAGCACCAACGAATCGGCAAGCAGTTCCTCAGACCGCCGACTCATCAAGGCTTCCGGCGGCTTCCAGAGGATTGGCCAGGCTGCCGGGAGGTTCCCCGGAACGGTCCACTGGCCGTCTTGCCCACCCAGACGCGCAAAGCGTGCGTGGGCTTGGGACCACCGAGTCGGGAACTCTTGCGGGATCCCTTCGGCAGCAGGGCAGGGCCGATCGAGCAGAGTGGAGCCAAACCGCTCGAGTTTTCGGCCTTGCCCAAAGTCGATCAAGTCATAGTCGAGACCAGTCTGGATCGGCATCACCCAGATTTCTTCCGGCGGTTCTGACGCGACTGAGTCTTGCGATGCGGTCGGTATCCCGCCTTCTTCGGCCGATCCTCAGAGGGCCCATCCTCTGATGGCCCCACCTCGACTGATCTGCCCGCCGAGTTGCCAGTGATCTTGTTGCCAGTGATCTTGTTGCCTGTTGTTTTGTTGCCAGTTGTGTTACCAGTGTTTGTGTTGCTGGCTGGCTTTGTTGGCGAGCCCCGCAGGGCGTGATTGGCTTGCTTACGGCGTTTCAGGAGGGCCTGGCGAGGCGGTTTGGCTGGGATGAGACAATCACATCCGTTGCCAATGAGATCTTGCCGGCCAGCTTGTTCCAGGGCTTTGCGAACTTCAAAGTAGTTTTCCGGCTTAAAGAATTGGAGTAAAGCTCTTTGCAGCTTGCGATCTCGCAGGTGCTTGGCGACAGCGACGGGTTGTTTAGTAAACGGATCCAACCCAGTGTGATACATGCAGGCAGCGATATCGAATGGGCTGGGGATAAAGTCCTGGACTTGATCGGGCTTATAGCCGTTGCGCTTCAGATACAAAGCCAGGTCGATCATCGCATGCAGATCACTGCCGGGGTGGCTGGCGATGAAGTAGGGGATCAGGTATTGCTTCTTGCCAACACGCCCGCTGGCAGCCTGAAACTCAGCGTCGAATTGGGTGAAGTCATCGACTGATGGTTTCTTCATCAGCCGCAGCACCTCGGGGTCGGTGTGCTCCGGGGCGACTTTGAGGTAGCCACCGACATGGTGCTCCACCAGTTCCTGCATGTATTCCGGGTCCCGCCGCGCCAGGTCCATGCGGATTCCACTGGCCACGTGAATTTTCTTGACGCCTTCGACTGAGCGTGCCTTTCTCATCAGTTCAATCAGCGGACCGTGATCGGTGCCCAGTAACTTGCAGACTTTGGGATGAACACAGCTGAGCCGTCGGCATTTGGCCTCGACCTCGGGACGCGTGCACCGCATTTGGTACATGTTGGCCGTCGGACCGCCGATGTCGCTGACCACACCAGTGAATTGAGGGTCTTCCTTCATCCGCTCGATCTCGGCTAAGACCGACTTCTCGGATCGGCTCTGGATGATCCGCCCCTCATGGGCGGTGATGGAGCAGAAGGTGCAGCCCCCGAAACAACCCCGCATGATCTGGACGGAGTGCTTGACGACTTCAAAAGCAGGAATCCGCTGATTGCCGTAGCTGGGGTGCGGCTGGCGTGTGTAAGGCAAGTTGTACACTTGGTCCATTTCCTCTTGGCTCAACGGCAACGCCGGCGGATTGGCCACCACTGTTTCCCGGCCATGAGCTTGCACAAGCGTCCGGGCGTTGAGCGGATTGGTCTCGATGTGCGCCAAGCGTGTCATCTCGGCAAAGGCGTATTTGTCTTGCTTGACTTCCTCATAACTGGGCAGTTGCACCACCCCTTCTGGACTAGTACGGCTTTCGCTCGACCAGGGCGGGGACTCACTGGCGCCGAGCCGATAGGCGACCCCGCGCATGTCGCGGAGATCCTTGACGCTTTGGCCGGCTGCCAGCCGCCGGGCGATGTCCACGATCCCCCGTTCGCCCATTCCAAAGCCGAGCAGGTCGGCTTTGCTATCCATCAGGATGGACCGGCGGACGGTATCGCTCCAGTAATCGTAATGAGCCAGCCTGCGGAGGCTGGCCTCGACACCTCCGGCGATCACTGGCACGCCTTTGTAGGCCTCGCGGCATCGTTGGCAGTAGGCCAACGTCGCCCGATCGGGGCGACGGCCGATCTGGCCGCCTGGGCTGTAGGCGTCGTCGTTGCGGACTTTTTTGTTGGCCGTGTAGTGGTTGATCATCGAGTCCATGTTGCCGGCACTGACGGCGAAGAACAGCCGCGGACGGCCAAAAGTCCTCCAAGGCTGGCAACTGTGCCAATCAGGCTGGCTGAGGATCGCCACCCGAAAACCTGCAGCTTCCAGGACGCGACCTAACAGGGCCATGGCAAAACTCGGATGGTCGACGTAGGCATCTCCGGTGACAAAGACCACGTCGACCTCCTGCCAGCCTCGTTTCTGCATCTCCTCCGCCGACATCGGCAACGGAGGCGTCGGCGGAACTTGTGGGAGGCACAACTGGGGCGTCTGAGCAACAAATGATTCGCAGTTGCCCTCTTCTTGGAGAAGAGGCAAGCTCGGCAAGCTCCGAATCTGCGACGATCGGGGAGATTGTGTCGATGGGAAAGTCTGTTCTGGTGATGTCATGGAGATAGCCTACAGCGGCAAGCCAAGCCAGCTCCGCAAGAGGCCCGGCAGAAAAGGAAGAGTTAGCCTGAGGAGAGAAGCTCTTTTCACTCGACTGTTCCAGATTGTGGCCGAGGCACACCCTTTCGGGACCAGAGATCAACACTGCAACAATTGCTGGGAGCGTACAAAGATCAGAAGGCACAAAGTCTCAGAAGGCACAAAGTCTCAGAAGGCACAAAGTCACGGGAGGCACAAAGTCACCGGAGGCAAGTGCCCATCTGGGACAGTCCAATTAGGAAGTGTGCGGATCTTGCTGGAAGGTTCAAGTCAACCAGTGCTGCAGGCATCTTAGCCCTTGAGCCGACTGCGGACTCTTTGGCTGACGCGGTCCATCAGGTCCTTCTCTTCCTGGCTGAGGCAATTGCGGCTGCCGGAGGCGTGGATCCGGGCAAGCAGCTCGTCAAATCGTCGCTCTTCCTCGGCCTCGATTTCCTGTTGCTGTTTGAGTTTTTCTTCCTTGCGGCGTTGCAGCCATCGCTGGAGGGGATTGATGGAACCGCCTGGAGGTGGCTGCCCATCAGGTGGGCCGGCAGGTTGCGGAACGGGTTGCTCGGTCTCTTCTGGGGGCAGACTCCGTTCCAGGCTGGTGTACCCCTGGCTGAAGTCGTACCCCATAAAGGTGTCGGGCTCTTGAGGCTCACCGAAGCGTTCCATCTCATGCCGAGCGGCGAAGAAGGCAAAGACGCCCAAGAGGACGACCGGGACCCGCACAACGGCCTCATTGACAATCAGCCCCACGATAAAGAGCACCACCGCCACCACAATGGAGACTCGACCTGTCCAGAGGGTGGCTTCCTCAAAACTCATCTTGCGTCGCAGGGCCGCCCGCAGTAACCGAGCCCCATCCAGAGGAAACGCTGGCAGCAGATTGGCAATCAACAACACCGCGTTGATCCAAAAGCCCAGAGCCAACACCTTGATGCCTAACGGATGGTCAGCCAGAGGGTAGTCCGCCAGCAACGGCTCAGAGGTCGGCAACGAAAGCGGATTGAGCAAGGGACCCCAACTCAACCCATACATCAGCACTACCGGAGTCAACAACAAACAAACCGTCAGGTTGGCCAGAGGACCCGCCCCACTAACCAGTAGTTCCTGGTTACTGGCAACATGGTGTTCCTTCCCCCAGGGGGTGAGCACCGGCGGGATCAGGCTTCCCAGGGGCCAGATGAGGAGCTCTTCGAAGTCCCCGCCGACCCGACGAGCGGCAATCAGGTGTGCTGTTTCATGAATTGCCAAGCTTAGACATAAGATCCCCAGGCCTGCCAAGGCGATGCGGATTGAGGGGCCTGCCTGTTCGGGGGTGCCAAGAGACACCAGAATCGTCGCCAACGCGAACAGGAGCATCAGGATATGAATACTGTACGTCCGTCCGCGCAGCTTGATTGACAGCTTGAGGTTCAGCAGCGGTTGCATCGCTCGGTGTCAGAGCCAGGGAAGGGAATGGCAGTCGAGATCCGTTTCAAGACTCCCGAAAGAGGGCAGCACTTTCCGGGCACACAGTTCGCTTGCAGCTCCATTGTGGTCCAGCCCCCCAACTTGTACGCCTTCTCAGCAAGCAAACTCGTCTGGTCACCAACTTGCTCGATTCCAGGTAGGGTCCTCAACAATATGCCTTCAGTGGGCATCTCCCAGATGCTAGTGACCAGATGCCAGTGACCAGATGCTTTTGCCAGGCACGGTCTCCAGTGTTGTGACCTCTCCGGGCCTTGCTAGCCTAATCGGGCAAAGCCTTGTTACTTTGATCGGGCGAAGCCTGGGAGACCACCTGGGTTTGTTGTGTTGGCAAGCGAGATGTTGGTGTTGTGTGTTCAGAGGATTCGCTGGTGGTGCAAATGGTGCTTGGAGGTGGACAGGCGATTTCAGGTTTCGCCTGGGGGCAACCCCACATCCCCGAGGCCTTTGCAGAACGCTAATATCGTAGCAACGCTCCTCGGACCGAGCAATCAATTCAACCAAGACTGGCCAACTACCCCCCCTTTTGAGAGGAAGACATGTCTGGTGCGAACTCAGGCCCAGATGGCTCGATTCCTTCTAAGAAATCTTCCTGCGACTTCAGCCTGCCACAGGAATTATCCTTTCGTACGGACCCTGAGGTCGTCTGGTCCAGTCCGCGGTACCGCATGTTGCGTCATGAGGTGCCTGTCCCTGGGAAGCAGCCAGTGGTCATGGATACCCTAGACCACCCAGGAGCGGTCGTGATCCTTCCTCTTCTTGAAGATGGAAGTGTTGTGTTGATCACCCACGAACGTGTGGCCGTTGGTCGGCCTTTGTGGGAACTTCCGGCGGGAACTCGCGAAGTTGGCGAGGATCCGATCCAAACGGCTGGCCGCGAACTGAAAGAGGAAACCGGCTATGTCGCTGGGGTACTGGAGCCCATGCGGGAGTATTTTGTTTCGCCGGGTTTCAGCAATGAGCGGATGTTTCTGTTTCGAGCAACCCAGCTGACGCCCGGCCCTCAGGCCTTGGAGCCCGGAGAGCGAATCCAGGTGGTCTCCGTGGCTTGGACCGATGCACTTCGTTTGGTGGACAGTGGTGCGATCGAAGATGGGAAGACCTTGGTCGCTCTGCTCCACCACGACCGGTGGTTGCGAACGACAACTGGTGAGCACTAAACCAAGCAGCATTCGCTCAAGACGACAGCAACCCGACACGTCCCACTTGAGTCAGCACGCTCCGGGACGTCTCGGGTTGAAGGAAGGTTCTGACCCAGCACTTGTTCGTGAGTTCGCCGGGGCGGAATCACAAAGGTCAGCCAAGTTCAGCTTGGTCTGGGATTTCTTGAGGGGGTTTTGGATTGCCAGGAAGGGCTGACTAACTGCGGCGGCGAGTCCGGGAGAAGCTGACTGCGCCTAGGCCCAAAAGTACGGTGAGGGTAATGCTTGTGGGCTCAGGAACAGGCCGACCGCTGATGACGATCTCGCGGATTTCCAAAACGTGAGGGGTGCCTTCGCCGTCGGTGACGCGAAATTCGAAGGAGGTGACCGGGCCCACGGACAAGCCGGAGGCAACCTCGTCGATATCGGCAATGACGCCGTCATTGAGGTCGCTGGCGGTGATGGTCGCCAGAACGCCCGAGGCGCCATTCAAGAGGACTTCGACATCGATGATCTCTTGGGCTGCCGCACCTCCCCAGTCGTGTGCCAGCTCGATGGATTCCACGATAAATGGTGTTTTCAAGTCAGCGCTGATGCTGATGAAGTTGGACGGGCTCAGCGGTAGGCCTGTGTTCTGGCGGAAGACGACCCGTCCGTTGCCGAGGTTGTCGGAGACCCCGTCGAACAAACCGGATGGGGGCAAAGAGCTGGAGATGACAGTATCGATGGTGTAGTCAGTTGGGAGTGTCACGGTGGCCACGTCGCCGACGAAGTCTTCGTTGGTCAGTGTATCCGCTTGCGACTGGCTGGCGGTTGCCAGGATCAGGCAAACAGCGATGGACAGAGCGCTGCTCAGGAAAATGCGACGTTTCATGGGGCAGGTTGGGGAGGCGGGGTCGAGGCTGGACTCTTGAGGAAGGTCATCTGCGATTCTCTTTAAGATACGAGACCTTGGACAGCTTTTCCAGAGTTTTATTCGCCAGCTGGAAATTGTCCGGTGAGCAAGCCTCCCCAGGGATACCCCTGAGTCTGGGGGGCGGACAGGACAATGAAGTTGGCGGGTTCCTGGAGAGTTTGGCTCGTGCCGATCTCGGGAATTGTCCTGCATCTCCAAAGAGCAGATCGCCTCGGGGCAGGCCGACAGGACTTGTCCAATGAAGCCGCTCTTTCGGCAAGACCGAGAAAGCAACCACTCGCACCAACCTCGAACCGATCCGCGAGACGGTCCAGCCGGGTATTGACGTTGGTCATAGCGTTAACCTGATCGGTGGGTGAACGGTGAGCCACGAAGACTTGGGGCGGAAAGGTCATTTGTCGGAGGGCTTGGAACTCACAGCCGCTCCCCAATGTCCACTCAACGAGAATGCAGCCCAGTAGTAAGGCGGCAACTTTTTGCCTGGCAGAGCTACTGCTTGAGGTTCTTGGGGATCTGTCGGGGTTGGATCAGCAGGGTCGAGCTTCTGCACAATTCCACGCTCCTTTGCCAGAGGAAGCTTTCCGCGAAGCATCGCCAATTGGGCATCCCGCAGAGCCTCCAGCTTGGTCATCTTCTTCTGCCAAAGGTTCTTATAGAACCGAACCATCAATGCTTGGGTGGCTGCATCGTCGACCTTCCATTGACTGGTGATCAGAGTTCGAGCACCTGCCAAGTGAAAGGCTCGTTGCAGTCCCATCACGCCTTCACCACCGGCCACTCGCCCCAAGCCTGTCTCACAAGCAGAAAGCACAACCAGGTCCGTGTTGGAGAAATCGAGGTCGATGATTTCTTCTGCTGTGAGAATCCCATCGGGCCCAACCGGCAGGCCAAGATCGTCTGTGGGTCTTGCCAGATTCGCCCCAGCACAGACGATCCCTGAAAGCACGAGAGGGTTGCGGCCAGTCGCTGTTGCTTGAAGAGACAGCCGGCGATCCCCTCCGTACGTCTGACCGGCGATCTGGAACGGCTCCAGTCGCTCGAAGAGCCGGTTGGCTTCGGGATCGGGCTG
>CAZYKP010000043.1:11485-67286 GCA_964648025.1 uncultured Pirellulales bacterium | reverse complement strand
CCGACGTTTAATCACCCTCGCAAATCTGCACTGTTGCCTTCGAACGATCCTTGACTGACGAGGTTCGAGGCCGGCCTCTTGCGCGAAAATGGACACTTACTGACAGTCGATGACTTCCCTCAAGCTAGGCTCGGCTACCAGCCAGCGCCATTGGATTCTCTCGAACACGGCGGAGGCGTCATTGCTGCATTGCCGTCGCTGTTTACGGCCTATCAGGAATTGCGTAGGTGGTTCGATCTCGATTGGATTGAGGGGCCGCTCTGGTACGCGATCAAGGCGTACTTGGATGACAAACTTGGCCTTGCCAGCGTGTCTCTGGAACGGTTCGCCACAGCACTTGATGCCTTTCTGGATGGGAACCCGGCACAGAAGCGACCGAAGGTCAAGTTTTTGACCAAAGCACAATCCAGGGTCTTGAGAGGCGAGCTATCCGATGCGGTCGAATGTTTCGCGAAGGAGCGGGGCATCGACCTGACTCAGAGCCGCCTTCTTCCCGTCGATTCGATCATCGACGGCACGGTGGAGGCCATCGCCAAACTTGACGACACACTCTTCCCAGAAGACGCCGTGAGTGATTTGCGCGCGAAGATGAAAGAGGCGGTAAAGCGAGCAGACGAATCCGGCAAACTCAAACTCGATGAAACCAAAGCGACAATCATCGACAAGCGGATCGACACGTTTGCGCAAAAGACGAACCCAGACAAACTGGTTGAGGCACTTGAGTTCGACGGCCTCTCAGTCAACGACATGGAACTGGACGCAGTAATGAAAAGAAATGACTGCCTCCACGGACGCCGCACCCTTCTCGATGGTAGCAACTTAAGCGAAATCGAAATTGAAGTAGCCAGGTTTGATACGTTGCGCACTCTGATTAACAGGGTGATGCTGGCGCGTCTTGGCTATCGACGTTTGTACGTCGATTATGCGGCCCGGCCACCGCTCGGACAGTTTCCTGTGAAGAATCTCGCAGACGAGCTGAAGTCCATCACGACGGAAGAATGAGCGGCTACTCTGCTCTGCATTTTGCGGCCACAACATCCTCAAAACGCAAAACTCGTCCGTGCTTGTCTTCCCACCGCTCCGAGTCCTGAGAATACGCAAAGATTGCGAGGGTGGGGGCGGTGAGAGCTTGAGTCACGACGCAAACACGGTACGAATCACGGTGCAGTTTCAGCTTGTCGTACTCGTTGGGCGTAAGCTCGACCCGGCACTCGGAGCCAGATAGTCCTTTGACTTCGAGCTTGAGTGCGAGTTGCCGGGATGCGTGAACCGCGTCCAAGTCCCAACCGAGGTTGTCGTCTTCCTTGGAATCAACAACGTAGCCGAGAGCCGTGTAGTGCGCCCTCGTCGTGACAATCGCCGCCTGCTCGATCTTTTGCCGGAGCAGCGGGTCGGGTTGCCTTGGCGATCCGCCGTTCGAGTTTGGAGGCAGTTGCGGCAACTGTCGAGTGGCCAAGTAGTTTAGAACCTCCGAGCGGAATTGCCGGTGGGCATCTGGAGAATCCGCGTACCAGACATTTGCCTGTCCCATTCCACCCTCTCCGCGCGGCACATGAAAAAGGCGCTCGTCAGGAGGGAGTAGAGTCGCGTCGGAACTTGCAGCAGTGACGTAGTAGCCGAACTCGTTTCCTTCGTATCGGCGATTGGCTTCCGGTGGTGACGATTGCCAGCGGCGATGAATCGTTGCATTTTCATACCAACCAACGATGTAGCTGCCGCCTTGCGGAGATGTCGCTACCCACACAGCAATTGCGCCAGAAAGCGAGTCCCCATTGGGTGACGCGCCGAGCCGGTCGATCTTGATTCCTGGGCCGGGTTGATCGTTGTACGCGGTCCCTGGCGGCTGAACATACCCGAATACCCGCCCGGCGAAAGGCTGGAAATTGAATATCTCGTGGCCGTAACCGTGTTCATTGACAAAGGCTCCACCGCCCGTGATCTGGCCGGCTGCGGTCTGCCCTTGGTAGCGGTTCATCCACCCGATTCGGAGAAAGATCATCGGAACAGTCATTGGGTCGCGCGTCATACTTCTCCCTCCCAAGTGCGATGTCGAGGGCAAGGGTATCACTGCCCGCCCTGCATGTTAAACTTCCCCAGTTTTTGTGGGCGCGGATTTAAGAGTGATTAGGATGAATCCAGGATGTGTTCACTATTTCGGGTGAGGGGTTGCTTTCGTCGGAGCCGGCCGTTGGTCGCTCACCCTCTGCTGGCGACTGACGGCCGGTGACAGAGAAAGCATCCCCGGCGGTTGCTTTTGTGGGAAGGTCAGTGAGTCTCACGCTGCCTCCTCGTACTCGACAGGACTCATCCCTCCCAGTGATGAGTGACGGCGCTGGCGGTTGTAGGACACTTCGATGTACTCAAAGATCCTCATACGTGCCTCCTCTCGTGTGTTGTATTGCTGTTGATAAACCTCCTCTTTCTTTAAGGTTGCAAAGAAACTTTCCACCACTGCGTTGTCATAACAATTTCCTCTCCGGCTCATACTACAAGAGATGTTATGACTCTGCAACAATTCTTGAAAAAGATGACTGCAATACTGGCTGCCTCGATCTGAGTGATGCATGAGTTGGTCAGCATCTGGGATTCGAGTTCCCAAAGCCATCGCCAACGCACTACAAACCAGTTGTCGGTTGATCTGTTCCGACATCGACCAACCCACGACCTTTCGAGAGAACAAGTCCAGGACACATACCAAATACAGCCAAACTTCCAGGTCGTATTCGACTTCCAACGAGGTCAGCGTCCCGCCGGTCTCGTTGCGAAAGGTCGCTCGTACCTGCCGAGTGTCGCCGCTGGCACCACCATAGACACCCAGTGCTCGATCCATTCCGCCGACGGTTCCGGCATTGTAGCCGTTATTGCCGATGCCTCCGATCGCTGCTGAAGGAAGTCCCAGGGCCCCAGGAGGATTGTTCTCAGCCAGGCTGCTGTCGACGACCCAGTCCGTTGGGGGCACTGTGCCCATCGCCCCGACGCTGTCGAAGTTCTCGGTATAGGTTCCGCCGGTCAAACTAATCGAGCCAAAAGCTGGACTGGCCGTCAAGGCAAGCGTCGCAAGAAACGCCATGGTTTTGGTCATCGTCTTCTCCGTGCGTGTCGTCAAGTCGGGTGCGTGGGTACAAAAGCATCGGGGCGGCATCCGAATTCTCCCCAGAGAAGTTACCCAGGAAGAGATATCCGATGTCGGGTCGTCGGCAGGATCGTGGGGAGATGGGCCGCTTCTACGCCACAGATGGCCATGTGGTCTGGCGACTTCGAGGAAGGATCGCCCCAGGTCCCCAGCTTTGGGATCGCTCCGGGGACGGGATCAGTTCAGCTCATCCAAAACCGCTGTGAATAACACGGGAGTCTCTGGAGCACCTCATATGGCCAAACTCTGGTCGGGGATGGCTTCTGGAGTTGGTGTTGCCGGGTTGGCCAGAACCCACTCCAACCAGCCCCCAACAATCGGGCTAACTTCATTAGAAATAAACGAAGACTTCAAACCGTGTCAAGCAAATAGCTACAAATGCCAACTGACGGGTTTGACTTTTCCCTCCCTGGGATGGGGTGCTCGGCAGCAGCGTTCTCATTGATTCTACTGGCGGTCAACCTTGCTTCTCTTCAATCCAGAAGTTCGAGGATGGTTCACCAGGCGTCTGCTGATCTGCAGGGGAGTGGTTCGCAGATGGGGTTGGAAGATGCCGGCGTGAGCGGCAGTGATTCTGCTGAGCCGAACGGCCAAATCCATGGCTTGAGACGCGATTGACAGCAGGATTGAGGCCACCGCTGGGGCACCGACGCATCGGCGGCCTCGTTGCCGTCATTGCCGAAGCGAGATTCCCCACGGTTGCAAAGCCTGCAAAAAAACACCTCGGCAAATCAAGTTGCCGAGGTGCTGAGAGGCTGGAGGGGGATTTCTCGAACACAATCCTGAGAAGGGATTGGCTCGTTGACGACTGAGCTTCAGAGAAGTGTTCCACCGCGGGCGACCGTCTGCCCTTTTTGTGATGACCAAAGGGGCAGCCCGTGGCACCAGCGGAAACCCGGCTGGTTTGTCGTTCCGTACTGACGTCGTCGAAGACTTTGCAGGGAATCAATAAGACTCCCAGAGACGACCGGCCGGTGGCGGTTCTTAGCGGAGATCATCGAAGACTCTGGACCGCTGGTTGCCCAATGGTGGATCCGTTCACTCGTTGCAAACGATCTCCAAGGGCAACCAAGCGGAGTCACCAGGACCAAAACTCAGACAACGCGACGGCGTCGCAGGCCCAGAGACAAGAGACCTGCAGCCAAAAGCGTGGCCGAAGCAGGTTCAGGAATGACAGTGCTGGCCACGTCGCCGGTGAACTGAACGTCGTCGATGAAAATGTTCTCGGCGCTGGCGTTGTTGTCCACGGTGACAGTCAAGGTCACCTGATCGCCCAAACCAAGGGCTTCCAGGTCCACAGACAAATTGTTCCAACCAGTGGAGGGATTGGCACTGTCGCTGGCACCAAGGGCTTCCAACTGCGTGTCGCTCAGGCTCAACACAGTCTCGCTGGTAGTCCCGTCGCTCAAGCTGACGCTGAAGCTGTCTTCGGGCTCAAAACCTGTTGCGTTGATCCAGTAATTCAGGCTCAGGGCTCGGTTGCCGAAGCCGCTGGTGTCCACCGGATCGAAGACCAAATCCAGCTGACCATCAGCGTCGTTGAACTCATAGTTGTACTGCTGGAAGGCCGCATACGGCACGCCAGCGGCATTGGTCACCGGCGCATTGCCACCGCTAAAGCTGTTGACACCGATGAAGTCGGTAGTGTCAATCCCTGTTCCACCGGGAATCAGCGGACCAGCGTTGCCACGAGTGTCGGTCCACAAAGTGCGAAAGGTCAACCCGCCGTCGGCGATCGGGGATGAGCCGTCGTAAGTGGCCCCCAGGTGCGTCAGCGGCTGGGCGACCGATCCCATCGGCAGGGTCTCCGTTGTTGGGGTCGGATTAGAGGGGTAAGCCGGTCCGATGATGTCAAAATTCTGCTCGGCAATGATCGCCGCATGAGCGTTCGACCCAATCGCTGCACAGAGGGCCAAAGTGAGAGCAAACACGCTCTTCAAAAAAAGAACACAACGCATGGTGAGGCTCCTTGGTTGAGGCCCCCAAAAAAGGTTGGAGGCCAATCTCGTGGGGTTCAGGGGATAGTTAACCCGATCCAAACTCACTGAAACTCGCTCTCTGATCAAGAGATCTCAGCACCAACACAACTCACTGCGATCCTTGCCAACTGACTTCTTTGCCAACTGACTTTTTTGCCAGAAGACAGCCATGGCCGCGACTAGGCCATTACCAGCATCAAGAATACCCTTTGGCAAACTCAGGCTCGGATGATGACATCGGCGTCAATTCCATCGACGCTGTTTCGGTCTGGTAAGCTTCCTCCTAAGAGAACCTGTACGCACAAGCTGCTTACAAGCTGATCTTTCAGAAGTCACCTCGATGGGGGAGAGTGACCGTCCAGGCAGTCACAACAAAGGGAGAGAGTTGAGGAACGTCTTTGGTGAACAATGTAGGTTTGGTGAACAGTGTAGGCTTGGTGAACAATGTAGAAAGGATCAAGGTTGATGTATGGTAATCTCGATTTTGTCTGTGGGCCAGAAGTTTCCTCAAAGTGAGTTCCAGAGCTTTGTTTCATGACACCGATTCTATCTGGCAAATCTCCTGCCGAGGCGGAGAACTCCAGCTGCCCAAAAGAAACGCTTGGTTGCTGGGGGAGCAAAATCTTTTCTGAGATTTTGGGCAGCGGACCAGTCAAGTTCAGACCAACGGCCCGAAACCCAAAGCACCGCAGCGGAAACCAGAGCCCGACCTCAGCCTCGAATGAGGAATATGTCAAGGGATTGGCAACAGCCAAAAGAATGACCAGTCAGGCTATCCTCTAACAAGCTACTCTCTGTGGTGTAGCCGGTGCAAGCGATGATTCATGAAATCTTGATGAACAAGTATGCCTGTGGGGATGTTCTGCAGATGGTCCATGGACTGTTACTGATTCCCTGAAAAGTCTTCGACGAAGCAGGGCGTTTCGTTCGGCGATCCGGGCTTGCGGTGGTGCCTGAGGCTGACCGGAAGCCCGGATTGCTGGTGGTTCCTCAATGAGGTCGTTGAGAACTTCTCAGGGAATCGATAGGGGTCAGCAACCTCCGCGTTGACTCGCAGTTGTGTTGACCGCCGCGGCAGCTCGCCTTTGTTGTGCTGCCGTTTTGCATGGGGAAATGATGATCAGGCGGGGAACCCGCCCACGGTCCAAGCCGCTCCACATCATGCTCCGGCACGCAGCGACTCGGACCTCACCTTGACTCGGGAAGGTCGCCGGCTGACTGAGTTTGGCAACCGCTTCGCGGCAGCAGAGCACAAAAGAAGCCCGCGAGCACTTGGCCAACGGGCTTTTGCAAAAGGGGAGATTTGCCGATTCTGGGTTCGGTCTTCAACAGCCCGCGGCTACTTTGCTCTTCGTCGAATCAAACTCACGCTGCTGATGCACAAACCGAAAGTCGCCAAGGAAACAGGCTCAGGGATGACAGTTGGGGACGTGGCGAAGGCGGAAATCGAATAGGTCCGCTCGAAACGCCCGGCTTCGCTGAGCAGGTCACCTGGGGCAAAGGTCGTGTTGTTGGGGCCAAACCAAACAACACCTGGTCCGCCAGTGAGCGTTTGCCAATCCACCAGTCCTTGACTATTGCCACCATTGGAACCGTCTTTCCAACCGAAGTACACGCCATCGCCGACTTGGTCGGTGCCGCTGACCAACGAGAACTCGAAGTACTGGGCCCCGGTGCCATCGGATATCTGAGTTGCCCCAATCCCGATGACCTCCCAGTTGTCCCCATTTCGTTGCAGCAACAGCGGTGTGATCTCCCGCCCGGCGGTATCGTCGTCGTAGGCGACCCATTGGGACAAGGTGCCGAGTTCGGAGAAGGGATCATCCAGCACGAAGATGCTTCCGACCGCTGTATCGTTGGCAAACTCCCGGTTGGCCACCACATTGCCGACCAATTCTCCGTCACCCGGCTGGAGTGTGCCCTGATAGGAATAGGTGCGTGTGAAGCTCCCCGTGACGTCCAAGCTATCACCAAGGGCGAAGTTGGTATTTCCGGCTCCGAACCAAGCGACCGTGCCCGGCCCGGCGTTGGTGAACTCCGGCACTCCCTGGTTATCTGTGCCATTGGAGCCGTCCTTCCAGGCCAAGGCTGAGCCGAGCCCGAACTCATCGCTGCCGTCGACAAGCTCGAAGTCGAAGGTCTGCGGGCCGGAGCCATCGCTGGTCCGTGTGGCTCCGACCCCAGTGATTTCGTAGCTGGTCCCATTGGCCCGGAGGATCAGAGGTGTGAGTTCCCGTCCTGCGAAATCATCGTCATAAAAACCGATTTCACTGAGCGTTCCGGCGGCTGACTCCTGAGTGAGAACAAAGATGCTTCCCGAGGCGGTATCTTGCAGAGTCCGTCCGGTCAAGTCGTTGCCAACAGTCAGTGTCTCCGGAGGCGGAACGAAACTGCTGAACGCGGAGATAGAGTAAGTCCGATCGAACCGGCCTGCCTCGCTGAGCACATCGCCCTCGGCAAAGGAGGTTTGACCGGCACCCAGCCAGATGACCTCAGGACCACCAGTGGGAACGTCGAAATCTACCAGTCCCTCACTGTTGCTTCCGTTGGATCCGTCTTTCCAGCCAAAGTAAATCTCACTCCCGGCTTGGTCGGTGCCACTGACCGGCGAGAAGTCAAAGTACTGAGCGCCGGTGCCTGAAGAGGTTTGAGTCGCTCCGATGCCGACGACCTCCCAGTCACCTCCGCTTGGCTGCAGCAACAGCGGCGTGATCTGCCGTCCTGCTGTGTCATCGTCGAACACACCCCACCGAGTGAAAGTTCCACTTTCGGTGAAGGGATCGTTGAGAATAAAGATGCTCCCCGAGGCGGTATCGTTGGCGAACCCCCGTGTGCTCAGCACGTTGCCAACCAACTCCCCATCCCCTGGCGTGAGCGTGCCCCGGTAGGAATAGGTGCGTGCAAAGTTCCCAGCCACATCCAGGCTATCGCCGGGGGCAAAGTTGGTGATGCCGTCCCCAAACCATCCCACCAAGCCAGGACCGGCATTGGTGAATTCCGGCACGCCCATGTTGTTTGTGCCATTGGAGCCGTCTTTCCAGGCAAGTGCAGAGCCAAGATCGAATTGGTCACTGCCGGAGACCAAGCTGAAGTCAAAACTTTGAGCTCCAGAACCATCGCTGGTTCGGGTGGTTCCGACTCCGGTGACCTGATAGCCGGTGCCATTGGCCTGGACGATCAACGGGGTGAATTCTCGTCCTGGGAAATCGTTGTCGAAGAATTCGACTTGGGTGAGCGTTCCTGTGGCAGTTTCCTAGTTGAGAAAGAAGATACTCCCCGAGGCACCATCGTGAAGGGGTCGAGCGATCACGTCGTTGCCCAGTTCGGCTGCCTGAGCCGGAACCGTAAGAAGTAACAGCGGCAGCAAGACCATCAGTGGTCGGACTCTAAGGAAAGCGGTCATCGATTCTTTTAGGGGAAATAGGGGCTGGGTCAGTGAGCTTGTCCTGATCCTCTTGCTGATTCTCAGAGAAGCTTTCGACCCCAGGGCGATCGTCTGCCCTTGTTCGTGATGACCTCAGAGCGTCCAGCCAACTCAGAGCGTCCAGCCAACTCAGAGCGTCCAGCCAACTCAGAGGGTCCAGAGAGTGACCGAAAACCCGGATCCTCAGTCGTTGGTCAAGTCAGTCGTTGGTCAAGTCAGTCGTTGGTCAAGTCAGTCGTTGGTCGAGTCAGTCGTTGGTCGAGTTCACTGTTGCTCAAGGACTTGGTCGAGAACTCTTCGGAGAATCCAGAGAACCGTAATTTGAAAATCTGTGGGGAAGATGCCAGAATCCTGCGTGACGGACTTTGATGGAGCGTGAGGTTTGAAAACCCCTTGGGATTGAAAATTTTTGAGGGAGAATCTTCAGCAGCAGGATTGTTGGCAAGAGTTGCAGAAGTTCTTCCCAAGGACATAACACAAAGCCCCCAGCGAGTCAATAATTGTCCCCCCAAACTAAGGATATCGATCCTCATCAAACAGCCCCCCAGAGAAGGTGGGCTGCACCTCACCTACTCAGGTTGGGGAAAATCTTGGCCTGATCCCTGCCAATGAGGGGAGGGTTCTCAGGGAACAACCGGAGGGTGATCAGCCTCTCCAAGGGGATGTTTTCCTGGCGATTACTTGGGGGGTGTTCACGGATTCTCAGAGAGGTGATCGAGGATGTCTTTGAGCAACGACTGACAATCCGGGCTTTCACTCGTCTCCCTGGGTGAAAAGTTGAGCTGAGGATCAGTCGGGTTGTTGCTGGGGGCAAACTCGCTTCAAGGGAGTTTCAATTGGGTGGAGCCCATCGAAGGCCAGGGATCTTCCTTTGGGGTTTTGGGGGTCGCGGAGGGAAAGTCCACTCTCTGCGGACCTTTGGTGATTCCCTTTGGTCGGAAGCTGTTGAGAGCGTTAATCCGCAGAGCCGGGCGCCGACTGTGTTCTGCGGATATGCGCGTAATTCAGCAGCGCCACAAAGAGGCTCCCGCCGATGAGATTGCCGATTAAGGCAAGACCGATCACACGCACCGCCTGAGAAAGTGTAAACAACTTTGTCAATAACAGGGCAGTAAACATCTCCACTGAGCCTGCGATAGAATGGTGCAGGCCCCCCAAACCGATTAAGAATGTGACCAGATACACGCCCATGATCTGGGAGCCCATCCGAGGGCTGGAGACAACCAGCCATGCGCCCAGCGCCATCAACCAACCCGCCAGCAACGCACTGACCAACAGCGGGATCGTCGCGAATTGCACCAGATGCTCGGCCAGCAACTTGTAGCCAACGCTCGCGTCAACGACATCTGCGGCTGCTGTGTGAAGGCCAGCGCTGATCGCCGCGCCGATGAGGTTGCCGATGATGACAACGCCCCACAGCCACAGCAACTGAGGGATTTTGGCCTTTCGGTCCAAGACCGGGTAGACCGCCGTGGCGGTGTGCTCTGTGTATAACTGAGCGCCGCTGAGGATGCAGATCACAAAACCAATAGGATAAACAACAGCTGTTGCCAGGCGAACAACTAGGGGTGAAAAATGCTCATGCAATGCACTGGTGACCACGGCAACTGCCATAGGTGAGAAACCGACAATGAGACCCGCAGCGATTGACGAGAGCGTCAGGGACGCGGTAGGGCGTTTGAGCTGCTCCAGGCCCTCTTGAATCGCTGCCTCCAAGGTATCATCCGGATGACGGCGTTTCTCATCTGTCCGCTTGATGATAACCGGCACATACTCTTGGTCCTCCACCGAGCGTTCCAGCCCACGCTCGGTTCCCGAGGCGCGGGCCGGAGCCGCTGTTTGTCCATCGGGGAGGAGAATCCCAACCGGGTCAACTGCCCTGTGGGCGGCCGATTGCTTCTCGGCGGTGCCTCCCTCGGCATTCGGTTGATTGTTTTCGGCCGAATTTTGGCTGGTCATTGATCATCTCCGGAAAAGGAAATCATGATTGTCGATTCCGCGGTGGAAGCGATCAAGCTCGGGGGCTGCCGATTCCCAGAGGAAGCCCGCCAATCCTCGGGGTACTCTGTTCATCGATGAGATCGGCGACTTCAAGCTTTGCCTCGCAGGCCCCACTGCTCAGGGTGTGCAAGAGCCGCCCGGTCACACAGATTGGCAGAAACGCTGATCGAGAAGCCGCAGTCCGTGTTGCCTCAGCGACAAGTCGGGATCTTCGGCAGATCGTTCGCGATCAGCAAGTTCGCGAAGACCTAGAACACCGGATCAACGTTGGGCCACTGAGCTGTCCGCTTCGTCGAAGACTATTCAGGGAATCAGTAAGATCGACCCTCGCTGAGAAAACGATCTTGTCAGCCACCATTGGCCGGGCGACGTCCGCCAGCTCAAGAACTGTCTGGAGGGTAGGCTTGTGCTTGGTCGAAAAAGAATCTTTCGCTGAATCAGCTACCGGCAACGATCAGCGAGGATTTCTCCTCGACTGATCTTACCGAGCTGAGCAATCCCCCCCGGACACCACACTTGGGGATTGGCAACGCGAGGGGGTCGAGCAGGCCCTCGACCAGCATCAAGGCAATCGGACCCCAGGCCGCGAGGTCACTGCGGATCTTTGTCCGCACACGTCAGCCAAAGCTGAAATCTTGGGGGATCAACGAGGAGGCCACAGCTACCAGTTCTGACTGACCCTGGCAAGACACCCCCGCGGAGGGCTGGATCTCGACTGCTCCCCTCGGAACACACTCTGCTGTGCCGGACGAGCCAAGATGTTCCTCAACCTCAGTGGGAGGAGGATCAGTACCGCAGGGAAACGTTACTTACATCACCGCCAGCATGACGATGCCGCCGATGTAAAGAACCAAGACCAGTGGGCCCTCGAAGCCGATGTTGCCAAAGCCACTCTTCTCACGCGAAAGCATTCCCATCAACAAAATGCTCGACATGAGAATCGTGAGGGCGACCAGCAATGGCTCGCCCGGCGTTGCCGCGTGGTAAATGGAGCCTGAGCGATAAGCCAAGTCGGCCACAGCGGCAAAGAGCGTATCGAAGGCGTTGCCACCGATGACTCCGCCGACTGCCAGGGTCAATGCCCCGCGTCTGACCGCTGCCACCGAGGTCACCAATTCTGGCAAGGAGGTTGAGACGGCGGTCAAGAGACCGCCAGCCAGACTGTCCGAGAAACCGACTTGCTCGGCAAGGCTTTCGACAGTTCTTGTCAGGACCCACCCTGCCGCCACGACGACCACCGCAGCGACGCCAAAAGTGACCCAGAGTTTGTTGAGTCCCTGACGCTTAAGGTTTTCCTTCTCAGGAACGTCGACGGCCGTTTGCGTGGTCATGCGAGGACGCCACATCGGGTTGGTCTGGCTCTGGTAGACCACACGCATGCCCAGAACGTAACTGAGAAACAGCAGCGGAGTCAGCAAGTGGATACCTCCCCAACTGACATCTGGTCCCAGAAACCCGATCAGCAGCATGGACAGCAAGGCGATCAGCAACGCACCTTGGACCATGTTGGGGACCGATGCGGCGGCGTGCTCAAGATTGGCCTTCAGGTACGCGAGATCCGCAACGGCCAGGAATGCGGTCTGGGCTGCGATCCCGCCGAGGGCATTGGAGAGAGCCAAGGCAGGGCGTGCATCCAGAGCCGCGGTGACAGAAGCGGTAATTCCGGGCAATGAGGTACATGCGCCTAAGAACACCGCACCAACTACCGCTTCTCCCAGGCCCGTTTGATCGGCCAGTCGATCGGCCGCCTCGGTCAACCGAGTCCCCACAATGGCAATCACCACCGCAGCGCCGCCGAAGATAAGCCACCCAACGGCAAGCGGGAGTTCTGCAAAGGAGAATGGCGCAACGATGAAGTCGGGCATGCCATGGGGATAAGTGTTTGGAGAAGATGTTGAGCTGACCTTGACCGCACCATCGAAACATCGGCAGATATCCGCCAGGGATGATGTCCTCCTGAGTCTCTGGTCAAGCCGCAGAGTAGTCTTTATCTCAGAGCAACCGTCTGCCCTCGTTCGTGATGACCAAGAGAAACCTCCAAGGGGCCTCACCGCAAGCGGCGGTTCCTCAGGCGTTGCTCAAGTCAGTCCTCAGGAACTTTTCTGGCCATCATGGAGGTCCGTCAGCTGAGAAACTCGAGACGGCTCAGGTTTCGCTGGTGGTTTCAGCAAAGACCTCTAGGGCATTGGGAGGACAGGCTTGTTCGCCGATGTTGCGGGATCCTCGGGTCCACCACCTTCTATTGATTCCCTGAAAAGTTCTGGACGAAGTCCTTGAGCAACGATCGACAATCCGGGCTTCCGTTGGTCGCAACCGATCTGGGGCTCAGGAGGTGAGCCAACCAACGATTGCCGATTGTTTGCTGATTATCCTCAGAACATCAACAGGGAGCAATATCGGGATCTTTTGGTCCCTGAAAAAGAGTGTTTCCTGTCAACTGTCGACCCCAGCCATCCGGGCGAGGGTGGCAGGTCAACATTCACTTCGCACCGGAGGGTTGTCCGGCCATGGCCCGTCAGATTCTCGATGCCCTGTGAGGGTGAGCAAAGTCGAGGGGAATTCTCGGTGCGTTGGGCGGCGGTTTTCGGCGAACTGACGAGTTCAGTCGGCCTCGGCCTTCCGGCAACCTTATCTCACCATCGCAACCGCTGAAAACGATGGAGCCCTGCTGTCAAGGGTCACCCTGAGACGAGCAAAGACCCGCCGGTCAACGGAGGCCAGCGGGTCTTGTGGGTCTTTAATGGGATCGCCTCGCCTAGCCGATCGATCGCGGCGGGAGGCCATCGGGGTCATTTGCGCCGGCGGAGCAGCAGCAAGCTGCCTGTCGCCAAGGCCAAGATGCTCCCGGAGGCGGGCTCAGGAATGACTGTTTGGGGCCGGACGTGTGGGAAGACGGCAAAGCGGAAATCGCTGTCCTCAAGTGTGGAATTGTCCAGATCCCACTGATAAATCACAAAGCTGCTGCCGTCGCTGGAAGCTTCGTAACCGAAGTAATTATCCTCGGGCAAGCTGTTGGTTGCGGAGGTCTGATCTCCGTTGATCAGCATCAAGATCGCCGTTTCCGGGTTGATTTCGGAGCCGTCACCAATAGACAATTCGTAAGTGCCGACACCAATTCGCTCGAGCGTGTAGTCGCCGACAGTTTGGCTATCGACGGCCGACTGCGGACCCAGGGAATCATCCACATCGATGTGGGCGGCGATCAAGCCGGGCGTATCAAAGGGGACGAACAGGAAGCTGCCCGGCTCGCTGCCCTCGAATGTCTCTGGGTCGGTGTTCTGATTGTCTCGCATGACCATCCGCCAGGCGCCCAGTGCTGCGTCGTAGCTGGCCGCAGCGAACTGGTCTTCGTCGTCGCCGGAGATCGCAAAGAGCAGTCCGTCTTCAGGAGTCAGGCCGATGTCGATCGTGGCATTGCTGCCCTCACCAAGGATCGCCGATCCAGCCGGCAGGTTTCCGGAAGCGATGATCGTGGAGTCCCCATTGGGCTGAGGGTCGTCAAACAGGTGAGCGCCGATCCATCCGTCGGCGAAGGGGAAAAAGGCTGTGGCAAAGGGGCCGGCATCTGGCAGGACCGGGCCTCCCGGGGAGATTCGGCCGCGGGCCTCGCCTTCGAGCCAAAAGGTGGCGCCACCATCCCGAGGAAAGGCCGACCAAGTTCGGTCCGTTGACTCGTCGAGGTTTTCGGGGATGAACTCCCGTCCGACGCCGTACAAAAAACCGGTGGCTTGAGTGGTGGGCACTCCGCCGACAATGATCTGAGCGAAATCTCCGTCGGTGACGACCGAAACCTCGCCGGGACCGACGCCCGTGGTCGCCACAACATACTGACCGTCAATTCGATCAACCGTTGCGGTGGCCACTTGAGCCGAGCAACGGGTCGTCCCAAACATCAGCAGAAAACCAGCCAATAAGCTGGCCGAGCAAAGAGTACGCATCACGGAAATTCTCACAGGTGGGGTGAAAGGTAAGACAAAGCAGCAATGTGGTAGGTCGATGGCAGCATTGGGAACCTTGCTAACCGGTCGAGATGTTACCATCGTCCCCACCGTTTCGCAAGGCATTTTGTAGACCTTTGCGGTGGTGTCTTCGTTCAAGAAGTGTGAGACTTTCACCCAAAATTCACACAGAACTCCTTAAGCAGTCGGAGTTTGCAGTCTATGCGGATGGAAGCAGACGAAGTAGAGATGATCACCTTCGATGGGCGTCGCGTCTGATAACTCACCAGAGTGGGATTTGTTCGGGAATTGTGATCATGGCTTCTGCTGTGGGTCGCCGCAGGCAAACAACTCAATGAACAATGGTGTCCGTTGAGCGTCATCCCTCCCAGCGTGTGCGAACAGATCCCTCAAGGCCTCGACCCAATCGAGGCGCCGGGTGGGCTGGCCAACGTGCTGGATCCTCTCCACGGGTCCAAGGCCAATCCATGCAGAGCAAGGGAGTTGCTTGGCTTCTTACCTCTCATGGCGGCTGTCCCTGGTCCTGACGACGAGGCGACCTGCTGACTCGAGTGTTGTGGATGTCTTGTGGAGTCCGCGAGATGCCTGATGATCTGCAAAGAAGTCTTCCACCGAAGGCGACCGTCTGCCCTCAGACAAGCCAGAGGTCGACTCGAAGCCCCGACAGTAGACAGGCGAGACTGTCACAATCGCATGCTTGGCCGAGCATCAAGAGGTCTGGGTGTTTTTCGAGAGGGATAGTGCTTGTTCTGGGGCTCTGCTGGGCTGCTGGAACTGCAAACGCAGACGAGAGCAGCCAGAAGCATCCGCTTCAGCCAGCCATCACGACCAGCCCTCGAGCGACCCTCAAGTCGTTTTTGGAGACCTGTCATGAGGCTTATGAGGTGGTCCGCCAACGGGGCATGCGGCGGGATTCGCTCTCCGAAGGGGAGCGGAATTCCTATCGAATTCGGATCTATGGCTGCCTCGACCTCAGCGAAGTGCCCCCAACGTTGAAAGCCAACCAGGCGGACGAAACGGTGGCTTATCTGAAAGAGGTTCTCGATCGTCTTGAGCTCCCTCCCGAATCCGAGTGGCCTGGGGAGGCCGAAGTCGACTCCAAGAAGATCGACCGCTGGATAATCCCCCATACCGAGATCACCATTGCCCGAGTCCAAGACGGTCCCCAGCAAGGAACCTTTCAGTTTTCCCCGGACACGGTGGAACGCGCTGCCGAGTTCTATGAGCGAGTTCGGCACCTTCCCTACCAGGATCGCCCTACGGTCACGCCAAGCTTGCTGAAGTTTTTCATTGCCGAGCCCGGAGCGCTCTTGCCCCGCAGTTGGATCGCTTCTCTGCCGGAGTGGGCTCATGAGCGGCCTGGTGGACAAGCCGTTTGGCAGTGGGTGGGGTTCGCACTATCTCTGCTTGTCTCGATCTTGCTGTTGGGTTTGGTGTGTTTCCTCGGGATCCGTGAGACACAGCGTCGAGGTGCAGGAGAAGTTCATCTGTTTCGCTATATTTTTTCTTTGGCAATCCCTTTGATCGCGATGCTGATTCCGGTGTGGGCCAACTCCTTCATCGAGAACCAGCTTCGCATCAGCGGGGATGTGTTGGTCGGAGTCACGTACCTGCTTGATCTGGTCTTCCTGTTCGCTCTGGTGATCGTGGTTTGGGGGGCGAGCAACCGTCTGGCAGCTATTGTGATCGCCACCCCCTGGATTCAGACAAGGGGCCTGGACGCGCAGATTGTGAGACTGGCCTTCCGCATGCTCGGGATCGCTGGGGCCATTGTGGTCATTCTGGACGGCGGCCAGCGAATTGGGATTCCGCTGACAACGCTGCTTGCCGGCGCTGGGGTCAGCGGCTTGGCGCTTGCTCTGGCCGCCCAAGACACCCTCAAGAACGTCCTGGGCAGCATCATGATTGCCTTAGACAAGCCGTACCGAATCGGGGAGCGAATCGTGGTCCAGGGCTACGATGGTTTCGTTGAAGAGGTTGGCTTGCGATCCACCAAGATCCGTTTACTGACCGGACACCTCACAACGATTCCCAATGAGGAAATGGCCCGCAGGGACATTGAGAACGTTAGCCGACGCCCTTACATTCGCCGGGTGGCCGACATCCCCATTCCTCTGGAGACTCCTCCGGAACTGATCGAGCGTGCGGTTCAAATCGTCCGCGAGATCCTGTCCGCTCAAGAAAACCTCACACCTGATCGTCTTCCGCAGGTCCGGTTTAACGAAATCAACCGAGACTCGTTCAACATTCGCTTCTTCGTTTGGTATTCTCCGCCAGACTATTGGGAGTATCTCGCCTTCTGTGAAGCCGTCAACCAGCGAATTGTGGAAGCCTTCGACAAGGAAGGGATCCCATTTGCTCCTCCAACCACAGCCACCTATCTGACTCAAAATGACGATCGGCCGCTGAATTTTCAGATGCTGGCAACCGAACCCCTCAGCGAGCCTCAAACGCCCCAGAAGTAGGGCGGACCGGTTTGCTGGGTTTCCCTCTTCGGCACAGGCAGCCCTGTCCGCTTGGAGACACCCGAGGCCAACAAGTCAAGCGGCCAGGCAGAAATTCTCCCGCACCCGAAGCTTCCGAGGCTCGTTCCGACTCTCCACAAGTTCCCACGCAGGATGCAAGCAGCCACTGTTGCGGTCTTTCTGAAGCTGAGGAGAACCTTGCTCAACACAGTGGAAAAGGTGTCCTTGGGGCTGACCATCTCATCCAGGTTCGCACCCAACTCAAATAGCAAAACTCGTTCCAGATCTTCCTGATCGAATGCGTCCAGGATGAGCGTTTGCACTCGCTTGAGCTGGTCAGGCGTGGGTTGCAGAGAATCGGACATCGGCAAGGGGTGGTCAGGGAAGAGGAGCGTACCAACCTTGGCGGTCTCTCTGGCATACCCCTGCAGGCAAGCCGTTGCAAGGATCCTTACAATCGAGGACTTTTCTCAATTGTCTGTCGCCCTGACGGATTTGTGGTTTTCCTCATGTTTTCATGAGACCTTCTCAAAAGCTTCACCTGGCAACGGTACAGTTCTTTTTTCCCTTCTGGGGCATCTCAATGCCCCTCCTGAGTGCAGGATCAATGGACCTCCGTCATTCCGCCCTCTCTGCAAACCTCTTGAGGATCCAAGCATGAAAAGTCGCTGTCTTATTGCTGCATTGGCCTTTGTCCTAGCGACTTCCGAGGGGCAGGCCCAGGACATCACCACCGGTATCGATACCTTCATTCAAGCCGACAACACTCTCGGTCTCGAGGGGTTGACAAGCCCGACCAACGGGATCGGCAATGGTCTTGGTTGCTGCGGTGGCGCGGAAGTCCCCGTGGGAACACCCCTTTCTCAGTCGATTGGCTTGGAGGGTGATAACCTCGTGGGTGCTCAGGGGGGCCCAGCCAACCCCTTGCTGTTCTTCGATCTCAGCGGCGAACCGAGCGGGCCGGGGACTGGCACACTGGCCCAGCGTTGGGCACTTGCTGACAATCCCATGGCCTCCCTTCAGTTAGTCATTCCCAACGATTTCAACAACTCGGATGTCACGCTGCACAAGGCCGTTGTTGACTGGCACAGTGATGTTGATAGCGTTGCTACCCACAACAACTTGCCGACCAGCCCCAGCGGTCTCTTTGGAGCCTGGACAGCCGCTGAGGGAGTCAACACCAATGTCGCCGTAGCTGACGTCAGCGCGACCATTCCCCTGGGTGCTGACCTGGTGAACTTGAACGTGACCGACGACGTGAACTCATGGCTGACCGGTGCCAGCGAGAATCATGGCTGGCTGTTTGTCAACCCAGGGACCAACGGCGGCTACATCGCGTCCTTCGACAACCCCAGCATTCCGGCACGTCCTGTTCTGTCTTTGAGCCAAGAGGATGGACAGGATTTGCCGTTTTTGGATGGCACAGTTCCTCCTGCTGACATCGTCCTCAACACCGGCGTGGACACCTTTATTCAAGGTGATAATACCGCTGGGCTGATGGGAGACTCGAGTCCAACCGATGGGATTGGCAATGGTCTTGGTTGCTGCGGTGGTGCGGAAGTCCCTGTGGGAACACCCCTTTCTCAGTCGATTGGCCTGGAGGGTGATAACCTCGTGGGTGCTCAGGGAGGCCCAGCCAACCCGTTGGTGTTCTTTGATCTGGATGTGGAACCCGACGGTGAGGGAACTGGCACCCTGGCCGAGCGTTGGGCAGCTGCCGACGACCCCTCTGCCACACTGCGGTTGGTCATTCCCAACACATTCAACAACTCGGATGTTTCATTGCACCGAGCCGTTCTCGATTGGCACAGCGATGTCGACAGCGACGCCACCTTCAACGCCTTGCCGACCAGCCCCAGCGGCCTGTTCGGAGCTTGGACAGCTGCTGAGGGAGTCAACACCAATGTTGCTGTGACCGAGATCTCAGCAATCATTCCCGAGGACGCCACCGCTGTCGAATTGGATGTCACCGCAGATCTGAGTTTGTGGTTGACCGGTGCTGCCGAGAACCATGGCTGGTTATTCGTCAATCCCGGTAGCAACGGTGGCTACATCGCCTCCTTCGACAACCCTGTTGCGGAGTTCCGTCCGACCCTGACTCTTGAGGGCCTCCCTCAAGTCTCGGCAACGGTCATCCCCGAACCGACCTCCGTGGTCTTCTGGTCCATTCTGGGAGTTGGCTTGACCCGGTTGGGGCGGGTTCGTCGGCTTGCCGCCCACAGCTGATCCCGTTGAGTCGACACACGCGAAGCGCACGCTGATCAAGACCGCCTGTGGTTCTTTCTGAGGATCACAGGCGTTTTTCTGCGCCCACCTCGAACCGCTTTGCCTGCCGGCTGGTTCTTCACGCACTGCTGCAGGTCATGCAGACCAATTTCAACGACCTTGCTGGCGTTGGTTCTGTCCACTGGGATGCGAGGCAGTCAAAGAACCGACAAGCCCGAAACACCACAGCCATGGACCCACGACAAGAGAGCTTTCTTCAACAAGAGAGCTTTCTTCAACAAGAGAGCTTTCTTCAACAAGAGAGTCTTCTTCAACAAGGAAGTGCCCTTGGGGGCTGTGTCCAGAGGTGTTCAGGCCCAGCCACGAGAATGGACGAATCCAGGCAGGGGCCAAGTGGCGAACTGGTCAACACTGTTGTTCCACTCGTTTGTTCTTGACTGGTTTCTCTGAGGAGGTCCCACATGGTGTCTTCGTGTTGGTTGCCCCAAGTTGTTCTCGGCATCCGGCGGATGCAAGTCTTGGCAGTGTTGTTGGTACTTGGGGCAATCGCCCCAGACCGCGTGCTCCAGGCGGCTGATCCGGCCGAGGCCAAAACGATCGGCCGCATCGTTCGTGAGCGTACCGATCTGACGAACTTCCTGGAACTGTTAGAAAAGACTGAAATCGGCTCGCAACTCTCGGAACGAACCGAGCGCCGATTCACCGTCTTTGCCCCAGTGGATGCGGCTTTCGACAAGCTGCCAGCGGGGGCCATCAAAACGCTCTTGAATCCTCGCAACGACGATCGACTGGAGGAGGTCTTCGGCTTCCACGTGCTGACTCGTTCCGAGCCGCCCTTCGCCTTGGAAAACTACGCACTCTTGCGAATGACAACCGGACAGTTCCTGTCAATTGATTACAAAAAGGGCACTGTGGGAAAGGCTCAGTTCGTCGGAAAAGCCATCCGCTGTTCCAATGGGATCTTGTATCTGATCGACGGGGTCCTCAGCCCAACCACCGATGATCTCTTTCAGACCCTCCAAAAAGACGGGCGTTTCACGATCTTCACCCGAGCGATCACCGCCAGCCGCCAGGGTAAGCTTTTTCAGAATACTCACAGCCTGTACACCACTTTCGCTCCCACCGATCAGGCGTTTGGGGCGTTGCCTCCCAAGCTGGTTGAATCACTGTTTCTTCCGGAGAACGACGAACGCCTGGAAGATATCATCAAGCACCACATCGCCAGTGGGATTTTCGCCGCGGGCAAGGTTCCGGGAGTTCGCAGCCTGGGGGTATCCGACGTGACCCCGATCTCGGCCTTTGGGCAGCAGCTCAATTTCAAGGATGGTCCTCAGGGACCGACCGTCGATGGTGCAAAGATCCAGCAAACCGATATCCCCTGTGCCAACGGCATCGTCCACGTGATCGACTCAGTCATCCTCCCGGTTGAGCAGAGTCTGCTGGACCTGCTTCGAGCGGAGAGGCGATTTAGCAAACTTGTGGCCTTGCTGGAGGCCACCGGCCTCGATCTGCCGGTCGCCTCGTCCTCGCAATTCACGATCTTTGCGCCGGTGAACGAGGCCTGGGAAGCCGGCCCCTATGCCGAACTGGTGGCCGATCCGACCGGAAAAAACCGTGAGGCACTGTTTGGGATTTTGGCTCGGCATGTGATCACCGGCAAACATGTCAGCCAGAACTGTCGTCCTTACAACAAACTGAGGACCATTCACGGGGCCCCGATTTACTTGACTCGGCAGGGCAAGGACCGACAGATCAACGGGATCAGCATTGTGGAGTCGGACTCGGAGGCCTTCAATGGACTGATTAATGCCATCGAAGAGGTGATTCCCGACCCGATGGAGCTTCCTGAGGGGGATATCTCCACAGTCGATGCCATCGAGTTTGTTCAGCAGACGTTGACCAACGCGCAGCCCCTGTATGGGTCTGGCCAATACGAAGCTTGCTGGAGATACTACACCAGACGTGGCTATGAGTTTCTCTCCAAGTATCGACGGTTCTTGGATAACGGCACCGCCCGACGATTCGAATCCGCGATCGTCGACGACCAGCCGGTCTACCAATTTGCAGCAGAGGCTTGGACCTCTCGCAATGCCTACGTCGAGGTCCTTCGCTATCTGGAACAACGGGAAGATCGCATTCAAGACAGCTACTTAATGCAGGCCCCTGAGCGAGCTCGCTTTGGCCGCTGAGTGCACTTGCCAGGCGGCGGTCTGGCAATCTCTCTGAACCGCTCCCTGATCTGTTCATTCCTCTCTTCAGCCCCGGCAGAGCCGAAGTCGTTCTGCCGGGGCCTTCTGCGTTAACCTGCAAGCGATTGTGGTGAGCTTGACAACCAGATGGGTTGACTGGCCTCGACGCAGCAACGGCCAAGCCGACCAACCCCACCACCGCCACGCTGAGGCTGGCGGTTTGGGGAGACGATGAATCGGCCGGCAGTCCGAACTTGAGCGGCTGTGATGTGTGCCTGGCCGAAGTTCTTCCCGGTTGGTCAGGCAATGCGACGGCGGAACAGCCGAGTGGCACCTCCGAAACCCAGGATGGCAGCAACGCGGCCGCATTCTCAGCAGAATCATGGTCCCCCAAGAGGGGCCGAAGGGGATGACTTCTACTCCAGGAGAGCTGTGGGGCAATCTCTTTCCTCAGCAATTCCCACACAACTCCGACCGTTTTGTCCGCTGTTGCTGAAGGCTGGCTGGATCGAGGGAGCAGTCGACCAGTCAAGGCAAAGGTCTCATCCGCCTCGATCGGTCTGAACAACACGCTCGGCCTCACCTCAGCAGGCCGGATGGGCAGCTCCCACCCGGTCGCCAGGAAGTTGCAGGGCCGATTGTGAGGAATAAGTGGATTTTTGTTGAATTTCTCGCAATTGCGTTTATGCTTGACGCACCCCCACGTTACCCCGTCTCTCCCCAAGACCCTAAGGATTCTCGCTGTGCTATTGCGTACCTTCACCGCGATGGTGTTCTGCCTCGCACTGGGAGCATTTCCCCAACTGTCTCAAGCTGCCCTGGTCAGCATCTCCTTCGACATGGTCGAGGACTACATGGACAGCAACTTCTCCAATGGTGTGACGACCAATGTGCCGGTCGGCCCGCCCAGCAACACCGACGGTCTGGAGCTGCCCGGGCAAGTCGGCCCCTGGGATTCACTGATCGTCGGGAACGGTGCGGTCAACATCACCTGGCCAGGATCGCCCAGCATCACCGTGGGTTCCACTACGTTCACCTGGAACACCAACTCCAGTGAGATGTATTTCACCTTCAATAGTCCCGGCGATGACCTTCGTGGCTCGGTTCCGTTTCTCCGCGCCACTGGAAACCTGAGCACCGAATGGGAATTCAGCGGACTGGTTGCCGGGGAAGAGTACGACATCATCTTCTTCGGGCAGCAGCAAGGTGGAAATGCGGTCAACCCCGCCGACGTCTCCATTCTTGGACATGACGCCGGCAACGGGATCGGTTCCCCGGTGACGCTGGATGCCGATAATGATGCTAATTTCACCAGCGTGATTGCTGACGCATCAGGCACCATCTCTGGTGTGATGGCGGTGCGTCCCGGAGAAGCCTTCGCCGCACTCGGCGGAGTTCAGATCGACGGACCCATGCCAGGCGGCCCCTCGCAGCAAGTGATTCCTGAGCCGACCAGCTTGGCAACCTTCGGATTGCTGAGCGTGTTCGGGCTTCTCCGACGTCGCCACTAAGCTAAGAGACTCTCCGAAAAGCATCCGGCAATCCACTGTGTTGTGGAGGCCAAGTCATGGTGCAACACGATCCAGGTGGATTCCGGTGCTTCTCGGACAGACTGTCAGTGACTGTCCGAAAAGTGTCCGGCAATCCACTGTGTTGTGGAGCCCAAGTCATGGTGCAACACGATCCAGGTGGATTCCGGTGCTTCTCGGACAGACTGTCAGTTCGAGTTTTGCAGTTTTCAGTGACGTGGACAGGCAAGCAAAGGATTGCCAGCAGCACAACTCAACCCCCTGAAAATGTAGTGCCGATTGTTCGGCGCCGAGTTTTCGGCGCTTTTCATCGCCAGACTTTTTGAACACCCACGCCGAACTCACGGTCTTCGAAATTACCTCTGAAGTCTGTATTCGCAGTGGTTTCCGCGACGATCACTGATCAAAACTGCAAAACTCGAAGTCAGTGACTGTCCGAAAAGTGTCCCGGCACAACGAGGATTCGTTGCATCAAGACCCGTGAGCCACCAGCCGTTGTGCCTCCACCACTATTTCGGACAGACAGTAAGTCGCTTGCCGACGAGTCACCAACACAATCACCCCGTCGGCGGTTGCCGGCGGGGTTTTTTCTTCTCCTGCAGGCCTCCATCTGTCTTGGTAACTCACCAAACCGACGCTGCCAACAGACCCACCCAGTGAAAAGGGCGGTTGGCCTGGCCGTCCTCTTCTCACCAACGGTCAACCCTCCAGACATCGTTCTTCTCAGAACTTCCTCGGCTGTCACCAACCAACCAAGAAACACCACCTCAACGTCTCTGCACAAGCACTCAACAAAGGGCTAGGCGGTTGATCGCTAACGAGCTTGCTTAGTCAACAAGCTAGTGCAAAATACCCACTTGCTACGCTCAACGAAACTTGGTGGAACTCTTGAGACCATCGGGAATCTCCAGGCTCGCCCAAAACCAATGTCACCAAGTTACAATCGGCTACTTGTCCCTGGGGTGCACGCCCCTGTTAATAGGGAGAACTGATCTGGGAGATCTGACAACGGGTTTCCAATGTGAGGCCCTCACTCAATGGAAGGGGTAGTGCATCCCTCATTGAGACGGCTCGGTCTTGGCATGCGAAATCGACCTTTGCCCCCAAAACCTGTGAGGAAGTGTCATGCGGTTGTTCTTTTCCGTAGTGTTGACGGCTACGTTGCTAGCCGCCTTGTCCTGGCAAACACCGGCAGCGGTTGCTCAGAAGGTGCAAAGCGTCGATGAGAAGGCCACTCATGAGCAAGCGGCGATTCTCAAAGTCGACGTTGAGTCCCTGGAACCAACCAAGGTGCACGCGTTCTGTCTCGGGCCAAACGACGAGATCCTCGCCTGTTGCGGGACCGACGCCGGAGAGATCCGTGTTTTTGATGCCGCAGGCAAGTACTTGCGTCGCTGGGAGCTACCTGTGCAGCCGGAAGCCATCAACATGGCCCCGGACGGAACGGTCCTGGTCGGCGGTCAGGGTGAGTTGTTTCGCTATTCTCTTGAGGGCAAACAACTGGTTCAGCAGAATAGCCCGCATGCCAAGGCTCTGAAGCTCAATCAAGAGAAACTCCGCGAAGAAGCACGTCAGTATCTCAACCGCAGAGTGAACAGCCTGGCTTCACGGATTCAGACCTATGAGCGAATGATTGCTCAACTCAAGAAGAAACAAGCCGACGACAAGATCAGCGACCAGGAAGAACGGATCCTCAAATCCCTTGAGGCCAGCCTGAAGCAATTCCAAGCACAACAGGCCCAAAGCTCAGACGAAAAACCCAAGATTGACGAGGAAGCTGTTGACGCCCGTGTCAAGGCCATGAGCCAGCGCAAGCTGCGGATCGCGTCGATCAGTGCCGATGCCAACAACGTGTTCATCGGTGTTCCCGCACAGACTGGTTATGGGTTTGAAGTCTGGAAGGTCGATCCGTCTCTGGAAAAAGGAGAACCCGTCGTTTCCGGCCTGCGGGGTTGCTGTGGTCAGATGGATGTTCGCGTTCGAGACGGCAAGCTGTATGTTGCCGAGAACTCTCGCCACCGCGTTGCCTGTTTTAACACCAAGGGAGAAGAGATCCTCGCCTGGGGAAAGCGTGACCGCACCGGCGTGGATGGCTGGACCAGTTGCTGCAATCCTATGAACGTCTGCTTCAATAAGACCGGCGATGTCTTCACGGCCGAATCCAGTTCCGGTCGGATCAAGCGGTTCAGCCCCGACGGAAAGTTCTTGGAGTATGTTGGTGATGTGAAGCTTGTTCCCGGTTGCAAGAATGTCTCCATCGCTGTCTCCCAAGATGGCGAGCGGGTGTACATGCTTGATATCACACGCAACCATATTGTATTGATGAAGAAGAAGGACGCCCCTTCAGCAGAGCCCGCTGCGGTGGACGCCGAAGGGGAAGTCTCAGCTCGCCAGTGAGGCTTTTCAGAAGCTTCTTGCAGAGGTTTTTCGACAAGCAAGAAAGCACACCGGGCCAGGTCCAAAAGACTGGCCCCCTGAGACTGGCCCCCTGAGACTGGCCCCCTGAGACTGGCCTGAGGAGTCCGGCCGGTCGATTCTCGTTGGTCGACTCCGGCCGTGTTGGAGCATGGAAGCCTCTCCCTGGCAAATCTCTTCCCAAAAGCAGGTGTGATCATGGTCCAACAGACACGGACAAGCGTTTCTCTTTCCATTTTGCTGCTGGTAATTTCCTGTAATACAGTTGCTTGGGCTGAAACCCCAGCGGCTGAGCAATCAGGAAAGCCGAATCAGGCACCAACGATCAACCTGGTCGTGATGGACCCGCTGGCAGCCCCGCTGTCCTGCCCCTGTGTGCAGGGTTATGCCCAGCGCAAATACGAAGTCTTGGCCAAGCACCTGGAAGAATCCGCCAACGTCAAGGTGAAGCTGATCTTCTGTGAAGCCCTGAGCGTGGGACTCAAACGGGAGGCTGGGGGTCGTGCCGATGTGATCATTGGCAAGGATTCGGTGGTGCGGTCCGATGCCAAGGCTGCCCAACTGAACGTCAGACGGGTCGCCCAGTTGACCGACAAATTGGGTTCGACGACTCAACACGGCCTGATGGTCGTCGCCAAGGACGATCCCGCGCAGAAGGTCAGCGATTTGGAGGGCTATCACATCATTTTTGGTCCGAGCGAATGCGATGAGAAACATCAGGCCGCTCTGGACTTGCTCAAGGCATCTGGGGTGAAAATCCCCAAGAAGCTCGCCATCGACCAGGCCTGCAGCGAAGGGGCCACCAAGGTGCTCAAACGCGGGCCCCAAGGTAAGGCGGCTGCGGTCATCTCCAGTTATGCTGCACCGCTGTTGGAAGGCTGCGGCACCATCAAAAAGGGCGACTTACGAGTTGTGGGAAAAACACAATCCGTCCCCTTTGTCTCAGCCTTCATCTCCGAGTCACTCGAGCCCGCTCAGCAAGCCAAACTCAAGACCGCGCTCCTCTCGGCCGGAACCAAGCCCGAACTCTGCACGGCGCTAGAAACACTCGTTGGCTTCTTGCCCGCCAACGAGGCCGCTGCCCCAAAAAAAAAGAAGTAGCCGATAACAAGGACTGGACCGGCTGGCTCGGCCCCAACCGTGATGGACGTGTGCCCTGGCTGCCAGACGAGCTTCCCGCTCACCCAGAAATGGTCTGGGAAGTGAAACTGGCCCAGCCGAGCCTCGGCGGGATTGCCGCAACGTCACATCACGTGGTCTTCGGCGACCGAGATCTGGATGACTTCCAGGACGTGTGGCGATGTGTTGACGCCAAAAACGGTGAACGAATCTGGGAACTGGCCTACTTGGCCATTGGCAAACTAGACTACGGTAACTCGCCCAGAACCACTCCGCTGATCGATGGGCGCCGGGTGTTTCTCTTTGGTGCCCTCGGCGACCTGCACTGTCTGGAGCTCGCCACCGGCAAAACTCTCTGGAAGCGCAATGTCCGTGAAGACTTCCAGGCCAAGGGCGAGTTGCCTTGGGGCTACTGCGGGTCTCCATTGCTGGCTGACGGCAAGCTGATTCTCAACCCCGGTGCTGCCAAGGCATCCTTGGTGGCGCTTGACCCAGCATCAGGCGCACTTCTCTGGAAGACGCCGGGCGAGCGACCCTCTTATGGTTCGCTCATAGTCGCTGAGTTGGGAGGCAAACGGCAGATCGTCGGCCACGACGGTACGTCCCTGGGAGGTTGGGATGTCAACGATGGGCGAAGACTGTGGCGAGTGAAGCCGCACTTTCCTGGAGACTTCAATGTCCCGACCCCATCGGTGGTTGGTGGAAAGCTGCTGGTGGCGACCGAGAACAACGGAACCCGGCTCTTTCGTTTTCGCCAAGGAGGAATCATCGATCCAACCCCTGTCGCGACAAACCGACGTGTCAAGCCCGACATGAGCTCACTGGTGGTTGTCGGCAGCCGCGCGTTCTGTGTTCACAAGCTCCTTGAGACGGTGGATTTAGGAGAGGACCTCAAGCTCCTCTCGCGCATCCGCCATCCCTCCTTGGCGGACTACGGCAGCATCCTCGCGACCGATGACCGACTCTTGGTCACCGGGAAGGGGAAATTGCTGCTGTTCACGGTCCAGGACAAACCCCAGTTGCTCTCCGAGGTGACCACATTTCGCGAAGCGGTCGAACCTTATTCGCACCCTGCCCTGGCGGGCAAGAAACTCTTTGTCCGAGGCGAGACATCGCTGAAGTGCTTCTCTTTGGATCAATAAGTCCATCGAAGATGGCGGTTGGCGTCGCCCGCGTAGCGTCTCAACTGCGCCAAACCAGAAAACCGGTTGGAATCCCCAAAACCTCAGTTTGCGATGTTCGAGGTGACGATGAGTGACGGACAACCGAGACCGGCGTGGGTTCAATTAGCATCCGAGGAGCAGATTCGCGCCAGCTCACAGGGCAAGTCACACCCCTACGAACGCTTCATGGACGGCAACGTGGCCCTGATGTCGCGGCTGATCATGGCCCACCCCGAGATTGGACCTGCCTTCGGTCAGCTCTCCGGCACACTTCTTTTTGGCCCGGGATTTCTCACCCGACCCGAGCGGGAGATGGTGGCTGCCGTGGCCGCCTCGGCGCAGGACTGCCTCTACTGAACGAGCCACCACGCGCGGTTCGCGCGTTTGGAGGGCATCGAACCGGCTTTGGCCCAAGCCATCGCAGAGCGACGCTGGCGTGAACTGGAGAGTTTGACTCCGCGCGAGAAGGCGCTGTGTCAGGTCGCCGAGAAACTCAGCGCCACACCAACACGCATGGTGGAAGAGGATTGGCAGCCCTTGCGCGAGTTGGGGTTCGACGATCATGCCTGCCTCGAGGTTGCCCACTTGGTCGGCTTGTTCAACTACCTCACCAGGCTAGCAGATGGCTTTGGTCTTCAGCCCAGCGATTTGACATCAGCGGAACCGAAACGCAGAGATCCATCGTAAGGATCGACGAGGGAAAGGTGCCCTGGGTCCCGAGAACAATCTGTCACGCCGGAAGCTCCCCATCAAGCTGTTGGCGAATCTCCAGGCATCGCTGTGGACTGAGTCGGTAGAGAGACACCAGGGGGATCAGCAACGCGTGACCGAGGGCCGGCAGGAGGGTCATTGAGAGGACGATCCCGTGGATCGCTTGTGGCGTTTGTGTGCAGGACTCTCCATCGTAGCCGTGAATGGAGAGCAGCAAGCCCAGCAACCAACCGCCGACGGCGACACCCAGTTTGAGCGTGAAGAGCGAACCGGAGAAGACCAAGCCGGTAACGCGTCGGCCTGTCTTCAATTCCCCATATTCGACAGTGTCGGCGGCCATCGTGAATAAGATCGGTGCCCCAAGTTGAATGAAAAAGTTGATGGCCAGATGCAGCGAGAACATCATCACCAGTTGCTTGGGACCGACAAAATACAGTCCGATGGAGGCCACGATGATCACCACTTGAGTGACGATGTAGGCCCGGACGTTGCCCAGCCACCGTGTCGCAGCAGGGGCATAGCAGGAACCGACCATTTGAGAGAGAGTTCCTGCGGTGAGAAAGGCAGTCACGACCGCAGCATCAAACTGGCCTGCGTACCAGCGGATATAGTAGATCGCCGTGCCACTGCGAAGCACCACCGGAATGAGCAACACAAAGAACATGCTCGCCACAATCACCCACTGATCGTTACGCAACAAGGCCCTCAGATCCAGCGCGAGGGATCCCCGAGAAGGTTGGGCCGGTTCCACTCGTTCCCTGGTCAGACAAAAGCAACAAAAGAGCGCTGCGACTGCCACGAGACCCAACACCGCCATGGCCCACGGAAAACCAACCCGTTGATCATCTCCACCGAAATAGGCCACCAGTGCCGGTCCACAGAACGTGATCAAGACACCGGCTGCAGGTGCTAGAAAAAAGCGATACGAGTTCGCCGAGACCCGCTCGCCGGAATCATGGGTGATCACGCCCCCGATCGCACAATAAGGGACATTCACAATCGTGTAGAGAATCATCAACAACGAGTAAGTGAAATACGCATACGCCAGATTCCCTTGATCCCCGAAATCCGGGGTCATATGGACCAGCACGAAGACAGCTGCCAGCGGTATCGCAAACCACAGCAGGTAAGGGCGGTACCGCCCCCACCGAGTTCGAGTCAGGTCGGTCAGGACACCCATCGCGGGGTCAGTGACGGTGTCCAGCAGGCGAACGACCAACAGCATCAACCCCATCGCCGCGGGAGTGATGCCAAAGATATCTGTATAAAATGCTGGCAGAAAAATCAGAACGGTTTGGAAAACGATGTTGCAGCCAAAATCCCCCAGCCCATAGCCGATCTTCTCAAGCGTAGAAAGTTTTCCGGCATTCATCACAGCCAATGACCAAATCGTTGTTCCGACGACCCATCGACCAAGCCTCTCGCCTCCCGCTCAAGTCCCACCAGCGGTTTCCAAGTCACCATTGGCCGGGCACGCCCGTCAGCCAGCGGCCGACGAGCGCCCTGAGGCCATGTCCTTCACAGTTGATCAGTCCGAGGCAAGGAATCCAACCGGACCACCGAAACGCCAGGTAATCCTGCTCACCTGTTTAAGCGGCAGAAGTCCGTGCCGGTGTGCTTTGACGTTGTCGACCAGCAGCGAAAGCCAGCCCCAGGCACGCGACCAACGCCCAGGAGCTCGGCTCGGGGATCGGCGAGGTGACGCCAGGCTCAGTTGTCACAAGCTGAAAACCGTTCAAGGCGGCAAAGGGGGTGAAGGTATCGAATCCCTCTTGGCGGTCTGAGGATAGGTCGTGGCTCCACAGGATGAGCAATTCCCCATCGGGGCCGGTGTTCCCTGTGAAAGTGACATAGTGTTGCGGAGAGAAGAGTGGCGTCCGCACGGTGCTCAGCGTGAACTGCTCTTCCTCGTTCGAACCCTCCACATCGAAGAGAGCGTTCTGGAAGAACCCGGCCCCGACACCGTAAAGCACCAGCTCGTAGTCAGCATCTTTCGGCAGTCCCGAGATCGTCACGTCGACTCCGCAGCCGCCCTGTCCGCCGTTGCAATCGGGGTCCTCAGCATTAATGAAGAGGTAGTCGCGAATCAGATCAATGGCGTCGGCTGGAACATTGCTGGTATCGACTGTGTTGAACTTCCAGCCACGCTGCTGCAAATCCACCGACACCGTGGCACTGGTTTGCGATCCGGCCGCATCCAGCAGCAGCGGGGATGTCCACACGTTGACGTCGTCAATCAGGTTGAGGCCGTTCCAAACATCGCCCGGCTCGCCCGTCGCTGCGGGCCCCGAAAAGGTGGGTGAGGTGGCATCGTTGAAATCGACGTTGATACGCTGCACCTCGGCGTCTGCAGGAAGATCTGTAAGCATTATTGTTAGCAGGGACAAAACGAACCGGGACATCTTGGGCTCCTTGGGAGTAAGCGGGGTAATCGTGAGGAAACGAGGAACATCACTGAGGTTGCGGCCGGATTGCTCGGATCAACCGTCCGAGCGATCCAAATGATTCGGAGAAAGCCACCGTACTCTACTGATTGGGTGAGCTGGGGTCTATGAGCTATGCCAGCATTCCATTAAGGTATTTTGTCAAACCCCGAGTGGCCTCAGTGGGGTCAGTTCAACGATCCGGACGCGTTCAGTGGGAGCCTTCGATGAAGCGGAACGTTGCACTGCTGATTGAGACTGCAGGGGTCTACGGGCGTGGCATCTTGGCGGGAATTGTTCGATTCATGCGGATGCATGACTGCTGGACGGTGCTGCTGGAGCAACGGGACCTGCTGGAAACGGCTCCCCAATGGCTGGAAGATTGGTCGGGAGACGGGATCATCACTCGAATCACCGACCAGTGGCTGCAGAATTTTGTCAGAAAGGCGCAGTTGCCGATCGTCGAACTGACAGATCGCCAATACGCTAGCGATCTGGTGCAAGTTCGCTCCGACGATCTGGCGATTGGTCGCATGGCCGCCACGCACTTGCTGGAGCGCGGCCTCCGCCATTTCGGCTATTGCGGATATGAAGGGGAGGCTTGGTCGGATCGCCGGAGGCAGGGGTTTGCCGATGTCCTGGCTGAGGTTGGATTCGACTGTGCTGCCTACCAGTCGGCTTTTCTGGCCAAGCGGACTCTCTTGCGGCAACAGCAACAACGCCATCTCCAAACGTGGGTTGATTCACTCCCAAAACCGTGTGGCATCTTCTGTGCCAACGATCTGAGAGGCAAGGAGGTGATCGACGCCAGCGTGGAAAGCCAGCTGGCGGTCCCCGAGAACGTGGCGGTCATTGGAGTGGACGATGACCAATTGCTCTGCTTAGCCTGCGACACCCCGCTGACCAGCGTGATTCCTGATCTTGCCACGATCGGTTACCGGGCGGCGGAGTTGCTTTCGGCCATGATGGAGGGAGAGGAGGTCGGAACGAAGGAGGTTTTGTTGGAGCCGATCGGCATCGCCATTCGTCAGTCGACCGACTTGGTGGCCGTTGACGATCCGCCGACTGCCGCCGCCCTTCAGTTCATGCGACAGAACGCTATTCGGGGGATCAGCGTCCAGGAGGTCGCCGAGGCAGTCGCTGTCTCTCGAAGCACACTGGAGAGGAAGATCCGCGGATTGCTCGGCCGATCACCACAGCAAGAGATCCGACGCGTCCAAATCGCTCACGCCCAAGAGCTGTTAGCAACGACTGATCTGACGACCAACCGGATCGCTGAACTGTGCGGATTCGAGCATGTGGAGTATTTTCATGTGGTGTTTCGTCGAGTCGCCGGGATGACGCCCGGCGTTTACCGTGAGAAGTCGCGGAAGGCCTTCCGATTGTAAGCTCAGCGAGGAGCGTCCAACCATCTTGACAACACCCGGTCTGGACAAACCCAAGCGATCAACCCGTCCTTCCGCCCTTGCGGACTCCAATCGTTGGCCGCTTCGGAAGCCTTATCGATCGCCGCGTCGAGGACAGATGCCGTCCTTGACACGTTAAAGCCAGCAAAAAGCCAAGAAACAAAACCAGCGCCATCAGCCGGGCGAGTCCGCCATCGAGTTCCTCGTTGCTCATCTTAGGCTGGTTGATGGAGTCCCCAGTTCTGGGGATGTCTTCGCGCGGCGTTGGCCTTGCGAGATCAAGAAGGGCCAACAGCACCCAGGCATCAGACCAGACAGGATCACTCATCGGCTGGCTCGGGAGCTTCAGCAGACGCAGTGGCTGTGGAACACACAGTCAGTGCCAAGATGAGTGTTGAAAGAAGACCGACTTTCCACGCTCCGGGGACCAGGCACCCAAACCAACATATCTTCATGGGAATTCCTCGGAGGAACTCAGATTGGGTTAATCTCCGCTGAGAAAGGAACCTGAGCCAGAAGAATTCTCCGATGTGCTGCCTCTGCTCTCAAAAGCATATCCGCCACATTTCAGCTAACGAAAAAGCCGGCCTTGCGATCAGGCAAGGCCGGCTACTTGGAAGGGCCAAGTTGACTCGCCGAGGCAAGTCGATGAGTGGAATCTGAGGATCCAATAGGTCCTCAGCTTACTTACGGCGACCAGCGGCCAAGCAGCCGAAGAGACCCAGAGACAGCAGAGTGAGAGTTGCTGGCTCGGGGATCACTTGGGAGCCAAGGACGTTGACGGCAGCCGATTGCAGAGGCGAACCCAGAGCGGCGTTCCAGGAGATGGTCAGGTCGCCTTGGGAGAGGCCCAGCTCGGCGATGGCGCCCAGATCAGCAACGTAATTCAGGGGAGTGCCGTCGAAGCTGGTTTCACCAACGCGGAAGGGGTTATCGGTCTTCTCGCCGTCGCCCAGCTCGGCCAGGCTCAGCGGGGTGCCCGAGAGAGGACCTTCGATGTACCAGTTGACGATATCGTCTGCGGTGACTGTGATTTCGCCGGTGGCGGGATCATAGACAGCCGAGGCGACACCAGTGCCGACAACCGGATTGTCGGTCCAGTCTTCGAATTGCTCGCCAGCATCAGCGGCATCAACGACGAAGTCCAAGTTTAAGTCGCCAGTGCCGGACTGAGCCCAGTTGCCGTTCATCAGATCGGCATCGGTTTGATCGATAGAAAGGTCACCGTTGATGTCAGCCAGATTGGCATCGATGAGGAATTCGCCGGGCTGCAGTGCCACGTTGCTGACACGGATTTCGTCCAACCAACCGTGGAAGGCTCTTCCTGGGCCGTCAAACCAACCCACACCAATAAGCCAGCGAGCATCGGGGGCATTGAAAATCCCCTGACCGGTCACATCGGGGCCACTGGGACGGGTGCCGTGATCGAACGCGTCCACCAGATTGGTTCGGGAAAATTCAGGGTGGTTGACCCCGACCAGCTCCCCGTCGATGTACATCCGCCACAGACCGTCGGCATCGCCGGTGACAGCGTAGTGTTGCCAGACGGGCTCGGTGCCGTTTTGCCGAGCGGTGTCGACCTCAACCGGATTGTCGAAGGCGAAAAACGAATCCAAGCCTTGAGTCCCGTCACGACCGCCATCACGATCAAAGTTGATGGACTCAACTTGCGGGAACGGATCGAACTCGTTGCTGAAGTTCAAAGAAAAAGCAGCCTGCGGACGGTCCAAGGAGGTGCTGGCGAAAGTTGCCATGGAGGACCAACGATCCACATTCGTATTGCCAGGAGGCCTTGCGCTCTCGCCACCTCTGGGGTTCCACAGCGGATCCAAGCGAACGTACCCTTCAACAGTGAACTCCGAGTCCAGTTGGACTTGGTTGATGGGGGAGCTGAAGTCAGTCGCCAAAAATGCCTCACCCTGAGCGCCACCGTCTGAACGGAGGCTAAATTTGTTGGCAGCCGGCCCGTTGCCAGGAAGATCGGTGGACCACTTCAGGTCCCCAGTCGGGGTCTGTTCCAGAAAGGACTCATCGACAAACAGCTCATTCCCGTTGCCGGAATAATCCTTAACAACCAATTGGCCACCGCGAGGAATGCTGTCACCTGCAGCCGAGATGGCCTCATCAAATCGCCAGTGAGCCAGGGTCTGAGCTGAGGCCTGAGAAGACCAACCAGCTACAGAAAGTGCCAAAACGGACACACCGAACAAGAGCGTGTGTTTCATCTGTGGGGACTCCGGAGACGAAAAAGGGGATGGGACGCCCACCACTGTCCTGCGTCTCCTGAGTTTCCTGAACCAAAGAGAAGCTTGGTGATCAGGGCTTGGTTTTCTGGCTGGCTCGATGGCCCATTTCTACCCAAGGCTCAGGAGGATACTCGGATGAGTAGCTGCCTTCGAGTGGAGGGACTGATGGCAAGTATACCCCTTGCCTATCAAGAAGTGGTGAAATCAACATGGATATCGCATGAAGCTTCTATCAATAGCCCAGCAAAATGGAAGATCGCTCTTACTATCTTTGGGTAGGGTTTGTAGAGGTATAATCCACTTACAGGAGGCTCGATTGACATCATGGCCGGGAGGGCAAGCACTGGGGCTGTGCAGGAGGGGGATTGATCAGCGGTGGAGAGGGGTGGCCTTCGCTCTGGACCGCTGTGTTTCAGCAGCGCGACCTTGCGAGCGATTGGTTTGTCGGGAAGTGTTCTGATGGAGGACAACTGCATCTTGACCAAAAATTCATCTATTGACCATCTCGTCTTCATGACTTTATGTCAAGCTTCTGCACCAGCCCGAAGGCAACGCTTCTGATCTCTCCTCTGGCTGAGACTCCGTGAGTTTTCCCCTGAGCCGTGCGTGAGTTCGACCCATATCGGATGTGTCTCTCACCGAATTGAATTGAATTGGGTGATCATCGCACCTGAGCGCGGAAGTCACCTTGGTGTCCTCCTGGATTGGAAACCTAGATCAATACCGAAAGGAACCAGCTCCCAGATTTGGAGTCGTTTGGGATCCAAACAACGGTCCGCTCGAATGACTGTCGGTCCAGTCAGCCAAAGGTTGATGTGAACCTCTCACTGCTCTTGGGGAACATCTTGATCGTCCAAGATGCTACTGACTTTTGGATCAATTTTCGACCCAGGGCTTTCCATCTGCCCTTGTTTGTGATGACCCCGAGGGGGCAGCCTGAGGCACCACCGCAAGGCCGGATTGCCGGACCAAAGGTGCCCGCTTCGTCGGGGACTTTTCAGGGAATCAGTAAACGGCACGAGAACTGGCGATGTCGCGGCCTTGCCACAAACCGGACGAGCCAAGATTTTCCCCACCTCAGTAGGCTCGCCGCACTTTGGTCGTGAAAGTCCATCCATTCACACGAATCACCGTCAAACCGTGGGTGCTTTGCACAAGCCTAAGGTTGCTGGCCTGTCGAATCACCTGGAACCTGCGATCCCCCCTTGTCCTTACGCAAGGCCTTTGGGGGACACCCTAAGCTTTCCTTTTCAAGGAGATCCCCTATGCGTTTTCCTCCAGTCTTGGCGTTAGCAACTCTGCTGACGCTTCCCGCAATCGCGAGTGCGCAAAGCACCACCTTTCGTTTCCAAGAGGGCGTCGATTCTGGCTTCGGCGTCTACAGCGGAACCCAGGATGCTGGGCTCAGCAACGAAAGCAACGCTCCGAATGCTCCCTCCGGCGATGATCCCTCGATTCTGGTGACCGGTCGACTGGATCGCGACGACCCCCAAGATCGCAGCGCTGTCCTGCGATTTGACAACCTCTTGCAGTCAGAGGGTGGGCCCATTGCCCCGGGCGCGACTGTCGTTTCTGCCCGAATCGGCCTGACGACTGTCGACGGCCAAGTTCGAGACGGGTCGATCGTTCAGCTGCTTGGAGATTTTGGCACCGAGGACTCGGTCACCTACGAGAATCTGCAACTCAACGGCAATTCTGTTGCCGGGATTCAGTTCAACGTCGCCGACGGAGACGTGGATGCTCTAAACATTGGCCAGCTGGCGCCTGCTTTGCCGGGCGGTGCCACCAGCAGCGCTGACGTGACCGGGGCTGTTGCCGATTGGGCCAGTGGCAGCCCGAACTACGGTTTTGGGTTGACCCCCAACAGCATCGACGGGTTTGACTTTGAGGCCTCCGAGGATTCCACTCCGGCGAACCGCCCCAAGTTGACTGTTGAGACTCCAGACGGAACGTTCACTTTTCAAGAGGGCCTGAACGGGTACACAGGCACTCAAGATGCAGTCCTGTTTGCCAACCCGGCAGATGCCGATACCCCAAACCCCGATCAAGGCGACGACGGTGTCTCGGTCGACGGCCGCAACAACGGCGGCTTACCCAGCCACGGTGTGCTGCGGTTTGACAACATTTTCGGCACCGATGCCGGGCAGATTCCGTTGGGAACAACGATCGACTCCGCTCTGCTGGAGCTGGTTATCGACAGCCCCACTCGGGAAGGCGCGGGTCCTTCCCTCCACCAAATGCTGGGCGACTTTGGCTCCGAAGATACCGTGACCTGGAACAACCTTCAGCTCAACGGCAATACCGAAGGTGGCATTCAGTTCGGTCCAGTTGACGGTGTGCAGCTGCTTGCAACCGTCGATGACGGCACCCCCGAGCTGGAATTTGACGTCACCGACCTGGCTCAGGCTTGGATCGATGGTGAGCCCAACTTCGGGCTGGGGTTCGTCCCCGCTGAAAACGGCACCTACGAGTTTGCCAGTTCAGAAGCGACCGATCTGGCTCTTCGGCCGTTCTTGGAGATTGTCGTGGCCTCGGATGGCCCCGGAGGACGCGTTATCCCCGAGCCCTCCACCGCTGTTTTGGCCTTGGGCCTGTGCAGCTTGTTGGTCTCGGCCCGTCGCCGCAAGTAGTCTCTCAGGCTCCCTCGGAAACTGAGCGTCCAGCTCACCCAAGAACATCGTTGATTGAACAACACAACAGCCCTGCCAGGGTGCTCCTTGGCAGGGCGTTTTGCGTTGCTCAAGCTTCTGGTTGGGTGAGTAGCCGGAAGGAACGCGGTAACCGTCCTTGTGCTCGACGCTGAGAGCATTGTTCGCGAGGCACTCCATGATCCGGTGATTTTGTGAGGATGGCCTTGGTCCCTTTGGGTCATCTGTCGCCGGTTTGGGTCATTCGTCGATCGAGGCCGGTTGAGGAAATCCATACCCCTCTTAAGCTGAGGCGAGGTCCCAGGAATCGATCTCCTGCTTTTGGGGGAAAGCTCTGGCTCGTCCAATACGCCGGAACCGCCCGACTCACCAGAGATCTGGCAGCCTTTCCGCTGTGCCGGACGAGCCAAGATTTTCCTCACCCTTAGTAGGATATCGGCCTCCGTTGATCGTGTATCCCTGATTGACGAACACCCTCAGTCTCAGGGACATCCAGTCCTCGATTTGAGAGCATTCCCGAGGATCGATTCCCGACCTCGTGACCCAGAGATGCACGGTACGAGTGCCCTGAGGCGACACGCACCTTCGACGATCATCACAGCTGTGGCACCGGTAGTATTCTCTGCTCGTGGTGATTCGAAAAAAAGCAAACCCCCTGCCGAGATGACCCGGCAGAGCGTTTTTTAATTCTCGTCTGGATGGATGATCGGCCAGCTGTTCATCCAACTCGGGCGATCAACAGAAGGCAGGCACAGTTGCTTAGTTCTTGCGGCGTCGGGAGACGACCAATCCGACGGCACCAAAACCCAACAGGGCGACGCTGCTGGGCTCGGGAATCACGCCGCTAGGGGTACTCTCAGCAAAGACTTCCACATTGTCGAAGCTCAGATACTCCGTGCTTGCGGTGACGCTGGTCCTCATGCGGACATAAAGCTCGTCGTTCAGAGCCGCACCGGGGAACAGGTCGGACATGAAATTCTGGTAGGCGACGTCCAGCTGAGTCCCGGCGCTAGAACCCAGCACAGACTCCAAAGGATCGTCCACACCGTCCTGCGAGGCATTGATTTCAGGATCGCTGAAGCCGTTAAAGAGCATGACATCGTTGCCGCTCTCCAACTGCGAATAGATTCGTGTCGCGTCTTCGTTCGCACGGAACTGCAAGGCAGGTTGGTAAGTGGCACCGCCATCAAGGCTGATGTCGAAGTCCAAAAAGTCATCATCTTCAAAATTGCCCAGGCCGGCGACATCCACAGCCAGAGTGAAGTTTTCGCTTCCGGCGACGTCGAAGACCCACTCGGCTTGACCAAATGGTGCTGGAGAAAAGGGATCGTCGTCCAGGATGAAGAAGGCCCCGCCTGTCAGGCCGGCGTCGCTACGCAGGAAACCAACATCATCACCTAGAAAGGGATCAGGACCGCCCGGCAGGGAGTCGTCAAAAGCGTCAAAAGGAGCTTCCTCACTTCCGTCGCTGGTTGCGGGCACACCGTTGAGGTTGGGGTCACGGCGGAAGATACCAAACCAATCAAAGAAACCGCCCCCTTGAACCAGACCAGGTCGGTCCACCCCGGAGTTGGTGCTCCCTTCAAGATTGGGAGTGAAGGTCCGCGAGATGATGTTCTCAGCAGGATCAAAGTCCGAGACGCCCGTGCCCACAAACCACGGGTCGCCGAGGTCGAAGTCGTCAAACGCAACAGGATCTTGGGCCAACGCACTCTGAGCGGTCAGCCCAACACAAAGGACAAGCCATGCAGAAAATCGATTCATGGGATACTCCAAAAACTTAAGGGGGAAACGATGGTACTTCGAAGTCGAGGTGGATTATCAGAATGACGAGCATGCCTTGGGATAGCCCGTCAAGTGTCTCCCAAATGTCACTTGCTTGAGTGACCAAATAAGTTGGGAGAAAGGGTTGTTGAGTTTAGGGAAACGTTTCGGTCGAAATCTATGAAGTGGTTAGGGAGTGCCACAGCGATCTTCGAGTCCAGTGGCGTCTGCACCCGTACGCGAAGCGTTAGGTTTGGGATTTTTGTGTGTGATTATGTTGAAGATTTGGGGAATGCAATTGACTGGTCACCCGAAGGATTGTTGCTGATGAACAGCAATGGGGGGAAATCAATCCCTAAGGGCATTGGTACAGTAGCAAGTCGACGCACAAACGGCAAGAGATAATAAGAGGAATTCACCGAAAGACTCGTCACCACACTCTTGGATGGCACACTCAAGATGAGAATAGGCGCCTTGCCTCTGCTCGCTCGGCCTCAGCAAACGAACTCGAGTGGAGGACAGGGACCGACTCAACCGCACCTCCGTGGGGAATCCAACGCCCAACCGCCCGGAAGATCACTGAGAGTCTGTCCGAAAAGTCCCTGGTCCCAAGCACCCTGGAGGGCAAGCTCGTCAACCACCTGCAACCCGTTGAGGTGCCGAATCCGTGCCGAATCCTTTTCGGTGAGTCTCTGAGGCCAAGCAAGTAAATACAATCGCATGAGATCAATGACATCGCCAGAACCCCAGCGATTTCCGCAGCAGCGGCTTTCGCGAACAGAGCCTCCTGACAACCCTTATGAGCCTCCCCGTGTCGCTGAGTCGGCCGAGTCGTGGGTGACCCCCTCGGTGGGGCCGATGGATCGTCTTGAGGCTCTCAGGTGGCGGAAGGAGCACCAGGGGGCTCACGAGACGATCTTGTTTTTGAGCCTTCGTAAGTTGAGTGCCGCTGGATTAACCTTTCTTGGGGGTGTGGTCGTCCGGCTGCACACGTTAGTAGTCAGTGGTCGCTCTGTGAGGATCTCCGATGAGGTCGTTCTTCTGGTGGTGATCGCCCTGGGGATCCTGTTCATTGCTCAGGGTTGGGCGTTGCTGCAGTTTCGGTCGTGGGCTTTGAGGGCGGTTCGGTTGGAGCTGGTCGTTTGGGCCCTTGCCGTCGCTGGCTTGTTTGTTTGGATCGCCTTCCGCGAGTACATCGCATGGGGCCTGACCCTCACCTTTGGGTGGCACCTGCTGGCCCTCATCCTCTGTGTCTTGATACCCGCCTATGTGATTGGGGTTGGATTGGGGAGTTTTCTCAACCCGCAGATGAAAGAGCTGTTTGAGCCCTCCAGTCGACGCGCCAGGCAATACCAGGCCGCGTTGGCTGCCACCTCAGACCTGAAGCTCGAAAAGATGCCGGTGGTGTTGCTGGCCGCCTTGTTCTGGCCAGTCGAGATTCTCTTGTTGGTCGCAGCAGCATTCTACCTGGTGAGCATCAGAGATCTCCCGTTTTGATAATGGTTGGCTCTAATGGTTGGCTCCGGGGATTGGCTCTGGGGGGTTGGCTCTGGGGGGTTGGCTCTGGGGGGTTGGCTCTGGGGGTTGGTCCTCAACCCGGTTGCCGAGCGTGGGGTCGACCAGACTCCCGGGTGCTGCTGGCTGCCTCACCGGGAATCATGATCTGGCATCACCGCAGAGAAACCGTTGAGTCCACCCTCGAGAGTCCAGATTGTGGCGCCTCACGCCGAAGCAGCAGCGGGACTACCCACTGCTGCCTTGGAACAATTCTTGGTCATCCAAAACGCGGGAACCGCCGCAATCATCGGTGATCTGGCAGCCTTTTCACGAGCTAGGCGAGCCAAGACCTTCCCCCAACTTCATCAGGTCAGTCCCTTGCCCTCGTTGGTCCGCTCAGTCGGCTGGCGGCCGTTCGAAGATCTTCACGTTACTCCAGCAACTGGTTACCAGTTTGTTGAGGTCGTCATCAAGAACAACCGTTCCATGATCCGGCGAGAACCAGTCATTGACAGCAATCGGGTGCTCATCGGTATCGAAATCATTGGTCGGCAGAGCGATTGAAACGGGGGTGTTTTGGTCAGTTGTCACATTGTCGTCAACCGCCACCGGGGGTCGGTTGCCAAGATCTTTCTTGACGATCACCGTCACTGTCGCGGCGGCAAAGGCTCCTTGTCCGCCGGTGGCGATAGAGTCGAAGCTGTCGGTGCCGGCAAATTCTGGATAGGGGAGATAGAACGAACTGGGAGTCCAGTTGGTGATCTGATGAGGCGTGACGGCCTTTACCAGTCGCGCGGCGCAATGAGCTCCTCAATGTCGATGTGGCCAAAGCCGTAGGCAGCAGCGATCTCGGCAAAGTCTTCGGCCATCTCTTCCCGAGCAACGGTCTCGAGCTCACTGTCGTTTTCCTCGAAGTCCTCGTGAAGCTCATTGATTTGTTCGGTGGCAGCGTGAGTGAGCTTGAGAAGTGCATCATCCGTGGCAGGGCACTCGCATTCGATCTGCCAGCAAAGCCTCACCAGGATCGCTTTGACCCGATCGACCAGAAAATCAGGAAAGTAGCCGTCTCGATACATCCCTACAAGGAACTTGTGAGTTCGCATCTCCTCATTGTTGAGGTCCAATTCGGTTCGATAGGCCATCGGGGCAATATCCCTTTTCTACTGACCTTGGGAGAAGTTTTCGCCCCAGGGTGACCGTCTGCCCTTGTTTGTGATGAGCTCCAGGGGGCAGCCTGAGGCTGACCGGAAGCCCGGATTGCCAGACGAAAGGAGCCTGCTTCGTCGAAGACCTGTCCGTGAATCAGTCAATGTTTCGAATCGTGTGACCTCGGCTCGGATCCGGCTTTCTGCTATCCGGGCAGGCATCTGTCAGCTGCCATCCAATTCGCTCCCAAGGCTCAGTCCTGGCAAGACATCACGTCAGTCCGTAAAGCGGATTTGCGACCTTCGGTGACCGCTGTTCACTGATGCAGCAACCGATGGATGAAGAACAGCGCAAGTCCAGTTTGCGAGATTGCTCCGGCGAAAGGATGCTCAAGGGTGACAACTCTCTCATCGGCAGAGGATTTCCTGACTGTCGTCTTCGGGGGGCTCAGGTTCTGAGGGAACGAATTTCAGCGAATCGACGATCATCGCGAAATCTTCCTGCTTCTTCTCGTCGCCAGTAGATTGGTAGGTACAAACCAGCTTGAGGACCTTGTCATTCGGCAGCTTCACGGCGTAGATCTCGCGGATCAATGTGGTCTCGCCGACCTCTTGAAACGCTTTCACGCCGAGAGCCTCCTGCCCGGCGAGCTGCCGTGTAAACTCTTCGATGGTCACAGTGGGCTGTTTTGCCTCAGCCTTCACGCCAGACAGCAAGCCGGCAGCAGACTTTCTCTTCGAGGAGTAGAGCTCAAGAAACGCCAGCGCCTGCGGAACCCCTCGAGCAGGATCCTCAAGGCGGACCTCCAGATAGAGTGTGTTGGCAACTAGGTTCTCACTCAATTTGGTGAACTCACGAGGATAGTCAAAGCTGATCCCATGGCCCGTGTAATTCTTGGGGCCAGTTGGCTCCACATCAGTGGCCTCTGCATCGGAAGGATCGCCCTGGGGGTCCTTATCGGTTGAGGAGTGAGATCCCGAGGCCGGGGAAGCACCAGGAGCCGGTTGGAGCTCACGCGCGGAGTTGCCGCACCCCACCAGAACCAGCATGGCTAGCGAGAGCACAAGGGTATCGAGAAAACGCATGGAACATCTCACAGGTCTTTAGTCAGTAATGCGAGGAGGTGACCGTTGCAGCCACAGATCTCAGAAACCCTCTCGGTCAACAGCAGATCTTGATTGTTGAAGCGGTTCCTGAGAGTTCGAAGGGGAAAGGCCTTGTCTGTCTGGGCCTCTTGTCTGTCTGGGCCTCTTGTCTGTCTGGGCCTCTTGTCTGTCTGGGCTTCTTTGCTGTCCGGCTTCTCTTTTCGGTAGGAGGCTTTCCGGAACCGCCATAGTGGTATACCTCGATCCCCTCAACTCGCAAGTGCCCTCGCGGCTGGCCAAAATCAAACACTCCGCCAGCCGCTCCCCACCGGTTAGGCTGTTGGCACCAAGTCCTTCAAGCCAGTCGCCGCATCGCAGGGCAGGCCAGCGATCGCGGCATCCTAACAGGCGTTCAGTATTTGCCCGGTGCACCTCCCTCGACTGTTCCAGATTGTGGCAGAGGCCCAACTTGTGGGTCCCTCAACAGATCCATGCAACAATATATTGGTGGGCAACGGCCACATCTGGGACAGTCCAGCGACTGCTCTTGGGGGAAAGTCTTGCTTGGCCAAACCACGCGAGCCGCCGGAAGGGCCAGTGATTTGGGGGCCTTTCCACCAGCCGGACGAGCCAAGATGTTCCCCAGCCTCAGCGGGCGCACCTTCCGTCAGAAATGGAGAAGACCAGATTGGGGTGCAGGCAATGGCACCCAGGAAGTTCACTTCAGTCGCTCAGACAACACCCAGCCAACTCCCCTCACGCCTTGGGGAGGTCCGCTGCGAACTTCACGGAGGAAGGTCCGTCTAGTAGGATGACCCCTGAACCCCATTCTGGAAGTGACGCTCGTGAAGGCACGCTCAACGACCAAGAGATCCGAACGCCCAAACGCGGGGCCGGACATCACCATGGCATCAAACCTCACCGCCCTTCCGTGGGTCTCGGGGCTGGCCATTCTCGGCTGCATCGGCATCTATGTTGGACTGGCTGCCCAAGAAGACCTCCAGTCGTGGGAGACCCTCGCGAGGTTCGGTTATCTTACCCCCGACGTCATCTGGGACGGTGGGTATTGGGCGCTGGTTACCTGCGTTTTTGTGCATTTCGAACTTTGGCACCTGGCATTCAATCTCTACTGGCTGTGGGTGTTGGGAAGCCATCTGGAACGCGAGATCGGCTCGCTGCCGTTTTTAGCGTTCTTTGTCGTCTCCGCGTTTGTCAGCTCGTCATTTCAGCTTGCCGTCTCTGATGAGACCGGCATCGGGGCCTCGGGTGTTGTCTTCGCCGTTTTTGGCTTAATGTGGGTGGCTCGGCAGCGGTATCCCAGCTTTGGCAGAGTCTTGACCACCCAAACCATCCAGCTTTTCTTGATCTGGCTGGTTGGCTGTGTTGTCGTGACTTATCTGGGGATTTGGCGGGTCGGCAACACCGCCCACATCGTCGGGCTCTTGTTTGGTGGGACCGTCGGGTGCGCGTTCTTCCTACGTACGACAATCCAGTTAGCCTATCTGGGCTTGCTGGGCCTGGTTGTCTTTGTTGTCCTCTCGGTCATTCCCCTCTTTTGGTGCCCATGGTCGGTCACATGGCTGACCCAGAAGGCCCATCACACTCATGTTGCTAAGCAGTATCAACAAGCGTCGGATTGGTACACAGAAGTGATTCAACTCGATCCGGAAAACGCTTGGGCCTATCTCCATCGAAATCTTGTTTACCAGGAGCTTGACCAGCCGGACAAAGCCTGCGCGGATCTGCAACAGTTTCTCAAGATGGACACCTCGGAATTCGACAATGAGGATCCTGCGAGAGTCCAATCGGTCGTGTGGCTCAGTCAACAAGCTTATCAAGCTCACGTTCTCAAGAACTACGAAACCGCACTGGCTCAGTACAACTTGATCATTCAACTCGATCCGGAAAACGCTTGGGCCTATCTCAATCGTAGTGGGCTTCACCAAGAGCTTGGCCACAAGAAGCAGGCCCAAGCGGACCACAAGAAAGCCCTGGAAATCGATCCGTCCATTCTCAAGGACCAAGCCAGCGGCGTGACACAATCGCCAGAAAACTGAACGCCTGGTGTCCCCGCTGGGGGTCCTGAAAAGGTGGCGGATCTTTGGGGCGGCCGATTGTCAGCAGAGGATGGCCCCGATTGCCCTCAGGCGAGGATCGGACTGACCTTCAGGCAAGAAACCTCGACTGACAGAGGATCCCCGAGAACGGGAGTCGATGGTCTCCAATCAGTCAATGCATTCCTGATAGAGCGTCTCAAACTCCGGGCAAATGGCGGTGGCTTCTGCTTTGAGGCAAGTCAAAAAGACCTTCTCAGAAGTCTCAATTCTCCCATCAGCACAGAGCATTTCTCGGAGGAACTTCGCCTCGTCGGCATCGATCTTGCCATCCTCCAACACGTGTGAGCGTATCGACATGAAAAAGAGAACTTCGAACGAAGAATCACACCGCATCGCCTGATCGCGAAGCTCCCGCAACACCCGAACCTCCTCGGCATCGATCTTGCCATCCTCCCACAAACTCTGGCGAAGGGCCTCCACCTCATCTTCATCGATGACCCCATCGGCAAGAACTTTCTCTTTGAGTTGGTCTAAAGTCATTGATCCACTCCTGTCATCAAAGGCCGCCGAAGCTTCTCGCTCAAGCAACTCCGCGGGACAGCCACCTCCCCCCCAGGGAGTTGGCCAGGGAACTGCCCAGAGAACTGCCCAGAGAAATGGCCAGAGAACTGGCCGGAGAAATGGCCGGAGAACTGGCCGGAGAACTGGCCAGAGAACTTGTGCCACTGCTGAGCCCACAAAACTTCCACGAGGCCGGAGGGGCCTCCGGGAAACTCAAATTCTCAACGGCAGCAGACTTCGTCGAACGGACCGCCGAGTGCGGCCTGTTTCTGGCAATCAACATCCCGAATCCTCCCCTCCAGTTCAAGCCCGCCAACTCTTTCTTCTCGCAGATCGACCCAGGTGCAGAGAGGACCAGTCGATCTGCTTTGCTGGTAGTTGCTTTTCAGCACCTGCACCCGCTCCCATAGGGTTGACTTGTTGGGCTGGGGAGGATGGCCGAAAAGTTGAAGCTTTTGGTGCCTTGTCACTGGCTCAGTTGAGGAGGAAGCTGTGTATGCTCACCGAACATCTCTGCCAGCAAAGTTTACCAGGACAATGCTGCCGGTGAATTGGTGCCGACAGAGATCGGCGGTTTGCTGGTGGTCGGTTGGTTTCGGGCTTTGTGTCGAGACCATGACGGTTCGAAACCCTTCCCACTGAGCGATCGTAGCTCGCAAGACCTTTCTGCATTTGGAGTGCAAGACTGTGAAACCCCGGATCGCTGTCTGCAGCGCCCGTCAGCTGCCCTTGATTGCTCTTTGGTTGGGAGTGTTCTTTCTCCACTGGCAACAGCGGTCAGTTGCCGTTGAGCCAACGCAGCGGCCTAACATCGTGCTGATCGTGGCTGACGACTTAGGTTATGGCGATGTGGGATGTTTTGGGCAGAAGACGCTTAAGACTCCACGTTTGGATGCGATGGCTCAGCAGGGCATCCGCTTGACTCAGTTTTACGCTGGCAGCACCGTTTGTGCTCCCTCGCGGAGCGTGCTGATGACCGGCCGGCATACCGGCCACACGATCGTTCGCGGCAATTCGGCCAAGCCGATTGTCATCTCGCCGCGGGTCCCGACGCTCGCCTCAGTGCTTAAGGAAGCAGGCTACGCCACAGCCTGCGTCGGAAAATGGGGGATCGGAACGCCGGATGACTTGAGCAATCCCAATGACGTGGGATTTGACCACTTTTTCGGCTATGTGAACATGTGGCATGCTCACAACTACTACCCGGAATTTCTGATTTGGAACGGCCAAGTGGAACCGCTGCAGAATGTTGTGGCCGATCGGTGGCGCAAGTGGCAAGATCCTCAACTGCCTCAGGCGGGCCGTGGCGTGGCGGTGCAAAGGGTCGATTATGCTCCGGACCTGTTGGCCAAGGAGGCCTTGCGGTGGGTCCGAGAGCATCATCGCCAGCAGGCCGACTCAGAACGTCGGCAACCGTTCTTTTTGTATTTTGCCATGAACTTACCTCATGCCAACAACGAAGCCGGCAAAACAGGCATGGAGGTCCCCGACCTGGGCGAGTTTGCTTCTCGAGATTGGCCGGCGGCGGAAAAAGCCTTTGCTGCAATGGTCAGCCGCATTGATCATCAAGTCGGGCAGATGCTGGATTTGGTCGAGGAACTGAAGATTCATCAAGAAACGCTAGTGATCTTTACTTCTGATAATGGTCCGCACCAAGAGGGTGGTCACCAGGCGGACTTCTTTGACTCCAATGGCAAGTATCGGGGCATCAAACGCGACCTTGCTGAAGGCGGCATCCGAGTGCCGACGATCGCCTGGTGGCCTGGCACCATTCCGGCGGGCAGCGAGTCAGTACGCGCTTGGTACTTCGCGGATTTTTTGCCAAGCTTCGCCGAACTGGCTGACATCCAGCCGCCTGATCACCTCGATGGTGTGAGCTTTGTGGCCGGTTTTCAAGGAAACGATCAGCAACAGCCATGGAAACGAAAAGGCTTTCTTTACTGGGAGTTTTATGAAGGAAAGTCCGCCCAGGCTGTCCGCTTTGGCAAATGGAAAGCCATTCGCTCACCAATGCTGACCGGCTCGATCGAACTGTACGATCTCTCCTGGGATCACGACGAAGATCATAACTATGCTCCCCGTCGCCCAGATTTGGTCAACCACGCCACCAACCTGTTCGGAAAACTCCATCAGCCCGACCCCAACTGGAAACTCAAACCCGCCGCCACCAAGCCGCAGAACGATTGATTCCCTGCAAGCCCTCGAACTCAGCCGACTTCCAACCGGCAAGCTTGGGTTCTGCTTCTTTTTGGTCAAGGCAAGTCAGGCCGGCCAGAGTAAGTCAGGCCAGAGTAAGTCAGGCCAGAGTAAGTCAGGCCAGGGCAACTTCAGTCGGCCCATGCGACTCGGCCGCAAGAGCAACAGCACGCGGCGGATTGTTCCTTTGCAAGGCCCGTCGACCGGCTGTGCTGTTAAGGTGTGATCTTCAAGTGCGTCTGCAGAAAGATCATCTGGACCCCACGCAGATAATCGGAGTTGTCCCTCTTGGCAAAGCCGTGGCCTTCGTTGGCGGCGTAGATTGTCCAAACAGGCCGGCCCAGGCTGCGGACTTTCTCGGCAATCTGCACGGCCTCAGAGAAAGGCACTCGGGGATCATTCTTGCCGTGAGCAATCAGCAGAGGTGATGTGATTTGGTCGGCCAACGAGGTGGGATTGATCTTCTCAAAGAATTGACGCATCTGCGGGTCCCGTTCGTCTCCGTACTCCGCCCTCCTCAGGTCACGCCGGTAGTCTGCTGTATTCTCCAAAAAAGTGATGAAGTTGGCGATTCCCACCACATCGATGCCAGCTTGAAGTCGTGTTCCGTAGCGTGCCAAGCTAGCCAATACCATGTAGCCGCCGTAGGAGCCGCCGGTCACTGCAACCCGTGAGGCATCGAGCTCGGGTTGTTGGTCGATCCAATCCAACAGGGCTCCGATATCACGCACACTGTCTTCTCGGAGCGTGCCATTGTCCAGTTTCAGGTAGGTTTTTCCATATCCACGTGAGCCGCGTACATTGGGAGCCAGCACCGCGGCCCCCAATTCATTGACGTAATATTGAAGCGTTCCCGAGAGATAAGGCCGATACTGCGACTCTGGGCCTCCGTGGATGACAACGATCACCGCGGCCGGCTTGTCGGCTGAGGCCTCCCTTGGCCGGTAGTAGTAGGCTGGGATCATCCGCTGATCAAACGACGGAAAACGAATCCGCCTGGGCACAACAAACCTCCGCGGATCTAACCCGCCCACCTCGCTGTAGGTCCAGCGGGTCAATCGCCCATCGGCCACGTTCACCGAATAGGCATCCCCAGGAGCATCGGGCCGTGCCAAACTGAGGCCCAGCTGCTTGCCATCCGGCGAAAACGTCAGGCTGCCCACCACTCCTAAAGGCAAGGGTACCTCGCGACGTTGGTCCCCCTCCAAGAAGAACAGTCGAGAAGCTCCATCTTCATTGACCAAGAACGCCACCTGGCCTGTCTCTTGGTGAACCTCGAGGTCGGTCACATCCCAAGAGATATCCGAGGTGAGGCACTGCGTCTCTTGGCTAGCAAGGTCCAGGCGAAGCAGACGGTTGAACTCGCTTTCGGCGTCGGTACACAGATAAATAGCCTTTCCGTCGGAGGTAAAGGCAGCATCCCAGATGGCAGCTTGTTCGCCGCCGGGCAAGGGCAGGTCGGTCCGCTGACCTGTGTTGACATTGAGGATGGCCAGCTCACCCTCATTGATCGAAATGTAGCGAACCAGGATGAGCCGCTGCCCATCAGGGGACCAATCGGCTGCGTACCAATATTGGCCATCGGTCTGAAAGACCATCTTCTGGGAATCCGGTTTTCTGGGATTGAGCATGTAGAGGTCAGTATCGCGGCCGTTGCGGCGATTGCTGGCAATGATCAAGGCGCTGCCGTCTCGGCGGATCGGTCCCAGGCGGTTGCGAGACTGGCCGTCGGTTAACCTCAACGTCTCTCGGGGCTGACCGGCATACAGAAAGACTTGATCGTTTTCGTTTCCCCCCTGGCTGAGGGAAAGCAACAATGCATCGTCCTGGGACTGTGGAAGATAAGTCCCGCCGACGGGCTCTTCAAAGAAGGTGAGTTGTTCCCGTCGAGCTCCAGGCGAAGGGACACGATGCAGCTGTGTGGTATTGCCGAATCGGGTGCCAACAAGGATCCCACCGCCGGTGGGAGACCAACCGGAGAAACGCGCGAAGCGGACTGAGTTGTACTGCCGCAGGCGGTCAAAAACCTCGGCGGGAACCAGTGGAACTTCTTGCGTCTGGATCTCGGTCGGACGTTGGGGATCGGCCACGGAACGGTTTGGCTGTTGAGCCTCGGGAGCTTGCTGGTCTTCCATTGCCGCCTGCACCGGCAGCACGCTTGAGCGAGTGGCCAGAACAATCAGAACGAACGGAACGACCAAAAGAAGGGAGGTGGAGATGAGTCGGGCCACCAAAGTTCTCCTAAAATGAAAGTCAACAAGGGTTAGCCGTTGGCGAAGTCGGCGAAGTCGAGATTGAAGCAGACTTTGCTCAGCGCAAGCTTTGCTCATCGCGCAAGCTTTGCTCAGCGCAATCTTTGCTCATCGCAATCTTTGCTCATCGCAATCTTTGCTCATCGCAAGCTTTGCTCATCGCAAGCTTTGCTCAGCGCGAACGTTGTTGAGCTCAATGCTGGGGCTCATAGGGGACTGGGTCGATGAGGTCATTTTGGTCAAACGCTTGCTGGCGATCCAGGCAGGTGCCACAGCGGCCGCAATGGCGTAGCCCGCCACGGTAGCAACTCCAGGTCAGTTCAAAGGGAACCCCCAGTCGATTTCCTGCGGCCACAATCGCGGCTTTTTCTTGATTGATAAAAGGTGCCAGCACTCGAATGGGCCGCCGGTCACACAGTCCGGCGGCGTGATCCATGGCCTGGGCGAAAGCCGGGCGGCAGTCAGGGTAATTGTCATGCCTGCCAGCATGAGCACCATAGGCGACTGCATCGTAGCCAAGAGCGACAGCTCGAGCGATGCCCAAGGAAAGGAGGATCATATTCCGATTGGGAACGGTCGTCAGTGGGAGGGTTTGGCTGCTGTAGGGGCCTTCGGGGATCTCGGAAGTGCTGTCGGTCAAGCGATTCGGTCCGAGCAGGTCCGCCAGGTTCGCCAGATCCACCTGATCTTGGTTCACGCCGGTCCGCTGGCAGATCGCCTCTGCTGCTTGCAACTCACGGTCATGCCGCTGGCCGTAAAGCACGCTCAACGCTCGAACATGGTGCCCTTGACTGCGAAGCAAATAGAGCACCGTTGTTGAATCGATCCCGCCAGAGAAAATCAGGATAACATTCATCGGGCTCTGAGCCGGTGAAAGCCTCGGCAAGGCTCGGGCTTGTTCGAGTCAGTTGGTGACCAAATCGCTTCAGTGCCACACAATCTATTAGTGAAATAGACTAATTATAGGCTGGCGGCGTCGTTTGCGGTTGCTGACTGGCCTGTGCTTTCGGCGGCGGGAAGTTGTCAAGGCTGCACGCCAAATGTTTCCACGAGGATGGCGTACAGAGCGGGGATGACCAGCAGCGTCAGCAGTGTGGCCACCAGCAACCCGAAGATCATACACCAAGACATGCCTTCCCAAAGTGGTCCGCCCCCGATCGCAAGAGGCAGAAGTCCGCCGACGGTTGTCGCGGTTGTCAAGAAGATCGGGAGCATACGTTGTTTGCCGGCATTGACAAGGCACTGACGAAACTGCTTGGTTGTCAAGCCGCAAATCGGACCGCTGCGGTCGGATTGCTCGGCAGCTTCTTTGATCAGCAGATCGGCAAACTCGATGAAAATGATGCCGGTGTTGAGCACAATGCCAAAGAGTGCCAGGATCCCTAACTGGGGCATAAACCCGAGGGGATTGCCGGTGATCCACAATCCTGGCAGAGCACCGATGAGGGCCAAAGGGAGCGTCGAGAGGATGATGGTCGGTTTGGCCCAACCGTTGTATTGGATGATCAGCAGGAGTACGATCGCCACGATTGAGATCAGCAAGCAAACGCCGAATTGTTCCGATCCTTCCTGAGAATCCTCCAGGCTGCCTCCTACCTCGATATGGTATCCGGTGGGCAAGCTCTGCTGAAGCTGTTTCATGGGCTCGGACTGCATCAGTGCAATCACCACATCGTTGCCGCGAATGCCGGGTTCGACTTGAGAGCGCACCTCAATTGTGCGGTTTAAGTCTCTCCGCACGATTGTGGATGGCTCCCAACGAGGTTCAATGGTCGCCACGGAGTTGAGGGGGACCTTGCCGTTGGCTCCCTCGACGTAAGCCGTCTCCAGCCCCTCGAGAGAGGCTCGCTGCTCAGGCTGCAGACGCAGATAGATCGGGACAACATGATCGCCCTCACGGAAGGAGGTCAGTTGGTGCCCGCTGAAGTAGGCATTGAGCGTCTGGGCGATGTTGTCGTTGGTCACTCCGGCGAGATTGGCCCGATCATCGGGGTCGACACGAAGCTGATAGCCGGAGACTCCCCAGGAATCATGGATATCCCAAGTCCCTGGAGTCTCGCGGAGCATGCCCTTGACATCCTCAGCAATTCGCCGCAGCGAACGCATGTCCGCAAAGCCAGGGCCAATCACTCGTAACTCCACCGGATCCGAGGACGGACCCAGCATCAACTCGCGCGGCACAACTCTGGCCCCCACAATGGGCTGGCGGCCACGTTCAGCGTCACCATTTTCGGCAACCTCTCGCACTCGCCGCGCCAGCTCCGATGTGTAAATCCCATCAGTCGTGCGGACTAAGATTTCGGCGAAGTTCGGCTGACGGGGCTCAGGATCCCAAGAGAGGTACCACCGCGAGCCCCCGCCGCCAACCATCGTACGCATGGCTCGGAGCCGTTGGATGGGCTTTCCCTGGGAATCCTCGGCGGGACTTAGGTCTTGCAGGATCGATTCGACCTCGCGGGCGACCGTGTCGGTTTGTGCAATGGTGGCGCTTTCAGGAAGCCAGATCTCAATGGCGAACTGATCACGTCGATCCTGGGGAAAGAATTCCGAGCCCACTGGGAGCATCAACGCTGCAACCAGCAGGACGACAGAGAGCCCGACGGTGACGTACTTTCCACCGATCGCTGCATGCGCCAGGGCCGCGTAGCCCCGCTCGATGAGGTTTTCGCTTGGGCCTTTTCCAGAGTTCTCGGGTTGCTGAGTGTTCTGAGTTGGCCGGCCGAAGAGGTTGCCCAGCAGCCAAACAAGCGGACTTGACGGCGCCGAGGGATCCTTGGGCGGACGGATGACCGCTGCTGCCAGGACAGTACACAGCGTCATGGCCAGTAACCAGCTGACGCCTAAGGTGACCGACAAAGTCACCGGGAGGCTGTAGACGTATTCGCGTTTGCTGCCGATGAGCCCAACAAGCATCGGCGCAAAGGCTGCCACCGTTGTCGCCGTTCCCATCAACATCGCTGTTGAGAGTTGGTTGGTTCCCTTGACGGTCGCCTCTTGAGGGCCCAGCCCCAGACGCTGGTTGAAGCGGGACTGGTCGCAGACTTGCACAGCGTTATCCACCAGCAGCCCCAAAGCAATAATCAGAGATGCCAAAGAGATCTGCTCAAGCTGAACTCCCAAAAGGGGCACCAAGGCCAAGGCAGCCAGAACAACCACGGGGATGTTGGAGGCCATCACTGCCGCGGAGCGAAATCCCACAACCAGGTAGACCACAACGACGACGATCACGATGGCCCCGATGACGTTTTGGACCACCTGGCCGATTTTGGCCTCGACGTTTTGCGATTGATCGGAGACCGGGACCACCTTGATGTCAGGTGGGAGAGCTTTCTCCTCTTGCAGCTGGCCAACGCGTTCTTTGGCTGCCTCGCAGATGTCGATGATGTTGGCCCCGTCTTTCATCGACAAAGCGACGATCACGGCCGGATGTGAGCCGTGGGAGTCACCAAAGCGGCAGATGAGTCCGGGAGGATCCTGATAATCTCGAGAGACCTCCAGCCCCAGATCCTGGAGGTAGACCGGACGTTTGCTTTCCTCTTGAGTGCCCACCATGGCAGCGATCACAGAGTTCAATTCATCGACGGCATTGAGCTCACCAGAGGGCTTGACAGCGAATCGGCCGGCATCGGTTTCCAGGGTCCCGCCGGGAGCCACAATATTGCGTGCGGTGATCAGTTTCTGGAGATCGTTGGTCGTCAGATTGAGTTTGGACCAAGTTGCCAGATCCGTTTCCAGGTAGATCGCCTCTTCCACGACGCCGTATTGTTCACTCTTGGCGACCCCAGGCAGCAGCCGAAGTTCGTCCTTGATCGTCTCGGAGATTTCGTCAAGCTCTCGCAGGGTGTAAGTCCGGGAAGCCAAACCTTGGGCTTCCTCTTCAGCAGGCTGCTGATAGACAGCGAACAAAATAATGTAGGTATCGCCGTATTCATCGTTGACAACCGGGGTGATGCCTTCCTCGGGCATCTGCACACGGCTCACATTAGCGCGGACTTTATCCCAAACGTTGTCGATGGCCTCAGGCGGGACTGTCTCCTCGGCATCGACATAAACAGTGGACAAGCCCAAGATGGTCGTCGAGCGAACCTCATCCACCTCATCAATGCGATCGCACGCTTCTTCGATCGGTTTGGTGATCAGCTCCTCGATCTTCTGCGCCGTTGCGCCGGGCCAGGTTGTCGTCACCGCGCAGGTGCGGACGGTGTACTCGGGATCTTCCCGCCGTGGCATGGTGGCAATGGCCACAACACCTGAGAACATCAAAAGGAAAGATACCGTGATGACAATCGGCCAACACCGTATGGACCAGTCGGCAATATTCATCGGCGGATTTCGACCTCCTTGACGACGTTGACCGTCTCTCCGTCTGAGAGGAACAGAGCCCCCTGGGCCACAACCTGAGTCCCGACAGGAAGCGTTTCTCCAGGAAGGGCTTCAATACGCCTCAGCGTGCGGACTGATTCGCCCACCTGAACCTCCTGTTCTCGGACGACTGCTCCTTGGTCGGTCAAATCCACGACAAAGACCGATTTCCGCCCCAGCTGCTCCTTGATGGCCTCCACAGGCACATACAAACCAGCAGTAGTCGACCTTCCTTGAAAGTCCACGCTGACGGTGTCGCCCGGCAGGAACAGCCAGCGAGGGCGGTCATACAGAACTCGCCCGCCCGACCAAGCAGCCGGATCCATTCCCTCAGCAAAGTCCAGCCGACCGGTGGTCATGGTGAGGCTGGGTTGGACCGTTTTGCCATTGCCAGGGGCAACTTCTTGCAATCGAAAGATCCCCAGAAAATTTTGACTTCTCTCGCCAGGCACAACAGGAAAACGAGCGACATTCAGTACTGGGGATCGCCCACGCAACAGGCTCGTGATATCGGGATTGGTGACCTTCCAGACGTAGCTGCCCTGGGCATCGTTTACGATAGCGCGTCGCTCGATCATCAACACCGGCTCTCCACCAACCGGACGCTGGAGGAACATCCACACATTTTCTGTGCGGACGATCGGCTCTCCCTGGAGTTCCTCGGGAACCGGAGCACGGATGGTTTCGTTGGCCAAAAGCAGGGTGACGGTGAAGGTCCGGGTCAGCGGGTCGGCGACTGGATCGATGGTGTAGACGATCGAGGGTCGCTCTTGGGTTTGACCATCAGGAAGCGTCACAAAAACCGGGATCCGGTCGCGATAGGTCAGCCGCCGTGCATCGGTGGCTGAGACTTCAACTTCCACGCTCATGGGGTCCATCATCTGCACGGTGACAATAGGTTTCCCGCGTTCCACATAGGCCCCGGCCACCACGTGGACCTCAGCGACTTTCCCGTTGTAAGGTGAGAACAGCTGGCAATCGGCGACGTTTCGCCGAGCGTCTTCCAATTGGGCCTGCAGCTGATCAATCTGTGCTTCCAGTCCGGTGATATCAGCGAGTTTGGCTTCCCGCTGGGCCACAATGGATTCCACCGTGGCTGCCACGCGTTGATAGTCGGCCTCAGCGCGTTCGAATTCGGATTCAGTGACCGCACCACGCTGGCGTAACTTTTCGTTCCGCTTGGCTTCGCTGAGGGCGACTTTGGCCTCAGCCCTGAGGGCCTTCTCCTGAGCGGGGATTACTTTCTCAGCCTCAACCACAGCGGATTGACGCTTTCCTTGCGTGCTTTTGATCTCCGCCTCGGCGCTGCGGACGGAGATCTGGTACCGCGTGGCGTCCAGTTCGGCCAACAGCGTCCTCGGGACAGTCGGTTGTTCTTCTGGGTTCAACGCCCCGCCTTGGACGGCCGTGTCCGGTTCGATCACATACTTGACCCGTCCGGCGACCTCGAAGCCAAGCTGCTCCGTTTTCCAGGACGACACCGTCCCGGAGACACGGTCCAATCGACCAGGGTTGGTCTCCTTGAGCCTGATAACATTGACCGGACGCGGGACCCTCTCTGACTGTGTGGGCTGCTTGTTCCCACACCCCCCAAGACCCGCCAGCAACGCCAGTGCAATCCCTATCGGCGCGATCTGGCCCGGAGACGAAGGGATCAACCAGAACGGGAGCATCGGCTGCCTCCAGCTTGAATTTATTGATTCCCTGACAAGTTCTCGACCACCTTAGCGACGCTCGACCGACAAACCGGGCTTCCGTTGGTCGCCCTTTGGTCGAAGACCTCTTTACGGTTTATTGATTCCCTGACAAGTTCTCGACCACCTTAGCGACGCTCGACCGACAAAC
>CAZYKP010000043.1:0-11385 GCA_964648025.1 uncultured Pirellulales bacterium | reverse complement strand
CGGGCTTCCGTTGGTCGCCCTTTGGTCGAAGACCCATCTGAGGGTCAGAAAGGTGTCCTTGCTGCGACGATGCCGCAATGATCCCGAGGCGGCATCGCCACCACCGTGAATGCCCAGCCAATAACTTTCATCAAATCCCTGAGCTGCTGAGGTGATCAAGAAGGCATTTCCGTGCCAACGATCAAAGGATGCTATGTTAGAAACTCTCCGGCAGTCCGTCGAATCCCTAGAAAGTGTGGAGACTGGCCCTGTTGAGACTGACAGCCTGAGCTGGCAATTCGATCAAGCTGAGTCTTGGCTTGCCAGAGCGCCGGCATTGGAAGAGTCGGTTGGTTGCTGGCCGTTGGCCTGTCCGGTCCCCCAGCTCTCAGCCACCTCCTGGGCACGCAGACAGGCCACCTGATGGGTGAGGCCCTCCAGGGCAACGGGTTGTTGGCGGCAGGCGTCCTGGACCCATCCGCAACGATCGGCAAAGGGACATCCCTGGTACTCTTTGTCGGGCGATGGAACTTCGCCGGTCAGGACAATCCGCTTGCGTGTGCGTTCCACAACAGGATCAGGGACTGGAACAGCAGAAAGCAAGGCTTGCGTGTAGGGGTGACGCGGCTGAGTGTAAAGCTCATCGGAAGGGGCCAACTCGACGATCCTCCCCAGATACATCACTGCCACGACATCGGCGATGTGGCGGACAACGGCCAGGTCGTGAGCGATGAACACATAAGAGAGCCCAAACCGTCTTTTCAAGTCGACAAGCAAGTTGATCACTTGCGCTTGAATGGACACATCCAAAGCAGAGACAGGCTCGTCACAGAAGATCAGGTCGGGCTTGACTGCAAGCGCCCGAGCAACGCCGACACGCTGCCGCTGCCCACCGGAGAACTCATGCGGATACCTGTTGAAGAATTGGGGGCTCAGGCCCACCAAATCGAGCAATCGCAGCGTTTCCAACTCCCGTTGGCGCTGGTTGCCCATATGAAAGATCTGCATGGGCTCGGCAATGATCTGGCCGACGGTCATCCGCGGGTTCAGCGAGCTAAAGGGATCTTGGAAGATCATCTGCATCCGCTGTCGATAGCCTCGCGTGGCACCTGAGCTCAAGTGTCCAATCGGTTGGCCATCGAGGATGACCTCGCCAGCGGTTTTGGGCACCAGATTCAAGACAGCCCGAGCGGTGGTGCTCTTGCCACAGCCGCTCTCGCCGACCAATCCCAGCGTTTGGCCAGCATGCACGTCGAAATTCACCCCATCGACAGCCCGCACCGCGTGCCGCCTTCGATTCCACAGCGGCCCGCTGAAATAGGGAAAATGCACCTTCAGGTCCCGAACGCTCAGCAGGGGCTCCGGCGCCGGCGTCGGCTCCGGGACATGCAGCGATTCTTCATGAAGCGGACCACGGGGGATGGGCATCAGCAAACACCTTAAGCAGGATGTCTCTACGATCGTGGGTGAGTCGGTCTTGTGTCTCAGTTAAGTTGGGGTAGCTGCGGAGTTATTGGCTTGATCCTCAGCAGCCTGACCGGGAGGCTCGCTCTCGGCAAGTCGATTGCTGCGGCGATCGAGGGGACGATGCTGGCGTCGCTGTGCCTCGACAAGGCAGGCATGGGATCGGCCTCCCTCGGCATCGTAAAGGGGAGGTCGTATCTCCTGGCAGCGGTCCACAGCCGAGCTACAACGCGGCTGAAAGGCACAGCCCGGCGGTAACTGGGCGAGGTTAGGCGGTTGTCCCTGAATCGGGCTCAACGCGCTGCCGTGCGGGGTGTCCAAACGCGGCATACTCTCCAAGAGCCCCCGAGTGTACGGATGCACTGGGCTGGCAAAGAGCTCATCGACGCTGGCCTGCTCAATCAGCCGTCCAGCATACATCACATTGACCCGATGACAGCTGCTGGCAATCACTCCCAGATCGTGTGTAATCAGGATAATCCCCGTGCCGTGATCCTGTTGCAGTTTCTTCATCAAATCCAGGATCTGAGCTTGGATGGTCACATCCAAAGCAGTCGTCGGCTCGTCGGCAATCAACACTTCCGGCTCACAACTCAGAGCCATCGCGATGACGATTCGCTGTCGCATTCCACCGGAAAATTGATGCGGATACTGGCCGATCCGCCGCTGCGGGTCGGGGATGCCCACTTGAGCGAGCATCTCAACAGCATGATCTCGGGCTTTGCTCGGAGAATACCTTTTGTGCAGACGGGTGATCTCGGTGAGCTGCTGCTCAACGGTGAGAAACGGATTGAGGGAGGTCATCGGATCCTGAAAGACCATGGCGATGCGGTTGCCACGGATCTTTCGCATCTGGCTCTCCTTGGTTTTGAGCAAATCGATCCCATCGAAGATCGCCTTACCAGCGACGATCTTGCCGGGCGGCTGAGGGATCAACCCCATGATGGCCAAGCTCGAGACAGACTTGCCGGATCCACTTTCTCCCACGATGCCCAGAGTCTCGCCAGCGTTTAGGGAGAAGCTGACCCCATCGACCGCTCGGACGATGCCCCCATCGGTACGAAAGTGGACATGAAGGTTGTCAACCTGAAGAAGAGCCATAGACAATGAACTTTCCAAGCAATGCTTTCCAGAGGGTGCTTCCAGAGACAGCGAGGTTGCGGGGCTGCGGGGTCCGCAGATCTCTGAGCAACGACTCAGAGGGTCCATCAACGGTTCTTCAATCGGGGGTCCAGGGCATCACGCAGCCCGTCGCCGAGGAAATTGAGGGCAAACAGGGTCAAGGCTAAGAGGAATCCGGGAAAAGCCACGAGCCACCAGTAGATGCGGATCGGTGTGATCACCTTCAAACCGTTGGCAGCCAACAAACCCCAAGAGACGTCGGGGACTTGAACACCCAGGCCCAGAAAAGACAGGAATGCTTCAAAGAGCATCACCGCAGGGATCGTAAGGGTGAGATAGACGATCACCACGCTGAGGATGTTCGGAATCATATGACGGAAGATGATGCGTGCTTGGCTTGCCCCGACGGTGCGTGCCGCTTCGACAAACTGCTCTTCTTTGAGTGAAATGATCTGCCCGCGGACGACACGAGCCATCGTCAGCCAGTAAATGGCACCGATGACGACAAAAAACACAACCAGCTGATCGATCCCCCGGGCAGCCATCCAGGATTTGTTTTCCTCGGCATTGAGGATCGTCACCAAAAAGATCACCACAAAGATGAAGGGCACCGAATAGAGGATATCCACAATCCTCATCATCAATTCATCGACCCACCCTCCGAGAAAGCCAGCCACCGAGCCAAAGGTGACCCCGATCACTAAAGAGACCAATGTGGCCACCAGTCCGACCAACAGCGAGACTCGAGCTCCCCAAAAAAGTTGGCTGAGTAAGTCAATGCCCAGAGAGTCTGTGCCAGCCCAGGGGGGGAGTGTCCAACCGCCGAAGGTCATCAGCCGCAGCCAGATGAAAAACCGATCGTGCAGCCAAATCTTGTTCCCGTACAGCTCTTCAAAGCGATCCTGATAGGCCTGGTCTCTTTGTGCTCGTTCTTGGCTGGTTTCCTCCGAGTTCAGCGGCCAAGCGAGCTGGGCCAGTCCCTCCACTCCAGCCGGGACATCCGCGACCGTCCGCCTCAGAGGCTCGTCCGAGTCGACTCCCTCGGACGCAGGCGTCTCGCTGTCCTGGTCCTCCGCCGGGGGGGCCTCGTTTGAGGAAAACAGGCTGGCCCACCAACGCCCTGTTCCAGGATGCAGCAGTCGCGGCGGCTGATACTGATTCTGCAAGTTCTGCTCCCGCGGAGAGGCCAAAGGCAACAGCGGGGTGAAGAAGGCCAGCAGAGCCAGCACAATGAGATACAATAAAGCCAGCATCGCCGCCCGGTTCTTTCGCAACTGACGCCAGGCGTCCTGTCCGAGAGAAACTCCTCGAACTTGTCGAGCCTCCTCCAGCAGGGTTTCGTAGGTCTCCAACGGCGGCAGCTTCTTACTCGTCATCCCGGAACGCTCGTTTTGAAAGCTCGTGATCAAAAGCTCGTAAGAGAAAGCTCGATTTGAAAACGTGTTATTGGTTGTCTGGCAAGTTCTCGACGACGTCTTTGTGTCACGGCTGACTTGTGAAACAACTGACTTGTGTCACGACTGACTTGTGAAACGGCTGACTTGTGAAACGACTGACTTGTGTCACGGCTGACTTGTGTCACGACTGACTTGTGAAACGACTGAGGATCCGCCGCTTGCTGCAGGGCCTCTGGCAGCACTGCCTGAGTTGGCTTGCACTCCTGCGGTCATCAGGAACAAGGGCAGACACTTGTGGTGGGCCGAAAACTTCTCTGATGATCTCTCTGAGGATCAGTCGTTACTTGATCTGGACACGGGGATCGAAGTACGCATAGGAAATGTCCACCAAGGTGTTCATCAGATACAACAGGACCGTGTAGGTCAGCACCAGCCCCATCGCCAGCGTATAATCTCGGGTCGTGGCGGCGTTGATAAAATGCCATCCCAAACCGGGGATTGCAAAGATCTGCTCCAAGACTAGTGATCCGGTTAAAATACCGGCCACCGCTGGCCCAAGAAAGGAGACCACCGGCACCATGGCTCCCTTCAGGGCATGACGTGTCATCACCTGCCGCGGACTCAGGCCCTTGGCACGGGCTGTGCGGATGTAATCCTGGCCCAAGACATCCAAAAGTCCTGTACGGGTCAGGCGAGCGATGTAGGCAGCATAGGGCAAACCCAAACACAGAGCCGGCAGGACCACTTGCTCAAGGGTCCCCCAACCGGCCGCAGGTAGCAACTGAAGATTGAAGACAAACACTACGACGCAAAGCGAGGCAAACACAAAATTGGGGATGGCCATGCCCAAGGTGGCCGCGGCCATGACCCCAACATCCAAGCCAGTGCGACGGTACAAAGCCGAGAAGATCCCGGCAAACAAACCCAAGATGATGGCAAAGGCCAAGGCAAAGATCCCCAGCGACGCCGAGACCGGAAATCCTTCGGCGATGACCTCTGCAACAGAGTAATCAGCTAGCCGATAGCTTGGGCCCATCTGTCCAATGGCTGTGCTGCCAAGGTGGATGAGATACTGCTGGTACAGTGGCTTGTCTAACTGGTAGTATCTCTTGAGGTTCCGCTCAACTTCTGCAGAAACCTTTCGCTCGCCTGAATAGGGCCCGCCTGGAACCGAACGCATCAAAAAGAACGAGACAGTGAAAACGACCCAAAGGGTGACCACCATCCATAACAGTCGTCGCAGTAGGAAAGTCAGCACGGGATGTCGTACCTTGCCGAGTGAAAATCCAGAGCCTGGCAGCCCCAAATTGATTGATAACCAGCAGCCCAGATTCCCAGAACGCTGATAAGTGGAGCATCGTCTCAGAGACTCTCCGAAAAGCATCCGGCAATCCACTGTGTTGTGGAGCCCAAGTCATGGTGCAACACGATCCAGGTGGATTCCGGTGCTTCTCGGACAGACTGTCAGAGCTATTGATTCCCTGAGAAGTTCTCAACGACCTCATTGAGGAACCACCGGCAATCCGGGCTTCCGTTGGTCGCCCTGGGTCGGAAACTTATCGGAAGATCAGTAGCAAGCCATCATTGGCCTCGCCGCAGCCTCTTTCGCTCTTCTTGGTCAACCGAAATCGACTTCAGCGGGTGCAGGTCCAGGGCGTTCCGATACCAGCCTTGGACCCACGGGCCGACGATATTCTTGTCTGTGTACAAATACAAGGGAATCACAGGTTTCTCTTCCACGAGGATCGCCTCGGCACGATGGAGAAGATCCCAGCGTTTTTGCGAATCCTTCTCTTTGCTGGCTTGAAGGATCAGTTCGTCGTACTCTTTGTTGCTCCAGCCGGTGAGATTGTTTTTGTCCCCAGTCTTCCACAGCTCCAAAAAGGTATTGGGGTCAACATAGTCGCCGACCCATCCTGCTCGGCAGACATCGTATTTCAACCGGTCCTGCCGGTCGAGGTAGCTGGCCCATTCTTGATTGAACAGCCGGGTGTCAATGCCCAAGTGCTTCTTCCACTGGTTCATGATCACCCTGGCGATCTCTTGGTGAGTTTCTGAGGTGTTGTAGAGGATCTCGAACTCTGGAAATCCCTCGCCGCCGGGGTAGCCTGCCTCAGCGAGCAGGCGTCGGGCCTCCTGGGGGTCGAATTCGGCTTGGACTTCCTTTCGAGTTTTTTTTAAGCGGTCTTGGCTGTAATATCCAGGGATGGAAAAGGGTACCACATATGTGGAAGGCTCTTCGTTAGCTTTAGTCACCGAATCGATGATCGCCTGACGGTCAATGGCTTTGGAAAGAGCCTGCCGCACTCGTGGATCATCAAAGGGTTTTCTTTTGGTGTTGACTCGGTAGAAGTAGACCGCCAGATAAGGCTGAGGACTGAAGTCATCTCGTTTCATCAGATCGGGGATAATCGGCGCCGGCACTGTGTACATCCAGTCGGCCTCCCCTGTCAGATAGAGGTTCAGCCCTGTTTGGTAGCTTTCCACTGCTAAGGCGTCGACAGTCTGAAGAGCCACGTTCTTGACATCCCAATAGTGCGGGTTTCGCACTAAGCGGATGCGGTTGCGCAGGAGTCGTTCTTGCAGCAGGAAAGCGCCGTTGCTGACGATGTTCTCCACCTTCGTCCACATTGGCCGACCATGATTCTCGACACACCTTCGGTTGACCGGAAAAAGCGTATAGAAGGTCGTCAGTTTGAGAAAGTAATCAGTCGGTTGGGTCAGCTCGACTTCCAGATAGTCCTTCCCGTCTCCGTGTACTCGCACCCCCACTTCCGCAAAATCCAACAGCACACTGTCACAGACCAAGGCTCCGACACTCTTTGCCTCCTCAGGACTGCCTTTGATGTAGCGTTTTTCTGTGCCATCTCTCATGCGAACCCTGTACACCCGAAGGTCATCGGCCTTGGGTGTCTCGTCCTGAGGTCGGGGCTCGGTCGCACCGGGAGGGTAAAATTCGCGGCGGACCAACGTGGCTCGGGTCAGAGTTCCTTGAGGAAAAGGCTGGTCGGGTTGAGGGCGGTCCAGCTCGACTGTCACCGGATCACCCGGCTTCAAGTCGTTGGTGTTGAACTTTCTTGCGTTTTTGATGGGATAACCCTGAGCGGCATACTTGGCCGCTGTCTCCGGGTGAAGCATCCGCATCCAACTCCAACGAAAATCCTCAGCGGTGATTCTCTCCTGATTGCTCCAACGAGCGTTGGGCCGAATTTGAAAGGTATACGTCTTGCCGTCTTCGCTGAGCTCATAAGATTCTGCGACACCCGGGATCGGCTGCAAGGTCTCAGGGTGCAAGTTGTAGAGCCCCTCAAACAAGGCATAAATGATCCGTGCCTCCGGAACACCCGAGACGATGTGGGGATCAACGCTCTGAATCTCCGTCCCATTGACAAAGGTAAATTCTGCCTCGGACTGCTCGCTGAAAGTCGCCGCCCAGGCAACTGCCCCAACAATCAGCACAAGCAGCACATATGGAAATACTCGGCGTAATACATCTGGCATGGTTCAATCCAGTCCTCAATTCGGTGGACTTCCCGATTCAACGGACTTTCGCAATCAACCGACTTTCACAATCTACCGACTTTCACAATCTACCAGCTCCCAGACCCAAATCGACGTCCACGGGGGGAGTCGCCTGGCTCATGGTCCAAGGACGGGTGTCCGTTGGCGAGGCGTTCAGCAACTGGAGGGCTTTGGCTTCTTCCAACCTCAGAGGGGTCATCCTCTTTCTTCGTTGCTGTTGTGTGTGTGGTTCTCGGCGGGGCTTCCTCAGACCACATGACTCAGGCCACATGACTCAGGCCAGATGACTCAGGCCAGATGACTCAGGCCACATGACTCAGGCCAGATGACTCAGGCGGCAAGCAACAGCCCGGCAGGAAAAGGTGCCGGAGTTGCCAACTAATTGCCAGCCCTCTGGCAAACGATCGTTTCAATTGTGCGCAATGTAGTAGCCGCTGGGCACAAATACCACCGTTGCCCTGCTGGTAGAAAGCGGCGTTGATTGTCTTGCCCACCCGAGTAAGGGTTTTGGAGCTGACGGGGACTCGAAAGACGCGATCAAGTGGTCATTTCTTTGACCTATCCGACACAGGGGTCACCACCTGGCGGGCTGGCCGAGAAAACCGCGGGCAAAAAGTCGAGAAACGCTCCGACCTGTTGGTCATCAACAAGCGATGCTCCTCTAGGGATTCCTCCCGTTCCTCCCACTGGCATCCAACGATGATCAACCACATCGCTGAGTTCGCGTCGCTCCGACTGACTCTCTGCCTGTTGGCAACCACCGCTTGGCTTGCGAAGCCTGTTATTACTTGTCAGTGTCTTGGCGGTGGGTATCCCCCAGGTTCTACAAGCAGAGTCCCCAAGAGTTCCTCCGGCACCTCGCTGCTCCAATTGGCCGAGCGTGTCGAAAGGCTGACTTTCCCTCACGATGCTCCCACCCGGTTGGCCGCCGCCAAAAAGCAGCTTCGCCAGCAACTCACCCTTGTTCGTCAAACTCTCCAGCGGGATCGCGAAGATGGCCCAGGTTGGACCACCTTTCTCAAGCTCAGCGAGTTGGCCGGAGAACTGGACGACGACAACCCACGTCTGTCTCAACTGCAAACCTGTTATGCGGCCTTTCTTGATGGGACCGAAGGACTGGAGTTTCCCCCCTTCGTCGCTCTCCGCCAGGCCCTGGACCGATACATCGGCCTGCAGTTGACCTTGGCGATCCCAGCCAAAGACAACCAGGATCAGCCACTTGACCCCGAAGAGCAAGTTGACCCTCAGGAACAACTTGACCCCGAGGAACAAGCTGACCCTGAGGAACAAGCTGACCTAGAAGAGCAAGCAACGCTTGGTGATCAGCGGGACGAACAAACCTCTGCTGCTGGGAAACGATTCCAGCGGGAAATGGATCGGCTCGCCGAGGCGGTCAGAGCGCTACCCCAGTTGAGCAGCTCACAAGAGGAAGATTTGCGGCAGGGGCTGCGGTATCTGGCTCGGACTCGGGTCGCCCCCGAGTTGGTCTTGGCCTTGGAAGAAGCCCTGGGCGGACCCAACCTCCGAGTGACGGTGGACGAGACGACCTTGAGGCCCCCCTTTGTTCAGCCGGTCAACCGAGAGGAACCGGTGCGGGAGGTCATCTTGGGTGCAAAGGTCCGGGGCACAAGCCAGATCTCGGGAATGACCTCGCTGGAGCTCTTGCCCGCTCGAGGAGTCATCAAGGCTCAACTTGTGTTCGACGGCTTCAGTCAGGCCACGACCACCGCTGTGGATGAGCCAGCCACAGTGTTCAACAGGAGTATGACGACTCTGCGGGCGACCAAGAAGATCTGCATCGACAAGAAGGGGCTTCATCTTGGCAAGACGGTGGCCGATGCCGATGTGAACACCAAGATCGTCGGGCTGAAGGTCGACGTACCGCTTTTTCAAAAGATTGCTTGCAAGCTAGCTCGGGACGAAGCCGAGCAACGCCGCCCTAAGGCCGAAGCCATCAGCGCTCGGCGTGCTGCTGATCGGACTCGCCGCCGACTCGATCAACAGTGGACCGAGGCACTCTCCCAAGGCAACCAGCAAGAGGCCCTTCAAGCTCGATTGGACCGTCTGAATGTCCACCTACGAAGCATCAAACTCGGCAGCACTCCAGACGCTGTCATGGCAGGTGCTGCTCTGGCTCACTCCGGTCAGTTGGGCGCGCTGACTGCAGCCCCCCTGGTCACCGGGCGAGCACCGCTTGTGCTTCGTGTGCACCAAAGCGTTTTCAATAACTACTTCGAACGGTTGGGTGGTCGAGAGCTCACCGCGGAGAGATTCCGGGAGATCTTTGGCAACCTGTCCGCAGAAGAGCTGGATGAGTTGGAGACCGATCGCCAGGTTGGTTTGATCTTCACCAACGAAGACCCCGTCCAGATTGAGATCACCGACGTCGGTCTGACTGTCGTCCTGCGTGCCCAAACGCTCTTTCGCCAAGACCTCGATGAGGACGGAAAACCCACCGATCGAGATGAGAAAAGCAACCGCAAAGTCCGCCTGCCTCTGAAAACCGAACTGCTTCCCGGAGCCCGTTTGCGGATCTCGCTGGCCGATTCGATCTCCATCCCCCCGTTGGGAGAGGCTGGCCAGGGACTGGGGGGAACCTTTTTCTACGTAGTAGCCGCCCGACAGTTTCAACGATCCCTCTTTGGTGATAGCGACGAGGGTCCGCAAGAAGAACGGACCATTGATCTGCAAGGATTGGACTTGGAACGATTTTGGAACCGCCCAGGGCGTTTGGAACTCAGCCGCTTGGAAACTCAGGCCACCGGGTGGATGACGCTCACCTGGCAGTTTGCCCCGCCGCAACCGAAGCCCCCAGGGCGGCCAACACCCAAGCAAGAAGCTGCCAAGGCTGAGCCAGACGACTCTGAGCAGAAAGACGACCAGGCCGACCAAGATGTGCCCCCCTTGCAAGATGTGCCCCCCTTGCAAGATGTGCCCCCCTTGCAAGATGTGCCTTCCTTGCAAGACGCTCCGCCTTTGCAAGATCTTCCGCCGCTTCAGGACTTGGATTCGTCTGACTCAGCGGAGGATTCTGGTTCAGGTGGCCTGCCCAACCTCCAACCTCTGTCGAGAGAAGATGATTCTGCTTGAGCACCGCCGCTGAGCGTGTCGTTGCCGACTCGTTTGACTGTGGGTGGTTGCGGCAATGGACAAACAGTCCGATGATGCGGATCTGAAGGGGATTTCTGCGCGAGCACCCTGAGGAAGATCTCCGCATGACCAACCAACCCCCAACTGCATCTCCATCCGATTTCCCCCAGGACGGGGCAGGTCAGACACCACCGGTCCAGATAACCTTTGATTGCCTGCCGCTGCGGAGCCTTGCCCGTCGCGATGTGCCTCTGGATGCCTCTCCCAAATATCAGGCCTTCTGCCATCGCGTTTTGGCTGCCCTCGATCAGCATGGTTCGTTTAACAGTTACTACCTGCACAACGCTCGTTGTCTGTTTCGCCTGCTCAACGATCCCAAGCGGGGGCAACTGGAGTTCCGCTTCGAGGGGACGGTGCTGACCGATGAGGCCGACCGTCACGCCCGACAGGCAGACCTGACTGTCCAATTGGAACGAGAGACTTGTGATTGGCTGACGGCCCCTGTGGTTCAGTGGTTTCGCGAGACAGTCTGCCAAGCCGTGTTGACAGAATTCGACCGCTACATCGCCGCGGGGGATCTCGCCAAGACCGTCCAGCGGTTGGAAACCCTGCAAAAGGACATGGAAGAAGGCGGAGGTTTTGTCGGGATGTACTTGTAGCGGCAGTGAGGAGCAACCATCAGCCGGATTCTCTCCGAAAAGCTCACCTCCTCCTGAGGTTGAGCAACACCTTGGCCCGTCCCGAGGGCGGCCGAAAGGCTGGCAGATCACTGGCTGGCAGATCACTGGCTGGCAGATCACTGGCTGGCAGA
>CAZYKP010000042.1:55093-67506 GCA_964648025.1 uncultured Pirellulales bacterium | reverse complement strand
ATCCAGGCACCAAAATCTTGGCTGGCTGGGCCACATCTGGGACAGTCCAACTACCGACAGGTTCGGTGGCCAACGATATGAAATCTGTCACCGCAACAAGTCATACGTCGTCGTATGTCTCGACAGATCCATCGCAGGACTGCGGTGGCTACTCGAACCAAGGGTACGTTTAGGAGATTTGCTCCAGTATCCCTCGGGAGGTCAGCACATCGGTCGTGGGACCGTATGCCGCCCCGACAGGACAGAACCCCTGGAAGGTCACGGTCAAACCGAAAGTCGTGTTGGACACGTAAAGTATTGACGACGCCCAAGTAATTGCCCTTTGTTGGATCGGTGAGCTCTCTTCTTTACGAAGATTCCCTAGCCGCGAATCAGTCGCTAAAAGCCAGCCCAAGGTGATTGGGCGAACATGCCGTCGTCTCACTCCGCAGACGCCAAACAGGGGTGAGGAGACTTGCGCATCATGGTCACGTCGATTCTTCTTCGCCCTGCTGTCCCGCCAAGGCCGGGACCCACAAGGCCGGGACCCACAAGGCCGGGACCCAGTGGGAGAATCTAAGGCTGCGATTCTTCTGGTGCTGCTTGTTCTTTGGCCTGGGAAAGCTGCTGATTGACTTTCTCAGAGAGTTCCTGAAGCTGGGCCTCGGTCAACACATTCGAAAGAACGATCTGGCATTGGTTGGTGCCGCTGAGAACCTGCACTTGGGCGAGGGCGTTCTGGACAAGCTCTCCGAACTGAGCGGCCGAATCCCGCAACGGCTCAGGGGACTGCTCCAACAGCTGAAACTGAACTGTTGGCCAAAGAGCCTGAGCCCACACAATCAGCCCTCGTGCCCAGGTGCTGACTTTCTCCATGCCCCCTGTGTCACCTGAGACCGATAGCTCCACACGAAGCTCCGGCCGGGCTTGGGCGGTGGCAGTCAGCGTCGAGAGTCCTGCGAAGATTTCAGCAGGAAGGGCAGACAACTCACGATGCTGGCGAACGAACTCCGCCGCGACGGTCTGTTGGTCGGGCGTCAGGTAGCCGACGGCCACCAGCTCTGCTTGAGGGTCCATGGTTTGCAAAGCCTCAGCCAAGGCCGTTGGCTCGGGTGTTGCCTGGCTGAGGATGGCTTCCAAACGCGGCCCAGTTCGGGTCAATACCAGCGACCTTTGATCGAGCTGAACGATACAAATGGGCTCGACTGGGTTTCGCTCGAGGGGATACACCGTCTTGCCGGCAACTTGTTGCGGGGGCACTTGATCCAGGGCGAATCGTCGGAACCGACTCAAAATCTCTGCCGCCCCCTTACCGCTGACCGCACGCAAGTAGATGACAAAATCCAGGGCAGCCGGCCAAGGAGCGTTTTGCGTCCGTTCCAGGCCCAACTCAGCACTTTCGGGAAAGGCCGCCAGGGCCGCCACCAGCTCGACCTGCCGTTCTTTGGCGGATCCTGGTGCAAGAAAGTACTGCAGCACTTCCGGACCATCGGTCTGCAACTGGGCCACCAGCTCTGTCTGTTGAAAGGGTGGCAAACTGGAGATCCGTGAGAGCCGGACGATCGCGCCGATCGTGAGATCCGGCTGAAACAGAACCACGGGGATCTGGCCATCAGCCTGCTGGCCCGCCGCAGAAGACTCCTCAGGCTGATCGCCATTCTCCCCAGTCTTACTATTGGTTTGGTCGTCGGACTGATTGTCCGCTTGGTCATCGCCAGAATCGTTGCCTGCAGGGCCACTGCAGCCAACGAAAGCGATCACCAGGAGGACGCCGAAACACAACACCGCCAGCAGACGACCCATCACAGCAGCCTCCCACCAAAACCAGAAACTCGGACATTTGTGTCACAAACCAGGAGTATGCCCTGCCCCCGCAGATTCAGCAAGCAGCCATCTTCCCAGCGAAATGGGCCCTGCAATTGGCCTGACCGCTGCCTTCGGAACGTTCTTGCTCGGCCAAAACACGCAAGCCGTCGTGTTCGCATGTTTCTTAATCTCTTCAAAGCCGCCGTTGATATTGGCTCGATCCGCCGACCCTCCGATGGCCACGATTGATTTGGCTCTGACCTCAGACGTTCTGAGAATCGATCGCCACAAGGCGACTCGGCCAAGTTCCCGGCTTCGCCTGAGTTCCACCGGAAATCCGCTGGCCAACTAAGTCCTTCAGCCAAATCGTGCAGCCAAATCGTGCAGCTGAGTCGTTCAGCCAAATTGTTAAGCCAAATGGTTCAGTCAGGTCGTTCAGTCAGGTCGTTCAGCCAAGGACTGAGGCCGACCAGGCTTCTGGGAAAGTCCAGACCTGCTGTGGCCAACCGAGAGCAATCTGGCAAAAACCGATCTTCGATCGAGAGAGTATTGCAAATGGCAGCGAGTTCTTGCAAAACAAAGCAGATCAGGAATCTTGATCGTCCACATCAAGCTTCTGCCGGCGAGTTCTTTTGTGGGAATTTCGTTTGTGGGGATGTTGCTGCGGGGGGTTGTTCGCGGTGACTTGCTTTGGGGGAGGGTTTTGGATGACTGGACATTTGAGGATTAGTGACTGCTTAGGTCAAGGGTTGTGGTTGCTGGTTTTGTTAGTCTGTGCGACCAGCCAGGCGGGCCCGCCTCGGCGTTTACCGCTTGTTGCCAACCCTCAAGCACTGCCGGATCAGCCGGAGGCCAGAGCCGTGGCGCCGTCTCCGGAGGCGCCTCAGCAGATGGTGCTGTATTTCTACTCCGGCGGCGAGAAGGTCTTCTTGGTTGATACCGAGCTTGCGTTTGTCAAACTCAAGGACCAGGTGACGCCTCGGGACGTGCAAACCCAACAGCTGACCCTTTCGCCGCGAAATCCCCTCCGCGAGGTTCAGCAGAGTTATCAGGCCCAACAAGGACTGGCTCTGGTGGAGACCAGGGGCCCTGGACTGGTGCCGCTGGTGCAGAACACCGACCAGGTGGAGTATGTGTTGCCAGTTGTTGAGGCAGTGCGTCGCAACGGCCCTGACGATGCCGATCAGCCCGACGATGCCGCCGATGGAGCCAGTCGGCCGCTCCCGCTGGTGATGACCAAGACCATCGTCGCACGTTTCCAACAGGGGACCAATGTGCCTGAGTATGTGAATGGCTTCGGACTGAAAGTCGTCAAAAAGCGTCGCGGCAACGTCTACGAACTCGGCCTGAAAGAAGCTTTCGACTACACCAAACTCATCTACGCCGCCAACTTGCTCTACGTCCAAGGCACCCAACAGGGAAAAGTCAAATACTCACACCCCAACTTTAAACCGATCCCCACCCGTCAGCAGCCCGTTGCTGTCCCGCGTCTCCAGGATACCTCGGATGCTCGCGATACCGGCGCTGGTGAAACGGATGCGAGCGACACGGGCGCTGAAGACACGAGCGCCGAAGACACGAGCGCCGAAGACACGGGCGCTGAAGACACGGGCGCCGAAGACACGGGCGCTGAAGACACGAGCGCTGAAGACACGGGTGCTGGTGAAACGGGTGCTGAAGACTCCCAGACGGATGATTCAGAAGGTGATCAGTCAGAAGAGGATGCGACTGAGCAGCAGACAGGCATGGGGGAGCCGGATCCGGCTCAGGAGCCACGCTTTGGCAATCAGTGGCACCTCCGCAACACTCGGGATCACGCGGGGGTTCCTGATGCGGATGTGGATGCGGAGTTGGCTTGGGGAATCACCCGTGGGTTGCGGGAGATCCGCATCGCCATCATTGACGATAGCGTGGAGAAGGATCATCCCGACCTAAAGGCCAACTTTCAAGCGGGCATTTACTATGGCCCCGATGGTCAGGAGGATCCGGATCCCTCGCCTCGGACGGGCGATCATTGGCATGGGACCCCTTGTGCTGGTGTGGCTGTGGGGGCGGCCGACGGCCAGGGCATCACCGGCTTGGCGCCGAAGTGTGGACTGATTGGCATCCACTTTTGGGACGCCAGCTTGGCCCAGACGGCCGACGCCTTCCGCTTTGCCGCAGATCCAGACGACGACCCGACCACCGACGATGGCGCAGCAGTGATTTCCTGTAGCTGGAGCTGGGATACAGCTTTTGACTCGGTCCGCGATGCTGTTGAGGAAGTCGCCGAAACGGGATTTCAGGGCAAAGGTGTGGTGGTCCTCTTTGCCTCGGGAAACAACTACGGGACGATCGCGAGAAATCAACGGTTTGCCCTGTTGGATTCTGTGCTGATTGTGGGTGCCTCCAATTGGCGGGATGATCATCCCCGCTATTCCAATCGCGGGCCAGAGTTGGATGTGGTTGCTCCCAGCCATGATGAGGATGTGGCTGAGGCCAAGAGCATCGACACAGCGGACAACACCGAAGATTCCCCCCGATTTCGCGGTCGTTCTTTCTCCGGCTTGACTCTGGGTCCCTATACAGGCAACGGCTCAACCGGGTTTGGCGGGACGAGCTCTGCGACGCCTTTGGTGGCTGGGCTGTGTGGGCTGATCCGCTCAGCCAACCCCGAGCTGACAGCCTCGCAGGTTCGTTCGATCGTCCGACACTGCGTGGACCGCATCCGAGGTGATCGAAAGCCCGCGAACTATCATCCGACGACCGGTCACGATGAGAACTATGGCTACGGACGCGTCAACGCCTTTCAAGCGGTCACCGTGGCCTCTGCCGCTCGGCTGAACCCTGGGATTATTTGGCCTGAACAAGTGACCAACTTAAAGGTTGAGCGAGTTGTGCAAGGTGAGTGCCAGGAGCCCATTGAGCAGATGATCCTTCAGTGGACTCACTTGGACGAACAATCAGTTGCCGGAGTTTTGGTGGTGCGAAGTCCAGGCCCTGTGGCCTGGCGTCCCCACGATGGCACTCGGTTTCAGGTGGGCGATCGTCTCGCCGATGGTCAAGCAACAGTCGTCTCGGTCGCCAAGGGGACTTCCTTGACTGACTCAAGCCAACCCCCTGGGACCGTCTACGCGGTGATTCCCTACAGCGACGACTACCACTACGGTTGGGCCCAGATCGTCTCTGTGAGCGACCAGTGACGACCCTGGTCTTCACCGAGTCGATCTCGAGGACGGTTTTGCCAAGAGCCATTGGCATGACCGGCGGCCGGCTGCTGGAGTCTGCTGCTGGGAGTCTGCTGCTGGGAGTCTGCTGCTGGGAGTCTGCTTTTGATCGAGACTGATTGGCAACAAGGCAGAGCCATCGTCGCCGAAGATGGAAGTTCAGGTGCTGAGGCTGGTCTTTTCTATTGAGCCTCAGATCAGTCTTCGACCCGGGGCGACCAACGGAAGCTCGGCTTGCCGGACGAAACGCCCCCGCTTGCCGGACGAAACGCCCCGCTTCGTCGAAGACTTTTCAGGGAATCAGTGATGCTGTAGGAACCTGTTGAGGGTCCGACAGGTTGGGCCTCTGCCACAATCTGGAACATTCGAACTACAGAGGTAGAGAAACATCTTGGCTGGTACGGTACAGCGGAAAAGCTGATCGCTCAACAGCTGCTCAATCACTGGTCGTTCCGAGGGATCACCCCACCCAACCGCCCCTCTGATTGCCGAACATCGGAACGGCTGACGTTGCTGAGTAACGTTCTTGAATCCCCGCCAACAGGTTTGAGCTTGCCTTTGCCTAGGGAATCTACCTCTTTTTGACCCGCTTCTTTGTCGCGCGTCTCTTTTCACATTGGGTCTTGTCGACTCGATGTTTTGGGGGAGGCGCCTTGTTTTTGTAACAGGCTGGCGTATTTCTCTGTGAAAAATCGCACTCCTTGGTGGAGGGAAATTTTTGATCCCTCGGCCTGCTGGTCAAGATCTGGATGTGCATACGCAGACCGCCCTGGCTCCGGACCAAACCAGTGAGTCGGGGCCATTGGAAGACTGAGCCACTCAAGGAGCAGCCAATGTCGATACTTACCCGGATTCGCCACCTTCAGTCCCTGCTCGGCGGCCCCAAGAGAAATGGCAAGGGAAACAGTAGGGTAGCTCCCACACGCGACGGACTCCAATGCTGTCCGAGAGTGGAGCCGCTGGAAGAGCGGACGCTGCTGACGTCGAATCTGTTTATCGACTTCGGAGATCACTTTCCCGCCGATGGACTGGATCTCAGTGTCCTGCAACTGAAAAACAACTTTGGTTCTGACACCACACCAGCTGCCCAACGTGGTCTGCAGGGGCCAAACCTTGTCAACGAAGATACCACTTCTGGGAACGACATCACAGATACGACCATGCTGCGGATGACTGGTCTGCAGAGTCTGGTGAACTTCGACTACAACGGAGAGGGTGGTGTTGGAGACAATCAAGACTATCAAGATCTACGGTCCGATGTCTTGGAGCTGGTCCAACGCTACTATGCACCCTTGGATGTGAATGTCCAGATCGCACCGGCCCTGAACAACAGCAGCGATACGGCCTATCTCAACGGAATTCGCACCCGACTCCAGCAAGGGGCTCATCGAGATGGCGAGTACGATTCCTGGGTGTTCGTGGCCGACGTTGTTCGGAGGGATACGACCGCGAATCTGTCGGTCGGTGAGGAGATCCGTTTGGTGGGATTCGCCGCCGGGGTTGATATTGGTAGCAACAACAGCCGGGATGACACGCAAATCGTCTTCGCCGACAGGATTGTGAGTGGGGTCAACAGCAACCAAGCCGATACGCGGCTGGCATACACGATCGCACACGAGGCGGCTCACGACTTTGGCCTGCAGCACACACGCCGCGGAATCGCCGCCAACATTCAGGGTGTCAATACTGGCTCTGCCGGACGTGCGTCCTTCGTCGTGCAGGGTGATATCACCAGAGACCTGTATGTCGGTGAATCCATCGAAGTTACGAGCGGCAACAGCAACGATGGGACCTACACCGTTCGTGCCGGATCGTCGTACGTCGGCATGCGTGATGAGACAACAGTCAACGTCAACCAAGCCGTCAATAATTCGATGGCAGGTGGCCTTCTCACAGATGGAAACGGCGACTACCGCATCTCCCGTTCGGACCTGATCGTCGGAACCGCCGGATCTGCCAACCGCACCAACCTCGATTTCTTCACTCGGTTTAACCTGAGGACCGATTCCGGCTCGCCTGAAACGATCAATCCGTACCAAACTCTCGCCCGGGAGTCCAACCTCGGATTACGCAACGGCGGCCGGGGCCTTCCTGCCTACGTGACCGGCACAGGAGCCGCTGATCGTATTCACATCTATACAGATCCGTCCCTTCCCTCAAGACGTGCTTGGGTGACAGTCGGTGCCTTTCCGAACACTTCGTATGCTTTTGGAGAGCGATTCGATTTCTATTCCTACACGATTGACATCACCAACGGCATCGTCATCGATGGTGGCCTGGGGAACGATCGGATCATTCTGGATGCTCGGCTGGCAGCCGAAGTCACCGTTCGCGGGATGGGAGGAGACGACCAGCTCTTCATCGAGGGGCATGGTGTGTCCTCGGGTTCCTATTGGCCCAATCCCAGCGCCCCCATCGGATTAGACGAACGAGCGTCTTATGGGGGACAGATTTCTGCAGGGGCCACACGGATCACCTTCTTGGAATTTGAACCGGCCGGGCGTATCCATGTCAACGACATCGACAGCTTTGCGTTCTCAACGGTGTCGGAGGATGTCGACGAACTCACCATCGCAACCACCACCGACGGTCAAGAAATCAGTGGGAACATCGATGGTGTCGACTTCGTTCCGCTGACGATCTCGCGCGTTCCCCAAATGACCGTCTACACATTTGGCGGTGCCGACCTCATCGAAGTGGAGTCCTACTCCTCTGCCACGCTGTGGGCGGTCTATGCAGGCGGAGGCAATGACACGCTTCAGGTTGGCTCTTTCTTCGGAGCCCTGGATTGGCTGGAGACCGCCTCGGATGTCCGTTTTCGCTATTACGGAGAGGATGGAGAGGGTGACGAGCTGATCGTCGACAACAATAGCTCGACCGAGGAACGAACCTACACGTTCGGTGACCCCCTGACAGTCGATTTGCAAGGGATCCATCGCTCAGGACGTGGTTGGGTGGTCGGGTACGGTGATGTCGAGCAGGTGCAATTCGAGGGCAGCGCTCTCGAAGATACCTTCGTCATCGAGCAGGTTGCTGAAGATGTCAATCTGCGAATCGAAGGGTTCTCTGGCAACGACACTTTTCGCATTGGCGGCGGAAATTACTTCAGCAATATCCGTGGAAGAGTGACACTTCAGGGGGGGGCCTTCAGTGAGGACGTGCTCACCATCGACGATGCCGACGATACCGCAGGACTGTTCGATTCTGGAGACTCAACTCCCTTTGGCCACGATCTGATCACAGGCAATCGGGACTTCTACAGCTTTGGGTCGAACGAGTTTTATAAAGAGGAGGAGACCCGACTGCACATCGGTAGCCTCTTATTCCGCACACGACCGCTGACATTTGCGGACATGGCGACCGTCCACTTGGAGGCCGGCGGAACCATCGGTGAGCCAATTCCGGACACCCGGATTGTCGTCCGAGGGACAGCTCGGGATACAGAACTGATCCTTGATGGAAACGATGGGTTGGAGGAGTTTCACATCGATGCCAGCGGTTTACGTTCGGATATCCAGATCCTCGGCGGTCTCGGAAATGGTGATTCGCTGCGGCTGACCGGCCCGGGCCGTCTCGACGCCATCTACAGGCCCCATCCTGCCTTTCCAGGCCGAGGTTCCATCGCAGTCTCCAGACAGAGCATCCGATTCCATAGCCTGGAGGACATCGCGCTGGAAGACTTCGCCAACGTCACACTGGTGACACCGCTGAGCTTTGACTCGCTCACCGTCCAGACTCTGGAGAATGGCTGGTCCGAAATCGCCGGCACCAGCGGCGGCATCTCCTCCTCCACCGGCAGCCTTGAGTCGATTCCGTTTGCAGATCTGGCGTTTCGCGACGTCCAAAACGTGAGAGTCGACGCCGCAACGCATGACTCCCTGTTCTTCAGAAATGATGCGAGGGGGATTGACTACGTCCCTTTTCCAAACGATCAGGTGGCCATTCTGCAGGGAGCGCTGGATGCTCGTGGTCTGGAGACTTTTTGGGTGCAGACCGGCGTCGGGGCCAACACTGTCCAGGACGCCACGCTGATGGATGGCCCACAGCGACCCGTGTTTTTGGGCGTTGATGGTCGCGGAGGGTTGACCGAGGTAACCGTGGGCGGAAGCGTCCCTCAACTCACCTTCGAGGAGCTCCCCATCCCGGTCTCATTTCCCAACTTGTACGTTGGTGGGTCGGGGTCCTACCCCGCTTCGCTGACTGCCCACAATAACAGTGGCAATCAGCTTTACCAAATCGGCTTGGTGCACGTACAGATCGTACGTGCGGCCGACCCTCAACCGTTGGCCCGCGGGATTTTCGCGGACCGAGATGTGACACTCTCGGCGTCCGGTGAGCAGCAGGTGCTGGAAGGTCAATTCAGCCGTTTTTTCGTGACTCCCAGCGGCAGCGCCGGAGGTGATCGGGAACCTGCCGGAAGTGACCCTGCCGGAAGTGACCCTGCCGGAAGTGACCCTGCCGGAAATGACAAGGCGTCTGACCGAGGCTTCAAGGGTGCCGATGACCGCGCTGCCCAGGGGACAGGCAGCCGTCTTGAGTTGACCCTCCTGGGTGACAGCCAGCTTCGCCTGGAGGGTCTCGTCTTTGACGAGCTGACGATCTCAGGAATGCGTTCGGCCGAGGCCGGCGCTGAGCCACCTGTTTCCCCCAACAACCTGGAGATCGTCACCGCCTTGGCAGCTGGGGACGTCCCATCCTCGCCCATTCGCATCCGCGATTATGGCTCCGAGGACCGCGTGATCTTCGCGACGCCGGAGATCGCTGGTGCTCCGCTGGATGCCGGCTTCTCAACGACCCTCAGCGACTTCATCGCCGAAGTCGAAACCCCGATTTCGCCAACACGATCGCTGGCCTTCACTTTCGAGATACCCAGTAGTGGAACTAGCTCAGCCTTAGTTTTGAAAGGACACCCAGGGTCCCACACAACGAGTCGCCTGATGCTGTCGGATGTGATCAGCCCAGCAGCGGTGTCCTGGAACCTGGAAACCCAGAACGTCGCCCGACTGGAGGTTGTTGGCAGTTCACGAAGAGAGAGCGTCAGCCTCCGGCAACAATCCCAGGGCGGCGTCATCGGCTTGATCACTCCAGAGATCATGCCGGCGGAAGGTCCTGATGAGATCTTCCTGAGCAGCGACGATGCTCTGACCGAGATCGCCCTGGAACTTGGCCAAGGTGTGGATGAGTTGAACCTGCAAGCTGAAGCGCTTCAAGCAACCACACGGCTGCAGATTGAGACCGCTGATGTGGAACTGGTGAGCTTGACGGGCACCAGTGAGGCCGACACGCTTGATGTCTCCCAGCTATCCAACGGCAGTTTGGTGGGAGTCCTCACACCTACGAATCCTCCCGGACAGGGTTCTTATGAGATCTCCTTGAGCGCCGACCGCAGCACCAGGCATCTTGACTTCGCCGGAGGTGGCGGCCGCGATGTGTTCCAGGCCGAGTATCACAACGCCGAGGTGGTCAGTCACTCGGCAGGACTGCAAGAGGTCGAAACGATCCAGTTGCAGCCGGTTCCCAATCCCCATCCTTCGGTGATCGATCGCATGCTCTCCCCCGAGGGCGGCACGATCACGGCCAGTCGCTTCAGCATCACCCACGATGAGTTGTTGGAGACCGCCATCCTGGCCGCAACCGACATCAGCACCACGGTCGTTGGCGAACCGGAAGTTGGAGGACCAGGGATTGGTGGTGGGACCATCACAGGTGATTACACCGAAGTGCATCGCCTTCAAGGCGGGAGGTCGATAACCCTCATCGACAATGTGGAATTCGCCGGCCAGCTGACCACCGTCGTCGAAGGTGACGACACCGGCAATACGGTCGTTCGCCAGGAACACAACGTCACCTACCATCAATCCCCCATCACACAAATCACCGGAGGCGCCGGCTCGGATCGTGTCCTCATCGCCCGTCAAGGGGTCGAATCCCCAACCGGCAGCGAACTGAGTGTTGACCTGCAGACCGGCGAAGATCTCGTCGCGATCACCGAGTCCAACAGCGGCCAGGGACCGGGAGCGATCGATGAGATTCTGGTTACCGCCGCCGGAGATCCTTTGCAGCCGGACACAGATCCTGAGACCAACGTCCTGATCTACGATCGGCAAAGGAATGTCACCAACGGGCAACAGCTGCAGGATCTTCAGTTGGACCTCCCACAATTTGCCGATCAGATCGCTCAGCTGACAAATGAGGCCGACGCGGGCCTGCTCCAAGAAGTGGGACCATCCCGACCCGCGCAAGGAGAAGTGAGCCTTGACTATCAGGCTGAGCACACCCATTTGGAGTTCTTCGTTCGCAATCGCGATCCTCAACCGGTTTCCGCATCGATCGAGAATCCCCATGGAACGATCCGGCTGCAGGCGATCGAGAACGTCGAGCTGGACATTCTGGCCGGAGAGGTTCTGCCGCTGGTGATCCCGCTGCCGCTCAACCTGGCGTTGCAGCCGGAGGTCGAAGCCGAGTTGGACGCCTACCAAGCTCACCTGGACGCTGGGGGCTTCAACGTTCCCTTTGAGGTGCCGTCGCTGGGACTCTCGGGCTTGGTTGGTTACACCGCTTTTGTCAAGGAGTTGCACCACGGCGAGTTCGTGGGAACCTACCAGGAGCTAATTCTTGGGACGCAAACCAGCGAGACGTTGATCGGCACCGAAGGCGATGATCTGATCGTCGGCTTCCGAGGCAAGGACACGCTCCTCGGAAACGGTGGCAACGACATTCTTTTGGGCCGTGAGGGAGCGGACGTACTCCGAGGAGGCGAGGGAGACGATTTCTTTCTCTTCGATCGGCGAACCAACGGTATGAACACCCTGGAGGGTGGATCGGGATTCGACACGGTGGTTGCTGTCACAACCGGCGTCATCATCGGAGTGAACGGTTACCAAAACGATGTTGAGGCATTTCAGGGCCATTCCTCGCAGGATACCATCATCCAAGACGCCAGCGCCGGCCATCTCTTGGATTTCAGCCAGACTATCTTAGAAGGAATTGCTGAGGTCAATGGCGGCCGTGGTAAGGACACGATTATTGCCTCCAACCTCTCAAACGGGACATACCGTGGTGGAAGCCAAGCGGATCTGTTGCAGGCCGGAACCAGGGACGTGACCTGGCTCTATTCGGGATCGGACAATGGATTTGATACCTTCGTGCAGACCGATCCGGCTGCCAACGTGGTGGCCTTGGCCGAGACGGCCGGCACGGTCATCGGTGTTGACGGCTATCAAGGCGGTGTGGACGGATTCGTTGGGGCCCCGGAGGGAGAGACGGTCATCCGCGACTCAAGAGACGGCAACCTACTGAACTTCAGCGACACGTTCTTAGTCAAGATTCGAGAGGTGAATGCCGGCCGCGGTAAGGACACGATTATCGCCTCCAACCTCTCAAACGGGACATACCGTGGTGGAAGCCAAGCGGATCTGTTGC
>CAZYKP010000042.1:25695-54993 GCA_964648025.1 uncultured Pirellulales bacterium | reverse complement strand
TCGTTGGGGCCCCGGAGGGAGAGACGGTCATCCGCGACTCAAGAGACGGCAACCTGCTGGACTTCAGCGACACGTTCTTAGTCAAGATTCGAGAGGTGAATGCCGGCCGTGGGAAGGACACGATTGTCGCTTCCGATCTCTCAAGCACATCTTATCAAGGTGGTCCCGGCCGGGATAACTACTTTGCCTCATTGGGCCAACATGAACGATTCGTTGTGGGAGAAAATCACGATACGCTGGATCAGTTCACCCCCGGAGAAGACCTGATCGTGATCGAATCGTCAGGAGAATCTCTGGACTTTGAGGCTCTCCGGGATCTCGTGATTCAGGACGGTCGGGATACGGTCTTCCAGCTGGGATCCCGAACGAGCCTCCGGCTGTTGGAGACTTTGTTTGAGGATCTCCACGCAGACGACTTTGAGTTTCTCCCCTGAGTACGTCTGAGGACGGCCTCTCCAGAGGTGCCCTAGGCCGGGCGTGAGAATCAGCAAGTGGGCGCCGAGCCCGAAAGCGGCGACCGGCGGGGCGTCAACCCGCCGGTTCCGGACCAAGAGCATCCGCCCAGAAGCACAGTCCAGCCGAAGGTTCACCGGAGCCACCAACCGACTGGCCTCGGCAGTTCGCCGAGGATCGTGCCCCAACTCGGCTACAAGGCCCAGCCATTTTCCTGACACTCATACCACCGGAGAAAACACCAAGACGTTGTTGCAACCAGAATGGTGGCCTGATAAGTTAAAACCTGTGATTTGCCCCTTTCCTCTTGTCAGCACATACGCTGCAGGTCTGTCGCTTGCCCCCTTGAGCTGACATCCCTTCTTGCATTTCCGTGGGAAAGGTTCGCTGGTGAACGAACGAGAGATCTTCGCTCAGGCGATTGAACTGGATGCCACTGCGGACCGGTCCGCCTTTCTTGACGAGGTTTGCGGGCGGGACGGTCCCTTGCGGAGCCGCATCGAGCGTCTGCTGCAGGCGCACGAAAATCCCCTAAGCGTTCTGGACCGCCCAGTTGTTTGTTGGGATCTGACAAATAGTATCGGCGAGACCGCCGATGATTCTCAGGCCTCCTCCGTCGCGGAAGGCAAAGATCCAACACTCCAGACCGAGTGGGAGAAACCCCGTCGACTTGGGCAGTTCGAACTTCGCAGACTGCTGGGGCAGGGCGGCATGGGGATGGTTTTTGAGGCCTACGATCCTCATCTCGATCGCCTGGTCGCCACGAAGATCTTGGCACCCCACTTCGCCGCTAAGCTTTGCGCCCGGCAGCGGTTTCTCAGAGAAGCGCGGGCAGCCGCTGCGGTCAACCATCCCCATGTGGCCTCGATTCATGCCGTAGGGGAAGACAAGGCCACACCGTTTCTGGTGATGGAGTTGGTCGACGGCCCATCACTGCAAGAGCATCTTGAGACTCAAGGCGCTCTGGAAGTCCTGGAGATCGTGCGTATCGCAGCCCAAGTGGCCGCAGGGCTGGCAGCGGCCCATCGCCAAGGTCTGGTTCATCGCGATATCAAACCGGCCAACATCTTGCTGGAACAAGGCCTGCAATGTGCCAAGATCACCGATTTTGGGCTTGCCAGGGCGGTCGACGACGTACGGATCACCCAGAGCGGTGAAGTCTCTGGCACCCCTTTGTATATGTCGCCCGAGCAGGTCCGTGGGCAAGAGGTCGATCATCGCTCCGATCTGTTTAGCCTCGGCTGCGTGATGTACGCCATGTGCACAGGAGCCCCACCTTTTCTGGCTGATTCGACCGTTGCTGTCCTGGCGCAGGTGTGCTGGGCCACCCCTGGCTCGATTCGAGCTACCAACCCGGCGATTCCTGCTTGGCTTGAGGCCATCGTCAACCGACTTCTCGTGAAGGATCCCGCCTCTCGGTTTCCATCGGCAGCCGAGCTAGGCCGTTGTCTTGAGCAATGCTTAGCTTCTCTCCAACATGCTGGTGCGGCCAACGCCCCACCGACGCCCGAGGCATTGGTCAGTCGATTGACCAACGCCCCACCCCGGTCGGCCATCTTCCGCTGGGCGGCCCTCGGGACGAGTCTCGCTGTGCTGCTGACGGCCGTGGCACTTGGCATCTTTGCAGCGACCGGCCTGAGTGACCTGAGCGACCGGCTTGGGGCGATCACCTCTTGGCCTTCAGTGACAAAGTCGGTGGCCAGCCGAAAAAACGGCTCTCCGCTGGACTCTTCGCCAACGCGGGAGACACCACGCTGGGCAGACGCCCGTCGGCTGACTGATGCCGGACCGCCTCAAGATTCTCAACCAACAAGAGACTCTCAGCATGAATTGGCCAAGTGGGTTCTCGGATTGGGCGGCAAGATCGCATTGGCTGAGGGGCGGGGCAGCGGCATGGATATCGACAGGCTTTCGGACTTGCCCGATGAGGAAATCGAACTCAGCTGGATCTCTTTGGAGGGAAGTCGCGTGCTCAGCAACGCTGACCTGCAACGTTTTCAGGGACTCTCCCAACTGGATATGCTCAACCTTTCGGGCACGACCATTGGTGATCCCGGCGTGGCTCGGCTGAAGGATTTGCCCAAGCTGGTTTACCTGAACCTCGTCGATACGCTTGTCACCGACGACGGCTTGGTCACCCTGAAACGACATCCCCAACTCAGTCAACTCTACCTCAGCCGCTGTGGGATCACCGATCGGGCGATGCCGCTTCTGGGCGAGATGCCGCTGACGGAACTGGCCGTTGATGGGACGGCCGTCACGTTTGCTGGGCTCCAGCATCTCGCCGGGCATCCGGCACTTCGGAAGCTGATTGTCAGGCATCTCAACCTGACCGAAGAAGAAATCGGGCGACTCGCGAAACTTCTCCCCGGCTGCGAGTTGACCACCGATTCCGGGACCATCTGTCATTGAGCGCTTGAAAACCTGCCACAGTAGCGGCCCGAGAGGTGTTGCCACACCCTACTGCTGCCTCTGGAAGATTCTTAGTCGGCCAAAACACCTGAGCAGCCGGAACTCCCCGGTGATTGGGCAGCCTTTCGGCTGTGCCGGACGAGCCAAGATCTTCCTCAACCTCAGTCGTTGGACTGTCCCAGATGGGGACCGGCCCACCGAGATCTTGTTGCGTTCCTTTTTCTCGAGGTCGCAGGGGTTGGGCCTCTGCCACAATCTGGGAGAGTCGAGGCCGAGAGTTCGATTCGGCCGGGCGTTTTAACGGATTTTCTCGTCGGGCAGGGCGGTTTTGATGCCTTCGTCGATGGGCATCTTTTTGTAACTTTGCCCCCCGGTTTCCTGGATCAAGCGATCGAGTTCGGCTCGCAACCGCTTGGCTTTCTCGGCGTAGCGAGGGTCGTCGATCAGGTTGACGAGCTCCCCGGGGTCGCTGGGCAGGTGGTAGAGTTCTGCCTTGTGCCGGTCGGGCTTGCCGTCGCCATGGGGGTAGCGAACGTATTTCCACTCGTCGGTACGCACCCCGCGTACATTCGGCGTATAAGGAAACTGTTTTTCGTAGTTGTACTCGTAGTACCAACTCTTGCGCCACCCTTCGGTCTGGCCGGTCAGCAGCCGCACCCAAGAGTGACCATGGATATTTTTTAAGGGTTTTGCTGAGGCAAGCTCCACGATGCTGGGAGCCACATCGATGTTGAGCACTTGTTGGTTGATCACGGTGCCGGGGCGAATTAGCTTGGAGTAACGCACGATCAGCGGGACGCGGATGCTGGGTTCATGCATGGTCCGTTTATCGGTCATCCCATGTTCGCCGAGGAACATTCCGTTGTCGCCGGCGAAGATGATGACCGTTTGATCGAGTTGGCCGGACTGAGCCAACGCTTGATAGATTCGGCCGACGCTATCGTCGACGCTCTTGATGGTGGCTGTGTAACCACGGACGAAACGGTCAAAATCCAGCACGCTGGCAGCAGAGCGGTCCGGAAAGTCTTTGCGGTAACCGTAGATCGGCCCGTAGATTCCATGCCAGGTATCCAGCCGCTGCTTGACCCATTGGGGCTTGCCGGCCAGCTGAAAGGCACTGCGGGGATAACCAATGTTGATATGATCATAAAGCTGCTGGTACTTCGCTTCGGGAGTGAAAGGCGTATGCGGAGCTTTGTGCCCTAAGATCAGCAGAAACGGACGGCCCTTGTGATCGGATTGGAGCCACTCGATGGCCAGGTCCGTCACACCGGTGGTGTAATAACCTGCAACGACCTTCCGCGTCCCGTTGATGTTGAACTCGGTGTCGCTGTATTTTCCTTGACCTTTGTGGCTGACCCAGTGATCAAAGCCCGGCCGCATGCTGTCGTCGGCCTCGCCCATATGCCACTTGCCCACATAAGCGGTGTGATAGCCAGCCTGCTGGAGCCGACGAGGGAAGCTGTCCAAGTCCTTTGGGTAATCCGTAAAGTTGTTCACCACGCCATGCCTGTTGGCATACAGCCCGGACAGATACGACGCCCTGCTGGGTGAGCACAGACTGGTGGTGACAAACATATTGGCAAACCGAGCTCCCTCATCGGCGAGCCGATCGATATGAGGCGTTCTGAGGAACGGATGTCCTTCGCAGCTGAGTTGATCCCAGCGTTGGTCATCGGTGAGGATGAATAGGATGTTGGGCCGATCGGCAGCCTGGCAGCAGTGCTCCGCCCACATCGTTGCAAGAAGGCACCACGCGAGAAAGCAACATACCAAAGACCAACACGATAGGGATGCACTCACGCCAACTCGGGATCGGGAATTCATCGGCTTCTCCAAAAAGCGACCAGAGATCTCACTGGCAAACTTCAACGACAACTCTTCCAAGGTTGTCATCCTCACCCCAGCACCCTGCCGCAGCAAGGCGATCCGGGCATCGGGGGCGACTTGGCCGGCTCATCGGGTGCTCCTCTTCTGCGGGGCCAGCTGTTGCGTCAGCCAGTGAGCCGGTCTGACGCGCTGATCCGAAAAGGACAGATGCTTTTGGGGAAGGCCGACCATGCTGCACAACTTTTGGACCTGTTCTGCCGAAAGAGAGCGATTGGAGCCGTCGACCATTCCCGCCAGGTGAACCGGACACCCGGCGACCAGGGCCAAGGCTGGCAAATCGCCAGCAGCGATCGCCCCTGGCACGGCGGCATCGTGAGGGATCAGCACATGGGGATCGGCGAGCACGTCTTGGTACTGCGTCAAACCGCCACTGATGCACACTGCTTGGATCTTACTGAGCCTCAGATCAGTCTTCGACCCAGGGCGACCAACGGAAGCCCGGATTGCCGGACCAAATCCCCCGCTTCGTTGAAGACTTTTCAGAGAATCAGTCGAGGCTTGCGAGCTGTGTGTGTCGGGTTGAGTTTCGTACAGGGCTGCCAAGAGAGCCAGTAATCCGCCGACCGGTTCACTGGTTGGTGGACGACCGCTGACGCCGTGGGGAACGTTCAAGTTGATCTCGGGCGGATTGGGTTGGACGAAGGAGTCTCCCCAAATGGCCAGCCGGCCTGGGTCAACGTCAGCACGAGTCCGCAGATAAGCCAAGATGCTGCGGAGGTCGGCCAACTGCCCGCCAAGCACCGTCTCGCCGAAGAGCTGCAAGTTGACCGAGCGATTGGTATCCCCGCTTGTACGCCAACGCCCGACTTTTGACTTGGTGCTGCCGGTATTGCGAACTTCGGCCACACACACCATCACGCCGCTGGAGAGCAACTGCGCAATTTGTTCGCTGCGATGTTGCAACAGGCCCACACGGCCTCCCTGAGCTACCGCGACGACCACCGGAGATCGCTGCGACGGAGTTGGGTGACCGCTTCGTGGCGAGAAGACCAACAGCGGCACGCTGATGCCAGGCTGAACGCTCAGTTCGATTGGGGTAACCTCCACTGAGTTGTTCAACACGATCGGGTCGACGCTCTGGTGCACCTTGGGGGCAGAGGGATGGGTTGTTGTCCCGAGCAACTTCCTCCACTTTTCCTGCAATAGTTTCACTCGTTTGTCTGGGGACATCCCTTGGAGTTGTTTCCAGACGACCTGGGCGCGTTTTCGTCCAAGGTCGCGGGTCAATTGCAGCAGGCTGTGTGGACGCAGCAGACGCCGGGCGTGAGGGGTCAGACAGATCAGCTCGTTGGAATCTCGCCTGTGGCGGAATTCATCTTGGGAGGTGACTTGCAGGTCAAACCACCGCCGAAACTGTGGATGGATTTGCTGGCGGTGGTAGGCCCCGATATTCGTGCAGTGAGTGGATGTGGGAGGACGTCCGCGGACGCTGCCTTTTCCGAAGGCGAAGGCGATACTCTCAGGGGCGTGGTAGAACTGGCCGTAGATCGTTTGCAGGCGTTTCCAGACGGGATCCCGTTGTTGGTCCCAGGCAAACTCATGGGCATAAATCAAACGCCGTGGTGCGATCGAGCCGACAATCACCCAATGAAAAAAGCCCTGGGATCCTGACAACCTCAGCCCTCGGGTACTATCCCAGTAGGATCCGCCCAGGTAATCGAAGGACACCTCGGCTTTTTCGGGCAATGGGTACTGTGTCTCCGGCTGAGGGCCACCGAAATTCAAGGGGACACAAGCGTCCACCCGTTCATCCAACGCAGCGGTCGCCGCGGCCGGATCGCCGCCCCCGGCGACTGACCCCAAGAGGATGATCTTGTCTGGGTCCACATCACCACGGGCGGACAACAAGTCGATGCCTCGGCGGAGATCCCAGACCATCCAGCCCATCAAGCTATCCCCGATTAATTGCAACTGAATACCACTATCATAACGATAGTAGTAATCTTGTCTCCAGTATCGATATTCTTGGGGGTAATCTTCAGGGCCGTCAAAGGGATGGGCTCGTCGTTCGCCATAGCCAACTTGGTCGATGACCAGCACGATGCATCCTCCTCGGGCCCAGGTCATTCCCATATCTTGGAGTTCGCCCTGAAGTTTATCCCGATGGTGTGAATGCGCGATCAAGATGCCTGGTCTTGTGCGGGGAGTTTTCGCGTCGGCGGCGGGCACATAGAGATGGCCGGGCACCCACTGACCGACGCGGCTTTGAAAGAGGAGCTTTTCAACTCGGTAACCGTCGCCTTGCAGGGTTCCGGTTTTCTTCACCAAGAGGTTTTCAGGAGGGTCTGGAAAAGTCCCGAGGGAATTCTTGAAAGCGGCCAACCGCGGGGCGAGAAATCGCTGCCAATCTTCCAGAGACTGGATCTGGGCCCAAGCTTGTCGATCTTGGGCATTTGCTGCGGCTCGGCGGCGTTTGATGTCGTTGCTGACCGCGGCGACCCGTTGATCCTGGGTGACGAAGAAGTCGTCCCTGCTTGTGGCAAGGGCCTGCAGCTCTTTTGCTAAAGTGCGGACTTGATCTGGTGAAGAGTTCTCACCAGCGAGAGCTGCTGCAACAGCGAGCCAGTTGCAGGCTAGCAAGAGCAGGGCCAGCAGCGGGAGGTTCAGCAAGCCTCGACTCAGCCAGCCGGAGTCCGGTTGTGCTGAGTTCAGGCTGGTCGTCCTGAGAGGAGACAGGTTGTTGCGTTGAATGCAGCGGAGTTTGGTCATCGCTGTGGGGCTTCTTGGCGGTTACAGCAACACATCGGTTGGCTGAGGGACCACAGGTGGAGAGACGTAACCCAGCAGGGATCGGCCTGGTAGGGTGATCCGGCCGCTGGCTGGTGGAGTGGGGCCGTTGAGACGGGGATAAATATCGTTGGGGGATGCAGCGGCGGTGTTGATAAACAGCCTCCAGGGGCGGTTGCCAACGATGCTGGGGATGACGAATTCCCGTTCGTCGGCACCGGGGTGCAGCAACAACAGCACGTCGACGCCTTGTTCCTCTTCGCTGTTTTCTGCAACAGCTCCGCCGAGCAGGGCGACCAAGGAGCTATCGTGGGTATCCCAATACATGGGCTCGCCCTCGGGGTTGAACCAACTGGCATCAGGCAGGGCTCCCTCATAAGGCGGCTGTCCTTTCTTGAAGTTCTTGCGGCGGACGGTCGGTTGGTTCCGTCGAAAGTTCATTAACACACGGATAAACCGTCCCAGTTCGGAATACTTTTCGGTCAGCCGCCAGTTGAACCAACTGATGATATTATCTTGGCAGTAGGCGTTGTTGTTGCCTTGCTGGGTTCGGCGAATCTCATCGCCGGAGAGGACCATCGGCACGCCCAGGCTCAATAATAAGGTCGCCTGCATGTTTTTGATCTGCCGCATGCGAATCCGTTCGATCCCTTTGATGCTTGTCGGTCCCTCGACCCCGTAGTTATAGCTGTTGTTGTTATTTTCCCCGTCTCGGTTATCTTCGCCATTGGCCAGATTGTGTTTCTCATTGTAGCTGACCAGATCATTCATCGAAAAACCATCATGGGCCGTGATGAAGTTGATACTGTGAAAGGGCCTGCGACCGCTATGTTGATAGAGATCGCTGGAGCCGGTCAGCCGTGTGGCCATTGCTCCGGCCAAGTGCGGATCCCCTCGCCAATAGCGGCGGACATCGTCCCGATAACGCCCGTTCCACTCGGCCCAGCGACCACCGGGGAAGCTGCCGACCTGATAGGCTCCGGCGGCATCCCAGGCCTCGGCGATGATCTTGGTGTCGGCCAAGACAGGGTCCTCGGCGATCCGTTCGATAATCGGTGGAAAGGGAAGCATTTCTCCGCGTCGACCCCGGGCCAAGATGCTGGCCAGATCAAAGCGAAAACCGTCGACGTGGTAGTTGAGCACCCAATGACGCAAGCAGTCTAAAATCAGGTCACGGACAACCGGGTGGTTGCCGTTGATTGTGTTCCCGCAGCCTGAGTAGTTTTTGTAAGCCCGATTGTCATCGGTCAGAATATAATAAGTGCGATTCTCCAAGCCTTTGAAGGAGAGGGTAGGCCCAAGTTCGTTTCCCTCACAGGTGTGGTTGAACACAACATCGAGCAAGACTTCGATGCCGGCCTGATGAAGGGCCTTGACCATCTGCTTGAACTCGGTCACCTGAGCGCCTGGGTTGTTGTCGTAAGCAAATCCTCGATGCGGGCTAAAAAAGGCCATCGGGTCGTAGCCCCAGTAATTGGGGCGTTCTTCACGGCGGCCATCGGGGGCGTTGATGGGGAACTCATGCACCGGCATCAGCTCGACCGCGGTGATGCCCAGCGATTGCAGGTAGGGGATTTTCTCGATCACACCCAAGTAGGTCCCGGGCTGGTCAATGCCCGAGCTCCGGTGACGGGTGAATCCACGGACGTGCATCTCGTAGATGATGGTCTCATCCAGGGGTCTGCGGAGGTGGCGGTCGCCCTGCCAGTCGAAGTGGTCGTCGTCGATGACCACACACCGTGGGGGGCGAATGATGCCGTCGTTGCCGCTTTGAAAATCGCCTGCCAGGGCTTTGGCCCAGGGGTCGATCAATCGCAAATTGGGGTTGAAGCGGTGTCCCTGGGCTGGGTCGAAGGGTCCATCGGCTTGCAGATGATATAGCTGGCCTGCTCCGATTCCCGGCAGAAAAACGCTCCAGACATCGCCCCAACGGTCGGTCTGGGAGTTCAGTTCGATGGTCTCGGTAGGGTCGCGGTCGGTGATGCGATTGTATAGCAACACACGGACTGAGGTGGCGTGACGGCTGTAGATGGAGAACTGAACGCCCTCATCGCGGAGGATCGCGCCAAAGGGCATCGCGTGGCTAAAATGCAACGCTGGGTGAGTTAATGGCATGTTGACTCTTCAGAGAAATCGATGGTTCCGACCCAAGCGTAACTCCGAGCACGCTTGCTGCTGACCTGGGTCCCAACTGCCTACCAGGGCCGCCGCTTGGCCTGCCAAGCTTCAGGCACCTCAGGCCTCAGGGATCCCAGGCTTCAGGTCTCTCAGGCTTCAGGTCTCTCAGGCTTCTGGTGAGGAACAAGCTTGCCAGCCAGGCCCTCACTTGGCAATCCGATACAACCATCGTCCTGGCTGAGGCGGAACTCACCCCCAGCCACACCCGGCCAGCCACACCCGGCCAGCATAGTCTGGGAAAAGCCTTTGGGGAGTTCTTGGGAGCTGAGGGAGTGTCCTTCCCGACCAGAAGTTACTCCCAGGCATTCCCAAGGTGGACTCTCCCATTCCCTCAGAGGCTGGTCCTGGGAGACGAAGGCTGTGTGGAGGTGGCCTGGACCAGTGCCCTGGGTGGCTTGGCTGGGGTTGGTCGAGGGGGTGGTCGGTTGTGGTTTCTGGGCTGAGCTTCTCCGCCGGGCGTGTGTTTCTATACTTTCCTGCCGTGGGTCTGCCGGGTCCTTCCTGCTTGAGGAAAGAGTCTTGCAGATCCAAAACGCGTAATTTCCTAAAAAAGCCATTGACTTGGCAGCTTTTCCATGGGGCCAAACGAGGTAGGATTTTTCTGCACCTCAATGGGATCCAAGATTTGCCGTCAAGCCGAACCCGCAAAAGCCGAACGACTGCCTTGGATATGTCGCCTGCTGACCCGATGGATTTGAAACGACACCTCCACGATTCGCTGGTCAACACTCGGGCCTTTAGCGAGCAGCTGCTGGCTGACTTTCGGACCCCCCAACAATGGGTCCATCAAGTCCACCCTCAGGCCAACCATGCGTTGTGGTTTGCTGGACATTTGGGCACCAGCGACAACTTTTTTCTGAAGATGGTTGCCACGCAGCGGTATTGCTTGCAACCGGAGTATCAAGAGAAGTTCGGCCCCGGCAGCCAGCCGACCGGCGACCCGAGCGACTACCCGCCAGCTGAGCAAGTATTGGCCTACATGCGAGAGCGACGAGCGGCCTTGCTGCAGTCGCTGGCGGATTTCACCGAGCAACAGCTTCGCCAGCCGACGCCGGCGGGCAGCCCGGCCTTTCTTCCGGATTTTGCCAGTGTCTTTAGCACCGCCAGTTGGCACGAATGTATGCATGCCGGCCAGTTGACCGTTGTCCGGCGGGCCCTGGGCTACCCCCCGCTTTTTGATGCATCGCCCCAAAACGGCCCTGCTGATTGACAGCCGCACCAATCGAAAACCCCCTGACCAGAATACCTAGGGCATCGCCCTAGGCTACGATGGGTAAGGCTTTCAGCCAATCAGTCTCGACCGTGGGACAGCGGCTCTCAATGGCAACCGGTCATGGCAAGCCATCCTGCTCTGGAGTTCTGGCAGGGAAGGCTGGGTACGACCGATGCCTTCGGAAACGAGCTTCATCGTATTCATCAGCTCGCCGCTGCCATCCAGGTTTTTTCGTCCAGGTTCTTCCATCAGGGTTCTTCCACCAGGAGTTTTTGAGCGGCCTGGCGGCCAAGGGTCATTGGGAAGCCGTCGAGCTCGATGGAGACAAGATCCGCCTGAGCGAGATTGGCGGCGACCTGGCCGACGACGCCCAGAGACAACCTGTTGTCGGTGAGAAACCGTAAGAACTCAGGAGACTGATCCATCACTCGGGCCAACCGAAACGCTGTCCCCGGCTGGCATTCGGCCAGCGTTCGCGTTGGCCCGGGCGGTAACTGCCCATCGGCGGTGGGGATGGGGTCTCCATGGGGATCACAGGTGGGGAACCTCAGGTGCTCGTCGATGCGGTCGATCAGCCGATCGCTGACGGCATGCTCCATGTTCTCGGCTTCCTCGTGGACTTCATCCCAAGAAAGACCAAGGGTCTTGACCAAAAAAAGCTCAATCAGACGGTGTCGGCGAATGATGCGTAAGGCCAGGGCTGCTCCGGCCTCGGTCAAGTGCACACCTTCGTAGCGAGTATACGTGGCCAAGCCGCTCTGGCTGAGCGTCTTGAGCATACTGGTGACTGTGCCGGGCGAGACATCCAACGCCTCGGCCAACTGGCCGGTGGTGGCTGGTTTGGCATCTCGTGCGCCGAGCAGGTAGATCGTCTTGACATAGTTCTCAACCGTCAGGCTTGGCATGACGGGAGCCTCTCTGCCTTGGCAGCTCCGGTTCTCGAGGGTGATTGGGTTTGGCCTTCAATTGCCCCCCCCAACCCGACTTCCCCTATTGTTTCCACATCATTCTGACAGCGATCTCGCAAACTCTCGCTCACGAGATCCTTGAGTCTTAGGCAGCGCCGGCCCCGCGCAAACATGCCCCAGCCGCTGCAACGCAACTGCAGCGACGTGGGCTCAGGAATAGGTCGTGTTGCAATGCAAAAGGTGTCGCTCACATTCCCAGCAATGGTTTCTTGGGCACGGCCTTCGTTGTTGGGGCCGACCAACTCGATGAACACTCCCTCGCTGCTCGCTTGAAACAGGACCGATCCGAGATCAGTCTGCAAGAAGTGCCATCTTGCTGGGGAACCGTCTTGCACGTATTGAAACTCAATGCCCGTCTTTGCCTTTTAGGTGGGGGAGAAGCTCTCCCTTGGTTGGAGTCTCTGGATGCAGTACGCCCTACCTTGCTCATCGCGAACCGCCTGCGAGGTGTATCACGTCTTAGAAAGGAATTCTGGCAAGCGGGGCCAACACTCTGCCGACCACCGTTGGGGATGTGCGGGCGTCTGCTCCAGGATCCCTTTGAACAACCAACAGCGATCACAGCAGGGATTTCGAGGGGGTTCTCGGAACCGAAGACTTGTCAGCGGGTTTACAGATCGCTATCACAAGAGGGTCATCGCTCGGCAATGCTTGCAAACCTATGACCCTTGCGATGTACTCCGTTGGCCAAGGTTGGCAAACGTCAATGCCATCGGCATGCCGCCTACTGCTCAAACGGGACCATATCTTAACGTCCTTTTGTCGAACCACTTGTGGTTCTGTGAACACATCTCACTGCAATTTGCGTTTTCTACTGAACCTCAGAAGAGTTTTCGACCCAGGGCGACCGCCTGCCCTTGTTGGTGATCGCCGGAGGCAGTGGAGCTAGCTCAGGCAGTGGAGCTAGCTCAGGCAGTGGAGCCAGAGGCCCCACCGGAAGCCAGGATTGCCGGACGAGACACGCCAGCCTCGTCGAAAACCTTTCAGGGAATCAGTAACACCAGGCGAAAAGTTCGAAGATTCTCGAGGAGACGGTACGCCATGAGCGTCCATGCGATGATGTCATTTGCTTTTTGGGGACTGGTTGCCGTGCTACTTGTGCTTCCCACCGGGTGTGGTGGAAAAGGTGGCGAAAAAGTCGCTGAGGACGTGAAGGATGCTGCCAATCAGGCGGCCGAGAAGGTCAGCAAAGGCGCCCAGGAGATGGTGAAGGAAGGACAACAGATCGCTGCTGATCTGAGTGACAAGGCCAAAGAGTACTTGAATCCGTTGAAGGAGAAATTCGGGAACCTTGAGGGTCTCAAGAAGACACCCGAGAAGCTGAAAACCGCGGTGACCGAGCTGATCCAATCCATCGAGGATAAGGCGGCCGACATCAAGCTCCCAGAATCCGTCAGCAATGCGTTGAGCAAGATCAAAGAGAAACTGGTTGCCCTCAAGGAGTATTTGCAAGGCGAGGTCGAAGAGGCAAAGCTCGATGAGAAGGTCAAGGATGTGATGGACTCGGTGAAATCTGGTCTTGGATTCAAGGAATAAGATCCGCCTCAGCCTCGGGGACGGCGGAGCGTATCTAGGCAGTCACATTGGGGGAAAGCCATGGACATCACGGGCCTGTTGGTGGCCCTGCTCATCGGGGCAATTGCAGGGTTCCTCGCTGGACAAATCGTGCGTGGGCACGGGTTTGGACTCGTTGGCAATATCGTTGTTGGCCTGGTTGGGGCACTGCTCTTTGCGGCGCTCTTTGGCAACCTCAATCTGCTCAACTCCCCGCTGCTCAACGAGATCATCGGCGGGACCCTGGGAGCAGTCCTGTTGCTTGTTCTCATCGGCTTCATCCGCAAGGCAGCCTGACTGCCGCACTCCTCTTGTCGAGTCAGCCGGTCATCTCTGTCTCAGGTGCTCTTGGCGATTCCCAGCTCGGAGGTTTGCCACCGTCTCGCTCTTGGAAAATCAAGTGCGTCGACTCCAGGCGTGCTGTCAGACACTCTTACCGAGACCAGCGATCTCACCCCTCAAGGTAGCCAGGGGTGAGACCGCTCGATCCTGCTTCGCTCTCCCGGTGTGTTGCGAATCGGTCAGGGCTTTGCATGGCATCCCCTCCGGCTGCCAGCGCCATGACAACCGGACACCCACGCGGCTCGCCGACGACATCGCCGGGAGAACAAGCCGGGAGCACAAGCCGGGAGAACAAGCCGGGAGCACCTGCAGCACAACAATCCGTGTCCATGGCCACCACGCAGCAAAACGCCGCCGGTCGTGGGATCGACCAGCGGCGTCTTTCTTTCCAGGGAGGACTCCCTTCTGGGTGTCAGCGTCAGAAACTGACCTGTGCGGGACGACACTTGAGGAACCACCGAGTATTCGCCGCTTCCGGTGGGGCCGCTCGCTACACTTTCTGAGCCTGCTACTTTCTGAGCCTGCTGCACTGGCTGCGGTCATCACGAACCAGGGCAGACACTCACCCTGGATGGAGTACTGATCTGAGGCTGAGTAGAAAAATTCTTCACTCGTTCCTTCTTCGCTTGAAGATGGGAGACCTGCGATGCAAGCATTGAGGTTCTGCTGCCGAGGAACGGTTTTCCTTGCGGCTGTTCTGCTTTTGGTCTGTCGGCCAACTTTCGGGTCGGATCTGAGCAAGTTCCTTCACCGATTATTCGATGATCATGCCAACCGCGCCCCTAGCGGACCCGAGCTGAATGTTCACGCCAATTTGCACCGTACGGCAGGACCGCTTGAGAACTACATTGTGCTTCTGGGCTCGGAGGATTACTTCATCCGACAAGCCCATCGCGACCCTCGAGTCTATGTGACGCGAATCTATCAGACCTTTCTCGGACGAGACCCCCGTCCTGATGAGTTGCGGTTCTGGATCGTGCAATTCCAGCAAGGCCAGGTCAGCCGAAGGGAAGTCCTCAGACGCTTTGTACGAGCCAATCGCATCACCCAACTGCCGAGCTTGCTTCCCAGCCGACCTGTTTTTCGAGTGCCTTCGACCGCACCACAGATCGCGACCGAGCTGGTCAACAGGACCGATTTGTTCATCAACCTCGTGAGCACAGAGCTGGGCTCCTCCCGCTTCGGTCGAAGTTTGACTCAATCGGCCCGAGGGCTGTTGGCCGTTGCCCAATCCTATCGCCAGGTGGTCGGTGACCCCAACACCACCGGCCAACAGTTGAAGATCACTCTTGATAATTTAGAAAGATCGCTTCAGGAATTGGAGGGGCTTTTCTCGCGTCTGCCGGGCGTCTCTCCACAATCTCAGGCGGTCTTGCACGAGATCTCCGAACTGGTGACCGCTGCTCGAACGGCCCCGGGCGTCTCGCGGCCTCGGCCGGTCCAGCCGCCTGTTGAGAATGCGTCGATCTCGACTTTGCTGGAGTCGACCCGTCGGTTTGCTTATGGGCTGCGGAGCTATCAGAATCTCAATCCCTATTACGCAAGCCTTTCCCGCGACGTTCAGGGGCTGGCTGTGCAGATCGAATCGCTGTCGTTGGCGATTCGGCAGGGCCAGCGACGCCCGGCCACCCGTCGGGCGATCACGGCAATCGTCAAGCAAGGCGATCATATCTCGGCAGATATTCATCAAGCTGATCGACGACTGCAAAGGGGCTGGTGGCAAGTCGAGGCACAGTTGACAAAGACCGCCCGTTCCTTCGGGGTCAGCAGGACTCACCTGGTTGATACCCATGCTCCTGTGTTGATCAACCAACCGGCCTTTGGGCAACTGCCCTACCAGCCAGTCCCCAGACCCCGTTCCTCGCGACACCGTGAGGCGGTCGAGCTGGCAGACCAGTTGGTTGCCAAGATCGATGGCTATCTGGCTTCGCTAAGGCCGATTTCCGCCAGAAACCGCGACGTTGCCCGTGCCATCGGCAGTCTGCAAAACCTGCGGCATGAGACTCTAGCCTTTCGGCAGATCTCCGCCGAGGGCCGATACGGCAGCCAGTTGACACGCTCGGCAGATCAGTTGATGTCTCAGTACCAAGAGACCGGCAAATTCGTCGGCCAAATGGTTGCCGGGGATTCGACCTTGAACTCCCCGGTGTTCTACCAAATCGGAGAATTGGCCCAGAAGATCCGCTATGCAGCCCGAGGGACGAGTACCAGAAGCTAAATCCTTCCCCGAGCTGAACTTCTGCCTTCGCTGGAGCGATGCCTCGAAAAGAACTCGTGGAGGGGTTGCCGGACTGTGGGGAGAACTGGCTCTTGGACGCCTGAGCTCGGCAAGCCAAACCACGGAGGCGAAGCGAAATCGCCCGAAGCTTCGCTGGCTTTCAACTCAACTGGATCGTCCTGCTCAAGATTCTCCGAGAAGGATCTGGTCCCCCGTGACCCTTCTCGACGCGGAGCCTTCAGAAATGGATCGTCAGACACTCATGGCCCGGCAAGACCTACACAGCCCCAGATCGATCCTCCGATCCGTTGTTGACCCCCAGGGCGACCGTCTGCTTTTGTTCGTGATGACCAAAGGGGCTACCACAAGCTGACCGGAAGCCAAGGGTCCCCAGTCGTTCCGCAAGTCAGTTGTTTCGCAAGTCAGTTGTTTCTCGGGGACCATATCGAGAACTTTTCAGGGAATCAATCAAGATGGGAGTGGAAATCGATGAAGGCTTGGATTGTGATCGTGGCATGTTGGGGGATTTTCTCGGGAGGCATCGTTGCGGCCCAAGATCCAGCCAGCATCGAGATCAGTGCTGACTTGAAGAAGTTGGATGCTGTCACACTCCGGATGGCGCGATTCCTCGAATCCCGAGCGAGTTTTCGGGTTGAGGTCTCCCAGGATTGGGATCTGAAAGGTCCCGATGCTCGCCAAGGGGTCAATCGGTTCTCACTGACTGCTCGGCACAATGGTCCATTTTTGCTGACGGTGGGACCCTCTCCCAAGTCTGAGGCGGTCCTGAAGTGCTTCGGCCAAGAGGGGACGATCACCCGTGTTTTGACCGACCGCGACCATCAGCTGCACTCGCAGAATCCCGGTGAGCTGGAACACCTCCTGAGCGACGCGTTGACGGAAGTGAACGTCCGTTACAGCGGGCTGGATATCCTCTGTCAGGAGGATCCTCACAAATACCTGATGGCGATGGCCTCGGAGGTGAAATACGTCGGTGAGGAAGACCTTCCTGGCGGGAAGGCCCATCACTTTCAGATGCGGTGGGGCGACAGCCAAGCACACCTGCTGGAACTGTGGATCGCCGCGGGCCAGAGCCCCCTGCTGGTGCGAAAGACCACGAGGCTCACGTTTTTCCCCGCACCGGACCGGAAGTTTATGCTTGCGATCGTGGCCAACCTCAAGTGGGAGACTCAGCAGGACTACCCCGACAGCCTCTTCCGTCCCGAGATTCCGGAGAACTCAAGGAGGGTTTTCGATCTTTACTGCTCCCTCTCGCAAGGTGGGACCGTTGAGCTGCTTGGCAAGCCAGCTCCGGCGGTGGATGTGAAGCTCGCCGATGGTGGAAACTGGGATCTCAGCAAACATAAGAACATTGTGCTGGTCTGCTTTTTTGCGACTTGGGCGGCTCCCACCAAAGAGCAAGTCTCAGAACTGGTGGGTTGGGCGGGCCAATACAAAGACCGCGGAGTGGAGTTGTATTTAGTCGATGTCGGCGACGATGCCCAAGCTGCCCGCGCGTTCGTACGCAAGATCGGCTACGCAGGCCCTGTTGTTCTCGATCGCAACCGGAAAGCTGCCGCGGCCTATCGGGTGACAGCTTTGCCGGCGGTGCTGATTCTTGGTGAGGATGGAACTATTCAGTCGGCCCATGTGGGCAGCAGCCCCGAGGTCCAAGCGCAAACTGAGCAAGACCTCGAAAAGCTCCTATCAGGGCAGCAGCTCGATCCACCTCAACGGTAAGAGGTGACCTGCCGGTGGGTGTCGTGACGCACCCGGCGTTTGGTCTGCAAGAGAACCCCGAACCCGAGTCGCCAAAGAACCCAGGCTGATTGCCGTTGGCTACGGTCATCGGTGCTGGGTTGGTCACCCCGCGAGTCTTTGCAGCTGCCGGTAACGTCGTTGACTTCAACGACTTGGATAATGCTTTTGGGGAACGCCCGACGTTGGACTCCCCACGGTCGATCGGGATTCACGGGAGTATCGCTTTTTCGGCGAAAAGAGTCGCTCTTGTGAAGCAGTCTCTTGGGTGGCGAATCTTCTCCTCAGGCCATCGAGCTGCTATCGCTTCAGACCCGAGCGTTGAGGTGGGCGTCCCATACGAATCGGCGAGGGCAACTGCGGCCCCTGCACCTGGCTTTTTCGGCTGGGGCGTTGGGTGGTTTGGGCCAGAAAGTTGTCGATGAATGCCGAGTCCTTGAGACGTTGGTATTCTTGGGACATCACGACGCGGAGTTTCTTTTCTAAGACGTCGCGATGCACTTCTTCTTCGATGAGTTTGTACTCTACGTTGATCGGTTGAGTCCTGCCTTCGCAAAAGAGAATCACCCATTTGTCGTCCAGTTGCAGGATGCTGGAGATCTCACCGGGTTTGAGACGGAAGGCCTCTTCCTCCAACATCTTGCGACCGCTGTGTCGATGGATCGGGGGGATCCGACCGCCGACCTCTCGGCTGTAGTGATCCACTGAGTACTCGCGTACAAGCTCCTCGAACTGAGGCAGGGATCGAAGCTCGTTGGCCTTCTCCCAGACCTCACGGGCTCGGCGTTCATTGTGCAGCACACAGGCTCGAGCCTGGACCTTCTCGCCGAAGTTGGCCTCAATGCTCTTTTGAATATCCTCGCGGGTGACTTGGACTTGCCCGGTGTGCAAAGCCAATTTCCTCAACGCGGCCGCCGGCCAGATCACTTCGTTGATAAAGAAGTCCTTGGAGATGTTTCGCTCGGCAGTCGCCTTCTCCACAAAGGACTGCACGTTGGGGACTCCATTGGTCTCATGGCCAAACTGTAAAGCTGAGCGTGAGAGTTCTTCATCGAGGTCGGCTCGAGTGACCTGCAGATTTTGACGTTTCAGCTCCTGCTCCAACAGCTTGCGTCCAATAAGCCCTTCCAAAATCTCCTTACCGTTGCGGAGGATGCATTCTTCGGCCAACTCCTCCATGGTGATCGCTTGGCCATTGACGATCGCGGCAATCCCTTGATGCTTCGCTTGTAATTCTGGGTTGCGGAAAACATTGATAATTTTCGCTGACTCTTTCAGCTGAACAAAGATCTTGGGGCCGTAGCGACGAAGTTTGGTTTCGCGGATTCCGGAGATCAGTTTCTCTCGGACATCCTTGAGTTGCACCTTGGCTGGGGCAATGTGATCTTCGCACTTGAGGATGACCCATTTCTGCTTCTTGGGCGGGTTGGCATCGGTGGCTGAGCCTGCCGAAACCTCCTGGGACTCAGACGACGAGCCGCCCGACCCACTGCCCAACAAGAACACAGGCGAGATCTGCCCAGGCTGCAAAGCAAAGGCATGTTCCTCGATACTGCGATAGCCGACATGACGCCGCACCGGTTGGATCAAACCGCCCAAGGAGCGGCTGGGATCGAGGGAATGCTTGGCCAAGAGCCGGAATTTCGCTGGCTCGGCGGTCACTTGACGGTGGATGTCCTCGGCCAATTGGCGATCGTCGACAAGGATCAGCCGGACCTTGCGGGCGGCACCGTACTGGGTCTCAAAAGCCTGAAAGAGCTCTTCCTCAGAGACCTTCAGCTGGGCCTGCGCGAGCCTCTGAAGGGCAATAGTCGGCCACACGATATCCTGAGCGTAACGCTTTGCGCTGAGCCCCCGTTCCTTTTTCAGCATCGCCAACCACTGGTTGACCGGAATCCCAAAACGCTCCGCGGTGGCCTTGATCTCCTCCTGCACTTCCTTGTCGGTGATCTCCAGGCCGAGCTGTTGGCATCGCTGGACAATCAACGCGCGGTTGACCACCGTCTCCAATACTTGATTGCCAAATTGTTCCAAACAAGCTTGGCCCAGTTCAATTCTGGAAACTCGCTGGTTGTTGACCTGAGCGACGATCTTCAGCGGACTGGCCGGGCGGAAGATCTGCGGGCCAACCGGCGCTTTGGTCGACCGCATGGTGGGAGCCTGCTGGAGCTGCTGAGCATCCTCAGGACCGAGCGGTTGGGCAGCCGCAGGGCTCAACCGCCCGGCCAGCAGGCCCATAACCACTGCACTGGTGACAGCGAGATTTCGGTTCCTGGCCATTTCCCTCGTTCCTCCTCAGCTGATGACAGGAGACCCGCGACGGGAAGAGTTCGGGTCCTCCCCAACTCGCTCCCTTCAAGAACCGCCCCAGACAAGACTGCCGACAATCAAGGCCACGCCTTCGCGTTTGGCCACCGGTTTTGCAGGGTGCAGAACTTAAGGGCTTTTTGCTTGGTTGGTCAACCGATAATTCTGCCGGCAACGCCCCAAGGCCCCACACTTGTCTCCCAGAATCAAGCCAACCTCCACCCAGCTGCCGTCGCTGGATACCCTCCCATGAGCACCTCAACCTCATTGACACCCAATGGGTGATCCGTCTTGCCTAAGACGACGATACAACCGGACCTCAAGCGTCTCACTCTCAAGCAGCGTGGACCTTGGTCCCGAAGAACAGGAGTCAACAACAGCAGGAACTTGCAAAATAAAAAGAATACCTTGAGGAAAAGCAACACTCCGGGAAGGCCTCGCCGGGGGCGTTCCCGAGCCTCTCGGAGAGAACCGGCCGCCGGCTGGGAAATCGAGACAGGACAGTGATCCTGAGGATGCAAACAGGCGTTCAGCATTCCAGCTGAACAACCAACCAAACCATCATAAACAACCACAATCCCCCAAAACCAAACATTGACTTGGCTGCCCTCAAACAACCCTAAAGAAATCACCTCGTTGTCTTTGCCTCAATCGTTTCGCAGTTGTTCACTGAAAGCTTGTAAGCCCTTTTGAAATGGAGTCGTTGCTACTATGGCCAAGGTGAAATCCTGGAAGGTGGGAGACCCAGCGGCGCCAGCCTTTCCCACCAACTACGAGATTCGCAAAAAAGCGGTCCTGCAAGTCACGGATATCAAGAACAATAATAACAAGTACTATTCCCTGGAATTGCACGTCGGCAAAATCGCATCCCAAAAGAAGTATCGCGTTTACACCCACTACGGGCGAACCGACGATCTGGAGAGAGATCCCAACAGCGGCCAAAAGGAGTGTCGGTATCTGGCCACCCTTGGGGAGGCGGAGGAAACCTACGCGTCGCTGTACGCGCAGAAGACCAGCGCACGCAAAGGTTATCGGGAAGTCAGCCTGGCCTCCAGCAACATCGGCTCAGAAAAGGCCCGGGGCACTTCCAGTGGCCAGGTGGATGCTCAAACGCTGGAAAAGCTGGCAGCTCAAGACGCCGACAAAAAGAACAGCACCACGAAGAAGGCGACCAAGAAGGCACCGACGATCTCCTTGGAGCCTGGCGTGCAGCAGTTGGTCCGCTACATCTATGATGAGGCGACCAATGCCTTGACGACGACCGTGCAAGCCAAAATCACCGCTCAAGGAATCGAGACGCCCCTAGGAATTCTCACCTTGGGGCAGATCGAGCGTGGTGAGGAAATCCTCCAAGAGGCCTTTGAGCTGTTCCAAAAGAAGAGCGTCCCCCATAAACAACAGCGCCTAGAGGATTACTCCAGTCAGTTCTACACAGCAATCCCCCACCGCCTGGGTCGCAGCCGCGCGGCCGTCCAAGCGGCTGTGTTGGACTCACTGAGCGAATTCGAACAAAAGCAAAATACCCTGCAACTGATGCGGGACATGCTGCAAGTCAACGGCGAAGAAGGCGATCTGTTGCACTCCGCTGAGGTCCAGGACGAATACCAAGCCCTCAAATGCAAGATCACCGCGGTTCCCGCAGGGACCGAGCAATACCAAGAACTTGAGCAATACCTCATCAAGAGTCTTGTCAAAACCAAGAAGTTTCGCCTGGTCTCACTGTACCAACTCGATCGTTTGGGCGAAAACGACAAGTTCACTCATCAAATCAGCAACCAGCGGCTCCTCTTTCACGGCTCACGCATCCAAAACTGGGTGGGGATTCTCTCTCGCGGCATCCTCTTGCCCAAAATCGTCGTCAGCATGGGCGTCAACCGGACCGACGCCGGATGGCTTGGCCATGGGATCTACTTCGGCGATGCCGCCTGCACAAGCGCTTTCTACGCCACCGCCGGCCGCCGCAAAACCAAGCTGATGGCCATCGCCCAGGTCGCCCTGGGCAAGATGAAGAAATACCACAAAATCACCTACGGCCTCAGCGGCCCCCCAACCGGGTACGACAGCTGCCACGGCGTCCGCGGGTCTGAGTTCGACGACGACGAATATGTGGTCTATACAGATACCCAGCAAAAACTCGCTTACCTCGCGGAGTTTGCTGCCTGAGGGCCTTTGGCAACTACTTATTCTAGACAAGTGTTGATCAAAGGATACCTTAGGCCAATCGACGAGCAACACGCGACCGCGAACTGGCACACCCGGCGGCCGGGAACGCTCGAGGGGGCGTGCCCTCTCCAGAACATGACTCCAAGTTGACCTGAGCATTTCCGAACAGCAGGGCAGGCCAACCACACCGACCACCCCATCACCAGGACCTTGGCTCTTGCAGCCACGACCAGTGAACCTCTGATAAGATATGAACGTTTGACCCCGTAGATTCCCAAACCCCCAAAACTTACATCATCTCCACAATCCAAACACTCATGAACATCAACATTCATCTGGTTGACATCAACTCCAAAATGGTCAAAGCCTGGCGAGACACGTTTGAGGAGAACCCTGAGGTGAAGATCGTGGAGGGGTCTCTGCTTGATCAACAAGTCGATGCCTGGGTTACCCCTACCAACAGTCGGGGTTCCATGGATGGAGGTCTGGACTTGGTGATCAAGAACCATCTGGGGCCCTCCATCGAAACCGCTGTGCAGAAAGCCATTGCCAATCGTTACGGTGGCTTTATGCCGGTCGGCCATGCCACCTGTGTCCCGGTTGCTGCGGGACGGCCAAAATTCTTGATCTCCACCCCAACGATGGCCGGTTCCTCCGAGGATATCAGCGACACCCTCAACGTTGCTTTGGCCTGTGCCGCTGCGTTCCAAGCCATCCACATGCAAAACGAACGCCAGCCGGGCAGCATCAATTCCATTGCCCTGCCAGGACTGGGAGCTCAAACAGGCCGCGTTCCAGTGGAGATCTGTGCCGACTTGATGTGGACCGGCTACAGCCTGTTCCGAAGAAGGGCCTTTGCGGACTTCGCCGACATGCGGGGTGCCTTGGAGCAAGAACTTGGCCAAATCGGTGCCGGCCCGAACACCCAAACGATGGTGACCCCCAGCACAACTCCAACGGCTGTGCCTGCCAGCAACACCCCAGCTTCGCCATCGGCAACACCCTCCAACAAAGTCACAAAAGACACCGACACCGACTTCGACGACTTTGAGTAAAAGCCCACTCGCTTCGGCGGTCAGTTCTGGCCCGCAGCAGTTTAAGTGCGATAATCGGCGTTGATCCGAATGTAATCGGCTGTCAGATCACAGCTCCAAATCCGGCCACGTCCTGGCCCTTTCCCCACAGACAATTGGATCAGAACTTCTCGCCGGTCTTTCATCAGAGTGGATACCTGCTGCTCATCGAAGGGAACCGGCGTGTTGTTCTCATAGAGACAGACCCCTTGCAGATGCAATCCCAGCGAATTCGGGTCAAAATCCACCCCAGCGTATCCAGCCGCTGAGACAATCCGTCCCCAGTTCGCGTCACCTCCGGTGACGGCTGTTTTGACCAAGGGGCTATCGACCACACAACGGGCGATCTGACGTGCGAGGTCATCCGAGTCGGCGCCGCAGACCTCCACGGTGATCAGATGGGTGGCTCCCTCACCATCGTCGGCGATCGCCCGAGCGAGCTCCGTGCAGACCTCGTGCAACGCTGTTTCAAAAGCCTGCAAACCGGCTCCGCTTAAGCTGGGGCCGGTGATTCCGTTGGCCAGCAACAACACCGTATCGTTGGTACTGGTGTGGCCATCAACTCGGACACAGTTGAAGGTCTCAGCAACAACGCGGCAAAGAACCGATTGGGCGTCTGCTGGTCTCAGGTTGGCGTCGGTACAGAGAACCGCCAGCATGGTTGCCATGTTTGGGGCAATCATCCCCGAACCCTTGGCAAAACCCAACAGCCGTCGTTCCGTCTCATCCTCAGCAGGACAACAGGCGGGAATCTTCAGCGTGCGGCCAGCGAGTTTGGGCACCAGGTCGGTGGTCATCATCGCCCGAGCGGCTGCCTCGGCATGCTGAGAGCTGCCGCCAAGCTCTGTCATGCAAGCACCAATGCCCTGCTGGATGTTGGCCATCGGCAAAGGCACGCCGATCACACCGGTGGACATCACCAGCACAGATTCTGAGGTGACCGGCACAGAGGATCCCCGTTGGCTGAGAGCGGCGGCAGTCAGTTCCGCCATCGCCAGGGAGTCACGTGTACCGGCCTCGGCGGTGCAGGCATTGGCATTGCCGCTGTTGACTGCCACAGCCTGGATGTGATCGCTGGGTGTTCGTTGCCTGTCATAGACAACCGGCGCAGCGATCACCCGGTTCTGAGTGTAGACCCCGGCAGCAGTCGAGGGACGCTCGGAAACAAACAAGGCAAAATCCAAGTCGGTCGGCTCACGTTTGATGCCACAGTGAACTCCAGCAAACGCAAAACCTCTGGGGATCGGCAGCGACATCGGGAAACTCAATCCTTCAGCAATCAGGTCATCAGCGATGCAAGCTGGTTCTCAACACCAGCTTTGATAGCCAGCTAGCTTCGCTGGAATTTGGGAGGCTGGTGAGACACAGACGGCTACAACAGGGCGGTTGTCTCGGGATAGTCAAAGATCAGATTCATGTTCTGCACCGCAGCCCCAGCTGCGCCTTTGATGAGGTTATCCAGGCAGCTGAAAATCAGCACCCGTCCGCGGACAAGTCGGACTGTCAGGTCACAGAAGTTCGTTCCGGCGACGTGTTTGGTTGCGGGCAACCGTGGGCTCACGCGGACAAAAGGTTTGTCGGAATACGCTTCTTGCAACAGTTGAAGAAGCTCTTCTTCGCTGGTGGAGCGGGCAGGCTGTGCGTAGATCGTGCTGAGGATCCCGCGATCCATGGGAATCAGATGGGGCGTGAAGAGCACACTCACCGGCGTGCCGGCCACATCGCTTAAGATTTGCTCGATCTCTGGGGTATGCCGATGTCCGCCAACGCTGTAGGCAGCGACATTTTCGTTGCACTCGGCATAAAGGGTGGCCAACTTGGGCGTTCTTCCTGCCCCGGAGACGCCACTCTTGGAGTCGATGATGATCGAGTCACCTTCGACCAGCCCGGAGCGGACAAAAGGGGCCAGGCCCAAAATGGCCGAAGTTGGATAACATCCTGGGTTGGCAATCAGACGAGCTGTTTTGATCTGTGGGGCGTTCAGCTCCGCCAGCCCATAGACGGCATGGGGCAGGTTCTCCGGGTCCCGGTGGACGGTCTGATACCACTGCTGATAAACAGCCGGATCACGCAGCCGGTAATCTGCGCTGAGATCGATCACCGCAGCCCCGGTCTGCAGCACCTGGGGGACGACCTCACTGGTCAGCCCATGCGGGTAGCAGCAGAAAACACAATCCGCCCGAGCAGCTGCTTCTTGCGGAGGGATGTTCTCCAGGTTCAGCTCAAGTTGTCCCTGAAGAATCGGATGCACCTCGGCAATCGGCGGTTGGTCGTCCTGCCGGGAGGTCACCGCCACAATCTCGACATGGGGGTGCCGAACGAGCAACTTCAGCAGTTCCAGCCCCGAGTAACCCGTGGCCCCGAGAATCGCCACTCGTGTCATCTGTGATCACTTCAATCGGATATCAAGAAAGAATCGGATATCAAGAAGCCACGAAGTCTTCAGGTGACCAATCCGACAGCGAGACCCTCCAACCGGTTCGTCCCTCAACTGAGGTCGTTGTTGAGCACCAAAAGCTTTCTTGAATATACCCGTGTTCTGGGAACACTCCCACTGCATGTGATTGAGGTGTTTTCGCTGGCAGGATTGAGCGCTGGCCTGGTCAAGTCGATAGGTGCTCGCTTTTTCAGGCGGCAGGGATCTTCAAACGCATGGGAACCCACTGATGAGCTACATGGCAGCTGACGGCATCATCCTGCCTTGGTCAAAAGGATTTGGATTGCAACCCCGTGGGACTATTCGAGCCTGCGACATCTCCGCTTCCAACTCGATGGGACCTGTGATTTGGTTTACGGGTATGGCCAGACCATTTTCGCACAACTGCAACCTCGGTGGTCGTTGCCAAGCCAAGGTCTGCTTCAATTGACGTACTTGGAGTCACCGTCTCTTCGGACTGCTCGGGGATTCACTCTGGAGGAAACCAACCGAACCCGATCACTCCAATACACGCTGATTCCGGGTGAGGTTTCGGGAACTGAGAGTATCGGTGCTCGGCCTTACCGCTCTCTCTGGACTCTGCAGCTGCGGGACTCGCCCTTCCCTGAGGGCATGCACTTTCCCCACGAGATCCCGCAGGTTTTCTATGGGCATCACCGACCGATTGCCACAGAACCTGCTTGATCCGCCGGCCTCACCTCAAACGACGGATCAAACAACGGGACTGCCCAGTAACTCAACTGCCAACGCCAACGGGCGTTTGCTGATGGTTTGCGCCAGAAGAAGCCGCGGGCACTGAGGATTCTGAGGGCTCGCCCTTCTGCGGCATGGGGGAGTGGAGCGGATGGCTCACCGTTTGGGAACTCGGGGCCTGCAGCGGTGGACACAGGCGGTCGAAGAGTCGCCCCAGAGGACCACGCCGTGAGGTCGACCCTGGGCTTGATTGTCCGAAGGCGGATCGAAGAGCACCGCCAGGGACCCACGCTAATAGCCCAATGAGGAAACAGGCGGCAAAGGCCATCTGACCGCTGGCCAGGCCCAGCAACAACCACATCGGTACGGCGAACGCCAGCACCAAAGGTCGCAGCAGCCGGCTCCAGACCAACAGTGGAAATCCAACCTGAAACCAAGCCGTTGCCAAAGACATCGCCGCAATCGGGCCAGGGTAGGGATCCACCCAGCGTAGCTCCAGCAACTGGGTTTCAGCACGGGCGATCAACACCCACAGGGCGGTACTGCCTCCAAAACCCAGCCACAAGGGGTGCGTGAGTTTCTCGACGCCCATCAGGAAGTAGATCGTTGCCAGATGAAGTTGCAGCAGCCGAGTGCTGAGATTGCCCAGCCAACTGGGGCGAATGGTGGGAGAACGTCCCCGCCAGCTTCGCCAGAGGGCATCCAGCGAGAAAGTCGCTCCTGTCGGGGCGAGCAATAAATACACCAACAACACCGAGATCACCATGGGCAGCTCAGTGGTTGCCTGAGGGCAGCGATTGAAGTAGGAGAATGCCACGGCTACCGAAAGCCACCCGGTCAATCGGCTGGCGATGCCGAGGGTGAACATCCCCACAATTCCCAGGCCGATCAGGTGGACCGTGCCCATCCAGGCTGGGTCGATCTGATCAAGATAGGTTGGCCGAAACCGGGGGACGATGGTCCCGTCAGGCAGCAGCTCTTGCTCCAGCTGCCGGCTGATCTGCATGGGCATCAACCCATCTGCCCCCAGCAGCCAGCGGAGGTCATCTGGAGCGTAAGCCAGCAGCGTATAAAGCAGTAGGGCTCCGGTGAGAAACCGCATCAACCCCAGCGGCGCGGGGTCAGTTGGAGTAAACCAGAATCGATTCCAGCTGCGGCCGGTTTGCTGGGCCGTCGTGCCAAGATAGCCAGTTGCCATGGATCAGTCCTCCTGCTGTTCGGTCAGGCCAGAACCTGCTTGACGAGAGCTTGGTTGACCAGAGCTTGGTTGACCAGAGTTCGTTTGAGTTGAGCCAGGTTGTGTCGAGGCCTCGTTCTGGGAGGTTTCCTGTAACCCTGGGGCCACTTCAAAGGCCGTCCGTCGTCGACTGACCAGAGGGCCGTCGGCGGTGGGGATCACATCGGCCTGATAAAAAGTCTCAAAGACGGGTTGGTCGCCGGCCTGCAGTTGCTCATAAGACATCGGCAGCCGCAGACGAGTGGTCATGACCATGGAGGCGATTTCTTCTTGGGGGATGCCTCGTTCGCCGGCGATGGTCAACAGCCCAGTAGCCAGAGCACGAGCGACCAACGCTTGGGTATCGGGATCTTCCTCCCCGTTGGCCAGCTGCCGGATGAGGTTGTTATAGCGCTGGCGTCGCAGGGGGATTCCGCCGGCCTGCTGGGGTAAGTTGATTGAGACCTCACGGCCATCCTTGGTGGTCACCTCGGCGGTGAGGTACCAGCCGAGGTCGAAACCTTCACCAGTTGAGACGTGAGTCATGCGGTACTGGTAGTCCAACTGCAATGCTTGCAGATAGAGCCGGATGGCCCCTCCCAGACGTTGCCTCCATAGGGCGATAGGCAGCGGCCACCGCTGGCCCGCGATGTTCAACGAGTTGATGGCCACAAAGACCGCGGCGATATGAGCCAACAGCAACACGGAGACCAGCCAGCGGACCCACCAGGAAGGGCCGGTGGTCTCGGGATGTTCGGCTTGGCCAACCGGAGATCGCTCTGGGGGCACAGGGCCATTCGAGCGGAAGCGGGAAGAGCGCATCGATCCAATCCACACCAAATGTTCCAACACTCCAATCCAACGACGTTCAAGCCTAGGTCGCATTGGAGTACCAAGCCGGAGGAATTTTCACAGCCCAAAGTGTTTTGCTTCTGTGATGCTCTGGTGGGAATCCGCGATGCTGCGGGACGAACAAGGCAACGCGGCAGTGCCGTGAACCCCTCTTTGGGTTCAGGCAATCCGCCGGCGCTCTGCTCTTCTGGATAGACAAAAAAAGAACCGAGCTTCCCATCGAGGGAAGCTCGGCCCGAACGAAGCCATTTCACAAGAATCGAGAGGATCCGACAACAACCCCGCAACCCGCGACAGGGTGCCCAGGACCTCTCGATCCTGGAATCCATGAGCAATAGGAGGACCGGGTCCTTCCTTCCATATTAGCTTAGCAACATCACTTCTGTGCCAGTGGTGCAATCCGATCGGCTCGGATCGTTTCTCAGCGACGGAAGCTCACAGCACGGAAACCGAACTTTCGCTCGGTTCGCACGGAATCACCAGGGATTGGTGCTGGGGGCAGATCAGTACCTTCGGTTCCGGGAACAGCTGTTCCGGAGGGAGCAGGAGTGCCCATCGGCACGCCGTTTGCTGGAGTTCCCATGGGGTACCCGTTGCCGATGGAGCCAGGGATCACGGTGCCATCAGCCGGAACAACCGGTGCAGCCGTGTGCGGAACTGAGGGTGTGGTCGGATGCACGATGGCACAGCCACTGGACCCGTTGGAAGCACAACCGCTGCTGCAAGAAGAGCAACCGCTGGAACCGTGGCTGCTGTAGCAACCGCTGCTGCAGGAAGAAGAGCAACCGCTGGAACCGTGGCTGCTGTAGCAACCGCTGCTGCAGGAAGAAGAGCAACCGCTGGAACC
>CAZYKP010000042.1:12103-25595 GCA_964648025.1 uncultured Pirellulales bacterium | reverse complement strand
AACCACTGCTGCTGCTGGAGCAACCGCTGCTGCAGGACGAAGAGCAACCACTGCTGCTGCTGGAGCAACCGCTGCTGCAGGACGAAGAGCAACCACTGCTGCTGCTGGAGCAACCGCTGGAATGCGAGCAAGAATGGCGACGACCGAACAAACGGAACCGGCGACCAGCCTCAGCTTCGTTCGACTCGATGCTTACCAAAATCAGCCCACCCAGAGCCACTGTCGCAGCAATCGCCAAAGCAAAAACGCGATTCATACAAGAATCCTCCAAAAAACCTGAACCAACCTGTGTGACACACTCAAATGGTCGCTTGTGAAGCCTCGGGAGCCCTGTGCTGAACACCTGGGGAACGCCAGTTCGATGAATCCGTCTCCCCACCAACGGCAATCAGGAGGCCCTCTGGTAAACCAGGAAGTCTCGGGAGTCTACGTTCTCCCGGCGGATTGGTGACTTCCCGCGGCTCACACAAGCTAGGGGCTTTACTGTCTGCTAGCTTAAGTAGACGTTCGCTCCTGTCAATGGAAATCTGGGTAATTTGCGAAAGCTAACGGAATTCACAAGGTTGGCGGGATTTGGGCAAAGATGTTGAACGCGGTCGTTTCGGTCAATCAAGGGTTCCCTAGACGAGTTTTAGTGCAGAGCTGGCCTGAGAATGACCAAACCCGGAACTCTATGGGCTGAAGCACGTCAGCAAGTCTGCTCAAAGCCGTCCTTGGGCTCCAACAAGTGGGGCAATTGCAGCAAGCAAGCTGCTCGGCAGCAGGTGGGTGGGGTCTTTCTGGGGAGACCGCTCGCGTCAGCTGGCCAGGAAGTGCAAGGCAAGAGCTGCTGGTGGGACGAGAGACAAGCCGATCAGCTGCAAAGGTTGCGAGGGAAAGGCCCAGCCAGCTGAGCGATCCTCTGATGAGCCCCCAAGAAGTTTTCGACCCGGGGCGACCACCGCAAGCCCGGATTGTCGTGTCCTTTTCGGGGAATCATTCCTTGGACTGTCCCAGATGTGGCCGCTGCCCACCTCTTGGTTGTTGCGTGGAACTGTTGAGGGCTTTGCAGGTGGGGCCTCTGCCACCATCTGGAACAGTCGAGTTAAAACTCCGCGGCAACGACCTCTCCGTCGGTCCGGTTGGCCAGACGCCCATGGACGACCGGGTCTAAGCCCCAGCCGATTGAGCGGACACTGCCATCACAAAACACGAAATTGCAGCCGCCTGGGTGAGGGCCACCAAAACTGTTGCTGTCGGTCAAGCCAGGGGTGTCCTGAAGCAAGGGGTAGCGGGGGCCGCCATAGCGTGTGGTATCGGGATCATGGCCGATAAACATGCTTTGGGCATCGCCGTTGTCATGGCCGTTGTCGTAGTTGTCGGGGTTGAGATACTTTTCGCCGATCAGATAGGTGTTGGAGCTGCCATCACGGATCTGGGCCATGCCAGCGGCAAAGCGGACACCGGTTAGGCCTGTCAGTTGATTGTTCTTGGGCCAAGAAAAATTGTCTTCGGCAGCGACGGTTGCAGGCCCACCGGTTGTGCCCACCCGAGAGTCGCCGCCGTTGAGGCAGTAGCAAATCTTGGCCACATCGCCAACAGCCTCCCAACTGACCCGCTGGCTGCCCACACCGGGGTTGTAGGGGCGGTTGTTTCGGCCGACGCTGTCGGATCGGTGGGGCAACACAACCGGTTGTCTTCGGCTGGGGCAGACGTAGAACGCCACCGGAGTGGTGACCAACTCTTCGGCTGCAAGCTTCTTCTCTTGGGGAGTACCACCTGCACCTGCCGAGTGTAAGGCTGTTGCCTCAAGATAAGGCAGAAGACTGTAAGCCCATCCGCCCGGCTGCCGTGGGCCAAAACCGAAATCGGGGTCGCCGACCCAGCGGTAACCCCATCCCCCGGCAGGAAATTTCTTCTGAGCGGTTTCATGGTTCAACGCAGCCAGTCCAATCTGCTTGAGGTGGTTCTTGCACTGGATGTTGCGAGCCGCCTCACGAATGCTCTGCACCGCCGGCAGTAACAAACTCATCAGAATTCCAATGATTGTGATGACCACCAGCAGCTCCACGAGTGTAAAACCAGGCTGAGAGCTCCTGAGGACAGCTTCTCGAGAATCCATGACAGTCATCGCTCAGTTGTGCGTAGTATCGCTGAGTTGTGTGCAATCGGTTCAGCCCCATCGGTGGGCCGTTGAGATGAAGATCACTTTAATCCCGTCATTCGGCTCAGGCTACACAGCCCCGAGGCGACCGATCAAATGGCTTCTTGAGCAAGCTTGTCGGCTGACCTCCTTGGATGGAGCACTGTTGAAGCAATGTGGAAAAGACCGTCTTTGTGGTTGGCAACCGGCGCGGGTTTTGGCTTCTCGCCGATTGCCCCTGGAACTGTGGGAGCTGTTTGGGGGATTCCTTTAGCCTTTGCGATTGCCGCGTTGCCGGCTGTGGCTGGGTTACCAGCGGCGGTGGTGCAACTGGTTGTCCTGGTCGGACTGATCCTGATCGGTGTGCCGATTTGTCGGGCTGGGGAGCAGTATTTGGGAGTGAAGGATCCCAAGCCGGTCGTCTACGACGAAATCGCCACGGTGGCATTGACGTTTTATCTGGTGCCGGCGGGGACCTTGGCCAATCCGTTGGTGGTCTTGGCCGGATTCGCCTTGCACCGGGCCTTTGACATCGCAAAACCACCTCCGGTCCGCCAAGCCGAGCGGTTGCCCGGCGGGCTGGGCATTATGACCGACGATGTGCTAGCTGGCCTGTACGCCTTGGGCTCGCTTCACCTGCTCCTCTTCAGCGGAATTCTCCCGATCAACTAAAACCCATTCGCCTCAGCCGAGAAGGAACTTGTCCTCGCTGCGGTTCTTTGTTCACCAGGCGTTCTCCGGCCAGGCAGCCAGAAACACATCGGCCGCATGGGCTGCAACCGCACATGGGGACAATTGCCAGCCTGTTGACAGTCTGGTATGTGTACCCATTGAATGAGCCCTCAGATTCTGGGTCTTCAGTGGCCAGATTTTTGTGACCGGGCTTTTTTGTGACCGGGCTTTTTTGTGACCGGGCTTTTTGGTGACCTGTTCTTTTGGAGGAATGATTCCCGATGGCAGCGCGGTTGCTCGATGGAAAGCGCCATGCAGCGGAGATTCGGGAGGAAGTTGCTGCCCAGACCGCCAGCTTGGCTGCTCGGCTTGGTCGTCCGCCGGGGCTGGCCGCTGTGTTGGTCGGAGACAACCCAGCCAGCCAACGGTATGTTCGGCACAAGCAAAAAGACTGCCAAAAAGTTGGCATCGTCAGTGAGCTGATCAAGCTGCCGGCGGAGACCTCCCAGGACCAGTTACTGGCTCAGGTGTCGAAACTGAATGCCAATGCTGCCACAGACGGTATCCTGGTGCAGTTGCCCTTGCCCGAGCAGATTGCGCCCCAAACGATTATCGCGGCGGTGGCTCCTGAGAAAGACGTGGATGCGTTCCATCCGTTCAATGTCGGCCTGATGACTCTGGGCCGTGCTCGGTTTCTGCCCTGCACACCAGCAGGGATCCAACAGCTGCTCATCCGCGAGAACATCACCACCGAGGGAGCCCATGCTGTGGTCGTCGGCCGCAGCGACATCGTCGGCAAACCGATGGCCTTGTTGTTGATGCAAAAAGGGCCAGGTGGCAACGCCACTGTGACTGTTTGCCACAGCCGAACGCCCAACCTCAGCCAGCTCACCAAGCAAGCAGATTTGCTGGTTGCTGCCATCGGACAGGCGGAGGTCATCACCGCCGAAATGGTCAAGCCCGGGGCCGTGGTCATCGATGTGGGAATCAACCAGACACCAACAGGCCAGCTTGTCGGAGATGTCCACTTTCCCAGCGTCAGCCAAGTCGCCAGCGCGATCACTCCCGTCCCCGGCGGCGTCGGGCCACTCACCCGGGCGATGTTACTGAAAAATACCCTCAGCGCCGCGGGGCGACTGCTCAGCGACTAGCCGCCAAGCCTCTTTCGGCAGCCAGGCATTCTTCGGCAGCCAGGCCTTCTTCGGCAGCCAGGTGCCGGGCAAGCCGTTTGCACTTGGGCAAAGGGTCCCTTTCGCAGATTCACTGGCCGAAAAATCTAACGCGAGGCTGAGGTTGCTTTCTGGGGGAGATGTCCTCTTTGGCGTTGCCACAGAGGGTGTTCTGGGCGGGTGGTTGTTGCCCCGAAGATAACAGGCGTTCCCCACAGATGAATGTTGCGTTGCGACCACAACAAAACCTTGGCTAAAGTCTCTCAAACGCGACATCCACCTCATCCACGCTCTAGGAGGTTGTCAAGGAGAGATTGTCGGTTGGCATGACGCATTTCCTGGGTCAAGCAACTGCTATCCCATCCGACAAATCTTCCTGGACGGACCACTAGGATGTTCGGGCTCGCGAACGGGGCCAACTTGGCCGAACGCTCAACAGCAAGCCGCCGACCACAGCGGCCCAGCCGAGGAGACTGGGCTCGAGAAAGAGCCACCAGCTCAGCCCCCCAGCGACAAGCAGCGCGGGTCGACCGATGGCTGCCAGAGGGGGCCATCGTGCAGCAACGGCCAACGCCAACAGTATCGCCGAACCCAGGATGACCAGCGTTGACCAGAACGCCTGGCTGACCCACGGACTTCGCCACCAAGGATCTTGGTAGAGAAGAAGCTTGCCGTCGGCTGGGTCGATCTGACCGACTGTGTCGGTGGCCGGAGCTTGATGGAGAACCGCAAACCAGTGACCGCTCAGGGTCATCCTTGGCAGTGAGCCGATCGCTGCTGATGACGTATCAGCCTGACCTCTGTCTAAGGGGAGTGTCTCCCAGGCCAACCAGGCACGCATCTTGCTTTCCAGAGTGGCCATCTCCGCCTGAGCTTGGCCCAGAGCCAAAGGGTCGCCGACGGGCTGGACTTGGCCCCAGGCCAGTTCTGTCTGCAGCAACGCGTGAGTCTCGTTCAAGTGTTCCCGCCAACGTTCCCCCCAGCAGGATCCTTGAGCCATCACAGCATCTTCCGGATGAGCCCACCGTTGCAGAAGCAGATTCTCGGCTTCCGACCGCTGCAGTGCAGCAGCCAACCAGGCAGAACGGACGCTCGATTCGCTGAAGTTCTTCGCCCCCAGATAATGCTGGCAGATCACCATGCGGCTGATCGGGATGTGCTCAGGCCAGGGAACTGAGAGCTCAGCTCTGGGTGGCGACCATGTGTTGCTGGAAGCCGACGGCAAGCTCTCGCTCTGACTGACAAAGAGCACCTCAACCAGATGGGGCCGAGAACAATCGCCCAGATGGATCCCCAAGGCGTCGCCACCGGGATTGGGCCGGCCCGATCGGACTTGCCGCGATGGAGCCTTGTTTCGTGCAGCTTGGGAAGGACTTTCAAGAGCAATCATCGGCGGTGCCCCGTCGACATGCACAGCAAGGATCTGGCAAGTTCTCGGCAGGTGCAAATGCAACACCGAGGCCCCTTGAGCATCGACCAAGAACGTGGCCAGCCCTACCCAGTGTGGTTGATCATCTGGGGCAACCAGGGGAAAGCGACCTCTCGGTGGTCGGCCCAGCAGACTGAGCTCCGCCAGGGCGATCTGAGGATCGGCAGAACCGCTTGGCTGAACATCAAGGGCCGCGCCAGCTCCACGACCGCTGATGCGAATGAGGGAATAGTCCTGCCAATCCCCAAAAACATCCCGCCACCCTGGCCAAAAGCCTTTGATCGCTTGCAACTCCTCACGCTGGTCAGAATCGGCGGCTTGAGTCGCCGGCAGACGCCAGTGTACTGGACCGGCCGATGATATCTTGGGTAATGCCAGGTAGTGGTTGAAGCAGCATGGTTCTTGCCAGACTGGCGGCCTGACGACAACACCCGAAGCGTCCTGGGACCCCCAGTTGGCAGTGAGGCGGACTTGAAACGGCCCGGCAATCGGCTGTTGCGGCAACAGCACCAGCCGCGCTGGGCTGCCGGCAATCGGGGGTCGGATGACGTAGTCCATCGGGGGAGCCAGCAACACAAGTTCCTGGGACCCAAGATCCTGGGACCCAAGATCCTGGGACCCGGGCAGCTCAGCGGCCGCCTGAGCAATTTCACCAGGCAACTCCACCACCAGCTGATCCAAGGTCCCACCTTGGACGGAGGTGACTGCCAGCACCGACTGAATTTGCCACTTTCCTGCGACCTCAGCCACCCCGGTGAGAGACCATCCCTCGATCGTCGGCCGGTTCGGCCCCACCGCGACTTCGACCCAGCGACGCTCTGCGGGGGTTTGGGAATCGGTTTGGTCTTGTTCAGACTCCGGCGAGGGACTCACAAAGACAGCCACCTGACGTTCGCCGAGTTCTCGCTTGAGCTTGTGGGGATCCGGCTGTGAGGATCCCTCGGGCCATCGGCTATCACCCTCGTCCTGATCGGAAAGCGTGTTCCTCGGGCCTGAACTCGGACCGGGCGAAAGGTCCACCCGGCGGAGGGGATCCAGCGGACGTAAACCAACGACGTTGAGGATCTTCACAGAGACCTCAGATTTTCTGACAAGCACAAGCTGCGTTGTCTGCGTTGTGGCATGCTCTACCTGAAAGACCGGGATCTGCAGGGAGTTGCTTGGGCCGAGCAACCAGTGGCCGGACAGGCGGATCCTCCTGGAGCTGACCGATTCCGAGAAACGGATTGTCACTCGGCCATCTTCGTTTTGCCACCAGTGGGTTGGCTCGGTGCGACCGGAGGGGCTGATGACCTCAACTCGCTGACACTGAAAGTCTGCTTCGGTCAGCAGGCGAAGTTGAAATGTCCGCGGCCCTTGGCTGTGCAGGGTGAAGTCCCATTCGGCTGCAGCCGACCCGCCTGCCAGGGTGACTGTCATCTTCCCCTCGGCGGTGGCCGCCGCCTGACGGGCGCGGACAGCGACACTCCAGTTCTCGGCCTCAGCACGGGAAAGGTCGAAAGCACGCGTTGGTTGCCCGGAGAGCTGCTGATCGCCCCAAGCAGCCTGAAAGGTTTTTAGGGGAATCTCGGGGATCTCGGCGCCGCGGAATTCTAGAGCCGGATCCAGGCTGACCGCCAACCAACGACCTTGCACCTGGGCGTTGCTGACCTCAACAGGTGGTAGGCGGAGCTTGCCCACGCCGGAGGCATCTCGCAACAGCAGCGTTGTACTCAGCTCCAATGTGCCGCTTGCCGGACGTGAAAACTGCAACCGATAACGAACTCCTCCGTCGGCGACGGCCTCAGCTTGAGTGGATCTCAAGCCGGTCGCTTGCCAACGCCGGAGCAACTGATAACGAGGATCCACCTCCACCACCAGGTCCCGGATCCAACCACGATCAACTTGGCAGCGGAGTTTGATTTCCGCCAGCACTTGCCCTGGTGCCGCTCGCATCCAGCGGTACTCATGAACCGTGAACGCTGGCGGCTGCTGAGTTTGCTGACCGGGAAACCATCGCAACGACAACCGCGGGGTGGCTCCCAGGTTGACAACCAACCGGTTTTGCTCCAGAGATGTCGACCCAACCGCCGAGGGCACAGCGATCCGTCTGGGCAAGGAGGCTGGGTCCGAATTCCAAGACCTGGGCAACGAGAGGACCAATTGGCTCTGTAAAACCGCCGGAACCCGGAGATCCATCCCCAGCCAAAGAGCTGGACGATCGGTTTGCTCGGGGCTTGGGGTCGTCACTTCGCCGGGATCCTTCCGCGGTGAAGAAGGGTCTTCGCCGCTGCCGGCCCGTTGATCACGCAAGCCAACCGGACGACTCGCCTCCAACGTCAGCCCATCGACGGGCTGAAGGCGTGGGGTCAACTGCAGCCTGAGCGTCCAAACGCCCGCAGCTGGAACCCGAAAGCCCACACCCGGACGTTGGCGATCCCAATTCAGCGTAACCAGCCGACCATCGAGGTTGGCCATCTGAGGAAGCTCTGCCAGGTCATCCGGCGAGATCGGCAGAAAAACCTCTTGCCCAGCCGAGAACACCTTCAATCGATAAGCGACGTCCAACTGGGAGACGACAAAACGCCGCTGCTGGGCCTGCCAGCTGACCTGGCCCTCATAGTGTGCTGAGCTGACCAGCCAGCCTTGCGGTTCCCCGTTTCGTCTGGCAACCGCTGCTCGAAGTTCTCGATAGAGCTCCAGTGGCACCGAGTACTTTTCGTTGGGGGCAATCGCTCCTCCTGACTTTGTAGGAATCAAGACTGGATAGAACTCGTCGCCAGCTGATTCTCTTTCGGCGTGATCTTCTCCGTTTTGTGCCCAAGCCAAGAGGTCTCCGGAGTCTCCAAGCCCCAGCGGGGCACAACTGAGAAGCAGAAACAACAGCGTTGCCGTTGTGGCAGGGCCTTCTGGGGAACCTTTTGGAGAACTCAACTTGGCCTCAGCGGGGGCCTGTTGATTGCATCGGGCGATTCGGCTGGAGCTGATCCCCAGCCACAACAACCCCACGAGCGTTCCCAGGACGGCCCCGCTGGCGGGCAGATGAGCAGGATCGGGCAGCAGCAAGGCCGTTCCGAGAAATCCCAACCCGACAACCCAGCAGATCCAGCGTTTCGGGCATACGAGGCAGAACCCCAGACTGAGCAGAAAGGCCGCATAAGCCCAACCTTGCCAAGACTCCTCGTTGACGACGACGATCGCTGGCAGTTGCCTCGACCGCTCTTCGGAAGAGGACTGATTGTCTTGGCCGCTGAAGCTGAATGCTTGGTTGAGCCACAAAGGTCCCAAAGAAACATCATAGCGGTTTGGGACCAGCTGCGAGGACCAAAACGCGGGAACCGAGCCAGGACCGGAGAGCACCCGGCCGGTTTGCAGATTGCCTTCCGGTTTGGCGATCGCCGGCCAAGCCTTGAGAGGAATGAGCCCCAAAGGAGCGTGGCCAGCAGGACGGAACCGCGTCGCCGCCTGAGCTCGACTCAACTCCCAAAGTGGAAGATCTGCCTCCACTCGGCTGGCCGCCGCACACTCCGCACGGGCCTGTGATGTCAACACCAAACCCCAAGGTGTGGCCAGCAGGCCCCAATCGTCCCCAGAATCTAATAGGCGTAAATCGCCAGCATTATTATGGAAAGGTTTTTCTTCGGAAGGATTCTTGGAGGGAAAATAACGGCTGACTGGATCGTGGGGACCCAGAGGGATCTCGGTCAGCCCTGGAAGATCCAGCCAAAGGGGAATCTGTGGATCATCGCTGGCGAGGGTCACCAAGTATTGGCTCCAGGAACGATCGGTTTGTTCCCGTTGGGCGGAATGGAGTTTTTTCAGCATTGTTCGTGCGGCTGCGATCACTTCCTCAAGCTTAAACGGAGGTGGCTCGTTGATTGAGTAAGCTGAGGAGTGAGTGATCGGCAGGCTTGTCCATCCCAGGGGATCGGCTGGCTGATCTCCGGGGCCTCGCCCGAAAAGGCCGAAGACTCGCTGAGTGAGGGTGGGCTGGGGTCGCGGCCAAGCAGTTTGCAGCTGCTCGGACGCTGCCAGGCGGTGGCCGCTTGGCAGCCCGAGCCGCCAGCGAGAACGCAGCACAGGCCAGGACGAGACCGGCAACGGCGGACTCAACTGGAAAGACCAGCGGGCAGGCACCAACCCAAGCCATGTCGGTCTTTCAAGCTTGGGCGTGTCAAAGTCCAAAGTCAGTATGCTCTCACTCACTCCAGGCCGGGGCGACAACTGAATCGAACCGCCATCAGGGAGGAAGATTTCCTCACCATCAAGCCAAGCGGCCTTCCACACCGCGCCTTTGGGCAGATCCAGCCGCAAGGGCGCCGCCTGAAAATGGCAGATGCGGTAGCTGGCTCGGTGTTCTCCAGAACCGTCGCGGCGATACTGACTCCAGAGGTCGACCGACCAGGCAAACACCTGATGCGCGACTCCCAAACCAGCCGGTCGGATGAGCACAAAAGGATGCCTGGGAGGTTGCTCAGTACTCAGATCATAGTCGTACACTGCAACCGGCCTGCCATTGGCTGGCAGCGTTCCACCCGATCCCCACGAGACCGGCAGGACCTGTGAACCCGCCGCCTGCGTCGGCTGGAAACCTTCTGCCCCAAGGTTTCTTTTCCCAAGCTTTGCTTGCCTAAGTTTCCTTGTCCCCAGTTCTTGTGCTTCAAGAAGGACAGGACAATCGGCTGTCGTGCAAACCACCAACTGGCCGCTTTGGCTCAGGGCGTCTGGAAAAATCGGGGGAAAGAATTGGCAGCCTTCATCGCCCCAGTCCCGCTGGAACTGAACTTGGAGGCTCATCTCAGCGGTGCTGATTTTCGGCAGCTGAATCTTCCACCAAGAGATCGTTGGATCATCGTCCTCAAAGCCTGGCAGGGAGGTGCCGGTGCCTACCGCTGAGGGCGTCAGTGGTTGCTCCGCGCGGAGCGTTGCGCCGAGCTCCGCGCTGCGTTGGGCCTGGATCGGCGTTTTCAAACCGTCAGTTTGGGCAGTCCACTGCACGTTCTGGGCCTCAGCAGGCAAGCCGACAATCAGTTGGCCCAACGGCGCTCCACGGGCAGATTGCAGTTGCATGACCGCAGTCTCAAACGCTTGACCTTTTCCTGCAGCCGATCTCTGCTGCCAAGCCACTTCCGCCGGTCCTCCAGCAGCCGGTCCTCCAGCAGCCGGTCCTCCAGCAGCCGGGCGGTTTCGTCCAGTCTCACTGGGATCTGTCTTCTGGGAATCCTCGCTCCGCAAGAGCACGCAGGTGGATTCTGTGGTCACCTGCAAGCGTGGTCGGATCAGACGAGTGAGCAAACTCGGAACCGTTTGAAATTTGCTGAGAGGAAGACTCTCTGGGACCTGAAACTGAATGAGGCCGGGCGTTGCTCCCAGCCGGGCTTGTTGGGATTTGGTGAGTCCATCCCATGCCAGAAGAAAAGGGCTGGCCGCTTTGTTGGGGCGGAGTTGCACCGGGAAGGTTGGCTGAACGTTGACTTGTAGCTGGCTGCTGGCTGCAGCCGGGAACTGGGCGAAGCTGAGTTGCTTCAGTGGGATCCGCCCAGCCTGCGGCAGCACCCCCCGTCCTTGGATGAGCAAGTTCACAGGGCGGCTGGGCGTCAGCGGTTGGTCCAACTCGATGGAGACTTGCTGCCGGTTGACGTCGGTTGCTTTGACACTCCACTCCGGTTCCCCGTCCAAGCCGACAACTTGGACCGAGTCGATCGCCCATCCTCCGGGGACGAGGGCCTGAATCTGAAAGATCTTCCCTTGTCGACAGGAGAGCCGATACATCGCCCGTGTCTTGGCCTGGTCAAGATTCCAGGATAGTTGCACCCCACCGCTGACGTCGAACTGGGCCCGGCGACGGCCCAAGCGTAAATTCACCTCCGCAAACTCGGTGTAATAATCCAAAGCGACTGCCTCTCCGCCATCATCTGCTTGCACACTTTCTCGCTGCCGGCAAGTGACCTGCCCTCCCTGTCGTCGCGGTTCGAGCTCCTGCAAGACCAGCGGCGCGACAATGCGGATCATCGCCGAGCCCTGTTGCCAGGCCAGCCCAATCGGCCGCAGACTCGGCAGCTTCCAACGAGTCCCGACCTGCACCGGCAACACCGCTTGCAGCCGAATCGTCCGCACCGGCGGTGTTGAACGCGGAAGATACACCCGGACAAGACGCCCTGTTTCGGTCGCGCCAGGTTGCTCGGGCATCGGCGGCTGGCCCTCAGGAATGGCCGGCCCGCCCTCAGAACCGGCCGGCTGGCCCTCAGGAATGGCCGGCCCGCCCTCAGAACCGGCCGGCTGGCCCTCAGGAATAGCCGGCTGGCTCTGGGGAATAGCCGGCTGGCCTTCAGGAATAGCCGGCTGGCTCGCATTGTCTCCAGGTGGTGGAACCGACTTTCCGGGGGAGGGCTTGACTGGCTGGGGAGAGAGTTCCTGCGGCTCCACAGGTGCGATCGAAAGCGGGGTCATTCCCTCAAACGCGCCCAGCAGGGTCACTCCCGGGTCCAGGTGGACGACGACCTCTTGGAGGGGGCCGCCGAGGGTCTCAAGATCCAGACGAGCGGTCAACTCGGCACCGCTGGGATCGATGGTGTAGCTGAGTGTTTCGCGGACTAAGGCTTGTCGTCCTGGCTGCCTCCGGGAAGGCACAAGGCGAAGTTCGGCATGTGTACGACCACCGAATTCCACCAGCCAACGTGACCAACCCTTGGCCAATCCCGGCCAATCGTCGGAGAGCAGCTCATCCTGGTTGGCTGTGGTCACCACGGCTGTCTCACAAGCGGGCATCCACCCTGGCGGCAGGTCGAGCACCAGACGGCAAATCGGCGCCGAAGGCAACCTCAAGGAAAAAGAGAGATTGCCCCCAGGTCCTTGTTGCCCTTGCCAAGACCAATCAAAAGCCAAGGGAGCCTCTCGGTCCAACAGCAAGACCGGCTGCTCGTCGGCATCGACCCCAAGCCAAGCAAGATCACCAGGTTCCTGAGCTTGATGGGATCGAGGGATTGCGTTCTCTGAGGTTTTTCTTGACGGGCGATCGGGGCCGACGGAGGCCTCGTTTCCTAAAGAGGCAGGCTGTGGTGGAGGTTGCAAAGCTTGAGCCGGCAGCCAACGAGGGTTGGCCAAAGACCATCCGGCCAATCCCAGAGGAACCAAAGCGGGGCGTTCTTCTGGGGGAATGAATTCAAGCTGGGCAGTCCCCTGCAAGGAGTCTTGCTGCAGCCGTGCGTAGAACTCGGCTTTGCGGAGTCGTTCGGACGGTAATTCTGAGACCTTCAGGGCGCCGACCAACTGCTCAAATTCTTCTGGCGAAGTCGGCCGATACTTCAACGGGCGTCCGGCCAATTGGCGGAGAATCGTATTCCATTCGGCACGGCGACTGAGCGGCAGCATCACGCGGCGAAATCGCAACCTCGGCCGACGACTCCCCTCACCGGCAGTTTTGTCGGCCGAAGGCTTGGCCGGACCGCTTGATCGCGTCGCTGAAGACAGCTCCGTCTGAGCCGCCACCGGACAATCCCCTCCAGTCCAAGCAAGCACCGCCACCAGGGCGATCAACCACCCCAGGTCCCAACGCCCCTTGCCAGAATCCACGGAACTTGGGAGATCATCGGCAGACATCCTCAGCAAATCTCTTTCGGCTCGGTCAGCAATTGTTCTTGGCCAGGCTGTTTGTCGCCAGGCTGTTTTCGCCAGACTGTTTGTTGCTGGGCTGTTTGTTGCTGGGCTGTTCGTTGCTGGCCTGTGTTGACTCCGATGAGGCGACTGGCCAGAACGCTGCCTTGCTGATGTGCTCGTGCTGGCTTCGGAGAATTCTTGCTCGGCCAATCCACGCGAGCCGCCGGGACGACCAGTGATTTGGCAGCTGTTGATCGACCAGCCTTTCGACTGTGCCGGACGGGCCAAGATCGTCCTGAACCCCAGTCGTTGGACTGTCCCAGATGTCGCCCGGCCCCTCCATATGTTGTTGCAGGAACCTGCTAAGGACCCTCTAGATTGGCCCTCTGCCACAATCTGGAACAGTCGAGTTGGTTGGACTGTCCCAGATGTGGCCCAGCCAACCAAGATTTTGGTGCCTGGACTTGTTGAGGACCCTCTAGATTGGCCCTCTGCCACAATCTGGAACAGTCGAGTTGGTTGGAC
>CAZYKP010000042.1:0-12003 GCA_964648025.1 uncultured Pirellulales bacterium | reverse complement strand
TGTCCCAGATGTGGCCCAGCCAACCAAGATTTTGGTGCCTGGATTTGTTGAGGACCCTCTAGATTGGCCCTCTGCCACAATCTGGAACAGTCGAAGTAGGTGTTGTTGCGAGATCATGGGTGATTCTTTTGGCCGTGGCGGTCGAGCTGCTTCTTGACGAGCCGGAGTGGCGTTGGGGGGCGAAGCCGCTTTTACGGCAGTGAGAGCTTTCCGCCGACCGGGGAGGGTTGAGCGGTGGCTGTGGTTCCGGCGGAGTCTGGCTCGGCAAAGGATCGGCCCAGCACCAAAGAGGCACTGCTGGACGGCTTGGTTCGGATCACCCGTCCGCGTTGGTCCCGTCGCAGCAGGGCCCAACGTAAGAGTCCGGCCAGTCCGGTCAATGCAAGTCCAACCAAAGCGGCTTGACCGGCCAAGACAGCAACCTCCGGCAGGATCAACCCAAGAGCCCCCAGAACCACCGCCAGGACCATTAAGGCCCCAGCAGACCGAAGCGGGCGGCAGTAGATCAGTCCTAGGCCAATGGCTAGGGACAGCAGCGAACTGCCAAGAACCAGCACAGGACGGGTGATCGTCCAGATCTGGATAGGGCTGAGGGGTGCGTCCCGGCTCATCACGTAGCGGTTGCACCAAATCGGGAGGCGGTTTTGCCGAGGAACCGGTTGGACTCCCACCCATTCTTCCAGCTCAGAGACCTCCAAACGCGGATCACGGCTAAGTCCCCAGGGTGTCAAGGACCAAGAAAATTCCGGATTCAGACCGGAAGGCGTCTTCAGCAGGTATTCTTCTTGAGGAAGAATCACCTCCCAATACCAGCGGCTCACAGGGAGCTCTGGGATGAGCTTGGGGGGTGCCAACGGTTGAGACCAAGCCAATCCCCAGGGAAACCAGTTGCCGGACCTTCCTGTCTCCTCGGCAGCTGAGGACTTGACTTGGGCGAAATCACCAGTGGAGACTTCCCCGGACCGATCAGCTGAGGAAGTCAGGGGCCCGACGGCGTAGGTCAACTCCACCAACTGTCGAAGCGGAGACTGGTTTGGCAACGCTGGCCGAGGCCTGCCTTGGTTCTTTGATGGGGCCTGGAGGTCTTCCCGTGGAACTCCGGCTCTTGTTGAGGGAACCTGGGTGGCATTGGGGATGATACTGACCCGTAGACACCCTTGGTCGGGGGTGGTGTTGACCGCAACAGGTTGTTGGTTCAACCAGGCCCGGACGGATTTGGGATCAGTGCCCGGCGGGAGTGCCAGTCGAAACCCAGGACGCGGTTGCTCCAGCACCAGAGACAGTCGATCCCAGCGAGCCTGGCCCAACAGCCGTGTTTGCAGCCACGCTCGGGAGATTGAAGTCGGCAGCTTGGAGGAACGCACCTCCACCCGCAGATCGACACTTGGCTGGAGACCGCGGGCAGAAAACCGCTGCTCCCCAGCGTTTGCTGAGGAAATCAATCCAGCCAAAGAAGCACCGTTGGCATCCGGGCCAACTGAGGAGTTCACCTGGGAACCTTTCTCGGAGAACCGGGGCGTTTGGGGCGTGCCGAGTTGCCAGTTGCCCTCGCTGATCCGCACTGCCAAACCTGGTGAGCAAGACAAGACCAACTCGCTCAGCTCGGGGACCGCATCGGCGGGCATGAACAGGGGAATGGATTCCCCAACAGTCCCCGGCTGGATTTGACTTGGCTGTGAGAGCCCAAACTGGGAATCGGCGGTCTCAGGAAGCGAGTCCGCCGGCCTGACAAGGCTTCTGTCGATGGCGTACTTCAGCTGGAGTGTGAAGGCTCCCAGCTGGCTTTCCGGCAGGGTCAGATGGACCAACTGCACCGCTGGTTCTGGCGATCCGCTCAGGCGAGCCGGCTCCGGGGGCGTCTTGAGGGAGGCTGGCCGAGGGGAGTTCTCTCGGCTTGGTCCCTGAGTACCTCTCTGATCCTCACCCGCTTGAAGAGGAGCGTCGGGCGGACTGGTCAGACTGATCAGCGGAAAGCTGACCAGTCGATCGCCCAGACGAACCTCCGGAGGGCTTGCCAAAATCCGGTCGGCCAGCAGTCGTCCCGGGAGCTGGAGGGTGAGATCCCGTAAAGGTTCATTAAAAATTTGGTAGCGAAAATACTGGGTAACGATCGCTTCTTGAGGTCGGACCTGGACGCTGTTGTGAACCTGGAGGCGAACTTCACGGGGCCGAACTTCTGTCATGGCCACAAATCGAGCGGTGGCGACAGAGGTCTGGTAGATAAACGGATCTTGAAGCCATAGCCTGCCCTGTTGGGGGGCGCCACCAAGATTGGGGCGGAGAGCCGATTGTGTTGCTGGGTCTCTGGGTATCGTTTGGGCATCGCCGACTAAGCCGATCATCTGTGCTGGCAGGGGACTGATTCTCACATTGTTGGCCGGTTGAACAACCACCACCGCTGGCCCCAGCCGATCGACCCCAGGAGCTGGGAGCGAAAGCTGCAACAGGCCACGTGGGGAGTGACGGGGCCTTCGCGCCCGCAGTTGCAACTCAAACGCTTCGGAACGCTGGGACTGCAGGGGAATCTGCAGAAGCTGTTGTTCCTCTCCCACGGCCAACCGGTCGATCAGGCCCGGCGGCTCCGTTGTCAGCGTGCCAGGGATCACCTCCCAGCCGTCAGGCAGGCGGACTTCGACCTGGCGAATGCCCAGGCTGCGAACCGTATAAGAGAGCTTGACGGCCAGTTCCACAGCATCAGGCCAGACGGTGAAGGTGTAGTGAGGCCGGACCGAGACCATCGGCTCGCGGCGACGCAACCGGGCTGAAAGAACCGCCGGTTGGGTGAGGTACTCAAAGGCCGCGTTGACCTCCCCAGCAGAAAGAGGCAACGGCAAATCAGCGGTCTCCACACGCTCCACGCCCCACTGGCGCCGCCATTGCAGCTGCCAGACGGGATCAAGCTGGACGGCAATGTATCCGGTCTGATGAACAGCATTGAGCACCTCGAATCCACCGAGGAAGAGCTCCTGATCGAAGCTGGGCCGCTGAGTGAAAACGCCGCTTCGGTGGGAAAGTTCACGGCGGTCCCCCAGCACGCGGAGGGTTTCACAACGAAGCTGCACTCGGCCACGAGCGGGGCGGTGAAAGGTAATCTGCAAGATCTGGCCGCTCTCAGCTCCAACAGTCGTGACCCCAGAGCGGTCTGGCCGGATCATCACCGAAGAGGGCAGTTCCCCGTTGGCATCGGTGGCCGTTAGGTTGCCCTCCAAGCGTGTCTCCGGTGGGAGGCGTAACTGCAGTTGCTCCAACGCCTCACCACCGGTCAACGACAGCGTTGCTTGACTTCGCAGGGTCGGACCCTCGATGCTGACAAGGATCTCCCCCTCGACACGCGCCACGGTCTCTTGCCGTTGCGGCACCCCCGGCCCCCATTCCACCCGGAGCCGGCCAGCAGCGTCCAGCCCACGAATCACCAGCGTGGTCCGAGTTCCTTGCTGCTGGGGAATCAGCTTGATCAACTCCGCAGGACGCGCAACAGTCGGTCGGTTGGACCTCAGGCGAGCCGTCGCAACCGGGACAGTCAACTCGGTCTGGGTATCAACAGCCGGCGGCAGCCAGAGCTGCAGTGAGCTCAGTTGCCCTGACCGAACCAGCGGCACCAACAAGCGAAGATCGAGCTGATGACGAAAAACACCCGCCGCCCTTGTGGTTTTTGCGGATCGCTCCTGGACCAGGCCAGACGGCAGCCGCCTGCCTCCGTCAGATTCCCCCACACTTGGTATCTCTCCCCTTGACTGCTTTTGGCCTGACTGCCTGGAGCCTGACTGCCTGGAGCCTGACTGCCTTGGATCAGCCGAATTTTGCTGTTGAGGGATTTGCTCAGCTTCTGCCGGGGCAGATTCTCGTTGTTGACTGTCTGCAGTTGGCGATTGTAGCGAGGCAGAGGAATTTGGTTTTGATTGATCGAGAGCTGGGTCGGGTTTTTGTGTTGAGGTCTGATTTCCAGGCGGGGTGCGAATCCAACAGGTATATCCGCTGGGGGAGTATTCAAAGAGGTAAGTGCCGGGGCCTTGTCCGTGGGCTTGGGTCAAGATCGCCTCGGACATCTGCAGTGGAACCTGGACCCAGCCGGGATGGAAGGTCTGCAGTTGGATGGTCAGCCGCAGCACAGCTCGACCGTCGATGACGTCCCCTTGAACGGTTGTTCGATCCACGACGACTTGGGGACCGGTGTTGGCGGCCTTGGGTTGGAGGTCCTTCAACACGAAACGATCGAAATCAGCCAAGGTGAATCCCGGAACGGGGACGAGCTTGCCGTTCTCGTCGGGCAGGTAGTACAGAGCGGTGGGGGCGGCTTGAACAGTTGGCACCGCCGAGGGGGGATTGTCCGCTTGCAGAGCGTCTGACCCTTCGGCTGATCCCTCGGTCTCGCTTCGGCGGGTTGGCGGAACCTGTGGATCCCGCAGCATCTGCGCCATCATTTGATTGGGTGAGACCAGTATGACCCCCAGCGTGAGAATCCCCAGCCCAAGAGTCCTGATACTGACCAACCCCGGCGACGACGATGGCGACTTTCTTGTGCAATTCCAGTATGAGGGCCCTCCAGTGGCGGCTGCTGCCTGAGGGGCTTGGGGTCGAGGTCTTTTAGAGACCAACAACTCAGGTCGGTTCCCGAACGCGGGTTGTAGTTGTTTCATCCGACCCATTCCTCCAGCCCTCACACGCCACGGGGTGATCCGGACATCAGGATTTTTTGGAGAGGTTCTGTTTGCCAACGAAGCCCTGGACCAAATGTCAAGTCCCATCAGTCGGGAACGGCTTTGCGGTCCTGCTGTCGGTTCTTCGGGGCCTCTGGAAAACCAACAACCTCGCCTTCTTCGCAGTCCAACACCACTTTGCAGGTCGCCAGCTCCCCAGCCACACTCCAGCTTAACCCACTTGAGCACACCAAGTCTGCGTTGGCCAAGTATCCCTCAGCCCAAGTTCGAGTTGTTGAAAAGTGAGTGGACCGCACGCTGCGAGATGTACTTCGTGATTGTAAGGAGCGGCGTCGAAAAAAGTGCTTTGCACACAACTGCCTGAGGTTGGATCAAGAAAAACCCTTCTACTCGCGGCTCTTGGAATGCCCTTGGTGGCGTCGAGTCCGCCGTTGCCAGGGACGAAGAGCTTGTCGTTGCTGCAAACGGTTCCCGCAGAGGTTCTCAGACAGGTGTCCGACCTGGGTGGACGCTCGAGCAAGCTGCCGTGAAGTCGGAGCCGTTTTCTATAGCCAACGCCCCTGAGAACCGGAACGCCCTGAGAACCGGAACGCCCTGAGAACTGGAACGCCCTGAGAACTGGAACGTCGCGCAGAACGTTCCCGACAAGTCTTCGGTTGCTTAAGAGGGTTTGGGTTGTTCTGCTTGGATGCAATCCAGGAGTTGTTGGTGCAGTGAAGTGTTGCCAGCGGCCACAAAGTAAGGATTTGTCGGATCGAAGGGCTGACCGGCCCAGTTGGAGACAACTCCGCCGGCTTCCAGCAGGATGAGCATCCCGGCGGCGAAGTCCCAGAGTTGTGACTTGCCGCTGAAGTAGCCATCAAGCCGTCCGTCGGCCAGGTAGCAGAGGTTCAAGGCCGTTGACCCCAGCCGTCTGAGTGATTGGCAACGTTGCAGGATCTGCAGCGTGTGCTGGATCTCCACAGCGTCAGCACGAACATTGGCCTGCAGGCTGACGACGACCAACCCCTGCTCCAGAGACGGGATGGTGCTGGTTGTCAGTGGCCGACCGTTGACCCTTGCTCCCCCGCCGCGACTTGCTGTGAAGCACTCTTGAGTGAGGGGATCAAAGACACATCCCGCGATGACCACACCATCTTGTTCTAAAGCCACCGAGACCGAGTAGCCGCTCAGCCCATGCGCGTAGTTGATCGTCCCATCCAAGGGATCCACCACCCAACGGTATCTGGGGCGGCCTGCCCCGGCCAAGGCATGTGGCCGAGAAGCCTCCTTGTCAGCGGTGCTGTGGTCTTGAGGCTCCTCCCCCAAAAAGTCATGGTCTGGGTAACGTCCCAGCAACAACTCGCGGATCGCCTGCTGACTGGCCAGGTCGGCCTCGGTGACCAGGTCAGCTGGGGCTTTCTCGCGTGCAGTAAAGCGGCCCACCCAGGACATCAGCACCCGAGCGCCCGTTCGAGCAGCCTGCTCGCAATCACCCACAAAGTCCAACATGTTGGTTTCAAGAGGCTGGTGGTCAGTTCCCGGATCCGGCCAGGGTGGCCTACATGCGCGATGCAGTCTGCAGCAGGTCGTGGGCAACAACAACCCCACCTGCCAGCACAATCTCTGGAGACATCAGTGAGGGTTGTTCGTCAACCAGCAGAGATTCCCCCGAGCAGAGATTCCCCCGAGGTCCCATCACGCCAGATGGGGCAGAGATGATCAGATGAGGAGAGAAGTTCGAGCGGAGATGTCAGATCGGAGGCTGGTCTGGGGTCTTTGGAAGTCTGGGGTCTTTGGAAGTCTGGGGTCTTTGGAAGTCTGGGATCTTTGGAGGTCTGGGATCTTTGGAGGTCTGGGGGACATTTTGGAGAAAGGGGTTTTTCAGCTGGGCAGCAGAAAGTGCTCGATGGCTGCATTGACCGCGGCAGGCTGTTCCAGGGGGGCCAGATGTCCGGCTTGGGGGATCTCCACCAGTTGTCCTTGAGGGCAAGCAGTCCACATCGTCCTCATGGCCTGCACGGTGGACACTTTGTCGTCTTGGCCACAGATCAACAAAACTGGCAAGTCTGAGGTCGACAATAGCGGGGTACTGTCTGGTCTCTGGGCCATCGCTCGTAAGGCCGCCGCGACGGTCTGTGGGGGAGTTTGCAGGATCATCTCGCGAACCGCTTCGACAACCTCGGGTTGCTCTTGTGGGGTTGTTTCGGCCAACAGCCGCGGCAGCATGGCCTCCACCAAGAAGTCACAGCCCTCGGCCAACGCGCGATCAGCGTTCTCAAGACGTTTCTGGGCGGCCTCGGGCGGATCAGCCGCAGCCAGCGTGTCGCAGAGGATCAATCTGTCCAGCCGTCGGCGGTGACGCCTGAGGAAGCTCCAAGCGATGTAACCGCCCATCGACAGGCCGCAGTAGGTCACCGGTTCGCGGATTCCAAGCTCATCCAACAGGGCGGCTAAGTCGTCTGCCAGCAGATCCATCGACAAAGACCCCGAGGATCCCAGGGCCTGGGCACTGGCACCAAAACCGCGAAGGTCAGGAGCGATCACCCGATGGGATCCGCTCAGAGCAGTGAGTTGGTGTTTCCATAAGCGAGAATCCAAGGGAAAGCCATGAACCAACAGAAGGGGTCGACCCTCACCCTGAAGTTGGACCGCCAAGGAATGCCCAAAAACCTCCATCGGCATCTTTCCCCTTCACCAGGAACTGAACTGACGGTTTCCAGGCCGCTGTGGCGGTCTCTGGCGGGTCGGCCACCTTCCACGTTCAGACACTTCCACGTTCAGACACTTCCACGTTCAGACACTTCCACGTTCAGACACTTCCACGTTCAGCGACTTCAACGGGCCCCTTGCACAGCTCAAGCACGCCTGAGCTGCTGAGTTCTTCCCAGGCTCTTTTCTGGTGAGGCCTGCCGTGTTATTCGGGTTGGTCGGGATGGGAAGCCTCTAGGTGGTGATGGGCCTTGAAGGTGATCACCGGGCATTTGGCCTTGCGGACAACAGCTTCGGCAACGCTGCCCATCAACAGTCGACGGAGTCCCGTTCGCCCGTGGGTAGCCAAGACGATCAATTCGGCCTCCTCGCTTTCGGCCAGGGCGACGATCTCGGTGGCCGGATCGCCGCTGAGCAGGCGGTGCTCATGGGGGACTTGGGGGTCACTGGGGACCACACGCTCAAGCATCTCCCGCAACGCTCGGTCGTCGGGATCAGGCATGCCATAGTACATCTCACCTCCGCCATAAGCAGCCGGAGGCTCCTCCACATGCACAATCAACAGGGTGGCCTGGCGATCTCGGGCCAGAGCAGTCGCCTCAGCCAGGGCCATGTCGCTGAGGTGCGAGAAGTCTGTCGGAAAGACGATTTTTCGGGTTTGCATCAGAATCCCCCTTTCGGGCTAAGTGGTTCGGCACGCTGACAGGCCGAGTGAATTCAGCAAGGGATTCTCGGCTGAGCGGCGAAACCGACCACCAGCAAGCATATTGTCCTTGGCTGACCGGTTGTCCTTGGCTGACCGGTTGTCCTTGGCTGACCGGTTGTCCTCGGCTGACCGGTTGTTCTCGGCTGACCGGTTGTTCTCGGCTGACCGGTTGTTCTCGGCCGGTGCCGTTTGGGTTCTGGCTCAGCTGCCGTAGGGACTGGGAAGCGGACCGGAGAGCATCTGGCCGCGGATCAGAGCAGCAAGATCCCTGGCCCTTTTTTACCCTTTCTTTTTGACGCTTGCCCAGAGTCCTGCAGTCGGCAAGCTGTCTCCCCATTAAGGCAAACGATTCGCCAAGGCGCAACGTCCATCAGAAAATTGACGCATCCATTGGCTGTGGCCCAGCGGATGCGGACCTTCCAGGTCACCTCGGAGTGGGGCAGCTTCCCAAGTTCGCGGGTGTAGCAGAGCTCCGGTCCCAGAGTCCGCAGGCGGTCACTGGGCCGTTGAGCTGTTGCTTGGAGAAGGCTGTGGGCTCATCGGCTGGTTTTGCTCGATGGCACGCTGGGCCTCTTGGGTGATTGTGCGTGCTTGCTCAAAGATCGTCAGTTGCTGAATCAGCGAGGGCGAATACGGGTCCAACTGCACAGCCATCTTCTGGACCCGCAGAGCGTCCTTCAACTCGCCCCGCGCGAAGTGACAACGAGCAAGGGTGTCGAGGTAGCCGGCGGTACCAGGCCTGAGTTTTAAGGATTTTTGGGAGCACTGGAGCGCTTCATCGAGATCGCCGGTGGTATTGGCAACCAGCCAAGCCAGCTGATTATAAGGGGTGGATTGGTCGGGCTCGAGCCGGATGCGTCCGCGGTAGTGGTCCATGGCGTTGTTGAGCAGTTCAAGAACGTCTTTTCGCAGGGTCGAGGTCGCCTCGGGAAGTTTGAACAGGGTGATCAGGACATCGGCATCGTAGGGGTTGATCTCGGCAGCTCGCAGGAGTCGTTCGATCTGGGCTTGCAACTCGCCTTCTGCACGATGGTATTCGGCCCAGAAGAAATGCACCCGAGCGGGCAACCAACTGGGATCTTCACCGACAAACTGGTTGAGCGACTGCGGATCTTGTTGAACCGTCGCCAGAGCGTCCTCCAGCAGACGCGCGGCTCGACGATGCTTTTGGCGTTGGTGAAGCAGCTCGGCCAGCCGGAACTTGGCATTGAGGGTGTAGGCGTGGGCCGGGGGACCCAGATCGATCAGGTATTGGTATTCCTTTTCGGCGAAGGCAAACAGGCCTCGTCGGACCAATTCCAGAGCCACCTGCCAGTGATCGAAGCGTCCCAGGGGATTGGCCCCCAAGGCGGCTGTTGCCAGCTGCTGGGCCTGTTCGTGCTGGCCCGTTTGGCCTTTGGCCTCCGCATGCAAGTACATCAGCAGGGGATCTGCCGAAAACGAGCTCTCGTATTTCTCGGCCAGATGGTCCAGATGCTTCCATTGCCTGGCCTGAAAGAGCAAGTCGCAGGTATCCCGCAGGGAAAGCCGCTGCGAGTCCTCCTGCAAGGCGATTAACCGCCACAACACCTCCTTGGCCATCTCGGACTGCCCGGCACGCTGAAGCAGGGAGAACTGAAACTGCAACAGTGCTGCCACCACATCCGCGGAGGTTTGCTGAGAATCTCGGTTCAGACGGGCTTCCTCTTGCTGGAGAAAGCCAGCAAATTGCTTGATAGCCTGTTGCAGGTTCTCGCGGCTCTGCAAATAGGCTCGCAGCCACTGCACTCCTTGAGGCTCCTCAGCGGGTTGGACTCCCGGCCGTCGAGGCCCCAACACCGAAGTGATCACCGAGGCCCGCTGGCGCCAGAAGAAGTCATCGACCACCCGTTCGGCCAACAAATGGGCCGCAGCGGTGCGAGCCAGGAAATCCGATTCCTCATAGCGGACCAACCGAACTAGGGCATCCAGGCCCTCGTTGTTGGGCAAGCCGGAGAGCAGACCAATCCGCTCCTGGCGGTTCTGGACCGAGCGACCGGCGTAGTCATCCAGGTAATCCTGGACGGCTGGCTCATCATCGGGGACAAACAACTGCAACTCGGAGGTAAAGCCCAGATCCCTGAGGATTTCCCGCTCAGCAAAGCTCCAGGCGTGCATGCCGCGTTTGGCCAGCCGGTAGGCTTGGCGAAAGTGAGCGGTGCGGTCGTTGGGGTTGAGCTTCTGGGCCCGGGCAGCCCACTGGGCTGCCTCTTGGGGTTGGTTGGCTTTCAGCCGGGCCTCGGCCACGAGATAGAGCAGCTGGGCACGGGTGTTGATTTCGTTTTCGAATTTCGTGGTGATCTGGTCAAGCAGGTCCCATTTCTTCCTGTCGATCAGTTCGCAGAGCAGCCGGTCCAAGGTGGGGCTGCCGGCGCCCTCGACTTCGGCCAACCGGATGAGGATCTGAAGGGCCTCGTCGGTTTTGTTGAGGTGTTTCAGCAACTCCTGCTCATAGACCAACAGGTCCATGACGATGTACTCATCGGTACGGATCTCTTCCCCGCGGAAGCTTGTTGGGCTGTCGCGAAAGAGTTGTTCTTCTCGTCGGATGAGCGTTTGTAGGGTGGGGAGCAACTTGTTGGGGTCCTCCAAGGCGCGGAGGTGGGCTCGCACCCACACGGCTCCGGGTCGCAGGCTGCGACCCAAGGCGGCGAGCATCCGCTGGCGGCGCTGGGCGGCTTCTTTCCCTCCGCCGAGGGGCGCTCCAATGGCGGCGCTGGCGGCACTTTTGGAGACAACCAAAGATGGGTCGAAGCGAACGATACGGCAGAGAGCTTCGAGACCCTCACTGTTGGGGACCTCTGTGATCAGCCCGCGGATGATCTCACGTCGTTGCTCGTCTTTATGGTCTTGGATCAATTCCGCGTATTGCCTCATTTGAGCTTTCACGTCGGGGGGATCGCTCTCTTCAACCCATTGGACCGTCAGACGGCTCAAAAGATAGGCCGCCCGCTTGGCAATCTCCAAGTCAGGGTTGTCGCGAGCGGCGTTGAGGGCATCGATGGCCTCAAAGCCGAGCTTCTTCAACGCCTCTTCGGCCTGCGCACGGGCGAAGTAATCCGAGGCTCCCAAGCTGGCAACAAGCCCGTGGATCTGGTGATTCAGAGCAGCCTGCTCCTGGATCAGTTCCTTCTCCAGATCCGTCAGATCCTGTGTGCGGGGTCTGGACTCGGCCAGAACAAAGCCAGCAAGACAGACCGCCACCAGCAATCCAAGAGCCCCTTGAGCTAACCAGCCACCCCCAAAACGACCCCGAGAAGCACCCAACGTTTTGTCTCTGTGTGCCCTGTTTCTGTGTGCCCTGTTTTTGTGTGCCCTGTTTCTGTGTGTTTGAGGGCAAAGTGCCTGAGGGCAAAGTGTCTTGTGACAGAACGACAGAGCTGGTCGATCTACGCTCTGGGATGTTTGAGAGCAAGCTGGGTTGATTCCGGTCATGCCTTAATGTTCCCTAAGTCGGTACAACCCCTACTGTGGTGGTGTTTGCCTGCCGGTGAGCCAGAGAGTTGGGTGTGGTCCCAGTTGAGTGACTCAACGTCGATGCGAGATCGAGCTGATCGAGATGTCGAGCTGGTTAAGCCGCTGAGCTGGTCAAATAGCTGAGCTGGTCAAATAGCTGAGCTGGTCAAATAGCTGAGCTGGTCAAATAGCTGAGCTGGTCAAAAGCTCGGGTTTGGGCTCTTCAAGAATGCCGGCCTTCAATAAGGTTGTCTGACTTATCTTACTGTGACACGCAGAGGGCAACATACTCCACGGGAAAAATCCCAGGTAACAAAGCGGGCTGAGCTTGTTGAACTGGGCTGGACCGCCCCATCCTGAACACCCAAGGACTGTTGCCGCCCGAACTGGCGACTCTGCTTGGCCATCCAGGGCCGCAGCCTAGTGGTCGGTTTCCTTCTGATTTGGCAGCTGGTTCTCGTGGAATCGGGGGAT
>CAZYKP010000041.1:0-67848 GCA_964648025.1 uncultured Pirellulales bacterium | reverse complement strand
ATGGGCCAAGGCCAAGGTCAGGGTCAAGGGATGGGACAGGGGCAAGGGCAAGGCCAACCCTCAGGGCTGGCTCAAGGTCAGTCTCCGCAGATGGGCGCTGGCTTTGTCCCGGCAAGCCCGGAGGTCACAGCCCAAATGATGGCTGGCCCGCAGGCGATGGCCCAGATGATGGCCGCTCTTGGTCAAGGACAAGGTCAAGGACAGGGACAGGGGCAAAGTCAGAGTATGGCCGGTGGTATGAGTCCGATGTCGAATCCTCAATCCACCGGCGGGGCCAGTGCCGCTGGTTCAGGTGGCGGTGTTGTCGGTGGCGGCTTTGTGCAAAACCAGCTCATCGATGGACAGCCTGTCATCCCGGCTCCCTTGAGCCCCACGGCATCCGACAGCAGGGCCACGACCGCTCGAGGCAACCCAGCCGATAACCCTGAGCGCGAATTCCAGGAGGAACCATGGATGGCGAAATTGCCCCGGGAACTGCGGGATGCCATCCGCACCAACTCCACCCAAAGAGCCCCACGCGGCTACGAAGATCGACTTCGGAAGTACTTCGAGAATCTCGATTGACGGGGCCTTGCCAAAAATGTGTGCCGGGGGCCATTCCAGTCACCTGAAGACCGAAATCGGCCCCCTATGCTTTCAAGCAGGAATCCTTCAACCAAGAGACCGCCGAAAAAGAAAACCTCGACGACCAGAGCCAAACTAACGCCAGGCAAAAACTTGTCTCGTTGGACACTGCGGAAAAGCTGCCAAGTCAATGGTTTTGCAGTGGTTTCCGCGTTTTGGACGGGCAAGAATTTTCTGCAGCAGCTCATCGAGGGATCACCACTGAGGGAAGGTTTGGACTGCTGGTGAGCGTCGAAACTAAGCTACTGATTCCCTGAAAAGTCTTCGACGAAGCGGGCACCTTTGGTCCGGCAATCCGGGCTTCCGGTCAGCCTTAGGCTGCCCCCTTGAGATCATCACAAACGGGGGCAGACGGAAAGCCCTGGGTCGAAAACTTCTCCGAAGCTCAGTAGCAAGGCTATCCGCTAGCTGCTATTGACCGAGTTGATTTGCTACATTTTGAGGAGCAATGGGATGAGTGAAGAAGCTTCGCCTGATGATCTTGCTGCGGTGCAGCAATGTGAGCAAGACTACAACCGCATTCGTGACGAGCTCTCCAAGGTTATTGTGGGCCAGGACGAAGTCATCGAGCAGGTGCTGGTTGCTATCTTCGCTCGTGGCCATGCCTTACTGGAAGGGGTTCCAGGCCTAGCCAAGACGCTGCTGATCAGTTCCCTGGCCCAGTGCCTGCACCTGACCTTCAAGCGAATTCAGTTCACGCCCGACTTGATGCCAAGCGACGTCACCGGAACCGAGGTGATCCAGGAAAACTTGGAAACACACTCGCGGGAGTATAAGTTCTTGGCAGGTCCGATCTTTGCGAATCTCATCCTGGCAGACGAAATCAATCGAACCCCTCCCAAGACACAGGCGGCCATGTTAGAGGCAATGCAAGAACGGCAAGTTTCGGCAGGTGGAACGATTCACACCTTGCCCGCTCCGTTCTTTGTGCTGGCCACCCAGAACCCGTTGGAACAAGAAGGAACCTATCCACTTCCTGAGGCCCAGTTGGATCGCTTCTTGTTGTATGTGAAGGTTGGCTATCCCACCGGTCAGGAAGAATGGGAGATCGCTCGTCGCGTCACCACCGGCGGCATGGGCAAGATCGAGCCGCTGTTGACCGCTGAGCGGATCATCGACATTCAACGACTGGTCACCCGAGTTCCGGTTTCTGACCAAGTGTTGGGCTACGCCTGGAGCCTCGTCCGGGCCACCCGTCCGGGCACAGAGGAAGCTCCGGAGTTCGTCAACAAGTGGGTCAACTGGGGGTCCGGCCCGCGTGGGGTTCTTGCCCTGATTACCTCCGCCAAAGCACGGGCGATCCTCTATGGGAACTATCATGCCACCGTTGAAGATGTCAAAGCTGTGGCTGCCCCTGCGTTGAGACACCGGATGGCCAGCAACTATGCCGCCCAAGCCAACGGAATCGGCAGCGAGCAACTCATCGAGATGCTACTGAAGGAAATCCCCGCCAATAAACGGTACGAGCGCCCTGCTGCTTAGCCTGGGTGTGCCTTGCCAGCTGCCGACTTTCGGCTGTTGCCGCGCATCGGTCAGAGGGATCGAGCGTTTGAGGGAGTGTCCGCATTGCTAGGCCGCACTCGACCGCCTTTGGGGACACTTCCTGCTCGTACAACTCATTGAAATCACCAGTGATCTACTTAGCGTCAAATTGCCAAATTTTTGTTGAGTTGAACAAGCTAAGCTGTTTTGCAAGCGTAGTCGGTGAGTCCATCTCTGGCATCTTGCATCCGAAGCCTTAACCCCTGAATGTGCTGTGTCTCAGAGCGTTCTCTCACGGTATCTCAATCCCGATGTGCTCAGCCGCATGGGCAACCAGCGACTAGAGCCACGTGGTCTGGTCATGGGGAACCTGGCCGGGGCCCACAAGTCGCCCTTGCATGGCTTTGCCGTGGAATTCGCCGGGCACCGTGAGTACGTCCCCGGTGATGATCCCAAGCACGTCGACTGGCGCGTGTACTACAAGCGGGACAAATACTTCATCAAGCAGTATGAAATGGAGACGAACTTCGTCTGCCATCTCATTCTGGATGTCAGCGCGAGCATGCGTTACGGAGAAGATCAGCAGCAGAAGTTGCTCTATGCCGCCCAGATGGCAACGACGCTGGGGCACTCGGTTGTGCGACAGGCCGATAAGGTCTCCTTGTCAACCTTCGACGACAAGGTACTCTCGTTTCTCACTCCGAGTAATTCGATGGGACAGATTATGAGGATGACCCATCATCTCGATGAGATTGAGCCAGTCGAGAAGACCAACTTGGCTGACTGCTTGATGGAGATCAACGGCCGGATGCTCCGCCGAGAGATTGTGTTGATCTTCAGCGATTTCTTTACCGACGATCTGGAGCCCCTGGAAAACGTCTTGCAGATGATGCGGTATAACCGCCATGAAGTCGTCCTCTTTCAGGTGATGCATCACGACGAATGGTCGTTCGACTTCGAAGGCATGGTCAAGTTCGTGGGGTTAGAAGAGTCTGACGAATTCGTCACTCAGACCGAGGATATTCGCCGCGGCTATCTCCAGGCGGTCGCTGAGTTCAACAACACCCTCGAGGAGATCTGCCAACGCAATCGTGTTGAGCGGGTCCCTGTGGATACGAGCCGAGAGATGTCCGAGGTGTTTATCAACTACCTCAATCAGCGAAGCCGCCTCAGACGTATCCGTTAAGCCCGCCGATTCGCTGGAAGGCCTCTCCTCCGAGAGCACCTTCGCAGTCACCTCTTGCAATTCTTCTCCCATCAACTGAATTCGCCGCGGAGGTACTGGGCAGTGGCCTCGGCTTGAGGAGTGTCAAACAAATCGGCCGTCGGTCGGTATTCCACCAGATAGCCAGTCCGTCCGCCAGCAGTCCGGTCAACGTAGAGAAACGCCGTCTGATCGGCCACCCGCTTGGCCTGCTGCAGATTATGAGTGACGATCACAATGGTGTACTGCTTTTGCAGCTCCTTCATCAGGTCTTCGATTTTGGCCGTTGCGATGGGGTCGAGGGCGGAGCAGGGCTCATCCATCAGCAACACCCGTGGTTCGGTGGCGATGGCACGTGCGATACACAATCGCTGCTGTTGACCGCCGGAGATCCCCAGACCGCTTTTGTGCAGGATGTCTTTGACCTCATCCCACAGAGCTGCTCCCCGCAGGGCCTTTTCCACACGCTCCTCATAATTGCCGCGAAAACCGTTGATCTTCAACCCAAAAGCCACATTCTTGAAGATGCTCATGGCAAAGGGGTTGGGCTGCTGGAAGACCATACCGATGTGCCGACGAACGGCCACCGGATCAACATCCGGTGCATAAACGTCCTGACCTCGAAAGACGACCTTTCCTTCTAAGCGAAACCCTGAGATAAGATCATTCATCCGGTTGAGGCTTCGCAGGACCGTGCTCTTGCCACACCCGCTGGGGCCGATTAACGCGGTCACCGTGCCCTTGGCGATCTGCATCTGGGTATCCCGAACCGCCAAAAAGTCCCCGTAGAAGATTTGCTGGATATCACAGTGGAGGACCGGATCGGTTTGAGGATCGGCTGCAGACATCGGAGTCGGATTTGCTGAGGGTCAGGTGGAAGGCGATGGAACGCTCTGGCAGCAACAAACCGCCCCATCCGAGGCAGTGAGGCGGAGGACCGATTAGCGGTGTTGGCTTTGGCTGGCTGTTTTCCAGGCGATCAGTTGTCCGCCCAGATTGAAGATCAGCACAAAGATCACCAGCACAAAAGCCGCTCCCCAGGCGGAGTCCTGGAGCCGCTCAAGTCGGTGACCGTAGTGTTTGAAGATGTACACCGACAGTGATTGAGTCTCTGACATCAGCCGGAGCTGGCCGTATTCAAAGACCCAAGAACGGTTAGCGTATTTCGCAGTCAATAACAGAGGGGCGGTTTCGCCTAATGCTCTGGCTAAGGCCAACATGATCCCGGTGAGGATTCCTGGTAGCGCCGTTGGCAGCAGGACAAACCAGATCACTTGTGCGCGGGTACATCCCATTCCAAAGGCGGCTTCGCGCATTTTACGAGGGACCGCCTTGATCGCCTCTTCGCTGGTCAAGAGCACAACGGGCACCATCAGCACCGCCAGGGCCAGTCCTCCGGCGACCGCGGAGAATGTCCCAGTCCACAGAACCAGCAGGCTGAAGAGGAACATCCCAGCAATGATCGAGGGCAACCCGGTCAGCAAGCGGCCGCAGGCACGCACGGCATTGGCCAGTCGGCTGCCGTAACGCGTGCCCGGGGCGTATTCAGCCATGTAGATCGCCCCGAGTACACCGGTTGGCACGCTGACGACCGCCGCGATGGCGACCATCGTGAGAGAACCGACAATCGCGTTGCCGATGCCGCCTGGCCGAGTGTCGGTGGGAGCGACCGAAGTCAAGAATTGCCAATTGATCGCCGAAAGGCCACGCACCAGCAGCATATAAAGGACTGAAAACAACGGGACAACTGCAATGGCCACCAACAGGTAGGTCAGCGTGGTACAGAGGGCGCTGGTCAATGTGTGACCGTTGGCCACCGACCAACGCAGATCAAGATGGTCGCCCTGTGTTGGGGAATTGGGCACATCAGCCATCAGGACCTCCTTGAGGAATTCTCCCCCAAGTCATTTCTCCAAGGGGGCAGTTGAGGAACCATCATCATCACTCAACTCACTGGAGAAGTTTTTACCAAGCCTGCAGGCCAAGTCGCTGGACCAAGTCGGCAGGCCAACTCGGAGTTAGCGTTCGCCCTTGAAGCGGAGCTGCGTGATGTGGATGACATAACTTCCCAACATGTTGACCAACAACGTGATGGCCAGCAGCACTAACCCTGCGTAAACCAACTGAGAGGCAAAATCAGTGGCCTCGGCATAACTATTGGCAATCAGCGCCGCTAAGGTGGTCCCTGGTGCAAACAATGACCAACTGAGACCACTTTTGACGTTGCCCATCAGCATCGCCAGAGCCATCGTCTCCCCAAGTGCCCTCCCGAGCCCCAAAATGAGGGCTCCTAAGATGCCGCCTGAGGCAGTGGGCAACAGCACACCGAAGATCGTCTGCCAACGGGTGCATCCCATCCCATAAGCAGCTTCCTTGATTTTGCGAGGAACCGAATCCAGCGCGTCTCGACTGACCGCTGAAATGGTCGGCAAAATCATTATGGCCAAAACAAGTGCTGCCGGGAACAAACCACCAGTGGCAGAGAGCTTGGTTCCGAAGAGAGGAAACCATCCAAAATTGTCATTCAAAAAGTTCGCCAGCGGATTGACTAAGGGAATAATGACCGCCAGCCCCCACAAACCGTAGACCACGCTGGGCACAGCCGCCAGCAAGTCCACAATGTTCCGCAAAACCAAGGACACCGTGGGGGAAAGAAAATCCTGCGTTAAAAAGATCGCCACAGCGATCCCAAGAACCCCGCCGATAACCAGGGCCAAGGCCGAACTGGTGATAGTCCCCACCAAAGAGGGAAGTAAGCCGAATTTGTCCTGGGGGGGGTTCCACTCCAGGCTGACCAGCATCGAGAACCCGCCCTCGATGATGGCAGGAATCGACTGCCAGGTCATTGTCACTAAGAGAAGCAGGACCAAGGCCAAGACGACCCCAGCCAGCGTGAGCGTGGCTACTCGGAGGGATTGGTTCCAGGTCCGTTCCCCCGAGGTGGGTTCTCGAGCCAGAGCGGGCTGAGAGCTCAGTTGATCTGCTACTGAGTCTTCCAGGGTATTGGCATCTTCCGAGGTGTTTGAGGCATTCGAGGCCCCTGGGTCCTTCGCAGAAGAGGCTTCGCTGGCCTGGCTCATCAATGGTTCTCGCGTCAACGCCAGATGGCTGCGTTTGCTCAAACGTGGTGTCTATTGGGAATTTCCGTTCTGCGAGCTTTGACTCTTGGGGGCAACCCTACTTCGACTGTCCCAGATTGTGCCAGAGGCCCAACCTGGAGGGCCCTCAGCAGATCCATGCAGCAACATCTGGGTGGGCAACGGCCACATCTGGGACAGTTCAAAAAGGTGTTGCAGGGGCTACTTTTCGGGGGCTTGCTCAACAACAATGTTTTCTAGCGATTCCTGGCACCGCTTGACCATGCCCTCTGGCAACGGGACATACCCGAGTTCCTCGGAGAGTGATTGGCCTTCGGTCAGGCAGTAATTCACCAGATCCTTGAGAGCTTTGGCTTTTTTGGGGTCGTCGTACTTCTTGCGAAGTAAGAGCCAAGTGTAGGTCACAATCGGATAAGCCTCAGGCGACTCAGGGTCCTCAACCCAAACTCGCAGGTTCTCTGGAATCTCGGAGACGCTGTCCAGGGCGGCACGGGCGGACTCGGTCGAAGGCTTCACAAATTCCAGGGATTGATTTTGGAGTTGAGCAACCTGCAGACCTTTTGCTTTCTGAGCGTACCCAAATTCGACGTAGCCAATGGCTCCATCTGTCCGCTGGACCGCCTCGGCAATCCCGTTGTTGCCCGAGGCCCCGCTGCCAGTGGGCCATTGGATTTCCTTGGCCACCCCAGGGCCGTCTTTCCAGGCTTGGCTGATGGCTGCCAGGTGTTTGGTGAATACAAACGTCGTGCCGCTGCCGGCGTCTCGGAATACGACGACAATGTCGGTATCGGGAAGCTGGATGGTGGGATTAGCCTTGGCGATATCTGGGTGATTCCACTTCTTGATTTCGCCAAGGAAGATCTTTGGGTAAACATCCCGGGGGAGTTTGAGGTCTTTGATCTCTTCGCCGTTGGTGTCTTGGAGGTTGTAGCACAGGACGATCGCGCCAGCGGTCAGGGGAATCAGTTGGACGCCCCCATCCACCTCCGCGATATCCTGATCTTCCATGGCCGCATCGCTGGCCCCAAAATCCACAAGGCCTTCTTTGAACTGGTTGATGCCGACGCTGCTGCCTTGGCCGGTGTACTCGACTTTGATTTTCGGGTTCTTCTCAGAGAACCTCAGAAACCATTCCTGATAGAGGGTTTCCGGGAAGGTCGCTCCAGTGCCGTCCAAACGGACGATGTCGGCTCCTCCACATCCGCTGGTCACCGCAATGAGCCCCCCCAGAAGTCCCATCACCAGCGTGAGCAGTCGAAGTGCGACCAAGCGTTGCAATCGATGGGGGATGATCCAAGGCAGGGAAAAGTTGTTGTGGTCGAGTTGTTGCATCGGGAAAGGCTCTTCGAGAGGCGTCATATGGTGGAAAAGACGGTGGACACTCTCTTCCATCGGGTGGTCGAAGGCAACCGTTGAGCAAAGTGCTTTTCTTGACTTTTGAGGGGGATCTCGACGGATGGAGAGTCGATTCCCCCCATCGGGTGGACCAGGCTCTTGTTGGCCGCCTTCGGTGAACCTTCTCCAGAGTTGCAGAAGATTGGCAGCCATTCTTCTGCTGAGGGTGTTTTATTATCAGCCGACTCACTTGCTTGCTAGTACCCAAGAAGCAGAGTTTGTCAAACTGCACGATCTGTCGTTCAAAAACAGCCAAGGCTTTTGTTGGGTGATGCTGTCCCCACTGATCACCCCAACGCGGGGATCGTCTCATCAGATCATCTCTCGGCCACAGATGGTTCAGTCGACCGCTGTTGCAAGTTGACGGTCCCAGGAACGCTGAGGTATTTCTCCCGAAGTTGGCGAGAATTTTGGCTCGTCCGTCTTGTCGTCAGGCCGCCACAGCTGTGGTTGTTGCACCCTTCGCAGCGTTTTGAACGAGCAAGAGTTTTCCCATCAGCCACAGCCTCCCCCGAATCGATTGGCTCTGTGAACCCTGCCCTGCTCTCAGGAGTCCGTCTTGACACAGGCGGTCAAGGTAGTCCAGTCCCAGATCACCTCCGTTGGTCGGTCGCAACACTGGCCGACCCTCTTATGCAAAAACTAGCCTTTCCTGGCATTGTTCGACTTGGTGTACCGGTCGTCTGCAGGGGGTGCCTGAGCTAGACTCGAGTCCTTCGGGTCTGCCAGAGAGAACAAAGGGACGCCAGCAGGCTGCTTTTTCACGATTCATTGTCAGCGGGAAGATCTCGTGCTGTCCAATTTGCCGGTCAAGCGATACGAACACAAAGACCTCACCATCGAAGGGTATTCTCGCGCGGCGGTGCAAACCTACTGGCGTGTGCCTGAGCTGAAAATCGGCTTTGATTTGGGGGCACAGCCTTGGGCCTTTATGAGTACCCCCCAATGGTTTATCTCCCATACCCATCTGGACCACATCGCGGCGTTGCCGGTGCTGGCCGCCCGTCGCCGGATGATGAAGATGGACCCGCCAACGATTTATCTGCCTGAGCAAGCTGTTGAACCGGTGGAACGGATGTTGCGGGCGTTTCGCAAGCTGGACTTCAGCCGGATGCCCTGTGAGCTGGTGCCGGTCTCAGACGGCAGTGAAGTCGAGCTTTCCCGGGAACTGGTCGTGGAGGCCTTTGCCACCCAGCACACTATCACCAGTTTGGGGTATCTGGTCTGTGAGCGACGGCAGAAGCTCAAAAGCGAGTATCAAGATCTGGCCGGCTTTCAGATTCGCGACCTCAAACTCTCTGGGGTCGAGATCACTCGCGAGGTTCGGGTGCCGCTTGTGGCCTACATGGGCGATACGGCACCCGGTGGGCTCGATGATAACCCTCAAGTGTATGATGCGAAGGTGCTCATCACCGAGGTGACCTTCCTGGAGTCCGACCATCGGCCTGAGGAAATTCACAAAGACGGGCATACACACTTGGACGACCTGGTCGAGCGCCAAGACCGCTTCCGCAATGAACTGATCGTCATCGGCCATTTCAGCACCCGTTATCACAACAAGCAGATCCGCTCTTTGGTCGAAGAGGCCCTGCCTGATCTGCTGGATGGTCGCCTGCAAGTGTGGGTCTGATCACTCGGCCTTGGCTCGTTTGGCTGCCTTATCTACGAAGCCAATTTTGGGGATTGCTCTCCAGTGGTTCCTTTCCTTCTGATTGGGCAGTTGGGTTCTCGAGGAATCGGGGGATTCACATCGAACCGCCTGCCACAATCCAAGCAAACAAGGCACCAGGCTAGACCAGCTCGAGGGCCGCCTGCCTTCGAGAGGCTTGTCTTGCTGGCAACAACAGCCAGAATCGGTCTTGCCCTGCGGCGGCTTCTTCTGCCACCCCTAACAATTGGTGCGACTGGAAGCCGAGGGTCATCGCATCAATTGACGTGGATTTGGACGGGCGGTAACGTGACATAACAGGCATCTATGTTGCTAAGAATGAAAACGCCTCCAGAACACGCTGCCGCGAAAGTCTCTACCCTGTGGTCTGCCACGTTGGCTGCATTGGCCGAGGTGGCGTTCTGATCACCGATCACCTCAACGGCTGGTCTCTCCGATGGCTGGCCACCCTTTTGGCAAACTCCCCCAAACAGCTGGGTCTTTGGGTGGACTGGCTGCTATGCAGGTGATCCATCGCAGACAGGATTTCGCGGAAGAGCCCACCAGCTCAGCCTTCTCCTGGTAGAACAGTGGAGAGGGGCCCAGGGATGATCCAGTGCCGATCGGCTTACAGGATGGCAGATGGGGAGCTGACGGTGTTTTGGCTCTCTGCGGTTTCTGCAACGGACACCAAAGACACGAGTGAACCTCTGATGACGAACGAACCTGAGAACTCGGCGACCCCGACCCGTCGGGGATTTGTTGTCCAGGCGGCCACTGTGTTCATCAGCAGCGTGCTGCTGTTGGTCCCGTTGATCTCTGGCTTGATTGTGTTTCTCGACCCGCTGTTGCGGCGGCAGAAGTCGGGCCTTGGCGAGTTTTACCGCGTGGGCAAACTCAGCGAGTGTCCTTTAGACACGACACCGGTGCAGTTCCAGGTCGTCGGGCAACAGCAAGATGCCTGGAATACCTCCGTCGGGCCCCTCGGCAGTGTGTATGTGCGACGCAAGGCCCCCGGCAGCGACGAGCTGGTTGTTCTGCACGCGACTTGCCCGCACTTGGGCTGCTTTGTCAATCTGAGTGGCAACGGATTCAAATGCCCCTGCCACAACAGCTCCTTCCAACCTGACGGCAGCATCGTCGCAGGCCAGTGCGTCAGCCCTCGTCCGATGGATACCCTGGATTATGAGATCCGTGACGGTGAGATCTGGATCAAATTCCAGAACTTCCGCAGCAACACAGAGCAAAAGATCCCCCTGGGGGCTTGAGCTGCGACTTCGGCTTCATTGCTCAGCGGCACGATCCTGGGTAAAAGCCTCGGCTCAGTACTATCGAAGGACTCAAGACCGGGGCGAGAACCCACGCACCAACATCCCCGAGAAACGGCCGCATACACAGCTCTCGGAATACACGGCGCTCAGAATACACCGCTCTCAGAATACACAGCTCTCGGAATACACGGCGCTCAGAATACACGGCTCTCGGAATACACGGCTCTCTGAATACACAGCTCAGGAACTCTGGGCTTGAACAAGAGAAATCATCTGCAGCTAGTTGCCCCATCTGGATAGTTAGAACGAGCATGAAAGCGCTTTTCAATTGGCTGGACGAGCGGACTGGTTACCGTGCGGTTCTCAACGATGCCCTGGATGAGCCTGTCCCTGGGGGGGCTCGGTGGCAGTATGTTTTTGGCAGCATGTTGATGTTTGCCTTTACCGTGCAGGTGATCACTGGTCTGTTTTTGTGGACAAGCTACAGCCCGAGCAGCCAAACCGCCTGGGAGAGTGTTTACTACATTAGTTTTGTACAGAGCGGGGGTTGGTTCCTGCGTGGTCTGCATCACTTCATGGCTCAGGCGATGGTGGTGCTGTTAGCCCTTCATATGCTGCAGGTGATTTGGGCGGGTGCTTACAGGGCTCCCCGTGAGGTGAACTTTTGGCTGGGGCTGGTGCTGATGCTCATTACCTTAGCCCTTTCGCTGACGGGGTATCTGTTACCTTGGGATCAGAAGGGCTATTGGGCGACGACCGTGGCGACCAACATCGCCGGGGGGACGCCGCTGATTGGCCCTGAGGTTCAGGAAGTGGCTGTCGGTGGTACTAGCTATGGGCACCAGACGCTGACGCGGTTCTTTGCCTTGCATGCGGGGATTTTGCCGGGTCTGTTGATGCTCTTTGTAGCCTTGCACTTGGCGGTCTTTCGCAAGCATGGGGTGACTTATCCGAAGTATGATCCCAAGAAGACCCCAGATGCGCTCTTTTGGCCTGACCAAGTTCTCAAGGATGCGGTGGCCTGTCTGGCGCTACTGGTAGTCGTCGTCGGGCTGACAATGTACTTCGGGCCGCTGTTTTTGGACCGAGGCGGTGCCGAGCTTGGGGCGCCTGCTGATCCAGCCAACGAGTATGCCGCGGCACGTCCGGAGTGGTATTTCCTCTTTTTGTTTCAGCTCTTGAAGTACTTTGAGAGTGAAGTCGAGATCCTGGGGATGACTGTCTCTGGCGAACTCTTGGGCACCATCATTATCCCTGGGGCGATCCTCTTGGTGCTGTTTTTGATGCCTCTGACTGGACGTGTGCGGATTGGGCACTATTTCAATGTTGCGTTTATGGTTGCCTTGCTCGGCTGGGCTGGCTATTTGACCTGGGAGGCCTTGGACGAAGACTGGAACAAACCCAACCATGTGGCTGCTGTGGCCTATGCCGAGTACGAAGGCGACCGCGCACGGCATCTGGCCATGGAGAAAGGCATTCCGCCTGGTGGGGCCAATTTGCTCTTAAAAGCCGATCCGCAGATTGAGGGGCCGCGACTTTTTGCCAAGAAGTGTGCCATCTGCCACCGTCTCAACGGCCACGATGGCAAGTTAATTGTGCCGGAGGTCAATATGGCCGAGAACGCCTCTGAGGAAGACAAGAAGGCTATCCTGCCCAGTGCAGCGGATCTTGGTGGGTATGCCAGCCGTGAGTGGCTCACCGGGTTGCTTGATCCCAAGCAGACGCTTGACCACTATTACTATGGTGGCCGAAAGACGCCTGAGGGCGAAGACATCAAAGATAACGAGATGGTCGATTTCGTCCTCAACACCGTTGCCACTTACGATAAGGACCAACAACAGCAACTTGCAGACGCCATTGTCGCCCTCTCAGCTGAGGCCAAGTTGCCCTATCAAAAGGATATGGACCAGAAGGATCAGGAGCGGATCGCCAGAGGATGGAAATATCTTGTCGGAGATCAAGGCTCCCTCGGGTGTGCCGACTGCCACAGCTTTGATGGAGAAGGAGGTTATGGAGCTCCTGACCTGAAAGACTACGGTTCTCATCAATGGGTGGCCGATTTGACCCACGATATCTCTCAAGAGAAGTATTTCGGGGATCGCAACGAAGTTGGTGGCATGCCGCTCTTCGGCGAAGACGACCTGCTGGAGCCCGAGCAGATCGATCTCATCGTCCAGTGGCTGCGAAGTGTCAAGATGGAAATCCAAACCGGCCTCCAACCCATCGAGAAGTCCAACAAGGCCATCCAATGGATTCACAATCGGCACGAACAATTGCATTCCCTCGCCGAAGCAGACACCTCTGAGGCATCTGAGTCGACTGGAGAATCGGCCCCGAACTCTCAAAAAGCTGCCGAGTGATTGCCCGATTCTTGCGAGATCCAACTGGGATTGCCACACAGAACCGATTGCACCGGCGGAAAGACCCGACAAGAGCCGTCGGTGGATCCGAGCTCCCGGCCACCCTCGGTTTGAATATTGCCTCGATCGAGACTGGTTGGCTGAAAGCCATACCCATCGTAGCCTACGGGCAACGCCTTAGGTATTCAGGCTCGCGTTTTCTCGAGACATTTGGTTGGGTTGAGCGGAGCTCCCGGCGAACCTCGGTTTGAGTATTGTCTCGATGGAGACTGATTGGCTGAAAGCCATACCCATCTTCGCCTACGGGCAACGCCTTAGGTATTCAAGCGGGCGTTGTCTCTAGAGTTCTCCATCGGTTGATTGAGGGTGATCAGGCGCTGGTAGTGATGGCCGGTCCCCCAATTCGACCCTCCGAAATTGGCTGCCACCGATCCTGCGTTTGGTGTTATTTACTGTTCTTCGCTCGGTGTGCTGGAATATAAAACGTGCAAATACCAGGCCACATAGATGCCGCCATGGCTCAAGAACGCATGTGGCCAAAGGCCACATGATCACGTCTTTGGTGCCGATCCAAAGGGTTTTCGTTGAACGATACTCCCCAAATCAGGGGCCGGATGGCCTTCGGAGGCTCCAACGCAAACGACGCGGGGGTTGGAACGATCATCGACAACCGAAATCTCAAATGCCCAGATCGGCCATCACCAACATCGCCCGATCACCGATTCAACCGATGGAAGACTTTAGGAAAAACGCGAGCCCGAATACCTAGGGCGTTGCCCGTAGGCGACGATGGGTGTGGCTTTCAGCCAATCAGTCTTGACCGGGACAATACCCTCGTTCACCAGCAACCTCCGATCCTCAGAAATCCTTCCAAGCAATTTGTGTTTTTGCTGGTAGAAAAGCATCACGAACATAGATCCTGCCAGAAACCGCAAAAACATGTCTTTAGTTGCATCCGCTTGTCCGCCAACTTTTGAGCTTTCTTTTGTTCAAACGGATTGTCCTCACTTGTTCCGCTTCTGGTGATGTGGACTCGCCGAGGGTGGCCTTGGAAACTGGCGTTCTGGTAGCCTGCCGGAAATCTCTTTTGGCCTTAGGCCCGCTCAGCGGCAGATCGTTCACAAGCCTTCGCCAGTGCCCTGCTGGGCTTCGCAATGCTGGCAGTGGTCCTTTGCTTGAACTGCCTTTGCAAAATGGCAACAATGACAAACCAGCCGCATCGCCAATCCACTGGTTGGTCTTACCCCTTTTGGTCCGACTTCTTGGCAAACCAAACTGAGCTAACCTTCAGGAAGGGACCAGCGACTGCCCGACACGGGTCCCTCCGGATTCTGTCCTTGGCAAAACCCACGTGAGCAGTTGCCGAAGACTCGCAGAAGATTGGACAACGGCCATCTTTGCCAACAGCGGCCCGTCCTTCAGAGGTCGGCCGTCCGCGGCACAGAGGCTCAGTCAACTCGCTTGCCGAATCCATCCTCCAGAGCTGCTGAACTGCTATGTCGACTGACGACCTAACAACGGAACGTCCTCCTGCCAACGAACCGGGAGACGACAACTCGTCGCAGCGGCTGGCGGACTTTGCGCCGGTGGGCATCTTTCGCACCAGTCCCCAAGGGGACTACGTGTACGTCAATCGCCGCTGGACCGAGCTGGCTGGCTTGGCCGCTGATGAGGCCCCCGGGGCCGGATGGGTCGAAGCACTCCACCCTGACGATCGGGCCGGGGTGCTCGCCCTCTGGCAACAGGAAGCCGCTGCACGCAGGGCGTTTCGGACCGAGTACCGCTTTCGACGGTCCGACGGCCAGGAACTCTGGGTCCTGGAACAAGTCGTCCCCGAACAAGACGCCTCCGGAACTTTCTTGGGATACATCGGGACAGTCACCGAGCTGACCGATCAGAAACAAGCCGAGACGGACTTACGCGCCGCTCGTGATGAGCTTGAGCAACGTGTGGCCGAACGCACCGCCGAATTGACCGAAAGTGAGAACCGCTTTCGGCTGCTGGCAGAAAACGCCCGCGATGTCGTCTTCCGCTTCCGCTTCCTCCCCAAACCCAAGGTTGAGTATATCAGCCCGGCGATTACCAGGATTGCCGGCCACACTCCTGAGGATTTCTATCGCGACCCCTTGATGGCTGTGCGGCTGATCTTTCAGCACGACCGCTTTCGGGTGTTGGATTTGATGCGACGTCCCGAGGTTCTGCATACCCCCTTGGAGTTGCGGTGGCGGCACAAAGACGGCAAGACCCTCTGGGTGGAGCAACGAGCGGTGCCGATGATCGAAGATGGTCGTCTGGTGGCTCTGGAAGGCATTTCTCGTGAAATCACCGAACGCAAGAACGCCGAGGCCGATCTGAAAAACGAACAACGTTTCCTCAGGCAACTCTTGGAAATCCAAGAACGCGATCGAACCTTGGTCGCTTACGAGATTCACGACGGCCTTTGTCAGCACATGACCGGGGCGCTGATGCACCTGGAGGTCTTCGCCCGTCAGCAGCCACCTCAAGAAGGGGGGCCTGCTGAGCAATTCAATCAGGCCTTGGGGCTCTTGCGGGAGACCATCAACGAGGCCCGAGCCCTGATCAGCGGGTTGCGTCCGCCGATTCTGGATGAGGCCGGGATCGTCCAGGCGATCGATTACTTAGTCAATGAGGCCCGCGAACGCTCCGGGATGACCCTGGAGTTTCAGTACAATACCAACTACGTGGAACTTCCCAGGCCGTTGGAGAACGCCCTGTTTCGCATCGCCCAAGAAGCGTTGACCAATATGACCCGCCATAGCAAGAGCCGGGCAGGGTTTGTCGACTTGCAACAACAACAAGATTTCTTGCGGCTGCGGATCCAAGATTGGGGCGTCGGCTTCGACCCCTCTCAGGTCGACCGGAAACGGTACGGCCTGCAGGGCATCCGGGAACGGGCGCGTGTCTTCGGCGGACGATGCAATATCGAGACCGCTCCCGGAAAAGGCACGCTCATTACCGTCGATTTGCCGACGATGCTGACTGCCAGCATGGCTGGGTAACGCCATTCTCCAGCCTCGAGCCTGCGGTCTTGGCACTGCGGTCTTGGCACTTGCGGTCTTGTGAATTGCTGGGAATTTGAGTTGCTGTGCTTTGGCGTTGTTGTCATTTCAGGTCGCCCGGAGTCGGTGGCCTGGTGCCTGACCTAGGGTGGCTTGTTCTTTGCCGTTGGCTGCACAAACCAATTCTCGGGACAGCGAACCAATGCGTTGGCTGTCAGCGGCTCAGGTTGAGTGTTGCGTTGCGGGAAGTGTCCAAGACTTGGCCTTCGTTTTCCCAAGCGGCAGTTGTTGATCTCAGAGATCCCTTGAGCTGGCCGAAACTTCAGTGGTTGCCCCTGCCAAAGAAGCTTCACTCAGCGATGAGTGCTCATCGGCAGACCCCAGGGTTGAATCGCTCGAGTTTGAGGGACATCGGCCAGCTTCGATTCCTTCAAGCAACACCATAGTGCCGCTGGCGATTTGTGAGGTACGATCCCAAAGGAGAATCCCCCCAGGCTAAAAACCGGCACGCGTTGGTCCTTAAACCAAACGGTCCTTTCCCGACGAAGGGGGAATCGCTGTTGGCCGGGCTGGCTTGACCAGGTTTTAATCCCCCAAGAATTGTTATTCCCTAGCATCCCAATCGACCGTGAGTCAGACCACGGAGTGAACGCGGTGGCAAAAACGTCCCGGTCCAGGCAGGGAGGGATGCGAAAGGAACTGCTCAGGAGTATGATAAATCAATTTGCAAGGCATCCTCCCCAACATCCAACGAGATTGCCAAGACAGGGAACACTCCTTTCTTAACCAAAAAAACAGCTTTTGCTTGAATTCTTCAAAAGAACACAAGCGGAGTCATGCAACGGAGTCATGCCACGGAGTCATGCAACGGAGTCATGCAACGGAGTCATGCCATGGAGCTCTGCCAGGACAACTGCCACTTCGAGCCTCCCCGATCGCTGGGCGATGACGGCTTGTGTTGTGAGGTTTTAAGGGACTGTTCTCCCAAATAACGGTGTGTGATCCGGGGGCGGGTCGGAGCAAACGGTGTTGACGATTGCGACCGAATCTGTCCTATCTCAAAGGATCGAAATAGTGGCCAAGATAGTGATCGGGAGCCCGACGATTGTCCGACTGAACACGTGGCCACCAACGTATTCTTAGGCAGAGGTGCTTCTCGGACAGTCCAGCTGCCAAATGGTACCATCCCTGATACCTGCACCAGATGGGGCACACAGGCTCGAGAGAACAACCCGTGCACGCGGACACGCACACGATTCAAAACGCCACCTGGGAAACCCGACTGGAGACAGTCGCGCTGACCGATGTAGGGCTTCGTCGGGCGAACAACCAAGACGCTCATTCGGTCATGTTCGCCACTAGTCCGGAGAACTGGCGCCAGCGTGGGCACTTATTCTTGGTTGCCGATGGTATGGGCGCTCACGCCGCTGGCGAACTCGCCAGCAAGTTGGCTGCCGACAACATCCCTCATACCTATAGCAAATTCGCCAACCACCAGCCGCCCACAGCGATCGTCAAAGCCGTTCGCGAGGTCAACCGCCAGATCAACCGTCGGGGCCACGACAACCCTGACTTTCAGGGAATGGGCACAACCACCAGCGCTTTGTTGCTCTTGCCGCAAGGAGCCCTGGTCGCTCATGTCGGCGATAGCCGAGTCTATCGTCTCCGGGGCGATCACACGCTGGAACAGCTTTCTTTTGACCACAGTTATGCCTGGGAGCTGGCCGCTCATGCCAATCTGAGCGAGTCCCAAATCCAAGGTGTGCCCAAGAACATCATCACACGCAGTCTTGGGCCTTCTCCGGAGGTGGATGTCGATCTGGAGGGGCCCTTTCCGGTCGAGCCCGGCGATGTGTTTCTCGTCTGCAGCGACGGGCTCAGCGGCCAAGTCGACGATGTCGAGATCGGCGCGCTTTTGGCCAACTTACCTCCGGTGCAAGCCAGCCATGCCCTGCTCGACCTGGCGAACCTGCGTGGTGGGCCCGACAACATCACTCTGATTGTTGTGCGGGTTCGCGAGCCCTTGGCCGCCACCGCTCCGCTGGAGCCGCTGGGCCCCGTGGTGCTCGATGGCCCTGACACTCCGCCCCCTCAAGTCGGAGCGGAAGGCTGGATCGCCCCAGTCGTCGGATTCCTCATGTGTTTGGGCTTTTTGGCCATCAGCTGGATTGTGGCCCTGGTTGGCTTGATCTTCACCGCTTTGGTGACGGCTTTTCTCTTTCGAGACGTCCTGCTCGGCCGAGATTCCGGCCCAGCGGTCCGCTCTCTGCAAGGCGGACGCTACGGAAAAGCTCCCTACCGCCAATATCGATGCCCCATCACCGACGAGTTTCTCGACAGCCTCAAGCAAACCACCGACGAACTCCAGGAAGCCGCCACTGCCGAAGATTGGACCGTCGACTGGTACGAATTCAAACGCCACCGTGAGGCTGCCGTGGCTGCTCGCCAAGCCAACCGAAGGACCGACTCCCTGCGAGAATATTGCACTGCCATCAGTTTTATGATGAGCGAATTACGCAATCAACGACGGCGGAAGCCCGGGGATGCCCTCGACTGAACTCATCCGGACTCATCTGAACTCGACCCATCTGAACTCGACCCATCTGAACTTGACTCAGCTGCACGGGACTCTTCAATCACTCAGCCGACACAAAACCAGCTTGGACTGATCATGTTCTGCAAGGCAGGTATCGCTGGCCGGTTGACTTGAGATGTGGGCTGCCGTCGCTTGAGGTCTTCTCCCAACTTCGATTGGCTGACTGAAAACCTTAGCTTAGCTATTGGAGCTTAAGACCACGCAGCAGGCATTTTGGCTTGTAATTCTCGGATCCCCCATTCCGATGATCTGAATCGATGGGCCCTGCCGATCGTCGGTCCCTCATCGATTCCAACCGAGATTCTGAAGATCTCAAATCGGGGTAAGGCCTAAACTGAGAGTCGCCTGGGACCTGAGATTTTCGGATCCTGGTGACCTCGAAAAGTGCGGTGACCTCGAAAAGTGCGGTGACCTCGAAAAGTGCGGTGACCTCGAAAAGTGCACCTGCGGCCTAAGGCGGCTCACTGCTCGAGGCGAGGGGATTGCTCGGGCGTGTGATCGAGAAGCGGCCGATCGTACAGCGGCAGGTGACGGTAATAGACCTCCAAGGTCAACAACGCCAGCGAGGTACTGTAAATCCTCCCCGCTTTTTTGGCGTAGTAGGCGTTCGGTGGCCAACTGCCTTGATTTTGACCGCCTCGGGTCTCCTGTGTTCGAATCAACAGTTCGCGCATCCTGTTGTTCCAGGTCACCCACGGCGAGCCGCCGTAATGGTGCATCACTTGGGTCGCGTAGTACCAATAGTAGAGATTGTTTCCTGCAAAATTGCTCACACTCGGCATATAGTTGCGTTGGGTAAACAAGCGGACTCCGCTTTGCACATCTTCGTGGAATTTGGGCATGCCGGTGTACATTCGGCAGAGTAAACCCTCTGCAGTCATCGTATGGGTGGCCGGACGTTTTGGCAGATAGGCATAGCCGGTAGCATCGGAGGAGACCGCCCGGAGGGAAGTCCGGACTGAATCGAGAAACTCGCGGGTCTTTTCAAAGACCTTCTTATCAACCTTCAGATAGGCCAATTGACCACTCCGCAAGGCCATCAGCTGCCAGCCAACCACGCTGGTATCACCCGGCTCACCGGGGTTGTAACGCCATCCGCCTTCTTTGTGCTGAGCCTTGACGATGAAATCCAAGGCTCGCTGTGCGGGATCTCGCAGCGACGGATCCTTGGTCATCGCGTAGGCCTCACACAACGCCAAAGTGCAAATCGCATGGGAATACATCCGCCCCTCGCCCGACCTGAGGTCGCCGTTGGCTTTCTGCTTGTCGCAAATCCAATTGAGAGCTTTGCTGACGGTGGTGGTGTACTTGCCGGTTCGATGCGTTTGGCCGGCTCCTAAAAAGGGCAAGACGCCTAAGCCAGTGGCCCCTGTTGGGCTGCTGAGATGCCCTTGGTGCCGCGTTAAGCTCCAACTGCCGTTTTCTTCCTGCACGCGGGCCAACCACTTCAGACCCAAAGCCACAGCCCTCTCACTGGCATCGGTCCCCCCGTAGGCTTTGACCAATTTCCCACGGCTGATGGCATCGCGGCCCTGGAACATGCCAACAGTCCCCGGCAGAAAATCCTCCGAAGAAGGCAGCAACACCTCGGCAAGATCCACAGGTTCCACGACAAGCTGTTTCTCGTCGGGTTTGTTTTCCTCCAGGGCCTCTTGGGTGACTTCCGGGATATCCTGAGGAGCGATTTCGTCGACAGGGAACTCGCTGGCCTCCTCAAAGGGGGTTTCTTCGAAGACGAACTCTTCTTGGTCCCACTGGTCACTGCTGTCTAACTCGCTGATCCGCGAAGAGAGCACCAGCTGATCTTCTTCGCCTTCGGGCGAAATCAGATACATCGCCAGCAAGATGATCAGGATCATGTGCAAAACAGCGCTGATGATCCAGGCAGGGGTGTCCTTGAGCCAATACTGACTCCAGGCTCTCCATTCCCCCTCGTGCTTGATTTGATCAAGGTGCTTGCGAACCCCAATGGGCTTTTCAGATGCCTTGGTCCGTTGAGTCTGAGGAGGTTGCTGAGCCGGAGCTTGCTTGACCGGAGCTTGCTTGACCGGAGCCTGCCTGACCGGAACCTGCTTGACTGTTGGAGCGGCCGGCTCGGGCTCTGGAGGGGCGAGTTCTTGGCTCTGACGAGCATGTGCCAACAACGCATGGATTTCTCGCTCGTGCTCCTCGGTCAGCTCGATCGAACAACCACACTGGTGGCAGTCGGCCATCATCAACCACAGGCGAACGGACATCGGTCCGCCGCAGTCCGGACAAGCACAGCCGACCACCCCCCCGGCTAAGTAAAAAGCCGGCTCTCGGTCCCCCCAATGCTCGGCGGTGAGGGACTTTGGCTGTTCTGCCAGCCGAGATGTCTTGCTCGGGAGCCCTTGCTCAGATGCCTCAGGCAACACAGCCTCGGCAGGCAAGCCAGCCGCTTGGGCTAACTCATCCAGGGCAGGTAACATATCGGAGTCGTTGACCATACTGCTCATAGAACCCCTCTGTTTGAGGGCAATCAGCATCTCCCGGCGACCTCTCCTCAGAGGACCAGAACCAGCATTTCAAGAGGCCCAAGCCTCTCATCGATTGGGCTCTGGTCCACGGAAAGGCTTCCGGAATCTTGGGTTGCAATCTTGGCGGAATTCCCGCAGCAAATCTCATTCACGCAAAAAGACGTAGAAAATAGGGCCTTGGTTTCTTAGGCAGCCCAGTCTCAAGATGGCTTTCCCGCAAGTTGAAGGACCGGTTGACCGTCCTTGGCGAGACTGGAACTGACCGGGTTGTCTGAGCTGGCTGTCTGGCTTGGCTGTCTGGCTTGGTTTTAATGGACTGTTTTTACTGGCTGGGCTCGGACCTTTAAGGGGCGGCCTCATCAAAGACCGAGCTTTTGTAGAGGGGCAAATGGCGGTAGTAGACTTCGAGGGTGAGCAGAGCCATGGCTGTGTTGTAAATCCGTCCCCCTGCGTGACTGTGGGCGCGATCGGGCCCCCAGCTGCCGTGATATTCTCCACCGTCTTTCTCTTGGAGGCTCACCAGCAGATCCCGCATCCGATTGTTCCAGATGGTCCATTCTCGTCCGCCATAGTGGTGCATCATCTGAGTAGCATAATACCAGTAGTAAAAACTATAGAGATCACGTCCCTTGGGTCGACCAGTGCTGGGCAAGAACTCTTCTTTGGTGAGCATCAGCACGCCGGTTTGGATATCTTCGTGGTCTCTGGACGCACCTAGGTACATCCGACAGAGTAACGCTTCGGCGGTGATTGTTGGTGTGGGAGGCTTGGGCTCGGGCACACGTTGGTACAGGTAGCCAAAGGACCCACTGGGCAGGCCGAGGTCTGGGGACATGGGTTCTCGGACGTCATCCAAAAACAGCGAAATCTTCCGAAAGACCTTTCGATTGACATCCAGGCCAGCTGCCTGACCGCTGCGGAGGGCCATCAGCTGCCAGCCCAGCACACTGGTGTCACCTTTCTGGCCAGGTTTGTATCGCCAGCCCCCGCCAGTACTTTGAGCCCAGACAATAAAGCCAATCGCTTTTTGGGCTGGCTCCCGAAGAGAAGGATCTTTGGTCATGGCATAAGCCTCACACAAAGCCAAAGTGCAGATGCCATGGGCATACATGGTGCCGCTGCCGCGACCTCGCAGATCGCCATCGGGCAATTGCTTGGACTTGAGCCAGTCGAGGCCTCGGCCAACAGTTTGTTGATACTCGCCTTCTTGGTGTGTCTGGCCGGCTCCCAAAAACGGCAGCACAGCTAAGCCGGTCGCCGCTGTTGGGCTGACTGTGCGACCCCCGTGGTCCCAAAGGTTCCAGCTGCCATCCTCCTTTTGCACTTTGGCCAGCCATTTCAGCCCCAAAGCAACGGCTGACTCACTCGCCGGCGAACCGCCAGAAGTTCTGGCCAGCTGCCCTCGACGCGTGCCCTTTCGTCCATCAAACATCTCCTTGGTGCCCTCGACAAACCCCGCCGCTTGTGGGATCACAACTGTCGGGTCAGGGACGGGCTGGATGGGCAACTCCAGCTGCGGCTGATCGGCCAGAGCTTGCTCGGCAATTTGAGGTACCTGCTCCGGCGTGAGTTGAGGCAGAGGAGACTGATCGACTTCATCAAACGGCGTTTCCTCAAACTGAAATTCCTGCCGGTCCAAGTCATCCTCATCGCTCAACTCGTCGGACCGTGCCAAAAAATTCAGCCCCTGCTCTGGTTGTTTCTCGGCACTTAGGAACATCAAAGCCAAGAGGACAACCAGCAGCGTGTGCAGAAAAGCGCTGATCGTCCAGGACGGAGCATCCCTCAGCCACTCTCTCCACCAGGTTCGCCAGCGGCCACCACTTTGAAGGTCTCGCAGACGCTGCCGAAGACCTGTCGGTTGTTCACCAACCGGACGATGCTGGGCCGCAACTTGTGGAGCCGGCGGATCTGTTCTTTGCACCATCGACAACTGAGAACGGCCTTGTGCATGCTCCAACAGCACGGTGATCTCCTGTCTTTGTTGCTCGCTCAGCGGTCGAGAACGCCCGCACTTCTGGCAGTGGACCGTCCAAGACATCCGGTGCACAACCAAAACGCCCGAACAGTCCGGGCAGGAACATTTGACCAGGCCCTCTGCCAGATAGAACCTCAGCTTGGGAAAGTGCTGGTCAGTCTGGGTCTGGCTGGTCTGGGTCTGGGTCTGGTCTGCAAACTCGAGCGGTTGAACTTGTGCGGGCTTTTCAGCTGGATCCTGGGCAAAAAGTCCCGCGGCAACGTCTCGCAGCAACGCCCCTGGGGCGTTTTCGGGGACCGTTTGTCGGGCAGGGGTTGGCTTGGGTGCTTGGTTGGTCTGGTCGACTCGAGAATCCGGCACAAAAGCGGCGTTTGAGTCGTCTGCCAAGCTGCTCATAAATGCCCCTCGTGGTGAGGGATGAAAAGTCCAGAATGAGAATTGCTCTCAAGCTGGTGGGAATTCGCCGAGAACGAACTCGGATGACCGCCGAGAACTGCTGACTTGGTTGCATTACGTCTCAGGCCACAGGTGGTCTCGTGGAATTCTTCGCCGATGGCTGCAAGAAAAGCTCATCGGAAAAAAACGCTCGCCAGAAGGAACCGTCCACCAAAAGACAGTCTGGCCCTGGACTGCCTCAATCCTACCAGTTGTCCGTTTCCCTTGGCAACTTTGGCAACAAATCCCATGCCAATGGGACTGAGGAGCTTACCGGTCTCCCAGCTCATACTGATCGACCTTCTTCTTGAGGGTGATCCGATGCAATCCCAGGGATCGAGCAGCAGTGGCAACCTGATGGTTGTGTCGTTGCAGGGCCACCTCCAAAACGGGTGGCTCCACAACCAGAAGCAACCTCTCATAGAGGTCGTTGATCTCCCCAGCATCAAGCTGTGTGTTGGCCCACTGCTTGAGCAGATCGGCCAAATTCTCGCCCTCGGCAACCGTACGAGGTGCCGACCCAGGAACCGGCGGAGGGAGGTGATCCGCAGTAATCGAGCTCCCTCGGGAAAGAATCAAGGCATGCTCAATGGCGTTGCGTAACTCACGAACATTGCCGTGCCAGGGCCGACCACGCAGCTCGGCAAGCGCCTCGGGCGTCAGCTGAGGACGAGGCGAATTATTCTTCCGACTGAGCACCCCCAAAAAATGCTCAGCCAAATCACTGATATCTTCGGGACGCTTTCGGAGTGGTGGGATCTCGATTTGGAAGGTGCTTAAGCGGAAGAACAGATCATGGCGGAAGGTGCCGTTGGCGACTTGGTCTGTGAGATTCTGATGGGTGGCTGAAACAACGCGGAAGTCGGCAAAAATGGGACGTTCTGCTCCCACAGGAAGCACTTCGCCATGTTCCAGGGCACGCAACAGTTTCACTTGCAAGGCCAACGGGATATCAGCAACCTCATCCAGAAAAATCGTCCCCCCATCGGCCTGCTCCAAAAGACCGCGACGAGTCCCCTCGGCGCCAGTAAACGCTCCTGCCACATGACCAAACAACTCGCTCTCAGCCAAAGTGGGACTCAGCGCCGCCAAGTTGACGGCCACAAACGGCCCCCCCGATCGCTGGCTATAACGATGCATAGCCCTGGCAACCAATTCCTTACCTGTGCCGCTTTCCCCACAAAGATGAACACAGGCCGTTGTAGGGGCCACAAGGGCAATCCTTTTAAAAACTTCTTGCATCGCCGGGGATCGCCCGACCAACTGTCCTTCGAGAGGGGCTGTTGAGGGACCGACTTCTTGGGTTGCTGGCAGCGTGCCGATCGCGGGCTCTGGGACCTCCAGTGCACGTCGGATCACCCGTTCGGCAAGTTCCAGATCGAAGGGCTTGACGAGGTACTCAAAGGCCCCGTTGCGAACGGCCTCCACAGCAGTGCCCAGATCACCATAGGCAGTCATGATCACCACCGGCACCGATCCGAGCCGGCGATGCAGTTGAGTCATCGCCTGCAGCCCGTCCATTCCTGGCAGACGAACATCCAGCAAGACGGCATCCGGCCGGTCAGGCGAGACCAATTCCAGGGCCTGTTCGGCCGTGCCGGCGGTGGCCACACGGTGCCCAAGCCGCTGGGCGAGTTTGGTAAGACCCCAGCAGATCGTTGGCTCGTCATCGACAATGAGCAAATAGGCCATAGATCTCTCAACGCCTGGATCGATCGGAGCCTCCAGAGGATGGCCACCGGTCAGCGTGACCGCTGTTGCCCCAAAAGACCGTAAGGTTGGAGGATTGCGTTGGACATCGAATCGGTGCAGCCGTTTAACTTTGGGGAAAGATCACCTCGAAGACCGTCCGCTGATCTATGCGTTGCCAGCAAACGGTCGCCCCATGTCGCTGGGCCACCTCACGAACAACCGCCAGCCCCAAGCCGGTGCCATCAGGCTTCTCGGTGACAAAGGGCTCGAACAGTTCATCCTGAATATTCGCCGCCGGGCCCGGTCCCGTATCAGTCACTTGCAGACGAAGGCCTCTCTTTTGGGCCAAGCTGTCACCGCTTGCAGTCAAGCCATCACCGATTTGAGTCGAGCAGTCACGGGTTGGAGTCGAGCAGTCACGGGTTGGAGTCGAGCAGTCACTGCTCGGGAGGTCCTGTCGCAACGACACCTCCACACAACGCGGGGCTTGAGAAGATCCTGCTGCCTCGACCGCGTTGATAAACAGGTTGACCAAAAGCTGCCGAAGGGTGTCAGCATGACCCTCAATCACGGACCGAGCCGCCGCTTTTCGGTAGAGAATCTCGACCTGAGTGTGTTGACCCAAGGGACGAACCAGCGGCAAGACCTCGTCAATCAACAAACCCAAATCGACCTGGCCCACCGGCCCCCCCTGGCCGAACTCTGTCCTGCCCGGGTCTGTCCTGCCCGGGTCTGTCCTGCCCGGGTCTGCTGGTCGGAATTCCTGGGAGCCAGGTTCCCCCTGCTCAGATTTTGTCTTGGCTGGTTGTGGGTTGGACCCTCGAGTCCGGCCAAGGGCCAAGAACCGTTGCAGATAGGTCTGCATGAGAGTCAGCTGGCGGTGAATCACCGGCAGGGCCTCGTCGGTCTGAGCAACGGGACAGTCTTGCTGGTGCAACTCTAGGGCCAACAGCGCCCCGGTCACGGAGTTGCGGAGCTGATGGGCGATGCCACCGCCGATTTGACCGAGGGTCTGCAACCGTTCTCGGCGGCGAACTCGCTGTTCGTACTCAGCCAACTGTCCGGCCATGCGGTCCAGTGCGTCGGCGAGATCTCCGAGTTCATCGCGCCAGCCCAGTCGCGGCCGTCGTGTCCCCTCTGCCGAACGTCTGGAGAAGTCGCCGCCTGCGATCGCCAAAGCTTGTGCTTGCAATTCTTCGATAGGCTTGACGAACCTGCGGCTGAGCCAGGTCACCACCAGAATGACCAGCGTCGAGGCGATCACACCAAGCAGCAGCGGCGGATAGAGCGCTCGGCGTGATTCGGCCCACCAGCGATCCTCAGGATACAACAGCACCAACCACGCCGCCCGGCCGGGGGAGGGCCGACGGTCGACCAGCATACGCTGGGCGAGAAAGACACGGCCCCCGAGGGTCAGTTTGGGACTTTGGGAGAACTGCGTGGAGGCTTGGTCAGACTCGGCTTCTGGCAACTCCGCAAAGACCCTGGCAAGGTCTTCCTGAGAGATCACCGGAGTTAACACCTCCGCTGGCGAGCGGCCATAGAACTCCGTTGGCAACCGCCCCGGTTCCGGCCAGCTGGTGGCCAAGACCCGGTCCTCTCGATCCAAGGTGACAAACTGTCCCCCACTCAGCCCCGCCAAACGACACAAAACCGCCTTGGTCAAAGGAAACTCGGAGTTGGTCAAGGTGTTGACCAATCGTCCCAGGTCTTCCTCCTGACGCCGACGGGTCCACCCAGCACTCAGCCAGGCATTGACGGCACTGGAAACCAGAATCGTCCCCACAACCACCGTCAAAAACGGAATCAACAACTGCCAGCGGATCGGCCACCGCACCGAGAAACCCTCTTGCTGGTAGCTCATGCCGTTCTCTCGTAGTTTATTTTGCTGCTAATATTGGTGGCGATTTTGATCGATTCTGGCGACTGGGTGGCCACCCCCACAACCGCAGCCAACCCGTTCCGGAGAAGCCCTAACAAGCAGCAAATACAACCTTGTTATGCGTCTTTATTGCAACGAATTGTTCTTGCAGGCCGTTTGTCGCTCTGCGGTTGTGTCAACCATTTCGACAGAGGTGTCGATTGGCTCGTCAAGTGGTTGGCCGATTCTGGCGATGGTTTTGGCCCGCTGTGATTCTTGTGGAGTCCCGGTGAGGTGGTGACTGGGAGCAAGGCTCGGACCAAGGGTCTTGCCGATGTTGGTCTCTGAAGACTCTCAGGACCGTTGGCATCCCTGGAGAGAACGATGACAGGCATGCAAGATGCTGCTTGTGTTTCTCCGACCAAGAGGGCCATTGTCCCTTGGAGTCGTTGATCTCTCAAAAATCCATCACCTGCGGTGCGAACTCAGGGATTGTGAGGAGAAAGCCTGTGAGTGTGTTCTGGCATATCTTCCGGCCCGCGACCAAACGGCATCTCGGCTGTCGTCACCAGACCCCCAAGTCATCGGTTGGCTGCCAATCGCGGACCCGCCGATTCCGGGCCCGCCGATTCCGGGCCGGCCGATTCCGGGCCGGCCTGTTGGCCTGTGTTGCTTGGGCCTGCGTTGCCTGGCTCGTTCAACCGACGTTGGCCCAAGCGGCCCGCAACCAACAGCCTGCTGCTGGCCAAAAAGCTGCTGGCCAAAAAGCTGCTGGCCAAAAAGCTGCTGACCAAAAAGCTGCTGACCAAAAAGCCTTGGGCGAGCAAGAACAGACAACGTTACTGCAGATCCGCCAAGCTTTGGCGGCTCGCCAGAACCAAACTGCTGCGGATTTGATCGCCCAAGCTCAAAAGGAACAAGGTTCTGCCGAGTTCACTCAGGCTTTGAAGCGTCTGCAGAGGCTGGCCGACTTGCAGCGGGAGTTCTTCCAACGAGTGGATCGTGGGGGACAGATCTTGCGCAACCAAGACGAAGCAGTCATCAACGGGAAGCGAGTCGCGATCGTGGATTACCAAAACGGGGTACTGACCTACCGGTCCGAGGGGGTCAACAAGCGGTTACCGGTTTTGGAAAGCAAAGGGCCAGCAATTTTGCTGATGGCTTCTTATGGTTTGGATCTTAACAGTGGTCGCGGTCGCTTGTTGTTGGGCACCTTTCACGCTCTCGATCGATTCGGGGACCGCAGTCAAGCGAAAAACCTGTGGAAGGCCGCCGGTCAGGCCGGCGAGCAAGTCGATGAGCTGCTGCCTGAGTTGGAGGCCGCGCCAGCAACACCCCAGCAATTGCCCAAATTGACCCGAGCCCAGGCTCTAGCCTTGGCTCCTCAAAGCTGGGCCCTTCGCCAGGAAGTCAAGGGCCGAGTCAACCGAGGAGCCGTCAACCCGCAATTGGCTCGCCAAAGCCGCAACGGACATCTGCAGCTGACCCATCCCCAGAATGACGCGCCTCCCTTTCAGTTGGTCACCCGTCGACGGATCCGCGGCGACTTTCGAGCACGCATCGTGGTGCACCAAGTGGCTGCCGGCCAAGCTGTCGGACTTTATGCAGCCACCAACAAAGCACAAGCTTTTACCGTGCCCCTGCCTGTTGGTACCGCCGAAGTGGAGTTCCGTCGCCAGGATCAGAAACTCAGCTGCCAAATCAACGGAGAACCAGCAGAAATCACTCCCCACGGAGATCCCAACTCAAACTTGGTCGGTCAACTCGGTGTCGAAGTCGCCCCTGGGACAGGCTGCGTGATCGCCTTGTTCCAGCTGCAATGACCCGTCGCGTTGGCTTGTTGCGCGCCCGACCTTGCCAAAGTGACTTGGGCTGCGATGGTTCCGACTGTCGAATCAATCGACAAGCCGCTTTGGGCTGGTCGCCTCCGCAAGAGATCCCAATGGCCCTCGATCGCTCGTTCAGCACGATTCAGCACGCACGATGCAGCACACTCGAGCGAGGGTCCTCTCAGCGGTACTCAAATTGCACATGCACTTGCGACCCCGAAAAACACTTTCGGAAAACCACTTCTGGAACGGACACTCCCAGAATAGACACTCCTGGGAATAGACACTCCTGGGAATAGACACTCCTGGGAATAGACACTCCTGGGAACTGACACTGGGAGCCGTCGAAGCGGACAAGCGAGTAGCTCTCAACCAAGCGAGAACTTCCCAATTTTGCGGACTTCTTCACAACAAGGATCAAGCGAGTGAGTACCATGACTCCGACTGCTGTGTTTCGCACAGGACGTTTCCTGCTGATCTTGGCGGCTCTGCCAGGGATCGCGGGTCTCTTGGGGGCGTTTCCGCCTTCGGCTCGGGCAGATTCCCCAAAAGATGTGGCCGAGCTGAAGGAGAGTTATGCTGAGTCAGTCGATCGCGGCATCGAGTATTTGCGAACCAAAGGTCAGGCCGCTGATGGCAGCTACGGCTCGAAGTTCGGCCCGGCAATCACGGCCTTGGTGACCACCTCCGTACTGCGGCATGGCCGCACGCCAGAGGACCCCATGGTGGCCAAGAGCCTCAAGTATTTGCAGAAATTCGTCCGTGAAGACGGGGGCATCTACTCCCAGGGCAGCAAAGTCCAAAACTACGAGACCTGCCTGGCGGTTCTTTGCTTTTCGGCAGCCAACAAAGATGGCCGATACGACCAGCTTCTCAAAAAGGCCGAAAAGTTCGTCAAGGGCCTGCAATGGGACGGAGAAGAAGGCCACCAAGCCAGCAGCCCCTACTACGGCGGAGCTGGCTACGGCGGCCACGGCCGACCTGACCTCTCCAACACACAGTTCTTGCTGGAGGCCCTCAAGGCCACGGGCAATGGTCCCGAAGACGAGGCCGTCAAAAAGGCACTGATCTTCGTCAGCCGTGCTCAAAACTTGGAAACGCAGCACAATAACCTGCCGCACGTCGGCAAGGTGAGCGAAGAGGACCGCGGGGGATTCATCTACACGCCAGCCAACGGCGGCGAGAGCCAAGCCGGCGAGGCTGACAACGGAGGCCTGCGAAGTTATGCCTCAATGACCTACGCCGGACTCAAGAGCATGATCTTTGCGGGCGTGGGTCCCGAAGACCCCAGGGTCAAAGCCGCCTTTGGGTGGATCCAAAAGAACTACGACCTTTCCAGTAACCCAGGACTGGGCCAACAGGGTCTGTACTACTATTATCACACCTTCGCCAAAGCCCTGGACGCACTCGGCAACGAAACCATCCAGGATGCCTCCGGCCAAAAGCACCACTGGCGGGCGGAGCTGATTCGCGAACTGGCCAAGCGCCAGCGTGCCGACGGCTCTTGGGCCAACGACGCCCGTCGTTGGTTGGAAGGCGACCCCAACTTGGCCACCGGCTATGCCCTGCTGACTCTCAGCTACTGCCGCCCTGCTGTGCAACCATCGGTCAAATCATCCACCAAAGACAAGTAATCGCTAGAATTTGCTTGAAAGTTTTTGGCAGAACGGACGGAAACGATCCGCATGAACTTCTGGTTCTCTGCGGACGTACAGACGCAGATTGCCGGGCGTGATCTGCGTTGAACTTCTGCGGAACTCGAATGCCGACTTCGCCCTACCTCCAGGCCGCGCTGGCCTGAGGTAGGGCGAATCCATGCCGGAGGCTCCATTTCGAAAACCAACTCGGCAGCGAGAACTCACTCGGCAGCGAGAACCAACTCGGCAGCGAGAACTCACTCGGCAGCGAGAACCAACTCTGCAGCAAGAGATTTTCCGTGTGGGGAAGGCTAGTTTGGGGAAGCCGAGCCTGCCCATGGAAAGTAAAATCCCTGTCAGGCGGTCTTGGGCAAGAGCCAGTTCGGTCAGGGTCTGATGGCGGTTGTGGTGGAACATGACACATTTCAGGACTCTGGCGATTCGCAACAAGATTGTGTTGCTGATCTTCGCAGGCATCCGCAGGTTGGCGACGGTCTCCTGGCTGAACTTGTTGCTGCTTGGCTCTTTTTCCACTGTCGGCCCGGTCCAAGCCCACGAATTTCACTCGTCTCACGGTTCACCGACACCTTCGTTGCACTCGCCCTCCAGCGATCATTCCCACGACGATTGGTGGCCAGAGCTGGGAGAGCTCTTCAACCATCGACACTCGATGTGGCTGAGTGTGCTCTTAGCAGCAGCATTCCTTTGCGGTGCCATGCACGCATTGCTGCCTGGCCATGGCAAAACCGTTGTGGCAGCCTATCTGGTTGGTCAACGGGGAACGACCTGGCACGCCATCTTGCTAGGATTGACGACGGCCATCAGCCATACCGGTGTGGTCCTGCTTGTGGCATTGAGCCTCGTGTTGGTCGGCCGGTCGGCCATCTCCGATGCTGAACATGCGGCAACCTGGCTTGGCCTGGCCAGTGGGCTGATCGTCGCAGGCCTTGGCCTTTGGTTGGTTCTCCGACAACCCAGAGCTGGCCATCAATCTCACCCTCTGCCAACCGATCAACGTCGCCTGGGCGCGAAAACTGCCTGTTGCGGCTGGGCTGGACATGATTCCGGGAGCCACCATCCCAAAAACCCCAGCCCTGGAAACCATGACACCTCGGGTGGCCATCAGCATTCCTTGACTGTTTCCCTTCCTCCGCCTCCGGAAAACTCTGGGCCCGAAACGCTAGGCCGTTCCAAGGCGACCGGCACAGCTCCAGTCGAGATTGCCGCTGGTGCCCAGGCGGCTGATTCGTCGCAGCCGGCCCAGCGAGCTCTCTGGGGTGTGTTGGCCCTGGGTGTGAGTGGGGGATTGGTCCCCTGTCCGGATGCTGTGGCGATGATGCTCGCCGGCTTCTCTTTGGGGGATCTGTCCGACGGACTCTGGCTGCTGATGGCCTTCAGCCTGGGTTTGGCCGCTGCCTTGGTTGCTGTGGGGATTGTTGTGGTGAAAGTGGGTGCCCGTTTCCGCAGTCCAGCTTGGGCAGATTCTCTGGCCGCGTGGCTCCCACTGCTCAGCGGAGGTCTCATCCTCACAATAGGCCTGGTCATGAGCGTGGTAGCAGGCTGGGAATTGGCCAGATGACACTGAAGCCTGCGGTGGAGCTGCTGGCTTCTGGACAGGGTCAGAAGGTTCGCTTCCTGCACGGAACTGACCCCCTGACTTTTTCCCAAGTGCTCAGTCACTGGCGATCCAACGAGCAGTTTCGTTCGTTTTGGATCAACCTGCTCGCCGAGGCACCTTTCTCAGCGTACCGATGGGAAACACCCGCCCTGACATTGGCCACGACCGATCAGCCGTTTGAATGTGTGCTCTTGGACGCTCCCACGCTGGATCGCCCGGCTGACCGATCAACCTTTGCTCAGCATTTCCAGAAGGCCAACCCCGAAGCCGGTGTGGTCAGCTTTCCCAATCTGGGCCGCGATGCCTTGCTGGTGGTACCCTGCCCCAGAACCCCGGCAGACGATTACAGTCATCTGGCCGCCTTCACCAACAACGCCCCGGCTAAGCAGCAGCATGCCCTCTGGCAACTGGTTGGGCAAACCACACAAGATCAGCTCAGTCAGAGTCCGCTTTGGCTGAACACCGCCGGGATGGGCGTCGCCTGGCTGCACATCCGCCTCGACTGCTCTCCCAAGTACTACGCCTACGGGCCTTACCGGCGCGCTCCTTCTTGAGCTTGGCAACAGTCTTGAGCTTGGCAACAGTTTTCGCCTGAGGACGAAAGCCCGAAAGCAGGGGCCCAGGGTGATTCCGGTTGAATCTTATCCCAAGAATCAAAAAACTCACCGTCGGTTCGCCTCAAACCGCGCTGGAGGCGGTCGTCTCAGAATCGACCGCCCAGTTGAATGACCAGTTCCGAATCGAAGAAACGGTCGGAGCCTTCAGCCAGTGGAAAGACACCAGCGAGGCGGAGGGTAGCATTCCGAGGCAAATCAAGATGGCTTCCGAGAGTGAGGTTGAGCACATGGAAGCTGTCTTCAGGCTGTGTCAAGATCACCTCAGAGGTGGTCATGGCACCTGGGCCGGGAATGAAGGCATCGATCTGATCGGAATCGTTGAGTGTCAGGGTCTGGTGAAGTTCCACCACAGCGGCGATGCCACGAATGAACCGATCAGAGGAACTGCTGCGGTAGAGCCAAGAGAGGCTGCCGATATCGATGTACAACAGCGACTGGTCGTTGTAGATGCCCAGGGAACCAGCCCCATCCTGGTTGGCAAAGGAAAGCGAGTGTCCCGAGAGGGTGATATCAAACTGCACGAATCCATGCAGAAAGACGTTGGGGGCAATCTGATAAAGAGCAGCGAAAAAAGGCAACACATGGAAGGATTCGTTATCCAAGCGAAATGTCGTGCCCCCGCTGCTGGCTGTCACATCACTTCCAGTAGGGATGGCTAGCCCAAACCCCGTCGAAATCACTGTCAAAGGATCTGCGTAAATGATACCTTTGGCAATTAAGGCTAAATTGCCAGCGGTCCCACCATCAACAAAACTCTGAGGGCCAAACGGAGGGGTGAATTGAAAGAATTGAGCGCCAGCCAGCGGCAGCCGAACCTCCAAGGAGGCTCGCCCGTCGAAGAAGGTCTTCTCGGCACCGAAGGTGAACCGCTCAACCGAGGGCGTACTGCGGGAAGTGGTGATGCCAGCGGCTAAGGCACTTCCCTCAAAGCTCAATGCCCCGTGAAAGGATTGGAAATTGATAAAGACACGGTCATCCGGCAACGCCGAGTTGTGTTCGCTGACCTTGGCTGGTCGGCTGGCGGCGGCTAAGGGCAAGCTTGCATCGAGGAGAATCGTGTTGCCGGCCATGTCCGTATCCACCGTGAGGTTGACCGGGGGACCTAGACTGTCACCAAACATGTCTGGCACTCGCGCTAAACGCACTCGTGCTGGACTCTCCAGAAAGGGCAGAAAAGGAGCCTCGGGTGACTCTGGCGGGCTTGGAAGTTCTGGCTGTTGCGCAGATTCTGGTTGATTCCATCCCTCGGGCTGGTCGGACCCTCCCAACGGCGATAACTCAGGCTGGAAATCCTCATCGGTCTCCAGGTCGCCTTGCGGTTGTCTGACCGGATCAGGTTGGGGTGTTTGCTCAGGGAAATCATCATCGGTGCCTGACGGCATGGCCGGCTGGTCCGGCGTCTCTGGTTGTGCAGGCAGCTCCGGCTGGTCAGGCTGCCTGGGTTCCCTCTCAGGCCTGCTGGGTTGTTCAGGAAGCTCAGGAAATCTTGGCTGCGTCGGGCTACCCAACCGTCCAGGAGGCTGAGGCAACTGGGGAGGCTGAGGCAACTGGGGAGGCCTCGGCTGTCTTGGACGTTGCGGCTGCTCCCAAGGCTGGGGGAGTCGGCGAAGCTTCGGTCCTGCTGGTTGCCCAAGTGACTGTTGGCCAGGTGACTGCCAGGGTTTGGGTTGCCAGGGCGTCGGCCGTCGAGGTTGAGTTGGCCAAGGGGAGTTGGGGCCTAGGGAATGGAAGTGCTCTGCGCGTGAGTGCTCTGCGCGTGAGTGCTCTGCGCGTGAGTGCTCTGCGCGTGAGTGCTCAGGAGTTGGCCAGGGTAAAACAGGTTGCCCCCGGGCCTGGTCCAGTGTCAGCAGACAGGCCCAGGCGAGGACCGGCGAGAGGCTCTGAAGGGAAACGACCCCGGCCCGGAGAAGTTGCCTCACTCGCCTGGTGGTGTGGCCATGAGCTGGTTTCACTCAATTCCCCGCTCAACCCAAGTGGATGTTCTGCCTGAAGTCTGCACCTTGCCAGACAATCGGCGAGAGCACCCAGCTGGCTTCAAAGAAATGGCAGCCGATGCAACTGTTCGGTCTTGAGGAAAGATTCTCCGAAAGTTGAGGGTTGCTGTCCCCCCACTCAAGAATCGGCAAACTTTGCCGGTCAGGCTGCCGATACCGACGCCCATCTCGCATTCGATTTCCCTTGGTCTTCGTTCAGGGGTGGGGGTTAGGATGACCAACGACTTGTCGCATTCACTGTTGCCGGGCGAGGGGATGGCGTCCCTCAGCGGGGGAGACCGATCCCCGGAGACAAACGCTGAAGCTCAACAACCGTCCTCAAACACTTTTTTACCCACCAAGGATTGTTCGCAAGGACTGTTGCCGTTGATCGTGTTGTTGCTGGTGGGTCAGGGGGCGGGTTGTACCGTATGTTGTGCCCCTTTTGATGATTGCTCCCCAGTTGCGGAGTGCGGCAACTGTGATCCGTGTGTTCGAGTGGGGTCACCTCTGAGCGATCCTCACCTGGGTGAACCGCACGTCGTTGTTGGAACACACAGCGGGCCCATCCCTTGGGGAACAGGCGTACCGCCGGCGCCGGAGGGGGCCGGGGGCACACGACCTGGTGGTTTGCCTGAGCCGACCCCTCTGGAAGACACCCTGGATTCAGGTCTCAGTCCGTCTGGTGATGATCAGTTCGGTGAAGATGAGCTTGATGATCAGTTTGGTGAAGATGAGTTTCGTGATGATCGGATTGGCAGCGATCAAGCTGGTAGTCAGCCAGCTGATCGTCAGGCCTTTGGAGGCAGTGGAGCTGAGGGGCATTTGGCTCCGGTGGACTCGGCTCCTTTGGACTTGATCCCTTTAGAACCAAGGCGTTGGCAATCGCCGAATCCCGGCAGGGCGAGACCTGGTCCGTCGCGACCGGATGGACCGTTTCTTCCGGTCGGCCCCTCGATTAGCCGCGATCAAGAGACTTAGAGTCTGTCCGAAAGAGTGGCGGAGGCACAACGGCTGATGGCTCAGGAGTCTTGGTGCAACGAATCCTCGTTGTGCCGGGACACTTTTTGGACAGTCACTGAGTGCCTTGTTGCCTTGGATCGTGGCAGTCGGTTCGAGGTGAATTCCTTGATTCAACGACAAGCCAGCTGCCAACTCAGAAAGAAACGGACCCAACGGTCAAAGAGTGCAAGCCCCAGGGATCACCCAGAAACCAAGGTAAGCAACTGCCACGAGGCAAGCGATTCTCCGCAGCGAAGCGTCTGTCTTGGATTCAACCACTGGCGAGAGGTCTATTTCCAAGAGCACAACCCACAACCAAGCGAGATGTTGAACATGAAAGGGCTGAGGTTACGTGGTACTCTCCCCCAAATCGACGTAAGTCCTGATACAGACAACGAATAAGTTTTTTTCGATTTGTTTGACAGGGGCTGGATCCCGCCGGTAGAGTTGATGGATGGAGTTTCGTGAAGGGTTAGCGAAGTCTTGGAGTGCAGCGGCCAAACCATCGTCAGGGACACGCATCAACCAACGGAAAATTTGCACGCAGCACCTGGAAACTCACTCAACAGGTCGTCACGATGGGGCAAAAGTTTGCTCGTCACACTCACTGCCTCGGCGACTGCCAATAATTCTATTGTCAAACCTTGGCATTCCCCATCTACTTATCGCCAGCGGTGAGACGCAAGCCCGGGTTGGAGCCTTGGATCGACCATCTGTTAACATCAACCAACTGTTAACAAGATAATTTCAGGGATTAGCCGTTGACCACCTGCTCTGTCGGATCGATGCAATCGAAGGCAACTCAACGGAATCCAGACAAACAAAACCGACTCTTCTCGGGGCGAGGCTTCCCCTTCAACTGAGGTGTGCAGGACCAACATCAAACCAGCGGGCACGACGTCTGGCACCAAGATGTCTCTGGCACCAAGATGTCTCTGGCACGGGTGTATTCTTCCAGCGGGCGTGCTCGACCACACTGGCAAGGGAACAGGCTTGGCAAGGGAACAGGCTTGGGAAGGGGAAGGAATCTGACCCAATTGAAGGTTGGGTGAGATCAGATATTTGGCCAGTTAAAACATCTGGCGGAATCAGTATTTTGGCAGAATGCTTGCGGTCACCAACCTGAAGACTGGCGAATCTGATGGGGTTGCTCGGTGATCTGAGGTTGGGGCGAGGCAGTCAAGCGTTCTGAATGATTTTATTCAGCCAACACGAGCTGAGGATTTCGAGAGGACGATTCCATGGCAAAAAGCGAGGCCGTCTGGGGCATTGAAATTGGTCATAGCGCTCTGAAGGCGCTGCGCTGCAAGCCGAACGAAGACGACCCGAGCCGCATTGAGGCCGACGCCTTTGATTTTATCGAGTATCCGCAGCTTCTCTCAGAACCGGAGGCTGATGCTGACTCGCTGATCGATGAGGCTCTGCAACAGTTTCTCTCCCGAAACACTCTCAAAGGCGATGCGGTCGCCATCAGTGTGCCCGGACAAAAAGGCCTGGCCAAGTTTGTCAAGCTGCCTCCAGTGGAAAGCAGCAAAATCCCAGATATGGTCCGCTATGAGGCCAAGCAACAGATCCCCTTCCCCTTGGGCGAGGTCATCTGGGATTATCAGCAAATGGCCGGCGGAAGCGAAGAGGCAGGCTTTTCCTTGGAAACGGAAGTCGGCCTATTTGCGATGAAGCGTGAGGAAGTCCTGCGGCAGATGGCTCCTTACGAGCGGGCCGAAGTGGAAATCGACATTGTGCAGTTGACGCCTTTGGCGCTTTACAATTTTCTTGCCTACGATCAGTTGCAGGAATTGCCCTCCGTCGAGCACTACGACCCTGAGGATCCTCCTCCCTCGGTTGTGATCCTCTCCTTGGGCTGCGAAACCACCGAGATGGTCGTCACCGATGGCTTTCGTGTGTGGCCGCGGAGCATGCCCATCGGTGGAAACCATTTCACTCGGGCCCTGAAAAAGCAGTTCAACCTCACCTTTGCCAAAGCCGAACACCTCAAACGAAACGCCACCAGCAGCCAGCACGCTAAGCAGATCTTCCAGGCGATGCGGCCGGTCTTTGACGATCTCGTTGGGGAATGCCAGCGGTCGCTGCGGTTCTTCCAGAACTTGCACAAAGAAGCCCGAATCAGCCATGTTGTGGCTCTGGGCAACGTGATGAAGTTGCCCGGCTTGAGGACCTACTTAGAGCAACACCTCAAGCACAAAGTCACCAAACTGGATGGCTTCCGTCGTCTTGCCGGCTCGGCTGTGGCAGGCAGTCCCCAATTCAAGGAAAACATCCTCAGCTTCGCCGCTTGTTACGGCCTGTGCCTGCAGCACCTGACCAACGCTCCGGTGACGACCAACCTCGTCCCTCAGGAGCTTCTCCAAGACCGGCTGGTCAATGCCAAAAAGCCTTGGGCAGTCGTCGCCGCAGCAACACTGCTGTTGGGCTTCTCCGTCTCCACGCTCTTCCACTGGAGAGCCTGGAGCACCGTCAGCCCGACTACCTTCGGCAGCGCGGTCCAGGTCGCCGAGAACAACTTAAAACAAGCTAACGGTAGCAAATCCACTTTCCAGACTCAGTTGCAGAGTTTGACCGAAGCACGAGCTCAGGGCTATCTGCTGGTCCAGCACGCCCTGAAGCGTGGTAACTGGAGCGATTTTTATCGCACGCTCTACACGTGTCTGCCCCAGGCAGGCGTTGCTCAGGCTGAGGCTGGCCCAGCAGACGATCCGTTGCAGTACTGGAAGCTCATCGGCCAACGTGAGGCCATCTACATCAACCGGATCGAGGTGGAGTGGTGCGAGGATCTGGCGGAGTGGTACTCCAAAGCCAAAGGAGTCGCTGAGAAAGAGTTCGCCGGGGGCCGCAACTCAGGGTCTGGACTGAATCAAGGGGAATTTGCAAACCGCGGAAACTTTGGAATGCAGCCGGGATTTCCAAGGCCGGGATTCCCTCAACAGAGCTTCCCAGGAACTCAACCAGGAGGTGTCCCCGGGGGCCTTGCGGGTCAGGGAACGGGCGAGGAAAAGGAAGAGGGTCCCAGCGGCGCCGGGTGGGTCGTCCAAGTGACCGGATACCATTACCATAACAACAAGAAGCTCGACCCCAGACAACGCGGTTACGAATATCTCCGCAACACGTTGTTGGCCAATCTGAGCCAGTGGAACCTTCTACGAGAGGGCCAAACCATCGAGATCGGGCAGGCGGGCATTGGTTATCCTCTGATTGTCAAATTCAAAAATACCGAGGATTACAACCCAGAGATGTCCTCCTCAAGCCCGACCTTTGCCGTGGGAAGCGGCGGAACCTCCTCACCTGGCGGCCGTCAGGGTGGACAGTTCATGGAGCAATTCCCCAGCCCGGAATTGAACCAGGGCATTCCCAGGGGAGCTGAAGGCGAGTTGGTCGACCCCATCGAAAAAGCTCGTCGGGAGGTGCGTCTGCCACGATTTGATTTTCAATTGCAATTCGTGTGGAAAGACTACACCGCAGAGGAAAAGGCCGCTGCAACGGCCAAGAAACTCGAAGAAGAAAAGAAAGCACAAGAAGCTGCTCAAGCCGCTCAAGGCGGCTCGCCCAACAACCCCGCAAGCATCACCCCCACACGCTCTTTCTGAGAACTGTTGCTCAAAGACCGGTTTCTCTTCAAAGACCGATTTCGCTTCAGAGACCGGCCCAGTCGTCTGAAATCACAGAATTGTTGAGGGCACTCGCTTGGCCCAAAAGCTCTGGGAACCAAAAGCTCTGGGAACCAAGAACTCTGGGAACCAAGAACTTTCGAGTGCCGATTTTGAACACCGAATCGATTCTCTCAAGAGCTGACCAAACTTATGAGCGACGCAAATCAAGCTCTCGAGGCAGCCAAGAAGTATCACTTCTGGGCACTCTGTGGGATTCTGATTTTGGTAGCCTGCATTTGCTGGTACCTCGGCACCGGCAGCATTGCCCAGGAGACCAAAAAGTGGACCAACGAGCGTGAGAGCCTCATGAAAAATGTGCAAACGGCCACCGCCGCGCCGATGCACCCAGGCCCAAGTTGGGCACCAGAGGTAAAGAAGGTGCAACTGCAGGTTGAGCAACAGAACTACAAAGCTTGGCAGCAGTTTTATCAACGCCAACGAGCTTGGAAGGAGGATCCCCAGCATTGGCCTTTGGGCTACGAGCAGGAGTCCATCGATCTGTTGATGTCAGGCGAGTGGGAGGAGATCCCCAAGCAAGATGTCCGCCGCAACGTCGCTCGAACTCGCTACAAGGAAACAGTCCTGGACCACGTGCTGGATACCCTGGCTGCCCAAATTCAAAGGTTGGCCGTCAAGCCTCAGCCTGAGCCGGAGGAGTCCGAGCAAAACTCCGACGAGCCGTTTGAAGAGTTCCCTCAAGGATTTCCTCAGGGAATTCCCGGGGGCGAAGGCATCCCCAGCCCCGACCGTGGTGTTCCTGAGGAGCCTCAAGTCGAGACGACTGGGTTGGTCGAGTGGAACTCCTCAGACATGGAGAAGATCTTTCGACGTTATCCCAACTTCAATCCGAATGTGTCGGGTTATCCGAGCATTCCTGCGGTGCTCAGTTTCCAAGAAGATCTCTGGGTGTATCAGCAGTTATTGCAGCTGCTGGCGGAGCTCAACCGAGATGTGGAGAAGGATGAGCATCGCAAGGCCGTGCTCAAGCTCATCCGGACTCTGCAGATTGGGCAAGACGTGCCCACTCCTGCCCCCGGCATCCTGACTTCAGTGGGATTTGGGGTGGAGGCGGCCGGTGAAGGTGCTGCAGGCGGGCTGGAGTCCGCAACCGCTGTCATGCCTCAAGCAACTCCCGGGGCAGGCGGAGCGGCTGGCACCGGGCCCACTGCAGACCAGCAGCTCAAGCACAACCGCTACGTCAACTTCCAAGGCGAACCGCTGCCCTACGATAAGACCGCTGCTGTCGAGAAACTGCCAGCCTTTCGCTTGCTTCCGATCCGCATGGTTCTGGGCATGGACACCACTCAGCTGCCCAAGCTGCTGGGCCGCCTCAGTGAGGCTCCCTTGCCAGTCCACGTTCAGCAAGTCCAAATCTTCGACCCCAACGACACCATTCCCGTTGGCGGCCTCATCTCTGCCGGAGCAGACACCAAAGCCACGCCCGGCCAAGCCGAGGAATCGTTCGGCGGCAGGTTCCAACCACCACCTCCACCGCAAAATTTCCAAGAAAGCGGAGTCCTGCAAGGCACCATCCCCACCTGGCAAAGCCGAGCCCGAGCCAACGATGGCTTGGTGGAAATCCGCGGGGTCATGTACCTCTATAACCCACCAGACCCCTCTGTGTTCCCAGAGTACGAAACCAAACTCAAAGCCGAGGAGGCTGCCCAAGCTTCTGCTTCAGGTGCCCCCACCGGCCAACCAGGCCGACCCGGAACCTTACCTAACACCAATCCTGGTTCGACCCCAGCTACCACAAACCCTGTGGGTACGCCGCAACCAAACAACCCAGCAGCACCAAACAACCCAGCAGCACCGGGTAGCCCAGCAGCCCCGGGTAGCCCAGCAGCACCGGGTAGCCCAGCAGCACCGGGTAGCCCAGCAGCTCAGAGGAATCCGGCAGCACCCGGAAATCCGGCGACGCCTGTTGGGCTTTTTGTGCCGAGGCATGACTGTCTTGGGAGCGAGTTGACCGCCAGGTTGTTGGCCTGAAAAAAAGCCATGTGAGGCTGAGGGAAGTGCCCGAGTACGAGAGAAGCCCGGACAGAGAAGCCCGGACAGAGAAGCCCGGACAGAGAAGACTCTCAGCCTTCGAAACCTCAAAGCTTTCAGAGAATTGCTAAAACCGTTTTCTTAAGGAGAGCCGGCTCGGCTACCAGACCCCTCCGCCAGCGGACCGCTGGGTCTTTAAGCGAGGTGGCGAAGGTCGGGTTGGCCTCGATGGTTCTGACTGTTTCCAGGAGACAACTATGAAAGCCAGTCTGAAGGGAATCAACCCGAAGGCGTTTCTCATCGAACACTGTGAGAAGATCGTCCTTGGTCTCTTCGGGGTCGTCACCTTGCTGCTGTTCTGGTGGTCCTTGGGGATTGAGATCTATCGCGTGCCGCCTTCTGACCTGGAAGCCGACGCCGTTCGGCTGCTTCAGAAGGTCAACGCCTCGACCATCGAGGATTACAAAACCCTCAATGCCCAGAAGATCGACACCGGAGCGGCCCAAGAGAAATCGATCCCCCAAGCTGCCACACAACTGTCCAACGCAGGAGGTGCTTCTGGGACAACAAGCACCCCAGCCGGCGAGGAAGTTGTCTTGCTGCAACCTCGCAAGTCTTGGGTCAACTGGCCGATTGCCGAAACACCTATTCGCATGAAAACGCCTCGAGACTGGGGGACCCTTCCTGGCGGCTTCCGTGATGCCCCTGAGCGTCCCAAGACCCTTCCCGGTCAACCGGAGATTTACCCCATTGAAGAGCCGCATTCCACCCAAGGCCAAGGAGCAATCGCCATGGCGGCTCCCGAGGCAGGGGCGGCTGGCCTGGGAGACCCGACTGCCGGCGACGGCCAAACCGAGCCTGGAGTCATCGATCTGGGGCGGAACAAAAAAGAGACCAAAAGGCCCGATCGCTCTGGCCGAAATCGGCGTGGGCGGCTCCAAGGCGAAGTGGACGAACAACAGCTCCTCCAAGAATCTCTCGAAATCCTGCGGGCTGGTCGAGCCTTCAACCGTCGGCTGCGGGGTGAAGAAATCGAGGGACCAACGGGCCCAGGAGGCTTTGCAGGATTTGGAGAAGGGGGTGCAAGTCTGAGCGAAGGTCGTCAGTGGATCTGCTTAACCGGGAGAATCCCTGTGCAGAAAGAACTCGACGAGTTCAAAGATGCCCTGCACAACAACCGTCCGAGCCTGTACTACGAGTTGTTCGAAGTCCAGAGACAAGTGCTTTCAGCCCCTGGCGCTAATCCCAAACCCGACGCCTGGCAACCGGTTTCCCTCGACGACTTCGTCAACGAGAGCTTGCAATGGGCAACCCGAGCTCCAGCCTTGCTGCCTGAAGAATTGCTGGGGCGAACCTGCCTGCCGTTGCCGCCACGTGTCGATCAGGACTGGACCGCCGACGAGGTGGTGCACCCCTCCTTCAAAGAGTACGTTCTCGACCTCGAAAGCCAGCAAAACCAGCTTGATGGCCAGATCGAAGAAATCGAGAAAGAACTCGAAACCGCCGACGAGAAAAAAGACGCCAAGAAGCTGGAGGTCCGCAATCCTCTGGATGAGCTGTTCTTCGGCCGGAACAACGAATACAGTTCTGGCGGAAACTATTCCGACGACAGCTGGCGCGGCGGACCTCCAGCACCCGACGGACGCGGCGGCTATCCTCGCAGCGGCGGCCAGGGTTACCCCTACGCTGGAGAAACTCGATCAGGATACCCAGGCGAAGGTGGCTACGGGCCAGGTGGCCGAGAGGCCGCCCCCTACCGGATGTTCCGCTTCTTTGACTTCACTGCGGAACCCGGAAAAACCTATGCCTACCGAGTTCGATTGCTCGTCCGCAATCCCAACTACAAAGTCCCCGAGGAAAAGCTAGCTCCAGAGACAAACAACACCGATCTAGTCTTACCCAGCGATTGGACGGTGTTTCCCGATAAAACACTCTCTGAAGGACAAACACTGTTGGCTGGCCCATCCAAGAAGGGATCCAGTGCTCGCGATGGCGAGTTGGAGATCATGATGGGCAGCTTCTCGCGAGACGTGGGCACTCGTGTTTACCACAAGTTTGAGTTGCAACGCGGTGATTTGGCGAATTTCCCCCAAACGGAAGTCCAGGTTGCTCCGCCAGGTGGAGGCCCCAGGGAGGACAAGTCCATAGATTTCCAGAGCGACTTACTGGTGGTCGATTTCACTGGCAGCCGACGTATGTTGGTTGAACGCACCGACCAGGCTGAGCCAACCGAAGTGGTCCTTGTGGGGCCTCAGGGTGAGTTGGTCGTCAGATCCCAGATTGTCGACGAAGCCGAGTACCTCATCGGCGAAAACTTGATCAAGCCGCCGGTGATCGAGCAGCCGGACGAATACAATCCTCTGCTCCAAGAAGGTTACGACCCGTTGCTGAGCCCCGATGGTCGACAACCCGGCGGCCGAAACCGTAGAAATCGTCAGCCCGGCCGATTCAATCGCGGAGGATAAGCCAGCCCGAGGCTTCTCGCAAAGCCCCCTTGCTCGAAGCCTTTTCTCAAAACCCCCTTTGGCAAAAGACCCTCAACACGATTCTCGGTCATCCGATGATCAGAAGTGGGAAGGCCTCGATGAGGCCTTCCCACTTTGCTTTCTCTGCGGCATTTCAGCGGTCACTTGCTGAGCGATCGATTCTCGGGACAGTCAACCTGAGTCGGCCCGAGGGGGTCTCACATGATCTGCCAAGAGCCTTAAGTCGTCGGCCTGGCCGAGAATCATCCCCGGGATTGCACAACCCAGACAACCCCTCGGAGTTGGTTGACCGTCTGAGGGTGCAGACCACGAGAATCAATCCTCAGCGACTCCAGCCGTGACAGATACGGGCTTGCCAGTAAAGCCTTGGCACCATCCTCGCCCAACTCGTTGTCCGCGAGATCAAGCCGACGCAATCGGCCAAGCAGCCCTTGAGCCAGCTCAGAGACCAGATGGTTAATCCTGGGAAAGCCACGCAGAGCGAGGCTCTGCAATTGGCTGAACACATCGCCGGCCAGCAGCGGTTGGAGACTTCGCAGGCAGTCGGCACTTCCCTGAGAAAGCTCCAGGTGCTCCAAAGCGGGAAGCTCGGCAGCCAGTAGATCGGCCAAGACATCAGACGACCGATTGAGGCCCTCGACCACCAGGACTTTCAACCGAGGATGTCGGAGCCCCTGGAGGCGAAAACCCTCTGGGATCGTCAGGCGGAGGTGTTCCAGATGCGGAAAAGCCTCCAGCAATGGTCCAGGTTGGTCAATCAGCGGTGGCCAGCGAAACGGAGGCTGACCGGCCTCGTCAAACCACAAAGCCTTCAGATGGGGCAACCGTCCTGCTGCTTGGATCAGCATTGGTTGCAATAGGCCTCGCCCTGCTGTCTGATCGATCAGCCACGCCCCGAAGACAAGCGCTGGGATCTGGCGGCTGCGAGGGTCAGCCAACATGACCGCCAAGGGGTTACGACTTCGAGCGGCCTGGCGAAGTTCTGGAAGAAGCGTTTGTCCAGGCCGTAGCCGCCGCACCGCCAAAGGATCCTGCCAATTCCGCAAACAGGCAGCGCACTGGGTGGCAACACGCTGGTGTAACCAATTGCCGCAAAAGGGACAGTCCAGCCGGCCAAAGACCGCAAGGATCGCCCATCTGAGGATCAGCCCAACCAAACTTGTGGCCAAACCTCCCCCCAACCACCCCAAAAAAACGCTAGAGATACATGGCCATCCGAGATTAAGCAGACAGCAGATTCCCAGGATTCCCCCAATTACGGACAGACAACGCTCTAGGATTTCCCAGATCGGAGCTTCCAGCCCCACTTCCAGGCGATAAGCTGTTTGGCTTGGGTTGATCAGGCCCCGCTGTGCATCGAACCTCTCGACCGGGTAGCCTGCAAAACGCAGGTCTTCAGAAGGAAGTCCAGACACAGTCTCACACGGCCAACGGAGAAGATACCGGGACAGAGTTGGTGTTCCGCAGCTGGTCAGTTTTGAGTCTACCGAACCACTTCTGCTGCCAACATGGTCGACCTTGAGCGTCTTTGGCATTTTCTGCCGCTTGGCTACCTGCTGACGGTGGCAGTCGAACTCCCGGTTCTGGCAGTCGGGCTGCACGCTCGGCATCACTGGCCGCGGCGACTGGCCGCGGGCCTCTGGCTAACCGCTTGCACCTATCCGGTGGTTGTGCTGGTGCTGCCTGTGCTGTTAGCAGCCAGGCCTTGGCATGTGTACCTGCTGGTCGCTGAGGTCTTCGCTCCGGCCGCAGAGTGTACGCTTTTCGTTGCAGCGATTGGTTGGGGGGGCACTCGAGGCGCTACCTGGCGTGACTTGGGGGTCATCGTTGTCGCCAACCTGCTGTCGTGCCTGTTTGGAATGCTGGTGCTGATGGGTCCCCAACTGGCCTGGCAGGAGCTCACCGGCGGCTGATGTCCCAGAAAACTGGGGGTCTCGGGACGACTCCAGCAGCGGATTTCGTTTTCTCTGACGTCCCGAGGTTGCGGCAACAATGCTGTAGTGACGTCTTGGCGGCATCGTTGCCGCCGGAGTTGGCCAAGCAAAACTCCCCAGGCCTGCAACGCTCAGCTCAAATCTGCTGGAGTTGGTTGACCTGGAGTCAGAGCAAGACGCGGACCACGATAGCTCTTCGAAGAACGGCAGCTCTTCAGGGAACGGCAGCTCTTCAGGAAAAGACAGCTCTCCAGGGAAAGACAGCTCTGGCCAAGGGCCCCTTAAGACTGACCGGCTGGCTGTCGGAGCTCCTTGGGGAGTGGGAATGAGACGTTCTCCTCTCGAATGGTGCGGCTTTCCACAGCCGCCCCAAAACGCTCGGTCAACCACTCGAGGACACCATCAACAACAACCTCCGGAGCGCTGGCCCCAGCGGTCACCAGCACGGTTTGGGCGTGAGCAAACCAGTTCTCCTGCAGTTCATGGGCTCCGTCGATCAAATACGCCGCTTTGCCTCGCTCCCGTCCGATCTCAGCAAGACGCTGGCTGTTGGAACTGTTTTGACTTCCCATGACAAGCACGACATCGGCATCTGGGGTGAGTTCCCGGACAGCCTCCTGGCGATTTTGGGTAGCGTAACAGATATCATCCTTACGAGGGGTTTCAATGTGAGGGAATCGCTCTCGCAGCCGCGCGATGATCCGATTCGCGTCATCAACCGAGAGGGTCGTTTGGGTCAGCACGGCCAATTTCTGAGGATCGGGCACACTCAGCCGATCGACGTCCTCGGGAGTTTCCACCAACACGATGGACTCAGGTGCTTCGCCGATCGTACCGACGACCTCGTCGTGTCCCTGGTGGCCGATTAAGACAATGGTGTATCCGGCCTTGGCAAAACGCACCGCTTCCAAGTGGACTTTGGTCACCAGAGGACAGGTAGCGTCGATGGCGAAAAGCCCTCGTTGGCGGGCAGCCTGGCGGACTGCCGGAGAAATTCCATGAGCGCTGAAGAGCAATGTCGCGCCTGGCGGGACTTCCTCAACATCCTCGACAAAGACCACACCTTGGTCCCGAAACCGCTTGACCACATACTGATTGTGGACGATCTCGTGAAAAACGTAGATCGGAGGGCCAAACTGTTGCAGCGTCAGTTCCAGGCTTTGGATGGCCATGTTCACACCGGCGCAAAAGCCCCGGGGATTTGCCAAAATGACTTTCATCTCTGAACGCCCTCAGGTTGGATGACCAACTTCCCAACTGCAAAAATGCGGGCAGTTTGAGCCGCTCTGCGAACAACTCTGCTGCCACAAAACAACCTGCTGCCACAAAATAGCCTGCTGCCACAACATGTCTGCCCGAGTTATCGCGGCCAAGGAGGGCCGCCGGGTGGTTGGGAAGGCTGCTCCGCAACGCTGCTGCTGGCCCATGACTCTGGTAAGATTCTAGGAAAGCCGCTCTGATCTGCCAACGCAGATCAGCCCAACGGGCGTGCCTTTGCCGAGTTGTGCTCTGCGATCAATCAGAACCACCAGTTTTGCTATGGATGACCCACTCTCCAAGACCAAAGCCGACTACGCTGATCTGATTGCCAAGATCAGTACGCCGGATTCCCCGGTCGGCATTGATGCGGCGCTGACTCATGCGGTGATTATCGAGTATCTCCGTCGGATCTCCGACCGCCTGGAATCATTCGAACAACGTCTTGCAGCCTTGGAAAAAGATGCCGGCCAAGCTGGATGAAACCACTTCCCGCGATCTGCCAAAATCCAGGCCAAGAAAAAAGGCATCCGCCTATCATGGTTTTAGCTTGCCTGATTAGGTATAGTTCCTGGGACCTGGATGGATGTTTGTTCTGTGAGTCTGTCTGAAATAGTGGCGGAGGCACAACGGCTGGTATCTCACGAGTCTTGATGCAACGAATTCTCGTTGTGCCAGGACACTTTTCGGACAGTCACTGACAGTCTGTCCGAAAAGCACCGGAATCCACCTGGATCGTGTTGCACCATGACTTCGGCTCCACAACATCGTGGATTGCCGGATGCTTTTCGGAGAGTCTCTTAGTGCATCTGCGGGATGAGAGGGTCACGCCTGAAGAATGAAGCTGAGCACGATTCCGCAGTTGTATCGAGACTTGAACCGCTCGGTGGAGATTTTGGCGGTTCTGAGTCGCTATGGGTTGGCCGACTGGATTGACCGGCTGGACCTTGATTTTGCCAAGGGTCTCTTTCGGCATCCCGACGGGCAATTGCTGGCAACTTGCACGTTGGAACAGCGGATGCGGCTGGCGCTGATCGAGTTAGGGCCAACGTTTATTAAGCTGGGGCAAATGCTCAGCACCCGTCCCGACTTGGTGGGCAGACGCCTGGCTGAAGAGCTCTCGCAATTGCAGACCCAGGTTCCCCCAGATAAGGCAGGGGTTGTTCGCCAGCAACTGGCTGCGGAATTTGGTCAACCGATTGAAGAGCTATTCTCGGAGTTTGAGTGGCAGCCGATCGCCTCGGCCTCCATTGGGCAGGTCCATCGAGCCCGGTTGCTCTCCGGCCAGGAGGTGGTTGTTAAGGTGCAGCACCCAGATCTGTTACGCAAGATCCGGATCGATCTGGAGATTCTGGGGGGCTTGGCAGAGTTAGCCCAGCAAGTCGATGAGCTGAAGCCGTATTGTCCCCGGGAGACGACCGCGGAGTTTCGCCGGTGCTTGCTGCGAGAGCTCGACTTCTCGCGGGAGGAACGCAATCTCATCGAATTCCGCCATAATTTTGAGGGCGACGATTCGGTGGTGTTTCCTTGCCCTATATCAACTTACTGCACCAATCGGGTACTCACGATGGAGTACCTTCAGGGGACCAAGATCTCTGATGTCCAACGGATCCGGGGCCAAGGACACGACCTGCAGCAGCTTGCCCGTCAAGGAGCGGAAACGTTCTTGCAGATGATCTTTGAGCACGGCTTCTATCATGCCGACCCTCATCCGGGCAACATCTTGGTCTTGGCCGATGGGTCGACAGGAATCATTGACTGTGGGATGGTCGGCCGAGTCGATGAGAAGCTTCGGGAGAACATCGAGGATCTGCTGGTGGCCATCAGCCAACAGGATGCCCCTGCGCTGAAGGAAGTCGTCCTGCGGATTGGTCTGGTTCCCGAGGGGCTCGACCATGCAGGGCTGGAGTACGATCTCGGAGAATTCGTCAGCCACTATCTGCATGTCCCTCTAGACCGGCTCGATTTAGGGGCGGCCCTGTGGGAGATGACCGAGATGCTTAATCGCTACCACATTTTGCTACCCAGTCCACTGGCGTTGCTGGTGAAAACTCTGATTATGCTTGAAGGCAGTGGTAAGCTTCTCAACCCACAGTTGAGCTTGACCGAGCTGATCCAACCATTTCAGCGTCGGCTGTTTTTTCGCCGCCTCAATCCCATGCGGCAACTGAAAAAATTCTGGCGAGCTTATCGCGAGTGGTCTCGTTTGGCCGAAGTGCTCCCGAAAAATATCTTGGAGTTCTTGCAACAAATGCAAAGTGGCCGGTTCGAGGTGCAGCTGGAGCACCACGGACTGGAGCCAAGCGTCAATCGCCTTGTTCTGGGGATGCTCGCCAGCTCACTGTTTCTGGGCAGCGCCATCCTTTGGGCTACGCAAACCCCTCCTCTGATTCATGGCGTTTCCCTCATGGGCTGCCTCGGCTGCGCAACAGCGATCCTGCTCGGGCTGCGGGTCTTCTGGGCCATCCGCAAAAGTGGCAAACTCGATCGCCAAAAGTCGAAAAGATAGCTCTCCTGCAACACTCACCCCCATACCCCTGGGGCAAAGTCGACCCCTCGCCACCGAAGCACTGTGTGCTAAAATTTGCCGCGTTGGTAAGATCTTGGTGTTTGGTTGCATCCTCACTGCAGGAACCCTGTGGTCGTTGAGCTTCGTCGAAGACAGGCCATCAGCGCTGGCGGGCGACTGTGGACTGCGGGCGACTGTGGACTCCGGGCAACAGTTGACTGCGGGCAAGAGTTGACTGCGGGCAAGAGTTGACTGCGGGTTTTCATTGATTCTAGGAATTCTTTGTTTGATGGAATCGGACTCAGAGAGACGTGCCGACCAATCCTCCTACATCGGAGGGTCTCCTTCTGATAGTTTCACTGTTCGCAGTCCCTGCGTGTCCATCTGCCAACTGAACCTCCAGCAGGTTTGCATCGGCTGCGGACGAACAGTCGATGAGATTGCTCGTTGGTCATCGGCAGATCTCCGCGAGCAACAATCCATTGTGGCAACAGCGCAGAGGCGGCTGGAGGCGGTCAGAAGGCAATCCCCAGAAGCTTAAATCGCTAGAATCCTGACCCACAATCAACTTCGACCGCCGAAACCCCAACCAGCCGTCGGGTCTTGGTCAGCCACATCGCTTGATGGACAAGCACCCAAATGGTCTGACGCGGGACTGACCTGAGGCAAGACCGGCCTGAGGCAAGAACGGCCCGAGGCAAGACCGGCCTGAGTCAGAATCGGCCAAAGCTGATACTGCTTGCCGGTAGTTTTGATGAAACCGTCACTGAGGTGATCGCTGATGTCTCGACGAATTCTAGATGTTGGTCAATGCGGCCCTGACCACGCCACATTGACTCGGTTTTTAACCACACATTTCCCGGATCTGGCTATTGAGCGAGCGGATCTGCCGAAGCATGTTTTGGACAAGCTTCGGCAGGGGAATTACGACCTCGTGCTGATCAACCGAAAACTCGACGCCGACGGGAGCGACGGTCTGGAAATCATTCGGCAGATCAAAGGCGACCCACAGTTGGAACAGACGCCGGTGATGTTGGTGACCAACTACGCCGAGTATCAGCAAGCTGCAGTGGAGGCAGGAGCGGAATATGGCTTTGGGAAACTCGAATACGACAATCCCAGCACACTTCAACGGCTGAAGGCAGTGCTCAGTTACTGCACTTGAGGAAAATTCTTGCTCTTCCAATACGCTAAACTGGCACAAGAACCGCTGATTTCGCAGCCTTGACACCAACCGAACGAACCAAGATTTTTCCCAATCTCAGTAAGCCGCCCGAAGCCAGACGAGTGTTGTGCGACACAGCCCAGTGGTCCGTCAAGGACAGTTTGGTGGTCCGTCAAGGACGGTTTGGTGGTCCGTCAAGGACGATTTGTTGGATCGGATAGCAGGCTCCCCATGCAGGAAATGCATCATGCCATCCGACAATCTCTCCCTGACAATCGACTAGGTCCCCGGAGTAGGCTGCTCGCCTTGGCTGGCTTGTTCGGCTTGGTGCCGGTCGATGAGCATTTGTAAGACCGCTGAGGTGATGTCGGTCCGTTTGCGGTAAAAGACGATGGACTGGTTGAGCGCTGTGGTGACTTCTTCTGGTCCACTCTGATCGCTGAGTACTTCAGGGCGTTTGATTTGGAAGACAACGTCGATCTGGTGTTCCTCGGCGTATTCTTCGATGGCTTCTTTGATGATCTGAAAGTGCCGCCGATAAATCTGGACTTCCTTGAGAAGGAACGCTTTCTTAGACAGTTCGACTTGGGCCTTCAGATCAGCAAGTGCTGAAACCACTTTTCGCGTCATCTGCTCGTGTTCAGCACTGCCGGAAACAAGACCCTCCAGTTCTTCTTGTCTTTGTTTGAGTTCCGCGCGACGTGCTCGCAGTTCTTTTTCCTTCCTCTCGAGTTCATTCTTCAGGCCGGTCAGATCCAACTGGAATTCCGGGGAGTTGCTGAAGAGTTCATGCATCGCCACGACAGCTACCTTCTCGCCAGTAGATCCTGCTACAGGAGGCAAGTACTCGTCTTTGTCGAGGTCATCGCTTGGCTGTTTCTGATCAGATTGTTCCTGGGATGACTGATCATTCCGTTCTGGGGTGCCTTCTTGGGCATCCTGAAACAGCTGGGCTTGATTTTGGGCTTGCGTGCCTGGGGCAAGGAAGAGCCAGAAGCCCAGAACTGCCGCCAGACTTGATGCGAGGGATTCCCTGACCATGTGTTACCTCCATGTTGCCGAGCTGAATGTGGTGACTCGGTGAAAGACCAGCGGTGAAGAGGCGGCACGAGGCTAGCAGCAATTGTACTAGCTAGCAAGAGGAATAACCGGTGATATCGCCCAGCAATCCATGCTCTCGACTTGGAGGGGGTGAGGAGGGGCTGAGCGCAACGCGATTCCTCACACGGGCAACTCAGAGCCGGCTGAGAAGACGGATCTGCCTCCCTCACCAAAGCTGGCCGAGGGAAGCCTCCGCAGAAAGACAGTCCAGACAAGCCAGCCGAGCAGAATCCATGCCACCAGGAATGCACTCGCCAAAGGGCGTGGGCCTGGTCGCTTACGGTTTGGCCACCCCAAAGACAGGGTCGGGCGTGCCGCGAGTCCAAGCCTTGGCTCGTGTGGTCACAATCAGAGTCTCTTTGTCGGGGCTGATGACATAGACCAGTTTTTGGTTGGGCTCGTCGAGCTTCTTGACGGTCTTGATGGGATTGGCCTGCAGGAGGATTTCCTGAATCACTTGACCAATCGGCTGCGGCTCCTTGATGCTGACGCCGAAGGACTGATTCTTGGTGATTCCGTCGAGCTGAAGATCGCCACCTTCAATGCGGATGGCAACTCCGTTTTCCTCGCTGATCAAATCAAGCACTCGGTCGAGCGAGTCGCGGGTGATCACCAGTGGGATCTTGACCATCCGCAACTTGTCCTCAAGAGTCTTGGGTTGAGGTCCGGTTGCTGAAAGATCCGAAAGGCTCACGCCAGGGTCGTTGACGGCCACCTGAATTCCAAAAGCCAAGTTATGAGCGGCGGTGCGAGGTAACACCGAGCTGACCACAGCAATCTCGCGATCCTCGGTATCGCTGCGGGCATAGGCAGCCCAAGCGCTGAGCATCCGAGGCAGACGAGCCAGCAACTTCCGATTCGGCAAGGTCGGGACAAAGCCCACCTGCCCTTCGCTCTCAGGCTGGTAATACCTCAGCAACCGGCCAGGCGCCGCCAGCAGCAAATCCTGAGTTCGCTCAGCAACAGTGATCGGGGCGGCAAAACTGCCGCCATGGATTTTCAACTCGGTCAAGAAGTACTCGCCCAAATGTGCCGAGAGCAACGCAGCGGGTGCGAGGTTGATATCGTCAACTCGCAACACTTGATCCACCGGGTCTTTCAACCGCCGACTCGAACCATCGAACAGCTTCTTAGCCCCACTGAACAAAAAACTTGGAGCCAAGAGGACATTCAGGTGACGGCGGCGATCGGCCGTCTTCAGCAAGATCTCCATTTCCTTGCGTAAGACTGGGGGATTCTGACCAAGCAGATCACTCTTAAACTCAGCCGGGCCACTGATGATCAATTGACGACCACCGACCTCCGTCGTGTAATAGGCCACCGGGCCACCAACGTACATGGTACGTGCTTCAACGCTTTCGGGTTGGGGCTGCCCCCAGGCAGCCAACAGCTGACCCTGCGGAACCGCCGAGTTCGGACGGGCGACCACCGCAATGGCAACGGGATCTCGATCGGTCGACAGGAAGCCCAAGATGACTTCTTCAAGGTTCTGCAAACCTGTTCCCGTCCGGCTCTCGATGACCGCTTGGGTCAACTTGGCCCAAGAGCCCAAGCACTGCCACACCCTTCGGCCCTCATCGCTGGCCAGCAACTCCGCCGGCCGCATCACGACTATCACCTGCACACCGAGGGGCAGATGCTTGAGGTTCAGCGGTTGAGCCGCTCCCTCCAGAGGTGAATCCCAGAGAGGATCACCCTGGGCGTAGATCTCCGCAAATGGCGAAACAATCCCACGACGGGCTGTCCCGCTGGACGAGACGCTGGGGGAACTCGGCACAGGAGACACCGAGGCAACCTGCGTTGTTGCGTTGCCCGTCTCGGCCTGATCAGCAACTTGCTGGCCATCCCCACCCTCAGGCTCACTTGACGAATTGTTCCAGATAATCAGCAGCACGACCAAAGCGACAACAACGCCCGTCCCCCCGACGACCCACTGCATCAGCTTCTTGTTGAAGGCTTCTTCAGCACGCTTCTCCTGCTCGAACTTGTCGCGGTTGGAAAGCGGGACAGTTGCTGTGGGAGAACCAGTGGCAGCTGCCAGGGCGGCCCCAGGTGAGGAAGCCCCATGTGAGGAACCCCCATGTAAGGAACCCCCGGAGAGGTTGATTTGGGGAGCGTTTGTTGTTGGGGTTGATCCGAGTTGAGCACCAGTCGGCTGCTGGCCACTGGTGTTGATTGGAGGGAACGCCTGAGACTGACTCCCCTGGCCTGCGGGGGCTCCCCCAGCAGAGCCGCCGAAGGTTTGCTGCATCCCGGACATTGGCAATCCGGTGTTCGGCATGCCTGGTTGTTGAGCGCCGGGGAAAGCGGGAACCGGCTGCTGTTGAGCAGTGCGGACGTGCTCGAAGCGATCCGGCTGGATTTTGCTGAAGTCGAACTCCCCGGTATCTGGATCGGCCTGGGTTGCAGGGTGGTGTTGTCGGACCCAGGCATCGTAAGCCTGAGTTTGCTGTGTGGGGGGGTCAGCGTAAACGGTCAGCCGCTGTGGTTGAATATAAGGGGTGAGTGCCTCGGCCACGTGGGCAGCTCGCTGGTAACGTGAAGCGGGCTCTTTGGCGAGCATGTACATCACCAACTGGCTGACCGCAGGGGGCACCTGGGGATTGACCTGAGCTGGTGGCACCACCGGCTCGCTGGCGTGCCGAAGGATCTTGCGGAAGGTATCCTGCTCAGGCAGTGGGACTTGGCCGGTGAGCATCTGGTAGAGGATACAACCGAGCGAATAGACCTCAGCGCGATGATCCAACTGACCTCCGTTGCGGCTGAGCTCTGGGGCCAAGTAATCGGCCAGCCGGGCGACACGGCCTTGAGGATTGGCTGCCTGGCTTAAGTCCAGCGACTCCTCAGCAGCGACTGGGTTCCGGTGCAACGGAAAGGTCAACAACTTCACGGTGCCCAGATGATTCAGCCAGATATTGGAAGGCTGCAATTCGCCGTGGGTTAAGCTGGATTCCTCCAACCTCATCAAACCCAAAGCTGCCTGCCAAGCAACCCGGCAAGCTTCGGTTGCAGGCAACCTTCCTTCTTTGGCTAATAATTCCTGCAGCGACTGGCCGTAGAGGTTTTCGACCACCAGCATCCGATAGGCTTGCAGATCGCTGAAGTGGTAGACCCTCAGCAGGTTGTTGTGCTGCAAGCTATTGTAAATCGAGGCATGATGAGCCACCTCAGCAATCCGCCGAGGATCCTGAGCAAGAGGGCCCGCCAGAAACTGCAGACAAATCGGGTGACCGGTGGGCACATGCACCGCCCGGAAGAGGCCGGACAAACGACCCTGTTCAATGCGTTCAAAGATCTTGTATTGGCCGAAGATGAACGGTCCCGGCTGACGGGCCAGCAGCACATCGGCTTGAAAGCGGCTGATGTTTTGTTGCGAGATCAACCACTGGGCCACTGCCGCAGCGTTGGCCCCGGCACCGCCGGTGGCCTGTTGATATCTTTGCTGCAGGAGTTGAGCCTGCTGAGGGTTCATCAGCTGACTTTGCACTGCCAGATGCCAAAACTCAGCCGCCGAACCTGGCCCCAGTGCCCCAGAAAACTGACCCGCCCCCTGGCCTTGTTGCGGAAAGCCTGCTGGAGTCTGTGCCCGCCCTGGCGGCGGCACAAACTGGCCACCAACTGCTGTGTTGCCTAGCTGCACAGATCCCGGCTGATTCTGGCCCGGCTGATTCTGGCCCGGCTGATTCTGGCCCGGATGATTCTGGCCCGGCTGACTTGTTGGTTGTTGTCCGCCAGGAGTTTGGGTCTCACCCTTTTGACGCCGAGGAGGAGGAGGAAAGCCTGGGCGCTGAGAACTTTGCGATCGCTGCGGTGAAGCCTGACTCATAAACTGCCTCGCGGCGGTGGCTCAAAGGGCGGTCGGGGAGAAGCCGGATCACTCCGACAACCCCAATGGAAACACAAGCAATTGGCCAGGGGCACCTTGGCTCAAACCCAGTCAAAGCGTGTTGACTTGTGACAACGCCTCAGGTCGCTCCACGCTCAGCAGCCACCAACTCGATAGCCATGGGACGAGTCTCGACGGATTTCACAAGCGACTTGCTTCAGGGTCACGACACCGTTCAATCCGTTGGTGGCCAACGCGGGCGGGAAACTACCTTTTCCCACCGATGGATGCCTCTCAAGCTCGGGTACGTCGAGCTGGTGGGATATGCACGGATGTCTGCGCTGGGCTCATCCGGTCTCTTGCAGGTGCCGGTCTCTTGCAGGTGCCGGTCTCTTGCAGGTGATGGACGGCCGTCGGCTTTGGGTTTGGCTCATGCCAAGCTCGGGCCTTGGGCATTTCACCAGTTGAGCACTTCCTATCCGGAATCTCGCTGGTCCGGAATCTCGCTGGTCCGGAATCTCGCTGGCTCAGGACCTTACCGAGGCAACACGCTCCCCAAAGGCTTCTCTGGAGTAGCACCACCCTGATGCACTCTACTGCATCGCCGGGCTCAGTGGCAATCAGGTCCCTGCCAAGCCATCCCTCTTGCGTGTCGGATGACAACCTTCCAGATGAAACCCTCCAGAGGCTGTTATCCGGGAGGCTGTTATCCGGGAGCCAGTTATCCGGGGCCCAACGATCGAAGAACTGTTACTTGCCAGGCCCCCCATCATTAGGGTCCTCATTGGGAGCTTGGGCTTGCTTCCATTTTTGGTACTCGGCGGACGCGGCGAACGTCGCAAAACGGGGATTTTCGGTGATATTGGAAAAGGAGATCTCTGTCTTCTCCTGAAGCGATTGCAACAACAGGCGGGTTTGCTGGTGATTATCTTCCTGAAGCGAGAGCTCCAGCAGCGTCAAATAAGGAAGCGACAACAAGGGCTCTGCCTGTCGTGCTGCTTCAGCAGCGGTCCGGGCTGCCTGGGGATCGTTGGCGGCCAGGTGCACGCGGGCTCTGAGCACATCGAGGTACGGATCACCACCGACACGTCGGTCAATCCGCTCGATGGCCAGGAGTGCCTCTTCGAAGTGCTTGTGGGCAAGTAATCCTTCAAAGGCCGCGAGTTCTGCACCGGGACGATTGGGGAAGAGTTGACGGAGCCGCCCATCGGCCCGTTGGTAGGTCGCCAGGTCGCCCGCGGCAGCCGCAGCCGTGGCGTGGAGAAACTGGGCTTTGCGGCTTTGGCCAACGAGTTCAGGGAGTTCTTGGAACTTCGCAAGTGCTTTGCGGGCCAACCCTGCTTGGAGCATGCGTTCGATGCGTCCTAAATCCGGCAGATGGTCGTAGTACAGCTGGTCAGCCTCGGCCAACTCGGTCCCGGTCTGACGAGCGTGTTGCACCATCAAAGTCAGGTAGCTCTGCCTGAGGGTCTCGCTGACCCAGTAACCCGAGACATCAATATAGACATCCACCGCCTCAACCCGAGTCCCCTGGTCGGTCACTCGGAGCAGATAGCGGTGGTAGTTGACGCCCTGCGGCGTGGCCAGCCGAAAGACTGCGGTGAGTTCCTCAGAGCTGGAGGAATCCGTCACGCCGGCCTCAGGGGCCCCGACGCTCAGCAATTTGTAACTGCCCCCACCCTCCAGACTGGCAAGCACACCACCAGCTAAATCAACGCCGTTTCGGACCCCCCTGCGAAAGTTGTACTCATCTCGTGCAGCAATATGGTCGCCGCGGGTCGCCCTGTCTGCTAAGGCATTCAAGTTCATCAAAGCGGCAAGCCTGGATTTTTGCTTGCGATTGACGCTCCATTCCACCTCCTTCATGACCCCATAGGCAACATTTTCCGCAGCCGTCTGGGAGGAGGAGGGATCAGCACTGCGGGCCGTCCGCGGCGTGATGGCGCCGGCCCAGGGGCCCAGCAGCAGACCAAGCACAAGCAGTGGCTCAACAGGCATCCACACCCTCAACACGGCTTGACGCCGGGGAACAGCAACGCACGGCGACGACATAACTGGCTTCCTTTCCCGAAAAGACTTGAACTCTCCCAGCTTTGGGCTTTCCCTCCCAAAGGTCACTGCCAACAAACGTGACTTCAAAGCACAGCCCCAGTTCCACAGGGCCCCAGAACCACAGGCCCCAGAACCACAGGCCCCAGAACCACAGGGCTCCAGAAACACAGGGCTGATCCCACAACACGAAACCCCCCAAAGGATTCATGACACACCATCAGCCGGCTTCCAACGGACTCGGTCCCAAAGAGCCTGGAGTGTTGCTTCTTCCGATCCCGCAGATGGGCCGTGGTGTCACCATTTGGGAGAGTCGAGCGACCGCAGGCCAGCACGACCCATGGGACTTGCGAAGGCATCCTGTCTGAGCAAGCCGCTTTTGGCCCAGAAGCTATCAGAACTTTGCCGACAGGAGCCAGACCAACCTGCAGCAACGCCTCAAGTACCACCGGCGGCGGGTTGACGCGATGTTCCCCCAGCTGCTGGGCTCGAGGTGACGACCAACTCAGCAGCATGGATCTGCCGATTCAGCCCGAAGGTCGCCTTGCCTGCAGGCCGATCCTCGCAGAACTCTCAGAAGTTCCGAAAAGCTGTTGAGCCACCCGGAGATCGTTGAGCTGCGCTTGAGTGTTCCCACAGGGACCTCTATAGTGCCCGGCTTTGCCAGCGAGTGTCCCCGGCTGTGTCACAGGAACTGCCAGGAGAGGTTGGCAGGGCTCTCAATCTGCCACGCTTTGCAGTGCGTAGTCTTAAGAGGAGGGGAATGTTCCGGCTTGCTGAGTCGATGGGAGTGAACCGACCGTTTTGATCCGACCACCCAGGAAGAAACAGCGATGAGCACCACACCATCTTCTGCGGGCAAGTCGATCCCTGCAGGAACGCCGCAATTGACAGGGGCGTCCCATCTCGGACGTGATTCGATTGAGGCAACCCATCGGTACTTTCATCAAGCCGCCGATGTGCTGGACTTGTCGCCGAACATGCGGCAGTTGCTTTGGACTCCCAAGCGGGACGTTCAGGTGCAGGTGGCCCTGGAGATGGACAACGGCGAAATCGCCACCTTTATCGGCTTTCGCGTGCAGCACGACGATTCCCGAGGGCCCATGAAGGGAGGGCTGCGTTTCCATCCGGAGGTCGACCTGGACGAAGTGCGGAGCCTGGCGACCTTGATGACGCTGAAGACGGCCGTTGTGAACATTCCCTACGGAGGAGCCAAAGGCGGCGTGACGGTCAGTCCTCGTCAGCTCAGCAGCGGGGAACTGGAACGGCTGACCCGACGATTTGTCGACGGAATTCACGATCTGGTCGGACCCGACATTGACATCCCCGCCCCAGATATGGGAACCAACGCCGAGGTGATGGCTTGGTTTATGAACCAGTACACCAAGTACCACGGCTTCAGCCCAGCCTGCGTGACCGGCAAGCCAGTGGAACTCTTTGGCATCCCTGGTCGAGAAGAGGCCACCGGCCGCGGCGTCGGGATCTTCACCATCAAACTGTTGCAGCGTCTTCGAGCCGATCCCCGCCAGACAACCGTCGCCATTCAGGGTTTCGGCAACGTCGGAAGCCACACGGCCGTCTACCTGCACAAAACCGAGATGAAAATCGTTGCAGTCAGCGACCTTTCTGGTGCATACTACAACCCAGAAGGCTTAGATATCCCCGCTATGTATACTTATAGTCGAGAACACCAAGGGCTAGCCGGATTCGCCGGAGCTGAAACAATTTCTCAGGAGGAGTTGTTGAGGCTCCCTGTGGACATCCTCATCCCGGCAGCCCTAGGGGGTGTGCTGACCAAGGAGAATGCCCCCGAGATCCGGGCGCGGACAATCATCGAAGCAGCCAATGAGCCGGTCCGTCCAGAAGCCGACGAGATCTTTCGCCAACGGAACATTCTGGTGTTGCCGGATATTCTGGCGAATGCTGGCGGCGTTACGACCAGTTACTTCGAGTGGGCCCAAAACCGGCAGCACTTCTCCTGGGACCTTGGCCGGGTTCGCCAGGAACTCGACCGAGTTCTCTCCAACGCTTTTGAGACAGTTTGGGATACCGCCAAGAACCACAACATCAGCCTGAGAACCGCCGCCTATGTGGTAGGCCTGGAACGTGTTGGAAGGGCCACCGTCCTGGGCGGCATCCAGTAACTCCAGATCAGGAGCAACTTCGCGAATTTTCCGTGTTTTCTATGCTGCTCTTGGTGGAAATTCTTGCTCGTCCAAAACCCCGGAACAGCACAACAACCGCTGACTTCGCAGCCTTTCCCTAAACCGGACGAGCCAAGATTTTTCTCAACCTCAGTAGCTGGACTGTCCCAGATGTGGCCATTGCTCACCGAGATGTTGGTGCCTGGACCTGTTGAGTGTCCGACAGGTTGGACCCTTGCCACAATCTGGAACAGTCGAGGTAGGACCGTTTCATTGCGTTCTCTTGGCTTGAGAATGCCAACAAAACTGAAAGCAAGACGTATTAGGAGATAACCGTGGTGACCCAAGTCGCCGTTGACGCGTTGTTGCGTGTCCCCTTATTTGCTGGATTCACCGCCGAGGAGCTGACTCAGGTTCGCAAAGCAGGTGAGCTGCGAGAATATCAACCCGGAGAGCAAATCCTCACACAGGGCGAGCACAGCCAGAACATCTGGCTTGTGAGAAACGGGACCTGTGAGGTGGTCCGTTCTTTCCCTCATCACGTCCCAGGCGAGGCAGTCGTGCTTGCCGAGCTGTCTTGCGACGACGTCTTCGGGGAAATGAGCTTTTTTGAGCCTGCCCCTCACAGCGCCGCTGTTCGTGCCAAAACCGCTGTCACAGTGCTCAAGTTTTCCAGGTCTGAGTGTGACAAACTGCTCAATCACGGCTCTTTAGTCTTTTACAAACTCGCACGAAATACTGTTGCCACTCTGGCCAGCCGTCTCAGGAAAATGGACGCCAGGGTGGCCGAATTGAGCGAGCCAGGCCACACTCACAACCCCAATCCCGAGTGGAACGACTTCCGGGCAAAGCTCTTTGGCGAGCTCCGGCAGGTCTGATGCCCCGAAGTCCAAGAGCAAAAACCTGCCGCCGACGATGAGGCGACCGGGCCGGTTTCTGGGCTAGCGAAACCCTGCCGGCCTGATCCGGTGGCGTCAATTGGGAGAAATTGTCTACAGGGAGCGACTTCTGTGCCGTTCCGCTTGTCGCTCGCGTTTCCGTTGTCCGCGGCATTTTGCTTGTCGTTTGGCTCACGGAAACCATGAGTCGGGGTAGACTTTGGCACAAAAGAGCAAGTCTTGCTCCCCGGGACGCCGGACGGGACGCCTCGGAGGGCACTGCCGGAAACTCCTTCAGAATCCGGTACCGGCCAGCTTCTGAGAGCCTCCCTTGCGATCAAGGGGGCCTTGGACCGACTGGCCGCGACACCAGCTTGCTCTCCGCGCTGTCGGACTCCCAAACCCTGAGATACTCCCAGCAGGGCTATCGAGGGCGTTGCCCCCAGTGATTCAGACGACAGCAAAACCTCGCAGACGGTCCTTCCAGCGCGACGTCTGATCGATGATCCACACTTCCGTCGGTCCGCCTCAACGTCCAACAGGCAAGACACTCTCAGACGGAGCTTCCCATCTCGGTCAAGTCGAATCATCGGTCTCAACCGGAAGGCGGAGCCGACTCCGCAGCACCACCAACCTGCTGTTGCGGAACGCTCTTGCGAAATTCCGATCGATAGATCGCGCCGCCTTCGAGTCGGATCCGCCGTTCTCGATGAGTCCGGTAGTCCAAATCGTGCTCGGGTTGTAACTCCGCAACAGCAAACGGACCTTCCAGTTGAGTGTGCGAGCCGATCAGTTCCAGCGTGCTCTGGAAGTACTCCAAAACATCAGTCCAGAAGTGGAGTTTTCCTTCAGGGATGAGGACTCGCTGAATGTGGGCAAGGAATTCCTCGTGCAACACTCGTCGTTTCTTGTGTCGCGCTTTCCACCAAGGGTCGGGAAAGTAGACATGCACTGCGGCCACCGAGGCATCGGGAATTAAGAGCCGAAAAACCTCCACCCCGTTGGCTGCTGCGACGCGGACATGACTTAGGCCGCGTTTGGCAATCCGGCTGGCTGCAAACTGCGCAAATTTCTTAGCGATTTCGATGCCGAGGAAATTATGCTCAGGGTACCTCTGCCCAAAGTTCATGAGGAACAGGCCCTTGCCGCTGCCGACCTCGACCTCCAGAGGCGCCTGGCGGCCGAACCACTCCGCAGGCTGCCAGGGGTCCAGATCGTCTTGCTCGAAGAAGATTCCGGAGTAGTCAACCTCCGGATTGATTCTCGGCACAGTGCGTCGAACCATCAGCGGCGACCATTCTCTCAGGGAAACCTTCGGCGCTTAGTCCGAGGATACGAACTACCTAAGGAAAAAAGCCAAATCAACAGCGTCCCGGCGACAAACCCTCCCACATGAGCCCAGACGGCTACGCCCGACTGATTTCCGCCGACAAGCGACTGCTGGGCGTTGAACAAATCCAGCAGAAACCAAGCCCCCAAAACAATCAGCGCCGGCAAATCAATCATCGTGACAAACACCAACAAAAACACCAGCGTCCGAACGCGTGCGTAAGGATAGGTCACCGCGTAAGCCCCAAGAACGCCGGCGATCGCCCCGCTTGCGCCGATGGTGGGAATGGGGCTGCTCGGATCGAAGGCAAAATGCACCAGCGACGCAATCAGGCCACAGACCAAATAGAAAAGGACAAACCGAATGTGCCCAAGATGATCTTCGATATTGTTTCCAAAGATCCAGAGGAACCACATGTTTCCCACCAGGTGCAGCCATCCTCCATGAAGGAACATGCAGGTGATCATCGTCGCCAGGGTCGGCGTGGTCTCGGTGGAAAGCACAACTTCTCGGAAGCGAGCTTTGGCTGCAGCCGGGCGTATCCGCGGATCTCGCACACCACGCGGTTGTTGCTGAGGAGGCAGGGGAATCTGCAGGGCCAGCTCCTTGCCGCTGTTGACCAATTGCAACCTCTTGGGCACAAACCCTCGAGTGAGAGCAAAGTCAGTCTGGCCCAGGGGTGGAAGAGCCTGTTGGTAGAGAAACACCAAGCCGTTGAGGATGATCAACGCAAGTGTGATCCTCGGTGGGCGAATCGTTGGATTATCGTCATAAAGAGGAAATAACATCAGTGAGCTCGACTGGCCACGACAAAGCTTTGGGCAAGTGTTAACCAGGGAGAAGTGCAGCCGCTTGATGTTGGCGGAGCCAAGCGAGGCGATAACCTGGTGTTTCTCGATTGATGTGAAACGCCCTCAGCAATAACTCTTTGGTGAGCTCGGAGGGTCTGGCCCATTTGGAACTTGGCTCTGTCGGGCGCTTGAAAGCCGGATTACTGCGAAAGTCGGATTACTGCGAAAGTCGGATTACTGCAAAAGCCGGATTACTGTGAAAGCTGGATTGTGGTGATCCCGCCACTTCGATGGCCAAAGGGTTTTGACACCATTGTCGGCCAAGTCTGGCACAACGGTCAGGCAGAGGTCGGTTAGGAACTTGCTGGTTTGGAGTCGGGTTGTTGGGTTTCGGGTGGCTTGTCCGGTGCCAAGGGGAAGCCCATGATTTGTCCCTCGCAGACGACCTGCCCGTTGACGGTCTCTTGGAACTGGCAGGAAAGCAAATACCCACGACGGATTTTGATCACTGCTGAGGCAATCACCAGCCGATCTCCGGGGCGGACCATGCCTCGAAATCGGACCTTCTCCAGGCCCGCCAGCCCGATGGTGGGAGCACCGATTAAGTCGTAGCGGCTGCAATAATAGCTGGCCAATTGGGCGGCAGCCTCGCACATCATCACTCCGGGCATCAGGGGAAAGCCTGGCATGTGGCCTCGCACCCAAAACTCATCATCAGCGACATCCTTATACCCAACACAGATGTGTTTTTCTGTGTCTTCATAGACAATGGCGGTCAGCTGCTCAAACTCGTGTCGTTGCCGGTTGTATTGGCGAATGGTTTCCAAGTCGGTGACCACCCGATCAAGGTCGTATAACGACGGATCAACCAGCAACTCCTTTCCGTTCACAAGTCATACCCTCCTAAAGTCCGTCCAGCTTGGTTGAGATCGTTGAGTGTGCTTTCCCGGAAGGGCCTCTTTTGGAGACACTTTTCTCCAAAATGCCTTCTTGAACAGGCTTTCTCGAACGTGCCGGTCAGGGAGGTTGCCTGCGGCTGTGCCGTGAGTTGCCGGCCTCTAGCTGCCAAGACAGTTTTGCGACAACTCCGTCGTGGGAGACTCGCGACGCAGGAGCATCTCTTTGACAAGTTAAAAGTTGCCCAGAACACCCCTAAGCGGGGGAAAGCTTTTTGATGAGGGGCTTTCTTAGAAACGCTCCTGGGAACGGATTTGAGGAGGGTCTCACCATCAGTTCTTCACGCGTTTGCGAGCAAGCCGCCGGTGCTTTGCATTGGCAGGTCGCTTGCCATGATTGGCTTTTTTCAAGACGCGGTGGGGTTTGGACATCGCTGGTCTCACCAGTTGGGCTCATAGAACCATCGGCCGGGTGGGCTGGTTCTTATGGATTGATCGGAGTTTGTCAACAAAATGAAGAGAGCCTCATCTCCCCCCAGCCAATTCCCTGGTTGGTGTTAGCCAGTTGGTCACGGCCAGTTGGTCACGGCCAGGTGAATTCGCCCGAGCCCACCTGAAACCCTCCAGGAGGTTGGTCTTGAGCGGCTTCTCTCCTGAGGGGAGTCTCCCATCCCGCTCAAAAGAACTAGCAGGAATTAGCACTACCCTCACTACCATTGGTGGTATAGTACACTCCAGCGAATCCTACGGCTACCTGCCCAGAAGGGTCTAGGCGTTGAGAAGAGGAACCTACGGCCGCAGCAGCCCTTCTATCGCGGCCATCGGCGCTTTTCAGGGGGGCGATTCTCAGCCCTCTCTGGCGTTGTCAGAGGCAGACTCAGGGCAAGCTGCGGTTTGGGAAACTGCCAGGCCACCACCGCAAAGGCCCCAAAGAGAAGCGTCGTGTAGAACAGATCCCCCAGGATCATAGTCCGGTAGAAGGGCAGAGCCGCCTGATAGCAAGCAACCAATCCTTCCCAACTGCGGGGGTAGAGGGTCTGTGATGGAAGGGACCAATATGCGTAATTGGTCACCAGAAAAAAGATGCTAGAGCCAGCTAAGGAACCGCAAATCACTATGTGTGGTCGGAGGTGACGTCGGACCAGCATGCCGATACCCACCGTGGGAATGAAGCTCGCATAGACCACCAACATCAGCGAATGGAATCCCGGCCAGGATCTCAGATCCAGGCGGTAGAGGATCTCCAGCACAACATCCCCCACAAACATCGCCACCAGCACGGTAATCAGCCCCACCATACGACCGGCAAAAACCGCGCCGCCAAACAGAGCCAGAGCAGTCATCGGATTCCAATGATCCAACGGCTCGCCAACTCGCGCCAAAACAGCCAGCCCCACCAAGGCAAGCAAACACCAAAACCGAATATCCCAGCCCTCAGTGCGGGAAGGTCCCGTTCGCTGAGGGGCAGGCGGCTGGTCTGCTTGGGGTGGAGTATGGGGATGAAATCCTTCAACGGGAGTATTCACGGCTGGCCATGCAGGGAAAAACGGTCGTTGGTTGCTCGGAGCAACCACCTTAACTGTCCATCGGGCACACGACAACCAAACTGCTCTTGAGCATCCTCCTTTTCATCGTGGACTATACCGGCCTGGCCTGGCTTGAACTGGCCTGGCTTGAACTGGCCTGGCTTGAACTGGCCTGGTCTGGTCAGTCCTTCCTCTCAGGCTTGCCGAGGTCTTTGCGCTCAGCGTCCGCTGGCACTTTTCTCAGGGCGGGCTCGGTGCATGATTGAGTTGGGGGCTGGTTTTAGCGGTGAGTTGTGCCTGAATCCCGAGTTTGTTGCTGAAAATATTGCAGACGCCTTCCGAGGATGCTTCCCCGATCTTTGAGGGCTCTCACGGGAAGTTGGCCGAACTGTTTGGCGGTGATGTGAAATGGGTATCCGGGCTGGCCATCCTTGAGGAGCACAACGGTATTCAGGATCAAGCCCACCTCGAGGGCCGACTTGGAGAGGCCCAGAGCTTGGATGATCGCCTGCTGGGGTTGGTCAGCTTGAATAAGTCCCAGGAACTCCGCCGCCCGAGCGCGAACAAGCGGCTGGGAATCGTTGGCGGCCAGCCGCTTGGCCAAAGGGACAAACTCCCGAGCAGCGTCGCCATGAACGCTGCAAGTGATCAAAGCCCAGTAACGCTTCCACGGGTTTTCAGAATCCAAGGCTGAGCGGAGAGCAGCTTTTGCCTCAGCGAAGGGGGCCAAGCTCAGATCCGCAATCTCCACCAAACTCGCGATCTCAGTCTGGTGAGCTCGGCCAAAGGCAACCGGCTGAGCAAACGCCTGCTGGGCCAGATAACTCTCGGGATAAAAGCTCAAGTCAGGAAGACCCTGGACCCAATCTGCTAAATCGTGACGCAGTGGGGTCAGAACCTCGGCATAAGCAGGATCCCCAGCCAGATTCTTGGTCTCATGGGGGTCAACCTCCAGATCATACAAAGCTTCAGGAGCCCGCCGCTGAAAGAACTGGGTCTGAACCTCAGTGAGCTTTCCTGCCTTGTGGAGCCTTCGCCATTGGCCAAAAGCAGCCATCTTGTAGCGGTAGTTATTCTGCAGGCCATCGAAATTGAAGGGCTGATAGCTGCGGATGTATTTGAACTTTCCCCGACGCAGCGTTCGCACAAGGTCGTACTTCTCATCGAATCGATCGGCATACCCATAGGCTCGGTCTCGCCGATTCAGCTCCTCGCCACTGACGCCCGGGCCCAAGAAGGGACGTCCATCCACCCCTTCAGGGACCTTCACGCCTGCCAGGTTCAGCACTGTCGGGCCAAAGTCGACAAAGCCGACGAAGCCATCAACACGCGTCCCCGGTTGAGCGTCAACCAGATGTCTCCATTTTTCTGGGATGCGAACGACTAAGGGAACGTGCAGGCCGCTCTCGTAAGCGTAGCCTTTGCTGCGAGGGAGCACGCCACCGTGATCGGCGAAGTAGAACACAAAAGTCTCTTCCAACAGGCCGTCTTGTTGAAGTTGAGCGATCACCTGGCCAATCTGCTGGTCCATTTGAAGAATTCGATCGTGATAACGAGCGTAGGTGTAACGAAAGATCTCTGTATCGGGGTGATAGGGTGCAAGATGCACACCGGCGGGGTCGGTCTTGGTCGGCTGACGCGTGAGCTTTGCTGCGTCGAAGTGCAGGGAGCTCTCATGTGTGGTGGTGAAGGTCTGTTGATGGAAAAACGGCTGTCCCCTTCTGCGATTTCGCCAGGTCGCCTTGCGGGAGGATTCATCCCAAACGCCTTTTCCCTCGGATGCGTTGTAGTCCTTCTTCCTGTTGTTGGTAGTGTAGTAACCAGCCTGGCGTAGATAGGCCGGGAACATCCGCACCCCAGGGGGCATCGGGACAGTCACGCTCTTGCGATGAAATTGCGTCCCGATCCTGGGGGCATAGCAGCTGGTAATCAGCGTTGTTCGGGCCACCGAACAGACAGGAGCATGGGAGAAAGCATGATCAAAAACCAGACCCTGCCGAGCCAACGACTCAATCTGCGGTGTCGCGGCCCCATGCTCGTCAAATAGCTTCAAGTAATGCTTGGAATTATCTTCCGAGATCAGCCAGACGATATTCGGCCGCTCAGCGGCCCCGACCGACCCGGTCAACACAACCGACAGCACAACAGCGAGAACGTGACATCTCATCAGTCTGCCTCTTCAACAATCGAGAGTCGCCTCTCTAAGGTGAACAAACGCCTGTCTTGCTGAGCCCTACTGAGCCTTGCTGAGCCCTACTGAGCCCTACTGAGTTTTACTAAGACCTGCTAAGACTTGCCAAGCCTCAGATGAGTTTTCGACCCAGGGTGACCGTCTGCCTGCGTTGGTCATGATCAACTGACGGCAGCCAGTGGCCCACCGAAAGCTCGGGTTGCCGGTCGTTCTTCTCAGCCGGTCGTTCTTCTCAGCCGGTCGTTCTTCTCAGCCGGTCGTTCTTCTCAGCCG
>CAZYKP010000040.1:0-68285 GCA_964648025.1 uncultured Pirellulales bacterium | reverse complement strand
GGTACGTGAGCTGGGTTCAGACCGTCGTGAGACAGGTCGGTCCCTATCTGCTGTGGGCGTACGGAACTTGAGGAGGTTCTTCCTTAGTACGAGAGGATTTGGAAGGACGCCCCTCTGGTGTCCCAGTTGTCGCGCTAGCGGCACGGCTGGATAGCTAAGGGCGGAAAGGATAAGCGCTGAAAGCATATAAGCGCGAAGCCCTCTCCGAGATCAGGTTCCGATGAGCACTGCTCTGAAGTCCCCTGGAAGACGACCAGGTTGATAGGCCGGATGTGTAAGCGCAGCAATGCGTTCAGCTAACCGGTACTAACGGACGATTGCTTGACCACGTTGATCGTGTCCTCCGCCCAAAGCGGAGTCGATCGAGAGGGCTGTCCCTCAGTTGACCTCTCAACTGAGAACAGCCTGCCACAGACCACAACCAAATTGTCTTAGATCGCGTCCTGGCGTGTTCCCCTTGACGCTTGTCAACCAATTTCTGTCGATGCTGGCTACTATCCAGGATGCCAGCCGACATACCCCAGCTTGTCTGCGGCCTACCGGTCCGGCAAGTTGCTCCGGTGAGTATATCTGGAAGGATACACCCGTTTCCATTCCGAACACGGTAGTTAAGCTTCCAGAGCCGATGATAGTGCCCACCAGCGCGAAAGTAGGTTATCGCCGGTTTTTTTAACTCTCCCAGCCTCAGCTTCTCATCGTAGAAACTGAGGCTTTTCTTTTGCGCCCTTTTCTGTCTTGGTCTGGCTTTTCTCCGGCTGAACTTGGACCCCGTCGCATCAACCCAACCGCGGGGGCAAGCTTCTTCCAACGATCGGTTGCCCACCGATCTCCAGCCACCCAATCCTCTTGGCAATGGGACCTCCATCGCCAAAAGACCCCACTCTGCTCCCTTCGACCTCTCAACCCCAGCTTTTCCCGTGGCAGTCTCCTTCGAAGTGATCGTCAGCGAGCCCTTTTCTGAGAACGCTTACATCTTCTACCAGCACGACCCCCAAGTTGCTGGCAAGTGCCTGGTCGTCGATCCCGGCAGCAATACCCAAGCGATCCTCGCACAACTGGACTCCTTGGGGTTGGTTCCGGAGATGATCCTCAACACCCATGGCCATGGGGACCACATCGCCGGCAACGCCGATCTGAAGAAGCGATGGCCGGCGGCCCCCTTGGCCATCGGACGAGGTGATGCCGAGATGCTCACCGACCCAGTCAAAAACCTCTCTGGCTTGCTGGGAATCCCAGTCGTCAGTCCTGCCGCGGAACGCTTGCTCGTGGAGGGCGAAGTCCTTGAGGTTGCCGGTTTCTCCTTTGAGGTCCGGGAGATCCCTGGTCACTCTCCCGGGCATATTGTGTTGGTCTGCCAACCGCAGCACGGCTCACCCTGGGTCATTGGGGGAGACGTGTTGTTTGCCGGAAGCATCGGGCGGAGCGATTTTCCTGGGGGCAGTCACCAGCAGTTGGTAGAAGGGATTCACAGCAAGCTTTGGCCGTTACCTGACGAAACGGTTGTCTACCCCGGCCATGGAGAGCCGACAACCATCGGGCAAGAAAAACAGACCAATCCGTTTGTCCGCGTTGCTTGATTCTCGGCAAAAAGCCTCCAGCGGGAGACGGGTGAATTCCTCCTGTCCCGGCTTCGGCCACCGGCCCACATCTGCAAGCGGATTCGAGGCTGCTGATCAGGGATCGACGGCAACTCGGCTCCGGCGGGGAGCTGGACTGCCTCAGCTCTCCCTTGCCGCGTTGATCCGACGGGCGGATCGGTTGCGAGGGTGTCAGCACGTTCTGGCCGTCTGCAAGCAACAGTCATCCTGCGCAAGCCTCCTCGGTGGCCTTCCGCCTCGGCTGCCAAGGGAGCGAGGCTTTCCTTCGGTCCAAGCCTGACACCACCAACGCCTGCAATGGGCTTAAGCCAGACCTTCAGACAAACAACACCCCCCAACTGACAGCCACCACTGGGAACCCGAGGCCACTGGGAACCCGACGCCACCGAGGGCAGTGCTGTGAACTCCTGGCAGGTCAAATAATCGCTAACAAAATTTGGCTGAGAACCACCATCCTGCCTTCTCGACTGGCCGGATCCGTCAGACTATGACCAGCGGAAAAGCCAAGATCAGCTAAGCAATATACTTCATAGAGATTGCTAAAAATCTTGCCTTGGTGGCAGACGGCTTGCAGCCTGTTCCCACCACTGCCATCGAAGGCGTTCCCAAAAGCGTCATCTTCCGACGACGGGTGATCGATTCACAGGCCAACGCCTCAGACAGCCAAGGATGGGACTCCCTGTGCCATCAACGTACTCTTCGCTTGGGTTTTCCTGGGAAGATTTTGCCTCGAGTGCCCCAGCAGCTGGTGGGCGGGACCTATGGCTTGTCCGTGGCGTGCTCCTCGCCAGCGCGGGCGTCGGTCAACCTGCGAACGTCGTGAATGTCATCATTGGTGTCGGGGACTGCTAGGAGACCTTGACCACGCCTTCTGATTCCCTCGGAGAATTCTTGCTCGTCCAAAATGCGCGAGCCGCCGGAACTCCCGGTGATCTGGCAGCGTTACTGCTATGCCGGACGAGCCAAGATTTTCCTCGAACTCAGTAGGAAGGCCGCGCCGGCAATTTGAAGCAGGCCAGGCAGGTTCTCCGCCGACGGTCAGAGGAAGACCGCAGGAGTGATGCGAGTTCGGAAGGCGGAGGCCTTCCATCACCTGCGAAAGATAGATGCAGAAAAAGTGAGGATTTCTTGAAGATATTGCGTGACTTTTCTTTCGCGTTTGGGTATTTTTGGATTGGATTGAATGAGCGGGTTCTTTGCACCTTTTTCCCCCAAACCAACTTCCACCGTTGCGAAAGGTGCCCAACGGGGAATCCGCTCTGCAGTTCACACCTGTTGACACACCACCAAACTGCACAACGACAATCCAGGTCCCTCTCCCCATTTATCCTCTGAGGTCTGTCATGAGATTCACTGCGCTGGTTCTGTGTCTCCTCTGTGCCCAGTCTGTCGCCCAAGCTCAAATCGACTGGAACATCTCTGGCGATGGTGTGTTGACAACCGATGTAGTTGACTCGGATACCACGATTCTGTCCTACTCCCTCAACCCACGGCCGGACTTCAATGAGCGATCTTGGATGGTCTCCGGCACTGCATCGGCGGCGGGCGACTACATCGTCGACTGGGGGTACTCGGGCTTTCATTCCTTCTTCGCCGTGACTGCTTCGCTGGAAGCCACCGAGCCGTCGGGGATGACGACACTTTACAGTGGTGGGCCGAGCAACTGCTGCACCACGCCCTCTGCCGGATTCGACGAGTCTGGCCAATACACTTTCTCGGGAATCCAAGCTGGAGAGACCATTGGATTCATCATGGGTGGCGATAACTTTGATTCCAACAATCAACTCAACGGTGACTTGACCCTGACCACGACTTTTGTCCCTGGCGAACCGGTGATGCCCAGTTCAACCGGGGACTTTCGAATTGACATCGACAGCACCCAAGGGGGAACGCCCGTGCGAACCGAAGACGGTTTCACCTCCCTGTTGGTCAATGACTCTGGTGTCGGCAGTGTCACTGTTGATGGTGTGACTTTTGAGACCTTCAGCGTCGATGGGGCCCGCAACCGAACCGGTGTTGCCAGTGATCTGACCGCCGATTTCGTTTTCGACGACGGAGCTGGCCAGGCCGTGGGGGTAACGGTGACCGATCTGCCCCCGGGGGTTTGGAAAGCGGAAGTATACTCCTTCGATGGTCCTTTCCCCGCTGGGGATCAAATCATCGGGATCACGCAGTTCGCCGCAGGTCCTGAACTCATCTTCACCGACAGCTTCCCCTCCAACGAGACCGAGCCGTTTACGTTTGTGTTTGATTCCAGCGAATTGCCCAATGGTTTTGGGATCTTCGCTCGAGAGAACAACAGCGCCGATCGCTCTCGCTTCAACGCGTTGGTGCTCACTCTCGTTCCTGAGCCAACAGCCTTGATGCTCCTGACAGGTCTGACCGGCGTGCCTTGCGTCCGTCGCTGGCGAGCTCGGTTGGCGTGAGACCTTCAGTGGGTTTGTGAGACTTCAGCGGTGGTCGCCTTCCTACTGAGGTTGGGGAAATCTTGGCTCGTCCGGCCTCTGGAATGGCTGCGAAATCGCCAGTTCTCGTGCCGTTTTAGCGTTTTGGATGAGCAAGCATTTTCCCCAATTGCAGTCAGCGAGCAGGTCCAGTCTTCAAACCACCCGTTGAGGGTTCCTCTTCACCCAGGGGCAGCCGACCTGATGGTTGGGCCTTCCGATTGAAGGAGGTTGAGGCCACACAGTTCGCTCAAATGATCCTCCGGTCTGTTTGGCAATCGAAGAGAACGAGCCGTTGGCACAACTCGGAGACAGTCTGAATTCTCGAGCTTCGTTTTTCCAGCTCCGACAGGCGCAAGTCGAGACAAGGAGGTTGATCCTGCCTTGGTTGGATTGGACTTGCGCACGATTTGGCCTTTGAAGGCAGAAAGTGAAATTCTTGCGGGAACCCACCAGGTAAAATCAATTAAAGGGACCGGCCGTTTACTCAACCCGCACTGCCAACGGCTGGCGAAATGATCTCTTCGGGTCCCGGCCTCATCTCGTCTCTCGGTCAACCGCCAACATCACCCCCTGGGTGCCGAGACAAAGGCGTGCCGCTGGTAGCAATCTGCCACCCTTTTGGAGCAACGGCTTCAGGAGGAGAAAATCATGAACGCGTGCCTGAAGCGCGGCATCCTCAGCATCGCGCTGCTGCTATGGGCAGTCCCTGTGACTGCCGACCAAGTTTACGTGCTCAACTCCTACATCCACTCTCGGGATGCGACCTTCTCGGTTGTGCTCAAGCTGCGAAGTGAGGACCTCTCGCTGGTCGACTCCGTGCAGATTCCCGCAAAGGGAGCCAAGGGCTTCGCCCTGACTCGTGACGGACGTCAGCTTTGGGTGACCAATCCCCCGGCCAACACCATCTCTGTGATCAACACCTACTCCATGACATTGGCTCGGACGATTTCGTTCCGTGGGCCGGTCCGGCGGCCGACCGGCGTGGCGGTCACTCCGGATGGTCGGCATGTGTATGTCACCTACTGGTCAACCGGCCAAGTTGGAGTCTTCGACGCCCAGACTTACCGAAACGTTCAGACCATCGAAGTGGCGACCAAAGCGAGTTTCATCACGTTCACGCCCGACGGGAGCAAAGCCTATCTGGTCGTCTACGACCCGCCTGAGGTTGTTGCCCTGAGAACTTCAGACCATCAGGTGGTTGCCCGTATGGCGTTTCCTGGCAATAGCCTCCAGGATGCGGTGGTGAGCCCCTCTGGACTGCTCTACGTCATCAACATGGACCGAGACCGCATTGAGGTCATCCGCACAGAAGATGATCGTGTGCTCTTTCCCATCAAGACAGCCTATAGTCTCCCTCGGGCCGTTGGCATGGAACGCCAGGGCGGCTATCTGTTTGTGGGTCACTGCAATTTCGGCTCCGAGACCAGTGCCTGGGTGACCAAGGTGTCTCTGAAGGATCGGACCCGATGGCCTCGCCAGGCGATGGTGCTTGGCAGCGCTGAGATCCCCCGTAACCCACGGGCACTTGTCGTTTCCTCTGACGGCCGCCGGGTCTACGTCAGTGAACACGATGAAGACCAATGCTATGCTTACGACGTCCGCGGCAGGCAGATCACCCAGGCCGCAGTCGCAAACATGAACACCGTGCGAGGCTTCCGCGGTGCCGCCCCCATGGAGATTGCTGTATGGGAAGGCGACAGCAAGCCGCCATTGAGAACCCAGAGAACCCAGGTAAAGAAACCGCAGCCGCGTTCTCTGGCTGAAATCCGAGGTCTGACGGACCAACACAGAAGGGTGTTGCAGAAGTACAACATCGTTCGCGTTTGGCAGCTGGCTGGGATGCATCCCAAGGCTGTCGCTCGCCTGTTGAAAGTCGATTTGGTCAGGGCGGAGCAGATCCTCACTGCCGCACGGCAAGCTGCGCGGCAGCCGCGGATGATGAATCGCTGAAGAACGAAGGGCCGTCGGACCGCCCCACAACAGCCGCCGGCCAACCTTGTCTGAAGAGGAACGGACCACCTTCGGCAGGCGTTTCTCAGACCACCGAGGCGACTCAAGCGTTGCTCAACTCCTGCTTCACCTCGGGTGTTGCCCAACGCCAATGGTCTTGGTAGAAAGTTTTCCCTTGAGAAAACTCGCCTGAGAGGCAAGAGAGATGAAGAGCCGATCGGTATTTCACGGGACAAACGGCGACTCGATCCTCTCAATCATGGATAGTGGGGAGATCCGCCCGAACGAGCGGGGTGAGATCTACTTCGCACAACATCACTGGCAGGACGCGCTGATGTACGGGCCGGACAAGGAACGCCGCGCGTCATTTGTCATTGCCGTTGACATTTGGTATCCGGAGACGGTCCGAGAGGAAATGAAACCCACACCCGGGGTCATGTACACTCTGGTCCTTCATACGGCCAGCCCGATCACCGCCGAGGTTCGGCGGCTGTATATCCGACGACGCGCAGAAGACGGCGAAGGATTTCAGGCAACGTCTTATGTCGGAGACAAGGAAATCCGGGAAGCTTTGCAGAAGTGAAAAGGCACCTCGTGATGCCACTACGCCGCTCCCTTCACCAGGGGCCTTCCAAGTAGAATGCTGTCGGGAAAGTCACCCCTCCCGATCAGCGTTCTTGTCGCACTCGTCATGGCAAACCTCAATCGGGTGTCACTTTGCTCTCAGCGTCTTGGTACCTGCTTTTCGAGTGGCGAATCGCCATCGACGGGGTTTAACACTCAGTGACCCGAGCTAGCGACACACCGAGCAATTCGTGACAAGAGCACCCGTGGCTGTCCGTCGGTTGGCAGGACAGTTGCGGGTTTTTGGCCTGCGCAACAGCGGGTATCTGCTCCCTGGTCCTTGAACACTGCGATGGGATGGAAGCAGAAGGCTGCTGGTGGATTGAGCGATTGCTCCGGTGGTGGCTACCTCGATGGGGTGAGGAACCGGCGTGCGCTGAGAAACCAGCTTGAGCCGGAGTCTTACTGACAAGTTTCCGCGTACCCACCATCGAATGTCCCGCCAGTCTCTGAATGCCTTCGAGGAACGGAAACCAACAGACTGCAGACGACCTTCGACCCGGCCGCTCGTCCAGCCCCAGCGACCCTCAGCCGACAAGCTCGATGCTGTTTGGCCTGGGCTTGACCAGCTTGGTGAGGCCTGGGCCCTGCCCTTGGCGGATTTTCCTCGCTCGTGGCCAAAGTTTTCCGATAGAATCGCCGAACATGTAGGCGATTGGATTTCGTGACAGTCCAGGGAGGCGCCTAACGCAACGGAGATGCCTCCCCTGTCCCAACCTACGCGAGTCAGAGGTTTCTCCGGGAGCTCCAAGTATGAGCAACAGCAACGTGTGCAAACTTGGTTTGCTAATGGCCTTGACCCTGGCTGCTGTGATTGTCTCCACCACTTTGACGGAACCGGCAACAGCCCGCGCACGCTACACCCGGGCACTGAGTAGCTTTTACGAGCACAGTCCCCAAGCTAGCGTTTTGATTAAGTCCAAGAGATGTGGTGTTTGCCACGCTGGCTATTTGGAGGACCCCAAGCCCAAAAAGTGGGCACAGCATTCCAACGCCTTTGGTAGGGAGTTTGGCAAAGCCTTAGCTCAAGAGAACGGGAGGTCTGCTGAGGTCTTGAAGAAAGCCGTCTCCGCTTCAGTCGAGGCCAAGAACGCTGAGGGTCAGACCTACGGCTCGCTTTTGGAAGCAGGCCAGCTTCCCACCGACGAGTGAGAGAGCCGACGATTTTGTTGAGAACGGATGCCCCTTTGCAAGAGTGCAGCAAGACAACACCAAAACTCGAGTTCACAGTCGGCTGTCGCATCCGAAGACATCCAATTCTCTCAGTTGGGTGATGCCAGCAAGATGCGGCAGCCTCCCATCGCTCAGGTCTTTCAAATCCGAAAGCCCGGCAAGTTGGCGACTGCCTTTGAGGCAAACTCTCGCTCATCCAAAACCCACCAGCCGCTGGAATCATCCGTGATCTGCCAGCCATTGATCTGCCAGCCATTGACCTGCCAGCCGTTGCAGAAGTACCTCTCTGAAGCGCCGGGGGAGTCATCGTCATTGCTGAAGAACAGCGACTGCATCGAGACGGTGGAAAAGGCTACCGCGGACGGTTCGTAATGCACCACCTCTCCATAGAATCCGGCTTGGCAACCGAGGTTTGCCTGATCCATGACAACGCGTCTGTCTTTTCTTAACAGTGACTGCCAATCAGCTGTCAAACTCGGCCGGTGACTATCGTGAGTTGGCAGTTGCACTGCGCGAGCGTCTCGGCTCAGGACAGCGTTGCCGTTTGCCGCATGAGGGTGCCCCTTCGGCTGGTAGCATTTCAAAGCAGGTCGGTTGGATCAAGGGGGCCGACTCTGCCGGCTCTGCCTCGGAGGGGAACCTGCCTGAGGTCGACAACCGATGATTTCTCTGGGAGAGGCAGGCTCCGATGGTGCCCCTTCGTCCCATCGAGGACTTCCGAACTGATGTGTAGGGCTGACTGATGACTGATGCACAGGCTCACTGCCGGAATCTCCTTGCCCGGCCTGTCCAGAATGCCCGGCCTGTCCAGAATGCCCGGCCGGTCCAGAATGCCCGGCTGTTGCAGATTGGGGCCGAGTCTCAACGGGAGGGTCGGGGGAGGCTGGGGCTTTGTGGCTTGCCTGGCTGGCTGGCTTGTCTGCTGACTCTTAGTTGCCTGACCGGATCTGTTGAGGTAGGACTGCTGCAAGGTGAGTCCTCACACGCTTGGGCCCGGGATATCTATGTGGACAACGTCGCTGGGGACGATGTCAACGTTGGCCGTTCCCCGCAAACGGATGCCACACGCGGGGGGCCGGTCAAGACCATCGCCAAGGCTCTGCGGCTGGCCGATAAATTCGACCGGATTGTGCTGATCAACACAGGATCGCCTTATCGAGAGTGCATCACGCTCTTCGGTCAGCATCATACCGGAAACGAGAATATCCCCTTTGTGATCCAGGGCAATGGAGTCATCCTCGATGGCACCATTCCCGTTCCCTTGGAACAATGGGAATCCGTCCAAGGAGGCCTCTTCCGCTATTTGCCCCCGAAGCTGACCTTCCCCATGCTTTACCACAACGGACGCCCATTGCCTCGAGCTGTTGCCCAGAATGATCAAGCTCGCCCAAAACTGGAACCGGGCACTTGGTGCCAACACCAGCGGTATGTGTACTTCCGAGTCCACACTGGACGACATCTTGACCAATACAACCTCACGCAACCGGGAATGGATGCCGGGATCACTGTGTACTTCGCTGGAAACATCGTCATCAGTAACCTGATCCTCCAAGGTTATCGCTTGGACGGATTTGCTGCGCCCGACGGCGCCCGGAACGTCACCTTGCTCGATGTGACCAGTCGAGGCAACGGTCGCAGCGGGGTGAGCCTTGGCGGGGCTTCGCGAGTTGATCTGCAGAACTGCGCAATCGGCGACAACGGGGCTAGCCAACTCTGGGTTGCGGAGCTCGGAAAACTCCAAGTTTCTGATTGTGAGCTGATCCCCAACACAGCCCCTCTTGTTCACCTGGACAAGTTCCAAGGAAAGATCAAACTCGACGAGGCCACCCAGCAACGGCTGGACGCCCGAGGCGTCCAACTGGAGCAACCTTCAGAACAAGCCGAGACCCGGGACAACTAAGCCACTGGCCAAAGGCCAGCTCTCGGTTGATAAGCCAAAGGCCAGCTCTCGGTTGATAAGCCAAAGGCCATTCCCAAACGGATTGGCCAAGGGCCATTGTCACAGTCCTTGGCCGGGGGCCATTGCGGGAGGACCTCTGGGGGCCGCCTGCTGGCGGTCTTCAAGCATCCCGAGTCGGTCGAATGGGGCTGTTGGCTGATTTTGGTCGCAGTACTTCCGTGGATCGCGAGCTTGCTGAGAGCTCGTGATCCCAACGGCCCGAATCAGGGCGAAACCCAACGACTGCTCAATCTGGCTGGAGGATCAATTAGGCTGGAGGATCAGTTAGACGACTTCGACGGGTTCGGGGAAGGGGTTGGCCGAGCGAGGCCACCATTCGCAAAGTTTGATGCCCAAGAGGTACAGAGGTGTCAAGCTGCCAGCGAGGATGACCATGCTCATCGGGTCTGCTGGGGTCAACAATGCCGAGATCACACAGATTGCCATCACAGCAAGCTTCCATTTATCCCAGTAGTTGTCGATGGTGAAGATCCCGATGCGTTCCAAGAAGAGCATCAGCAAGGGCAACTGAAAGGCCACCCCAAACCCCACCGGCAGCAACAAAGCAAAGCCCAGCCACTCGCTCATCCGGATATTGGGATCTGTGCCGATGAGCAAGTTGAAGCTCAACAAAAAGGCCAGCACAAACTGAAAGACCACAAAAAACGCAATCGCCGCCCCAAACAAGAATAACAGAACGCTGAAGGGCAGAAAGACATGTACGTAGCGTTTTTCATGGGGATATAAGCCTGCTGCGACGAACTCCCACAGGAAATAGAAGCTGATGGGGCTGGAGATGACCAAACCAAAGAGGATCGCCGCCTGCAGGTAGATAAAGAAAGGCTCGGTGGCGCTGAGAGTTTGCACACGAGTCCGGGGGTCGCTGCCGACGGGCATCCATTGCACCAAGCGGAAAGTTCCGCTCTGTGTGGTATTGGGGAGAATCACGTTGGGGAACGCTCGGGCCAGCAGGTACAGATGCAGCCGCCCCCGTTCTGTCTCCTTGAGTTGGTCGAGCCCACTGAGGGCCTGCTCCAAACGCGAAGGCTTGCTCCCAAAGATCGACAGCCAGCTCTTGTCTGTGGAAACAACCGACTGAAAGGCCTCTTGCTGGTAAAAGTCTCGGTGACGCAGTGCCTCATTGATATCCGAGAACAGCTGTCGAAGTTGCTCTGCATTAAGCTTCTCCCCTTCGGCAGCCAATATCAACAACTGTTGTGCTTTGGTGCTGATCACCAACTCGCCTTCCTGGCTTTTCCGCTCAGGCTTGTCGGCTGAGGAATCTCCGCCGGGGTTCTGTTGAGCTTGCTGATCTTGAGCTTGCTGATCTTGAGTTTGCTGATCTTGAGCTTGCTGATCTTGAGTTTGTTGCAAGTCTTTGCTCTTTGCTGAGTTGGCAGGAAGGTCTTCGTCTGCCTGCAACGGAGAGCCCACCTTGGCCAGCATCGCCCACAGCCGACGCCCTGGTGAAGGGCTTTTATTCGAGGCTGCTACGCGAATTCGCTTGGCAAAGATCGAAAGGTCAGCGACATCATCCGGTGCAATCAGCCGGATCGGTGGCATCTGAAGCCCGGAGAGATTCTCCACCTCGGTCAGCTCTGCAAAAGCCTCGAAGATCTGTTCGGCGGAGAATTCGACAAGCTGCGGCATCCGCCCCTCGGCCTCAGCCATCAAGGCCGCCATCATCGGATCGGGGGCAGGTAAGCCGAGCTCACGAAGCTGGCGAAGCTGACCCTCCGCACGTAGTCCCGCCACGTTGCTGTAGTATTCCTGCAACGAGGCCTCCAGCGGACTCTTAATCAGGGCCACCACCCATTCGCAAAAATACAACCCAACCAAGGTCCCAATAGCAACCGCTAACAGAGCGCTGACCAGTGCCTTGCGGAGCTCCTCCAGGTGCTCACCGATGGACATCTCGGTGCCCTGAAAGTAATCCTCATCAAAACTTCGAGACATTTCTGATTCCTTACTCCCATCCAAGGCGGTGGCTCAGGCCACCGGTCTGAACTCTCCCCGATGATGCCAAAACCAACTCCCCAAAGGCCGCCCTCGCTCACCGATCGCTCTGATTGTACCCTCGCCGCCGCGGTTTGTCGGATGCCCTCGCTCAACAAATCAACGAACGCTTATCTAGCAATCCCAAGGTCGGTTTTGTGCCAATCACTCCCTGGACAAGCCCCTGACCAGAACGGTCAAATACCAGCTCAAGACAGCTTTAGGTTCCAATAACAATAAATAGGTTATCCAGGCAGCTCGAGTGGTCTCTAAGGCAGGTACAAACACAACTCAACCAAGAGCTGAAGTCTCTGGGGCTGTCGCTGGCTGGTGACCGACGGGGGCTCACAACCGGATTGACAGGCTTCAGAGGGTCAGTCGGCTCAAAGCTCCCTTGTTTCAAAGGAGTTGATCGGACCGCACTGGCCAGCCGATGGCTCCAGCAGGCCGATTGCCACAGCCTCTCTTGCCCGGGGTCAGCCGATCGGGATGCCCTGTGCCAGAGTTCTGAGGCGAGGGCACCTTCTTGGAGAGGGGCTTGTTGGGTGCCGACGCGCCGACTCGTCTTTGCAGATCTCTTTCGGGGATCTACGATCCGCTCGCTTGTCAAGCTGTGGTGATCGTGGCTGACCGCGTCCGAGAAGTCCAGCAGGTCGGAATACTTGATGCAACGCCGAACCGTTTTGCCGCCTCACTCCGAGACACCCAGCAGGCAGAAAAGCTGTCGCGACGATCGGGGGTCTGATGCTTCACTCTGGGAAAACCGGCAGATTAGGAGCAATCCCAGCGTTCAAGCCGTGCCTTTCTCGACTGTTCCAGATTGTGGCGGAGGCCCAATCTGGAACAGTCGAGGGAGGACTCGCTCGGGTTATTGTTGCTTAATCCTTGCCGTGCTCTTTGTTTCCCCCTCGCTTGGTTGTACCAACACAGGCCGACCAAGGATCTTTAGTCCGGGAAGCTATGAACGACAAGTCAAGCGGGCGGAGGTGTTTGATCCGTATCCTGATCCCGAGTTAGGGCCGACTGTGGTGGGCGGACGCCCCCCTGACTATCAGCAGCCGGACGCCAGACGCCAGTTCCGATTTTGGGAACGCTTTGGGTTCTAAGGAATCCTGACCATCGGCTGATCGACAAAACGCACGGGCAAACAGGAGGTCTCATGGAGTGACCCGTCTGTTCCTGGTCGTTGTCACAGGTGAGCCCTCTTGCGGAGGTGTCAGAGGGACAGCTTGCGATCGTCAACCAGTCAGGGATCGGCCGGCTGACAAATCAGCTGCACAAGACAACCCCTCGGCGCAGCGCCGCTGACAAGCTGTGCCCATCGGGTCATTCACTCCATCCTTGTTGATGGCTTGCCCGGAAGGCTCGTAGCAACCGAGCAACCGCAGCCAGCTGTGTGGGAAGCTGGCTCAGGTCATCCTCGGGAGGGCTTCTTGCAGAAGAACTGCTGAAGTTTCTGCGGGGGTCCCCACGGTCCTGACTCTGATTTGCTCCGGACCCTCAGTGTCTCAGAACTCACGGTGGCCCAGAGTTCACGGTGGCCCAGAGTTCACGGTGGCCCAGAGTTCACGGTGGCCCAGAGGTCATGGTGGCTGAGAGTTTCCGTGCTCTGGAATGCTCAAAGGTCTCAGAGGAATCGTGTCGCTGTTTTGCAGTGCACACGTTCGGTTTGAGCTACATTTGCGCAACTGGCTGAAAAGTGCCGATGTTGAGGCAAGGCTGCCCTCATGCGATCGGTCAATCTGCGAGAAATCTGATAATCTCTGAACTTGATTGGAAGTGTTTAGGGCCCAACAAACAGAGGTCCTGAGATGACTTTCAAAGTTCCGATGACTCTTGGCGTGTTCCAAGGCCTCCGCGAGCTTGTCGACCGCTCCCAAACGAACCCAAACGTATTCCAACTGAAAACAAGTCCTTCACTGTCGACAACTAGCGACCTTCGCCGAGGGCGCAAATACGATCCAAGAAGCCCAGCTGGCCATCCCCGGCCACGAACAACCTCGCAGCGATGTCTCCGGGGTGGGTCGAGTGGTCGCCTGGTCTCAAGAGCACCAGTGAGACAAAAGCACCAGTGAGACAAGAGCACCAGTGAGACAAGAGCACCAGTGAGACAAGAGCATCGGCGGTGGTTGCTGAACCAGACTGGCCGCTCGCCTCAAAGCACCAGCGAACAAACGTAATCGCTTTGTAGGACTTCCGAACACAGCTGAACCTCAGTGCCAGCGTCCTCGGGCCGCGACTGAGTTCAAAGGGGGATCCTTGTGAACACAACAACTCCCACATTTGTGGGGCTTTCCCATCCTCCCACATTGACCACACGCCATCTCTTGAGCACAACCTTGGCCTGCTGCTGTCATCTCTTGCGGGTTCTGCAAGAGAGCTGTGCCGGGCAGCAGAGCGGATCCTCCACAACTGCAAGAGAATTACCGACTTTGTCTGTGGAGAATCTCGAAGCGCGTTTGGCCTTGGATGCCTCTCTGGCCAACCTGGAGGCTGGACCATCCGAGACTCCCCTGTCCACTTCGCTCAGCGGGCGGTTTTGGCTTGACCAAGACGAGGACGGACGTGAGGACCTGAGCGAGCCAGGGGTTGCCTCGGTGGATTTGATCCTGCGAGACTCAAGTGGGTTTTTTGCGGGTTTCGCTGTCACCGACTCCCAGGGTCATTACACCTTCGATGACATCACACCCGGCTCGGGTTACACCATCGAATACTTTCTCCCCTTCGACTTCTCACTGGATCAGACCTTAGTCCCCACCAAGTTTGATGTTGGGTCCAACAAAGCAATCAACAGCGACTTTTTCTTTGATCGTAACTCTGGACTGGCCCGCACCCAAATCATCGATGTCCTGCCGGGTGAGAGAATCCAAGACATCGACGGGGGATTGCTTCCCTCGATCCTGGTTGACCCCCCGGCCGAGATCGATGAAGGTTCCGCAGCAACCTTGAAAGGCAAGTTCAATGATTTCTTTGGCCTTGGCGAGGGTTTTTCTGGTAGCTCCTTAGCAGTCGACCCAGAGGAGTTTGCCAGCAACAGCGGCACCATCTCCTTAGCAAGCGCCGATCCAGACGGCCCGGATCTCGATGTGTTTTCGCTGCCGGAGGAACTTCTCTTTGACGAATTCCCTCCCCAAAAGACCCCGCCGCTTCAGTTGGAGCCGGTGGGGCCTCTGGGCATTGATCCGTTGCCCTCTCGGCCTTATGCCGAAATCTTCATCATCTGGGGTGACGGCAGCCCACCTGAGTTTGTCAAAGCCGTCACTCCCGAGGATAACACCTTCTCGGCAAGCCATATTTACGTTGATGATTTGCCCGGCGGCGACTACTCGGCGGAGGTGATTGCTTTTGTCTACCCCGACTTTGGAGGCGATGGCCTAGCAGCATTCATCAGTCAAGAAGGGCCTGCCAGGTCCTTCCCGCCTGCGGGCTTCGAGTTTTCGGGGTCTGAAAAAGTCCCAGTCGCCGTTCGCAACGTCCCGCCGGCGATCTCCGGAATTCCCGGGGTTGTGATCCTCGAACCAGGAGGCCGGTTGGACTTGGCCCCGTTTTGGAATGACCCCGGAACGGATAACGGTGCTTTGGAAACCGTCGAAGAGTTCTTTGAGGGCATGGATTGGGGCGATGGGAGCGTCATCAGCAATTCTGCAAGCCCGCGACCCGGGGTCGAAGTCGACGGGCAAAGCACCGGCAACCTGCTTCTCTCGCACACATATTCCGACGAAGGCATTTTTGAGGCCACTCTGACCCTTCGGGACGATGACGGTGGCCGTGACGAAGTGACCATCCTCGTCTTGGTTGGAGTTACTCCCTTTATCCCTCCCATTGAGCTGCCACCTCCTGATCCAACTCCCGCTGGGCCACCTGAGCCCCCTCAATTCCCGGTCCAGAACTTGCCTGCAATCGACTACCCTCAGTCAAGTCCTGCCACCCTCGACCCCATCATTCCCCTGTTCTCTGCAGGACAACAACGTGACGAAACCCGTCAACTGCTCTTGAAGGTCTACACCCTGGAAGAGACTCCTACCAAAGACGGTGAAGAACCAGTTAAAACCCGCCAGCTGTTGCGGACCTTTGTGATCCTTTCTGCTCAAGCCAATCCCAGCAAGATCTATCTGACCGACCTTGAGCCGGGAGAGTATGAACTGACTGTGCAGCTGCTGGAACAAGAATTCAGCTTTTGGCAGGGGGAAATCCCCATCACCCTGGAAAAAGCTCTCAACAAAGTCGAGGTCCTCTTCCAAGAAGCCCAGCAACGGACCGACCTCATTGACCGCCTGCGGGAACTGCTTCCCAGCACCGCGATCAATGATCCAGCCCAGGCTCAGCCAGAGAACCAAAACAACCAAGACGACCAAGCATCCCCGCTCCAGGACGATCCCCTCGAGCCCAACCCTCCGCGGGACGACTCAGCCGGAGACAACTCTGTGGGGCACACCTTGCCCAGCGACGATCCTCTGGCAAAATTGCCCGTGGTGGAATTCGAACTCTCCGCCGCCCAACCTCTTGACCACTCGGCCGAACAACCCATCCTGGATAGCTTTTGGGATCAATGGGGCAACCACGAGCTCAACTAGCCAAAACCTGTTGAGACAACCAAACCTCCCCATGAGCTCTGGCCGACTGATCCAACAACGCGTTGCCGCGTGTCCCAAGAATGTGAGGGACCGCAAAGGCTTTCTTGCCCTTGGGGCCTATGGGCTGGTCAGCCAGTTGGGCTCCGGCCTTGATGGATCGCTTTTCTATTCGTCTGATTCCTGTCGGGCTCGCTGGTGCTGGTCTCGGTCACACCGGCGTCGGATTGGAGTTGGTCGGGACACCTCAATCTTGAAAATCGCTGGCATGTCCGAGCCGCTGACGTTCACTCTCCAGTGCGTGGATCGCTCGACCAACGCACGCCGGGGGACGTTGACGACCCCACACGGAAGCGTGGAAACTCCGGTGTTTATGCCTGTGGGAACACAAGGGTCGGTCAAGGGTTTGACGATCGATCAAGTGCAGGCCACAGGGGCTCAGATGATTCTGGGCAACACCTACCATTTGGCCTTGCGGCCTGGTCCCGAGGTGGTCGCCGAGTTAGGCGGCTTGCATACCTTTATGGGTTGGCCGGGTCCCATTCTCACCGACAGTGGTGGCTTTCAGCTGTTCAGTCTGGCTGAGCGGACCCAGATCACCGACCAACACGCCGTCTTCCGGTCGCACATTGACGGCAGCTTATTAGAGCTCTCTCCGGAACGGGCGGTGCAAATCCAGGAGGCTTTGGGGAGTGACGTGGCCATGGTCCTCGATCATGTGATCGCCTTGCCGGCCGAACCCGCCGCCGTCGAGGATGCCGTGCAGCGGACGATTCTCTGGGCCAAACGCTGCCAACAAGCAGCCACCAGCGCTGATCAAACTCTCTTTGCCATCGTGCAGGGCGGGTTGGACCCAGTCTTGCGGGAGCTTTGTGCCAGGCAGTTGGTAGGGTTGGATTTTCGAGGCTATGCCGTCGGCGGCCTGAGCGTCGGGGAAGAACCAGCCCAGATGTGCCACGCTGTCAAGGTCACCTGTGATGTTCTGCCGACCGATCGTCCCCGTTATCTGATGGGCGTCGGCCGTCCTGAAGATCTTTTAGAGGGAATCGCTCGGGGCATCGATATGTTCGATTGCGTCATGCCCACCCGAAACGGTCGCAATGCCCTCGCGTTCACCGATCAGGGACCTCGTCGCTTACGCAACCTCCAATATCAACGCGACCCCCGTCCTTTGGAAGAACACTGTCCCTGCCCGGCCTGCCAACGCAGCCGAGGCTACCTCCGCCATCTGTTCATGGCCAAGGAGATGCTTGGCCCCACCCTTCTCTCCATCCACAACATCACGTACTACCAGCGTCTGATGGCCGAGGCACGCGTTGCGATTGCCGAAGGCCGATTCGAGGAGTTTCGCTTGGCCAAGTTCGCCGGCTGGGGCCAAACGCCCGTGGCACTGGAGAGCTGACCTGGTGCATCCCGATGGAGTCCACGGGAGATTGGAGAGCACGCTGGTGTGGCAGGTCGTCGGCCAAACGCTGTGTCCATCTGATCCACGCACGCAAAAGTCTCCTGCCCGCAAGTCCCGCTCAAGCCAACCCCGGGGCCGTGTGAGCATCAGAAAAGCGGGTGGTCGGGCTTGGCCCGGTCCTGCGTCGGCCAGCGGGGAGAAGTCAGCCCCGGTGCTGTCAGTCCAGTCCAGCTCAACACGGCCGAGGCAGCAACCGGCCGAGGCAGACACCGGCCGAGGCAGACACCGGCCGAGGCAGACACCGACTGCTGTAGGCAGTTCGGCCGGCCTGATCCCAAACTCGACCACTCTTGGCTCCCGCTTTCCTCATGCTCACACTTTGGGGGGCTCGTTGCTTGCTCGGGGATCTCTGGCTCGACTCGCGGTGGGTGCCTTGTGCGTGCATTGGCCTTGGTCGTGGGGTCTCAGGCCTGTAGTATTCTTCACAGTGCTCGGCAGCGTTTGACTCGCTTTCCTCGGTGGCGAAGTGTCACTTTTGTGAGGAGGTTGCGTGGGGGTTTGATCGATTGAGAAGAAGCATTCATCTCGATCCGCGTTTGCGTTCCAGAGCAACAAGCATGAGTTCTCAAACGGTTTGCCGGAGTTGAAAAGATCGATTCGGTTGGATCCTCCCTGCTGAGTTGGTTTGCCGGGAGTCCGATCTAGGAGCAGTTCTCCTCGGGGTGAATTATCCCACGAAGAGGATTTAGCGGCGTTCCCTGTGAGAACAATTGGCAACCGGGCGACCTCTCAGCGAGGGCTGACTGTCCCAACAGCGTTTGTCGGACGAGCCGATGCTGGTTGACTCATAAGCGGACACATCAGCAGGCACAAAAGCAAACACATAAGCAGACACAAAAGCAGACAATAGAGTAGAGCGGATGTTTCATCGTATCGGCCGCTGGACTACTCGGTTCTGGCCGCTTGTGATTGCTAGCTGGGCTCTGCTGGCAGTTGCGTTGGTGATGGTGGCTCCCGACTGGCACTCAGTGGCTCAGGACGGGCACATCAGCTACTTGCCCGGGGAGATGACCAGTGTCCGTGGGAACCAACTGCTCGTCCGGGCGTTCCCAGGAGCAAGCCCCCAGTTAGATCCCGACGACATCACCGATCTCCCTGCCTTGGCCGGGCGGTTGGCCGAAGCGGCCCAAGCCGCCCCTCCCTCACCAGGCAAACACCTCTGGAACCTCTTCCCACCGGAAGTTCAGCAACTGCTTACCAGGGCCGGTCAAGGACACGGCCTGGTTGTGCGGGAACGCGAACAGGTGCTTGAGGCACTCAACGGCATTCTGGCAGAGGATGATTTTTCGCAGCAGAAGGCTTTTGCAGGGGTTTCCCTAGGGCCTGACGACCAACAGTTTTTGCAGAACCGCGAGAAGGCAAATGCTGTTTCTCAGGGGTCAGGTGGCGTCTCCGTCCAGCCTCAGGTTGCTCAGCAAGGACTGCCCACCTCCAATCGGCTTTGGCTGGAAGCGGCTTTTCCAGGGCTGATTGATCCCCTGCCGCGGGGTCAAGCCAATAGCCGACTGGTGCTGGTCATGGAAAGACCTGACTCACCGCTGACTGCCGCTGACTTGGAGGCCTTGGAGCGACTCGCTGCTGGATTGACACCTCAGGCTCGGCGCTCCGAAACCATAGAAAGGCCCACCCCGGAGCAACAGGCCCACCCAGGATTGCCAGTTGTCTCGGTGATGACGCCGCAGACGCCGGTGATTGGTCGGAAGTTGCTCAGCGAGGATGGCCGGGCTGCTTTGGCGGTGTTGGGCTTGCGAACGGAGTTCATGGAGGTTGCCAACCAACATGTTCTTGAAGCACTGTTGCAAAGAATCGACCTCGCCCGAGAACAAGAGGACTGGCCACCCGGGCTGCAGGTCGGGGTCACCGGTTCGGCCGCTGTTGGCGGGGATATTATCAAGGCCTCGGCCGAAAGCATCGCCAACACCGAAACAACAACCATCGCCTTAGTGCTGATCATTTTGCTGTTGGTCTACAGGGCGCCGCTGTTGGTGGTCATTCCCTTGGCAACCATCGGAACCTCGGTCGTCGTTGCGGTGCGGCTGATGGCCATTCTTGCCGACCAACCTTGGGCTTGGCTCGATTTTCAGGTCTTTACCACCAGCAAGATCTTTATCGTTGTGATCTTGTTTGGTGCAGGCACAGATTTTTGCCTGTTTTTGATTTCACGATATCAAGAGTTCTTAGGTCAAGGGGTCTCCCGGCGGCAGGCGCTGGAGCAAGCTCAAGGACAAGTCGGCCCTGCTGTGGCAGCCAGTGCCATCACCACCGTCCTGGGCTTGGGGGTGATGTGGTTTGCTGATTTTGGCAAATATCATTACACCGGACCAACCATTGGTCTCTGTCTGGCGGTCGCTCTGTTGGCCTGCTTGACGCTCGCCCCTGCCTTGCTGCAAATGGCCGGCCTGGTCGTCTTCTGGCCATTCGGGCGTCGTTACCGATTAGCAGCTCAGACAAGGATCCAGCAAGAACCAGTTCAGCCAGCCGCGTCAGCCCCAGGGAATTTGGGCACAGTCGCTGGTAACACGGTTGATGGTGGGAACGTACCGCCGACGAGCGGGGGGGGGTGGCTCTGGAATCGGCTGGCAGGGGCGGTGTTAGCCCGTCCTGGGCTTGTTCTTGTTCTCAGCCTGGCGGTACTGACCCCTGGGGCCATGTGGGGGTGGCATCGGACGGTCAGCTTCGATCTGCTCAGCGACCTGCCGAGCCATCGTCCCAGCGTGGAGGGCACGAGAATGCTCGAACGGCATTTTGCACCAGGGGATATTGGGCCGGTGACTGTGATCGCCTATCAACCTCGAGGTTTTTCTGATGCTGGGTCGACACAGCAGGTTGCAGGAGATCCCCAAGTTTCTCCAGTTGGTGCTGAGCTGAAGCGGCGGCAAGAAGAGAACCAACGCCAGGAAGCTACCCGCCAGCTGACCGAGCGGCTCTATCAATTGCCCCAGGTCGCCGATGTCCGCAGTCTGACCAACCCTTTGGGCGGGGAGCCTGTTCGTCCCAGTCTCAGCAGGCTGTGGACTCGGCCCTCGGCCTTGACCTTGCCACGGCATCATCGCACCAAGAGCTATTACATTACTCCGGTGGAAGGACTGGATGGCCGCTACACACGCTTGGAGGTGGTGCTGAAGACGGGCCCGTTTTCGCCGGAGAGCCTGGAAGCAATTGCGGTTTTGGATCAGACGCTTGGCCAGATCAGCGCCGACCCGCAGGGGCCCTGGTATCAGGCAGAGTTCGATCTTTGTGGTGTTTCTGCGGGTCTGCGGGATCTCCGTGCCGTCAGCACCAGCGATTTGCGAAAGATCCAGCCATTAGTCGTCGTCGTTGTTTTTGCGACGCTCCTTTGGCTGGTTCGGAATGCTGTTGTCAGCGCTTATCTGATGGCGACGGTGCTTTTGACCTATTATCTCACTCTCGGTGTGACCCAGATGGTCTTCTCCACGTTGTATGCGGAGACATTTCTCGGGCTGGACTGGAAACTGCCGCTGTTTGTCTTTGTGATCTTGGTGGCTGTGGGGATGGATTACAACATCTACTTGATCACGCGTATTCGAGAAGAGCGTCAGCGGCGGGGAGCCATCCTGGGCCTCCGGGAAGCCCTGATCCGCACCGGAGGGATTATCACCAGCTGTGGGTTGATCATGGCTGGCACCTTTCTCTCGATGACCACCGGAAGCCTTCGCGGGCTGGTCGAGTTGGGCTTTGCCTTGTGTTTTGGCATCCTGGTTGACACGTTTTTCATCCGGACACTTCTCGTTCCCTCCTTCATCGCCTTGATTTCCCGCCAACGAAGCCCTGAATCCAAGGATTCCTCTGGCCCAACGAACTCCTCTCAATCCGCTGTCGCCGCCAGCCTCTAATTGTCCCGCTGAGCAGATCTTGAGGTCTCTCTGGTGATCATGCCTCCGATCATGCCTCAAGCGGTCAGCTTTCCCGAAAAGACTGGCCGTGGAGTGCCACTCGATTCCCATCCGTCCGCGTGGAACAATGAAAGGTAGGAATGATCACCACTCCTCTCTGAGGCAACTGCTGGCTGGACGGCTGCAAAGCGAGTGGTTGCTGGACCGGCTTTTGTCGAAGGCATCTTGTTCAGAGACGCCCCGCAGAAGATCTGAGCAGAGAAGATCTGAGCAGGAGGATCCCGATGACCGAATTGATCCCCGTGCAAGACGAGGCCCGGAAGGAGTTTGAGGACGCCGAATTGGCCGCCCTTGGGGAAGCTCCCAGGCCTCGCATTGCTATCGCTTTGGACCGGTCTTGGAAGCATCGTCTGGGGATGCATCGCTTCACCTATTTTCGGCTCCTCCGACGCGCTGGTGGTGACCCCTGGCGGGTCGACTATGGCACAGGGCCAGAACCCGGGCAGCTCGTCAGCGTCGCCCGTCGGATCGTCAAGCAGTCCTCGGGCTTGCTGCTTTCAGGTGGCTCCGATGTGGATCCTCAGTTTTATCGCCCTGCTGAGCGTGCCAGCAGCCCGCATCCCCGCCGAGACCGCTTTGAGCTGGCCTTGATTGATCAAGCCCGGGAACGGGGCATCCCCATCTTGGGTGTTTGCCGAGGGTGTCAGTTACTCAATGTCGCTCATGGAGGCACACTGCGGACGATTCGCCACGATCCCCAATATCGGCGTTATCATAACCGGATCCTCCCACATCCTGTTGTGGTGGATCCAGCAAGCCGCCTGGCAGGAGTGTTGGAGGCCCAGTGGCTCAGCGGTGTCCGCAGTGTCCACGGTCAGTGTGTTGATGACCCCGGAGACGGACTGCGAATTGTTGCCCAAGCTCCGGATGGGATTGCTGAGGCGATCGAAGCACCGCTTGATCAACAGGAACCGGGTGGTTGGGTCTTCGGCGTCCAGTGGCACCCAGAACTCATGTGGCGGGAGAACACCGAGCACCGATTGATCCGCGAGTTTGTGGCAGCCGCCAGGCTCTGGGAGAAGCTGCATCGCTGAGCAGCGATGTCGGTGCTTCTGAGGACGTTGCCATTCAATCACTTCCAAGGCTCAAGAAATCCCTGAACGACCCACCGTCACTCCTCGAGCATCACTCCTCAAGCATCACTCATCGAGCATCACTCATCGAGCATCACCAAAAGTGCCCACCTCCCACAGCCTTGGCGGGCTGACAAGCCCCAACCGGTCTGCTAAGCCGTGGCCAACTCGACGAAAGCAACCCGTTGATTGCGCATCAGGATTGTGATCCCCAAAAACGCTCGCGTTGACTGCAAGCCAGAGGAATCCGCTTGAGAAGCCGAACCGGGCTCCTGCTCGGCTGAGCACCGGTGATTGAGGGCCGGTGATTGAGGGCCGGTGAGGCAATCCGCCCAACCGCACTGGTGGTGGGGGAGGCAGAGATTGAGCGAGAGCGGCTGCAGAGTTTGCGTTGTCAGAATTCCTAGAGCGGGGTAATCTGTGCGGCAGTCCAGCAATCGTTGGGTTGGGCGGTTGGCCCGCATCACACGTCTGAGAGTCTGTCCGAAATAGTGGCGGAGGCACAACGGCTGGTGGCTCACGAGTCTTGATGCAACGAATCCTCGTTGTGCCGGGACACTTTTCGGACAGTCACTGAGCGCAACAGGTGCACCCTAGCAACGGCTCAGGAAAACCGGGTCGGGAAAACCCGCTAGGGAAGGACCTGCCTAGACTTGCGAACGTTTAGCCCTGCTTTTTGGTGCTTGCCGAGATCCCCACAGCGGACCTGAAAAGTGGTCACTCTGCAGGGGTCACTCGCTGCGAGCTCTTTTCGAGGAGACCTGAGAATGGTTCAGCAGCAGGCCATTTGGTACTACGACGCAGGACATGGAGAACAAGGACCGGTCACAGCGCTGGATCTCAGGCGGCTGGCTGAAGCTGGTCAGTTACTGCCGGAACATGTTGTTCGCAAAGAAGGCATGGCAGAATGGGTTCCGGCTTCCCAAGTTGCCGGTCTTCTGCCCAGTGGACCTCCGGTGGCGGCGCCTGCCCGGCCTGCTGCGTCGCCTGCAGCAGAGGGGGGCCCGCCGCTGGGAGCAGCGCCGGCACCCCAACGAGCCCGGCCCGCCGAGGAGCACGAAGCAGACGGCATCCCACAGATTGACACCGGCGATCATGGAGGCGTGGGAAGTTGGGTCAGCCGGATGCGTTACGGCGCCACTGCCACGCAGCCCCTGCAAGCTTATGGCCAGATCCTTGGGCAGCCATTGTTGCTGGTGGGCCTGATTCTGGTGATCTTTGCCCGCGGGTGTGACAACCTGGGTGTGCGGATGGCCGCTGCCGACAAAGCCCGATCCGACTTGACTCAAAACCGCTTCGGCGACGAATGGGAAGCCAAACGCTTGCCTTTGGAAGAAGAACTCGATCAACTCCGAGACAAGGAAAAGCCAACCTCCAAGGACCGAGAGCGGCGCCAAGAGATCAACGAAGAGCTCAGCGATTTGCAGGATGCCGAGCGCAAAGAACGGCGAGAAAAACAACGCGGCGAGTGGCGGGATCTGAGAATCGCTGCCCGCGATGCCAGCTCTTACAACCGCATGTGGGGGATGTGGCGGGAATATGGTTTCATCATCGGTTCGGTGCTGCTCTCAGTCGGCTTATTGGCCTGTGGTTTCTCCGGCTCCGGGGCCGAACGCTGGATCTGCCTGATTCTGTTGGCCATCATCTTGTTCAGCGTCTATGTGGGCGGATTTGCCTGGATCCCTTCGGTGCTCAATTCGATCTCCGTCGCAGGCCCTGCGCTCAGATAGATCCCAGGCCAGATAGATCCCAGGCCAGAGAGATCCCAGGCCAGAGAGATCCCAGGCCAGAGAGATCCCAGGCCAGAGAGATCCCAGTTCAGCTCGATCTCACCTCACCAAGAATCGCAGTATGGCTGCCGCTCAATGGACCGCCGACCAACTCGCTCGCAGGGCTCAAGCCGAGGCCGGTCAGAGCGTCTTGGCCAACCGGAAGCAAGATCGGGCCTTAATCGCCTGGGCGACTGAGGCGGGTCGTGCGGTCTACATCGGCCGGGCGATCCCCAGAATCGGCCTGCCAGGATCGATCTGGGGCAATCCTTATTGCATCAACCGACGGGCCAGCGAACCTGATGCCGAACGCCAGAGGGTGTGTGACCTCTACCGGCAACACGTCCGCGAATCTCAAGAGTTGCAGAATCGTCTCGACGAACTGCGAGCCGGCAAGGTGCTCATCTGCTGGTGCTACCCCAACCAGTGCCACGGAGAGATCTTGCTGGCTGAGATTTCTCAAACCTAAGCTGCTGACTCGCATTGACCGCTGACTTCAAATGACTGCTCACTCGATCTGATCGACACGCTTGCTGGGAACAATGGGAAAGATCCACCTGTTGGCAATTTGAGCGGAAACTCTCCCACCACATCACTTCTTTTTCTGCTCTTTGGCCCAACTATCTTTCAGCGTCACCGTGCGATTGAACACGGGCTTCTGGTCGGTGGAATCGACGCTATCGACACAGAAATATCCCTTGCGCTCAAATTGAAACCGGTCTCCGGATTTTGCCTCACCCAAGCTCGGCTCCAGCTTGGCTTGAGTGAGAATCTCAAGCGAACGAGGATTGAGATTGTCCAGAAATGTCTGACCCTCTTCCGCCTCATCCGGATTGGGTACTTGAAACAGGTAATCATATAAGCGAACTTCAGCGGTCAGGGCATGTTCGGCACTGACCCAGTGAATGGTCCCTTTGACTTTGCGGCCGTCGGGCGCTTGGCCGCCTTTGGTTTCGGGGTCGTAGGTACAGAGCAACTCCCGGATCTGGTCGCCTTCTTTGATGACCTCTTGACAGGTGATGAAGTATGCCCAGCGGAGGCGGACTTCCTTGCCTGGTGCCAGGCGAAAGAATTTCTTGGGTGGATCCTCAAGAAAATCCTCATGCTCGATATACAATTCCCGGCCAAAGGGGACCTGTCTGACTCCAGCGGAATCGTCCTCGGGGTTGTTGATTGCCTCCAGCCACTCGACTTGGCCTTCCGGGTAGTTGGTGATGGTGACCTTAATGGGATCCAGCACTGCCATCCGCCTTTGGGCCCGTTTGTTGAGGTCCTCGCGGATGGCCTCCTCGAGCCAAAGCATCTCGATGGTGCTGTTGAACTTGGCCACGCCGATCCGCTCACAGAAGGCCCAGAGGGATTCTGGGGTGTATCCTCGTCGCCGCAGTCCGCGAATGGTCAGCATCCGGGGATCGTCCCAGCCACTGACCAGACCTTGTTGCACCAGCTGCAAAAGCTTCCGCTTGCTCATCACCGTGTAGCTGATATTCAGCCGGGCAAACTCGATTTGCTGGGGTGCGTCGATACCCAGTTCCTTCAGATACCATTCGTATAGAGGCCGATGGTTCTCAAATTCCAGGGTGCAGATACTATGGGTGATCTGCTCGATGGAATCGCTCTGCCCATGGGCCCAGTCGTACATCGGATAGATCCGCCACTTGTCACCGGTGCGGTGATGAGTGGCCGTCAAAATCCGGTACATCACCGGATCTCGCATGTTGAGATTGGGATGGGCCATATCGATCTTGGCCCGCAGAGTTTTGCTGCCGTCGGGAAATTCCCCGGCCTTCATCCGCTCAAACAGGTCCCGATTCTCCTCAACGGAGCGGTCCCGGTAGGGGCTGTTCTTGCCCGACTCCGTCAACGTGCCCCGGTGCTCCCGGATCTGCTCTCCGCTGAGATCGCAGACATAGGCCTTGCCCTGGTTGATCAACTGCAACGCCCAGCTGTCGAGCTGCTCGAAATAGTCGCTGGCAAAGAACATGCGATCTTCCCAGTCCGCCCCCAGCCACTTCACATCCTCAATGATCGCATCAACGTATTCCTGCTCTTCCTTGGTGGGATTGGTATCGTCAAAGCGAAGATTGAACTGGCCGTTGTACTTGCGAGCCAGTCCGTAATTGAGGCAAATGCTCTTGGCATGCCCAATATGCAAGTAACCGTTGGGTTCAGGTGGGAACCGAGTGTGGACTTGCCCACCAAAGCGGCCTGACTTGTTGTGCTGCTCGACGATCTGTTCAATGAAGTTCAGACGAGCCGGTGTTTGCTCAGTTGGCGTTTCCTCAGTTGACATTCCCGAATCAATCCTTTTTGCCACGCTGTGCTAATCTGGACCAGTTTGCTCAGCTCAACCAAATTGCTGCTGATTTTTGGGAGAATCTTGGCTCGTCCGGTTGGCGGAAAGGCTGCGGAACCAGCGGTTGTTGTGCCGATCCAGCGTTTTGAACGAGCAGGAACTTTCCCCAACAGCAGTAAGCCCGGCTGGCCTGCCGTTCTCGATTCCCCTGCGGACCTGAACCTGCCACAAACAACGAAACCTTTTGTTGAAACCCCCGGCGTTCACCGAGGGTGAAGGTCGGCAGAACTTAAGACGTCTTGGATGAGCTCAGCGGCGCGATCCTGATCGGTCACCTGGATGGCAAGCTCATAGGTTCCCTCAGGTGGGTTGTCGTCCTCAACAGGATCCAAGAGCTGCCCGACGCCTTCCTTCTTGAGAGCCTCATCCAAAGGGATCAGAACACGCTGCCGAAATTCCTCAGGCGGCAGCGTGGAATCAACTTCCACCTGGAGATAAAAACCCATCGAAGGTCCTTTCACTCGGCTGGTGCACGTCGGCCAACAGCTGTCGACTTTCGTCGGCTGTTGGCTTGGGGTGAATTGGGGCCTTCAGCACACGCTCCCTCAGCCAAGTGTCTCTGGCCAAGTGGTTCTGGTCGACAAACGCAGTGGTCAAACGTTTCTGGTTCTTGATGCGACGATGGTTCAAGCCGAGTCACGACGATGGTAACGCACAGGCCGAGCCAGGTACATTCACCCCCCAAGATACCCCATCCACAGGCGACTTCATCAACAGGCGACCTGATCTGAGGGCGATTTAGCCGAGTTGGGCTCTTTGCCAAGGGGCATCCGGGGATGACCTGGACGCCTGCCAACCCATGGGCAGATCGGCCAGCTCAAGAATCGAGGGGTCTCGTCGGACGACTTCCTCGAGCCCGAGGAGCATCAGGTCGGCCGTCTGGACCGGCTTGCCGGTGAGGAACTGCCCGCAGGCCTCGGAATGGTCATCGTGGCAGGCTTGCAAGATGGGTTGGTCCTCTTGGATCAGTTGTCTCATCGCCACCGTCACAGCGTGGGGCGGCTCTCCAAAAGGCCAGCCCTCCTCCCAGCTCCCCACTTGGCAAAGCACCCTTTGGCACTGAAAGAACTCGGCGTGATAGCCAGGCTCCCAAGGAAAGAGCTTTTTCCGATCCAGCCACACACATTGCCAGACGGGAAAGTCTGATCCGCCGTACAACCAACACGCATATCCCAAGTAAGAACGGTAATAACGCGGAAGGACCGGAAGAAACATCAGGGGAAAAGCCTCAACAAATCCTTCGTAAGGCGTCTCGGGCTCAAACCTCTGCCCCGAACGCCAGGCCTCGCCCAGCGAATTGATCAGAACCTGGCCGTTCTGCGGTGCGAGACCCAAAACAACGATTTCCGGGACACCCAGGGTGTAATACTACCCCATCGAAAAGGCGTAAGCGGGCCAACCCGGTTCTTCTTCGATCCCGATGACGGCCCACCCATAGTCGGATAGTCGGCGATGTGGCCCAAGAGGCGGCGGTCGTTCTCGTCTTCTGCTTGCGGAAGCGTGCGGTTGGTCATCGGAACTCGCCTTCCTCTCAAGAAGACCTTTTAGCGTCCTGGCAAGAGGCCGCCTGGGGGCAGACGAGCCTGTTCAATCGCTTGCTGAAGTCCCCGAGGATCCAGTTGGAGGGTCGGCTCCAGCCAACACACATCGTCGCGGATATCAAAGGGATCCTGCAGCCGATTGTGCTCCGCGGGCGATTGAGCCCGGGAGGGTGGGATGCCCTTCCTGAATGGAGAATCGGTCTGCGCAGCGTCGACGACCAAGGCCAGAGAAGCTGAACCGGGCTGGTGGGGTGACAGGTCGAGCCACCCAGTGTCGACCATCTCATCAGCACCGGTGAGCAACCGGCTCAGGAAGAGAGTCCGGCTTTGGGTGCCTTGAAGAGACACCGCAGCGTAGATGCTGCCCCCAGAACCTGCTGTGTCAGCCAGACCCACAAACGCCCGAAAGCCACGTGCGTAAGGTGGCAGCGGAAAATGGAGATGATTGGTCGCGTGGACTCCAAAACCCCAGCCAAACTCCTGGCCACCACAGCAGAGGACACCCCCCTGAACAGTCCGGTTAGCTTGCCAGGTCCAGCTTTGGCCAAAGACCGAACGCTGCAAAACGCTGTGGGGAGTGAGACGGCTCAGGGGGACTTGCTGTGGGGTAAACCACCGCCGTGTGTGAATTGTGCCAAATGGAATCCCCAGCGAATCCAGAGACCAAGACGGATGAAGGTGATGCAACCAGCGATCAGAATGGCGGGGATTGCCGCCGGGGGTCTGCAACTTCTGCACCTTGGCAATCTGCCGATTGAGAGCATCCAGCTGCTGCTGGGCCTGCTTGGCTTGCCGGGCGACCATGGCCTCCATGTGAGCCAGTCGACGCTCGGCCGATCTCCTCATGACAACCTGCATCTGGTCTCGCATCGCATCAATTCGTTGTTGTTGCTGACCGGCGGGATTGTCGAGCCGCTGCTGCCTACGGAATAAAGGTTTTTGCAAACTTTGTTGGGCACGTTTTTGCATGCGAGTGGATTCTTCTAGTTGCCGCTTTAATCGTAAGGCGGCCTGCTTGTGGCGAACAATCAACCGGTCCCGGTGCTCTTGAAGCCGAGCCAAGATTACTTGGTCTCGGTGGGTTCTTGGTTGAGGCATGGTCCTGGCATCAAAGTCCCGCTGAGTGCCGGTGATGATCAGGCCGGTGGTGGTCGCCAGAGTTTGCAAGCGAGTCTCGGCCAGTTCTCTGGAGGATCGACAACCGAGCATTGCCAGTTCAGCACAGTAAGCTTGCCACGGATCGGTTTGGGAAAAATGAACCTCGGCAATTTGTGAGAAGGGAAATTCTCGGACGCCCTTCTCGGTCAACACCCCAACAGCCTCTGGTTGCCATCTCAGCTGTCGCAAGGCGATCTGGGCGCCGCTTCGCAAAAAGAGCGTCCCCGGGGACCAGGGACGCCCCGGGTTGTCATCCCAGCGAATCCGCTGCAGAGCCCAGGGGCGTATCCGCAACCGGGAATCGCCAGACCCCAGCGTGGTCCTGACCGTCTCCGGTGGCATCTCCACCAGCAGATAGTTTTCGCGGGGAACATGCCCATCGGCAGCTTCTTGAGCCTGCTGGTGATCGGTTTTCCGGTCTTCAACAGTCACGAATCGCACCACCCGACCCGGCAGCCGATCCCCCCCTACAAACTCAATGCATCCAGTTGGGGATGCCCGGGAGGGTGCCTCCTCAACAAGTGACCGATCCCGCAACCACAAAAGGGAATCATCCTCAGGTTGCAGTTCGGTGGCATCAAGCGTCGGTCGGCCCTCGCGTTGATGCCAGTTGAAAATCGCTGCTCCCTCAACCCGCCGGCCGCTGGAGAAGACAGCCAAATAACGCTTTTGCTGACTCGCCTCGCTGCCAACAGCCCGAGGCGGTCCACCAAGACCAAGCAACCAGATGACCAGCAGCCCGCTGGTGACCAACCAACAGGCCGGTCGCCCGGAGAGCCGGATGACCTGCCACAGAGCCGAGGCTTTTTTCAAGCGAGTCTCTCTTCGCAAAGAGCGTCCCTGCACAACGTATTTTCCGGTCATTTCAGGAGAGCACATTGGGGATGATTGTCCTCAGCGGGGCGATGCTGTTGCACCTCAGCTCGCAATTGTGGCAAGTCCAATCGGTTTTCAGACCAAAGCAACCGGTCACCAGCCGGCTGCAGGTCGATACCATCGACCGTTGGACGAGAGCTGGCCTGATGCCAGCCATGGAACTGTTGGCCTGCCACCCGACGACCGCTGGCAAAGACCGCCAGGTATGGCTTCAACTCGGCCTGGATGCTTCCCTCGGTCAGGGTGGGTGCCGCTAGAGTCAACAGGAGCCGTCGGCTTGCGGCCAGGACATCTCACTGAGGTGGCAATGAGCTAGCATCTCGGCCGAAAAGCATAAGGTAGAACTCTCTCAGTCGGGGCAACAGTCAGTCAGCGTACGTCGCTTGGGATACCGGAAACCATTTCGCCGATCACCAGGGCTCCCATGGCCTTGGTTTTTGAGAAATCCATAGGGAGTCTGGTAGTTTAAGTGACGGGCGTTTGGGAAGCGACCCCCGTTGGTCATCAAGGAACAAGCGATGCTCCAGGGTCTAAGAGACGAGCAAAGGCAGAACAAGCTCACCAAAGACCAGGCCCAGTTGATCTATCACCCAGAGGTGGCACGGACTGCTGTTCTCGATAAGGTATGGCCCGGACGGGATCGATTGGCGATCAACCGACGGTGGCCGATCATTCGGGTTCATCGGACCGCCATCAAGGTGTGCCACAATCCCGAAACAACCGATGCAGAATCCTCGAGAAAATGCGAGCCCGAATACCTAGGGCGTTGCCCGTAGGCTACGATGGGTATGGCTTTCAGCCAACCAGTCTCGACAAGGGTAGGACCTTAACCGACGGTGGGCCGATCATTCGGGTTCATCGAACCGAGCTGTCAGGAGCTGTCCGCGGCGATTGACCCATCGATGTCTCCAGAAAGGCGAGACGGCCGCACCCGTTGCCCAGCTAAATGGTGGCCAGTTCCTGCTGATCGGCCATCTCCAGCCACTCTTGCAGGCTGCGGACGGAGAGTTCGCCCTCGCGTAAGGCCTCCAGCGCTTTCACCGCCGCCTGGATGCCCTGCATGGTGGTAATACAGGGAACCCCATGGGCAACGGCCGCTGCGCGAATGCGGCCTTCGTCGGTCCGGGCACCTTTGCCGCTTGGGGTATTGATGATGAGATTGACTCGGCCATTGATCAGATGATCAATCAGGTTGGGGTGGCCCTCTTGGACCTTGTTGACCCGCTGGACCTCAATGCCTTTTTCTCGCAGCGATCGGGCTGTGCCGCTTGTGGCCATCAACTGGTAGCCCAAAGCAGCCAAGCGTCGAGCGGGATCCAAAATGGTGTCTTTGTCGGCGCCGGTGACGCTGACAAAGATCGTCCCTTGCTTGGGCAAATCGACCCCAGCAGCAATCTGGCTCTTGGCAAAGGCAATCGAGAACCGTTCGCTAATTCCCATCACCTCGCCGGTGCTACGCATCTCCGGCCCCAGAATGATGTCAACGCCGGAGAATTTGGCAAAGGGAAAGACGCTCTCCTTCACAGCGACGTGCTCACGAGGCGGAGGATCGCTGGTGAGCCCCAAGTCGGCTAACGACACCCCGGCCATCGCCTTGGCCCCGACAGCCGCCAAAGGAAGACCAACCGCTTTCGAAACAAAGGGAACCGTTCGGCTCGCCCGGGGATTGACCTCCAACACATAGACATCATACCGCCCTTCGTACTCCTTGACGGCAAACTGAACATTCATCAGCCCGCAGACCCCTAATGCCGCGGCAAGACGCCGGGTGGACTCCTTGATATGCGTGACAATCGGACCGGGAAGGCTGTAGGGAGGCACCGCGCAGGCGGAATCCCCTGAGTGAACCCCGGCCTCCTCGATGTGTTCCATCACCCCAGCAACAAGCGTCAATTGACCATCGCTGAGGGCATCAACATCAACCTCGGTCGCATCCTCAAGAAACTTGTCAATCAACACCGGCAAGCCATCAGCTGCCGCAAAAGCCTCGGTCGCAAACTGATCCAGTTGTGTCTGGTCGTAGCAGATCTCCATGGCTCGTCCGCCTAAAACAAAGCTGGGACGGACCAAAACGGGATAGCCAATTCGTGCTGCCTCACGCCGAGCTGTCTCTCGCGAGCGAGCGATTCCGTTGGGAGGCTGGGCCAAATTGAGACTTCGCAGAAGTTGCTGAAATTGGTCTCGGTCTTCGGCGGCCTCAATTTGATTGACCGAGGTCCCAATAATGTTGACTCCTGCGTCGGCGAGGGCACGAGCGAGATTCAGCGGGGTCTGGCCCCCGTACTGGACGATCACACCGTCTGGCTGCACACGATCGCAGACGTTGAGCACATCCTCGGTGGTCAACGGTTCAAAGAACAACAAGTCGCTGGTGTCATAGTCAGTGCTGACTGTTTCTGGGTTGCTGTTGATCATCACGCTCTCGATGCCCAAGCTTTTCAAGGCAAAGCTGGCATGACAACAGCAGTAGTCAAACTCGATCCCCTGGCCGATGCGATTGGGTCCACCTCCCAAAATCACTATCCGACGGCAGTCTGCCGGTTTGTCAGGAACTTCGTCTTCCTGCTCATAGGTTGAGTAAAAATAAGGTGTGTAAGCCTCAAACTCCGCAGCACAGGTATCGACCGACTTGAAAACCGCAACAATACCTTGCTCTTTGCGGTAGTTACGCACTTGAAGCTCGGAGAGTCCAAACAAATGCCCCAGCTGCCGATCGGAAAAGCCGTTGCGTTTGGCATGACGCAGTTGCTCGCCGCTGAGTGCCTCCAGGGAACCGCATGCACGCAGCTCCTCTTCTTGCTCCACCAGTTCGGCAAGGTTGTCCAAAAACCAAGGATCGATCTTGGTCAGGTCGTGGATCTCATCAACGGTTTTTCCAGCCTTGAGAGCGTAGCGAATATACCAGGGGCGTTCCCAGTTGGCGGTAATCAGCTTGGCTTTGATCTCTCCGATGCTTGGTTGCCGCTGAGTTCCCCACAGGTCCTTGGCGTCGCAGCCCAGGCCAAACCGCCCGACTTCCAGACCGCGGAGGGCTTTTTGAAAGGACTCTTTGAAGGTTCGCCCCAGGGCCATGGTCTCGCCGACACTTTTCATCTGTGTGGTCAAGCGGTCGTCGGCTTCGGGGAATTTTTCAAAGGCAAATCGGGGAACCTTGGTCACCACATAATCAATTGTTGGTTCAAAGCAGGCCTTGGTCTGCCGGGTGATATCGTTGGGCAACTCGTGCAGGCGGTAACCGACGGCCAATTTGGCGGCGATCTTGGCGATGGGGAAGCCGGTGGCCTTGCTGGCCAGAGCGCTGGAACGGCTCACTCGGGGATTCATCTCAATGACGATCATCCGGCCGGTCTCCGGATCGACGGCAAACTGGATGTTCGAGCCGCCGGTCTCTACACCGATTTCGCGCATCACCGCCAGGGAGGCATCCCGCATCCGCTGGTACTCTTTGTCCGAGAGTGTCTGGGCGGGGGCCACGGTGATCGAGTCCCCTGTGTGGACGCCCATCGGATCGAAGTTCTCAATGGAGCAGATGATCACCACATTGTCGTCCAGATCACGCATGACCTCCATTTCGTATTCTTTCCAGCCGAGGATGCTCTCTTCGATGAGCACCTCGCTGACTGGAGATTGGTCGAGCCCCTGGCGAACTTTGGTGTCAAATTCCTCCCGATTGAACGCGATGCTCGATCCGGTCCCGCCAAGTGTAAAACTCGGACGGACCACACAGGGTAAGTCGACTTCCTCCAAGGCTGCCCGGGCAGCATCCAGGCTGCTGACAGTTTGACCCCGGCAAACATCCAGCCCAATCCGCTGCATGGCGGCCTTGAACTCCTCCCGGCTTTCGGCTTTGCGGATCACCTCGGCCCTGGCGCCGATGAGTTCGCAGCGGTAATGCTCCAGGACCCCAAGCTCATGGAGTTTGATCGCCAAATTGAGGCCTGTCTGACCACCAAGGGTGGGCAAGACCGCATCAGGGCGCTCCCGGTCGATGATTTTGGTGAGCACCTCAGGCGTGAGTGGCTCAATATACGTGCGGTCGGCCAGCTCGGGATCAGTCATAATCGTGGCCGGGTTGGAATTGACCAACACGACCTGATAGTTCTCTTCCCGGAGAGCCTTACAAGCCTGCGTACCGGAGTAATCAAATTCGCAGGCTTGGCCGATGATGATTGGTCCAGAGCCAATCAACAGGATTTTGTGAAGGTCGTCGCGTCGAGGCACAGGAGGGACCAGAGTGAGCTAAACGCGGCGCAGAGCTCGCCGCCACGAAGAGTTGCCAAAGAAGAAGCCCCTCAAGAGGGCTTTGCCAGCAGTTGCCGTCTATCCGCACTCTGGAGTTCTTGAAGAGATCGTCGGCGGTGAAGTCTCCAGGACCCGCGATCCATGTGCCGACCCTCCCCGAGAAACAGAGTACGCAACGGCCAAAATTTCACGAAATTAGCACGCTGCGTGCAGCCCGGCAAGGGTCGCCCTCAGATGTCTCCTCGAGATGTCTCTTTCAGGTGTGTCCCGACTGAGCCAACGACCAGACGAGAGCGTGCCTCAGCGAAGATGGAGCGTTTGAGGGCCTCTCAGCAGGCCCCAAGGAGAAGACCTTGCTCCGGCCAGCTCATAGAACTGCTGGAGAGGGAATTTCTCCTGAGAAATCACTCGAACTTTCGGCAACTGTTCGAGCGTCGGTTCCGAGCCAGGGAGCTGTTGACTGATTGCCGGCCCCACACGTCGTGCGTCCTTCAGCGGGCTTGCTCAAGGGCTCGGCGAGATCCCGGCGGGGGAAGGACTGGCTTGATGAGCGAGGATCGCCCGCGGTTGCTCGGCGATCATCGTGGTGAGACGTTCTTGGCCAAACTGCTGGGCAAACTCGGCCAGACCGGTCAATCGCCCCACCAACGAGTGGGGGCGATGCATGTCCAGAGCCATCACCCGGATTTGCCCAGAGGCCAGCAGTTGTTCCAGCCAGCGGACAGCCCGTTGGCCCTCACCGCCAGCGAAACTGTTGAAATTTCCCTGCAACCAGACGCCTTGGTCAAGCAGGCGGTCGATCAGCGGTTCCCAAGTCTCCGGTTCTAGGCACATCCTTTCGGGATGAGCGAGGATCGGCTGGTAATCCTCCTGCAACAAGTGGTCGATCACACCTTGGGCGTAGGCAGGCCAGTCGTGGCCCCAATGGTCAACCAACACGCATCGACTAGGACCCAAAGTGGGCACGCCAACACGGCGGAACCACTGCAGTGTATCCTCAGCAAGTCGGACCTCAGCCCCTTCCCACAATTCATAGTCCAACTGATGGCTGGCCAAGACCTGGCGAAGCTGACTGACCAGTTCAGCGATCCGCTGCGGCGTGTTTCCTGGAAACATCGCTGGCCAAAAATGGGGAGTACAAACGGTTCCCCCAAAGCCCTGATTGAGAAGTTGCCGAACGCAATCCAGGGATTCCGCGATGGTCTCGCACCCATCGTCGATTCCCGGAAGCAGATGACTGTGCAGGTCGATAAATGGCAAAGACTGGTCTTGAGCAGATCGAGGAGGTGTTGCACCCGTCACGTTCAGTCCCGGTGTTGTTGAAGATGGTGGGAAAGGATTTCCCTGTCGCGGTCGATGGATGCCATCCTGGCTGCCAGCTCACTCTTCCGGGAACCCTTCGGTGGGCAACACCTACCAGCCCTGAAAAGTTCCCACGGGGGCACCTTCCTGTTGGTAAGCTCACCAAGCCGGTTGCTTAGGCACTCTCTGGGTTCCACTGATACTCACTGGCCCGGTGGACAGCAACCTCAGATCGGGCAACTCAGTGGGCAAGTGGGCCAACCATCCTAGAGCAGCAGCCGGTGGGAAACAAACGGTGGATCCCCCGCCGGACAGCACCGCCTGACTTTTGCTCAATTGACAAGCTGTAAAAAAATTCGGCTGGCTCTCCTCTGGGGGAGAACCAGCCGACTGAGAACCAATCCAACTTGTGCCAGCCAACCGAGTGGTCCGTTTGCTTCGGATTTGGCAGCTGGGTTCTTGTTCAACCGGGGGATTCACGTCCAACCGACTGCCAAAAGCCAAGCAAACAAGGCACTCGGTCCAGTCCAGTGAGAACCACCCCCAAGAGCACGCAGCGATGGGGTCAACCTGTCGCTGGGCTTTGGCTGTCGGGCGAGTTACCGTCTGGAGCCGAAATGTTCACGAGCGACGCGAACGGCCTCGACGAGCACGGCGTCCTCGGCGTTGGCGGTCAGTTGCCCAGTCGCGGCGACCGCCTCGGCATCGGAGGAGACCACGATGTGCGGCTTGACACCAACCTTGCTGTAGGCCTGCCCTTGGGGCGAATAAAACTTGGCGGTCGTCAGCCGCAACCCGGCGCTGGCCTGACTGAGGGCGAATATGCTCTGCACACTCCCCTTGCCATAGCTTCGCTCCCCCAAAATCCAACCACGGCGATGGTCACGGATGGCTCCGGCAAAGATCTCAGCGGCACTGGCGCTATCACGATCAATCAGCACAATCAGTGGCGTTCTCCCCCAGGGACCCCCCGCATGAGCGGAGTAAGTCCAGTTTTGATCGGGGCTCCGACCACGTGTTGAGACAATGCGGCCACTCTCGATGAATCGATCCGCTACATCGACGGCAGTCGTCAATAAGCCACCAGGATTACCCCGCAAATCCATGACTAAGCTTCGCATGCCACGGCGTTGGAGGGACCACAAGGCGGAGTCCAGTTCGCGAACGGTGGTTTTCTGAAAGCTTGTGAGCCGCAGATATCCCAGACCGCTTTGTTGATCAACGATCCGCAAACCTTCGATGCTGGGGACTTCCACGCGGCGACGCCTGACCTGCACCTCTCGCTGGCGAGGGATCTGCCGCGGGTGTGGTTGTTGCGAGCGTGTCCGTTGCGGTGTGCGATGAGCTTGCCGGCGAAGGCTCGGGAAAGTTCCATCTGGCAAAGGACGTCCCAGGACCTGAGAGGGAGGCTGACTCGGGGCCTGGACAGGATTGTTCTGCTGTTGGACAAGCGACTCCTGGTGAGTAAGTGTTTCGACAGTGAGCCGAACGAGAGATCCTTCAGGTCCTTGAAGCAAGCTGGCGCCTTGATCGGTTGAGAGGCCGGTCAGAGGCCGGCCATCGACGGCAATGATGCGGTCTTCCACCTTGAGGCCCGCCTCGGCTGCGGGGCTTCCGGAGATCACATCGACAATCCTGAGGGCATCCTCATCGGCCTGCAGTTCGATCCCCAGTCCCACAAAGTTGCCGTCGATTTGGGCATAGAGATCGTTCAGTTGGTTGCCGGTGAGGTAGGTTGAGTAGTCGTCCAGTGTCACGACCATCTGGTGCGTATATTCGAGGATTACTGCCGAGGGGGGCAATCCCAGTCGAGAGCGGCCGAGCTGGCCGGCCATGCGAACGGCCTCGGCGACCTCCTGGCGAGAACGCGGGATGGTCAAGCTCATACGCCGCTGGAGCTCGCGTTTAAAGCTGGCGGTCCACTCAGGCGGGACATCCTTCAGATGCTCTTGGGCGAATTTGGGATTGGACAGAGCCACGCACATCGCCCGGGTCCCATAGTCCACTAAGTCCTGCCATTCGGCCTTGTGCACGTAGTGAGAATGGATCTTTTGCAAAACCTCCTTGAGCAGATCCAACGACCCCTGCTCGCCCAGGGCCGTGAGCGACTGCCGAAAACTCTCATCGCGATAGCGGCGACTGGTTGTGTAGTGAATCCGCGAGAGGGTCAACTGCTCCAGCAGTTGACGGTTGTTGGGAAAATAGGCCCGACGCTTCTCCTCACAGAGAGTCATGGCCTCACCATACCGATGCGCGGCATGCAGATCGTCGACATACCGAAGAGTCGCGCGGCTGAGAGCCTGCGTGAGAGGATGATCAGGCGTCTTGCTATCACGATCGATGCCAGTGGCCAGACCACTCTCACGCAACGCCCTTTCGTAATGCGCAACCGCTTCGGCCCAACGCCCCGCCGCCTCCAACTGAGCCCCATCCTCAAGCCAGAGCCGACTGGATTGCAGCTGGCCTGAGCCCAGTTGGCCAGATCCCAGTTGTCCAGAACCCGGTTGTCCAGAACCCGGCTGAAGCAACGGTCGTGAAAAAGGGACCTGCTGGAATTGGCCAAAAGCCAAGGCTGACGACAACATCGCCGCCAGACCGCAGAACCAACAGATCGTTAAAATGGAAACCCGACGGTACATCACGACATCTCTTCCCTTCTCGGAGGGAGCGTTGTTGGCCGGTTGCCCTGCCGCCATCACCCTCTCGCGTCCGTTCGACCTACAATGCAATCAAAGCTGTGGATCATCAACACTTGAGGTCGAACCAAGCCGTAGCGATGGCTCACCATCCTGAATCAGCACCAACCGACACAACGCTGAGGGCTTGGTTGCGCTCAGCTCCTCTGTGCTCAGCTCTCCTGTGGTCAGCTCTCCTGTGGTCAGCTGAGGTGTGGTCAACTGCCAAGAGGGAGGGGACCGTCAGGGGATAGCTCACTTATGAAAGCTCGAGCACTGACCGAGCTGAAGCGAAGAAGCAGCCAAGACCAGCAAACCAGAAATCATCCGCCGAGCCAGATCAAACCGAGAGAAACTCCCTCTGGAACGAGGATAGATTTCCTGGAACCAACAATCAGCCTTGAGTCGATGAACACTTGCTCCTCGAACCGTTGTTTACTCAAGCAACATTCACCCAAGCAAACTTGTAAGTAGCAAACTTGTAAGTAGCAAACTTGTAAGTCGCAAACTTGTGAGTCGCAAAACTCTGTGGCGAGAAACTCGGCGGAGCATTGGGCCTCTGACGGGCCTCTTCGGGATCCAGTGCACCGCTGAAGTTTGTGGCGGACCGACGTTTCAAGCCCGTTGCGATCAACCAACCACAAAAGGATCAGGATGGTGTCCGTGCTTGGGACACAACCAACAAAAACGCTACCGGAGTTGTGGAGCTTCGAGGTAACCGAAGGGCGGGTCCAGCGTTCCGGTCACACTCGAATATAGGTCACGCTTTGGGGGCGGTCAAACAACCTCAGGTGAGCTCAGCCACCTGGGGAGCCTGCAGAATCGGGCCGTCCGATACAGGCTCTGTCTTTGCACTTGACCACCCGTTTGAGTTCCAAGACCAGCACATGCTCTCCTGCCCAGCAAGTTGGGTCTGGAGGATGAACATCCCCCTTGGTGTGCTCAACGAGCTGTTCAGACGCAAGCCAGTCTTCAACGGACTGAACACGTCCCGCCTCGTGGCGACCGGAAGGCCTCAGTGCCACCGCCCACATCATGGGAGCGGTCAATTCCCCCGACGGAGATTCCGGCAGATGGGGGTTGGTCGCATCTTGCGAAAGGAAAAGTTGACAAACCAACGAGACACGTGGCAACTGCTACAAGCCTCAGATTCAACCCGACTGAGGTCCCTTGCCGGGGATGTGTCGCTGCAAACCTGAAATGAGCAGCGCAGCCACAACTCACGCTGATTTGCGGAATTCCCATGCAAGTGACGTGCCCAATTGGTCAGGACGTCCAACCGTCCCAGCTGCAAGTGTCGCTGGCAGGTCACCGGCAGTGTGAGCGTCAGCAAAGCAGGTGGAGATTGTCGTCGAGGTAGTGCCTTGTTTCCTGTGATTTTGGCAGTCGGTTGATTTTGGCAGTCGGTTAGACGGGAATCCCCCGATTCCACGAGAACCAACTGCCAAATCAGAAGGAAACCGATTACTAGGCAACGGTCGCCGGCAAACTGCCAACGGCAGCCGAGTGGTGCCTCAGCAGGTTGTTGCTTCGCTGAACCCGTCAGCTGCGCTCGCCCTCAGGGTGCATCCTCTGCCTGGGAACGCCTGCTTTGCCCGTGGAAGCCTGATTTGCCCGTGGAAGCCTGCTTTGCTTGTGGAAGCCTAGCTTGACGCCTGCTTTGGGTGCAAAATCAGCCGGCTGACACCCGAGCCGTTGGTCGGCGCAGGGGGACCGGCGGGCTGGCCAGCCATTTTTCTGACGCTGGCACTCGACGGGCGAGCTGGCATTCGTCGTGGCGTAGCGGAAGGAAGCGAAGAGGAGTACCTTGGAGGGAATGGTATGGCAGTGTCAGAGGGGCCCTTGCTCGCCACAACAAGGGCCCCCCTCAACACACAAACCGTTCACCGAAGCAACTGCTGCCGGTTGCGGAGATCGGCGACTTGTCAAACGTGCTTCTTGTGCTCTGGGGACGCGTTCTTGGGGAATACGTCCTCTGACAATCAGCACGCTCAAGGCAAAGCTTCTTGGAGTTCTTCAGGATCGGCAGAGGGCCCAAGCCTGAGCAGGCCGAAGGCGAGTCAGTTGCCGTCCTATGAGACATCCAACAAGCAAGTTGGCAGGCACCGATCTCAACCAACCAACGACACCAGTGGTCGGGGCACGGCAACCCACAGCCTAGGTGTGACTATCGGGTCTTCCCGCCGGAAGTCTGCAGAGAGCCGTCGGCCGAGGATCAAGCATTCTGGCACCTCAGCACGACCCTGGCCCAGATAAACCATACCATCAGTCTGTCTGATATGTCCTGTCGGATCCGTCGCATGCTCACGCCTTGCTTGCCCATCACCTTGTTTCGCTAGTATCTTGCTGGGCCAGTATCTTGCTGGACCTGTACTTTGTCTGGCCGGTAACTTGTTTGGCCGGTAACTTGTTTGGTCTGTACCTCGTTGGTGTGCGTGTTGTTATTGGTGCGACGCTTCCGCTGAGTTGTTGATCGATCTTTGTTGACCTGGGATTGCCCGCATGGCCGCCACTGAGGACACCGAGTCAAATTCGCCGAAGAATCCCGCTTGTCAGGATCATCCGTTTGAGAGAGCGGCCCAAACCGATCCCCAAAGAAGACGACTTCCCGCCAAGTTGGCTTTGGAGGATGGGACCGTTTACTCGGGTTGGTCTTTCGGGGCTGGCGGCGAGGTGGAGGGCGAGGTGTGTTTCAACACCTCGATGACTGGGTATCAGGAAATCCTCACCGATCCCAGCTATCGCGGACAAATCGTCTGCATGACCTATCCGCTGATTGGCAACTACGGGGTCAACCCAGAGGACGTGGAGAGCCAACGCCCTCAACTCTCGGGCTTCATCGTACGGGAGGTCAGCCGACGGGTCAGCAATTTCCGCGCTCACGGGTCCCTGGCGGACTACCTGGCTTCCCACAACATCATCGGCCTGGAGGGCATCGACACCCGAGCACTTGTTCGACGTCTGCGAACCGCCGGGGCGATGCGCGGGATTGTCTCCACAGAAGACCTCCAGGATGCCAGCTTGGTGTCCAAAGCAAAGCGAAGCCCAGGTTTGATTGGACGAGACCTTGTGCGAGAGGTTGTCCCGACCACCGTTGAGGGCTGGACGGAACAACTCAGCCCCTGGTTTCGCCTTTCGCAGACAGACAATGTCCAGACAGACAACGCCCAGACAGCTCACCGGCAGACAGCCAACTTGTCGACACCCGGGGGACTCAGTGAAGGGCCAATATCCTCAGGCGGGCAAGCTTTGCCTGGCACTGACCAAGGAGTGGATTGGCCGAAGGGTGCAACCCTCCAGCGGCAACCTAAGCATGTTGTCGCGTTGGATTATGGCATGAAGTACAACATTGCGCGCCACCTTGCCGGACAGGGGTGCCGGGTGACCGTTGTCCCGGGGACGATGACTGCTGAAGATGTTTTGCAGCTCAGGCCGGATGGGGTGTTTCTTTCCAACGGACCGGGTGATCCCGACCCGTTGGACTATGCCATTTTGACCATCCGCAATCTCCTGGGCCAAGTTCCTGTTTTTGGGATCTGCTTAGGCCATCAACTGCTTGCCCTCGCCGCTGGTGCCAAGACTTACAAACTGAAATTTGGACACCGCGGAAGTAACCAGCCTGTCTTCAACTACCAAACCGGCCAGGTCGAGATCACCTGCCAGAATCATGGTTTTGCCGTCGATGCCGAATCGTTGCCGGATCATCTGGAAGTGACCCACCGCAATCTCAATGACCAAACAATTGAGGGCCTTCGCCACAAGACACTCCCGGCCTTCAGCGTTCAGTACCACCCTGAGGCCTCGGCGGGACCTCATGACAGCGCCTATCTCTTCGAGCAATTTCACAATCTGATGGCTCAGTCCTCAGGGCAACCCCCCGCACGCTCTTGAAATCCTCGGTCCCGGCAGCCGACCAGCCCGCTGACAAGTTGTCGATGACTTGCCGGTTGAAGCACAGCCGGGTGCCACACAGCGATGGATCGCCCGACCTATGGCAGCATCGGCCAGGCGCTGCCAAGCTGGTGGACAACTGCACTGGCTCTGCCAGGCAGACGGGGGCCGAAGGTTGCCTGAGGCTGGCAATCAGCGTCAGTGAAAAACGGGGCCGCCAGGCAGGAGGACTCAAGTTGGTTGGCTTGGGTCTTCGCGGGGTTGTTCCCGCAGGGCAGCGAACGCTCCACTTGTGAGATCTTCGCCAACACACTGCAAAGCATCCCCGTGGGCGGCGGCCACCTTTGGGGAGGGACGCTGGGAACCGGTCACAGAGGTGCAGGCACTCAGAAGCGGCCGTGGTCGATGGTTTCGCCTCCGGCGCGGGTGCCCAGGGCATCGTAAACGAGTTTGCTGACGTTGTCGTTGAGGAATTGGATGTGTCCATCGCCGAAGACGAAGTTGGCACCTCCAAAGTGGCGGCTGCCGAAACTGCCGTTGGTCTCATACCCATACAGGTCGAGGGTAATTCCGGTTCCGCTTGGTGTGTTCATTGGGTTATCGGTATTGCGCATGCTATCAAGATGGCGAGCCCCGTAGGTCCAGCGGTTGGAACTCATGGAGGTGTGTCCGTCGACGGTCTCACCAGCGAAGATCGTCATGCTGAGTCCGTCGGTACACTCCGAGATCGGTCTGGCGATTTTGTAGCCGAACATGCCGGTGTTGTAGAGTTTGACTTTGAATCCATCGATGCCATCGGAGGGACCGTTGGAGCCCATGCAAAAGGCATAGCTGCCGATGGCACTGGGGTAGCCCTGCACCTCACGGGTCAGCTCACTATCATCACTGGGGCAGCGGAAAATCGGCACTTGCGTTTGGATCGGCGTAGCGTTGGCCTCCAGGGAGCTCTGCCCCAAGTCGTTGCGTTTGTCCCGGATCAGCCAAGGACCATGGTCGAAGTCAAACGAATCGTACAGCGGTTGTTGTTCGACCTGCGGCAAGATCATCACAAAACCGCTGGTTCCCACCCGAGCAAAATTGCGATTGCCACTGCAGGGCCCGACTTGTGTCCCATCGCAGCCAACTCGGCCTGGGGGAAGTCGGCGACGGAAGGTCTGGTAGTTCCACAACGCTAAGCCCACCTGCCGAAGTCGGCTGGTACACTGCACCCGACGCGCCGTAGAACGGATCTCTTGCACCGCAGGCAACATCAACGCCATCAGGATGCCGATGACGGTGATGACAACCAACAACTCCACCAGCGTAAAGCCGCCCCATTCTCGGAAAGAGCAACTCCGCCTCGAACCGCTCGAAAGTCCTGTGAACATGTCATTGTTCCTGTGCATGGCATCCACCACTCTGCTGAGATGGGTCGTCAGACCAGAACAAAAAGCCGGCACGAAAGCACAGTTTGTCAGATGGTTCTTGGTCAACTGTGAGGCGTTCGCCAACCGCTCATGGAGAAAGACCTGCCGTGAGTGGCCATTTGGCGTCGGAGAACGATCGGCCGATGGCCCTCAGCGAAGCCTTTCCATCGGCGTCATCGAAAACGATCCACGCCCAAAGACCCTTAGGCACAGAGTTTCTTGAGAACACCAAAAAGCCCTAAGAGCGAGGAATTCTCAGAAGTGGGGCGGATCGATGACTCTTGGTGTGGTTCTCAAGAACCGGTTGGCAAACCTGGCGTGGGATGTCGATCGCCTACTGCTCTTGAGGAGAATTCTTGCTCATCCAAAACGCTAAAACGGCAAAAGAACCGCTGATTTCGCAGCCTTTCCGCTGCACCGGACGAGCCAAGATTTTCCCCAGCCTCAGTAGGGGGACGACAATCAACTCGGAGCAACCGAAGCCCCCCCTGAGGGATTTGATTGATTCCTCAACAAGTTCTCGACGTCCCCGAAGAACGACCAACTTGAAGAACGTCCAACTTGAAGAACGACCAACTTGAAGAACGACCAACCTGGGGAACGACCGACTCAAGGCAGACCCTCCCCGTGGAAGTTGTCTTGGCAGAGGCTTTTCGGCCAAACCGCTCTCATAATCGCCTGCGCAAGACGTCTTCGCCAAACGACTCGTGCGATTGTGACGTGGGTGATTGCTCGCAAGCCCATCGCCGGGCAACCACGCATCGTCCAGAAACACCCAAACTCCGACAGGAGAAACTCCACAGTTTGTGGTGGTTGGAGAATCTGCTGTGGCGTGTTTCTGTCCAGCTCCTCCTACTGAGATTGAGGAAAACCTTGGCTCGTCCGGCACAGCGGAAGGCGGCTCCCGTGTTTTGGTCGAGCAAGAATTTTCCGAAGGCAGCAGTAAGTGCAGTTCGGGGCACGCCTCCCCAAAGGCCCCCTGCACAACATACCTCCCCTCACACAAACATCTTGCAACGGTGTTGCAATTCTGACGAAGCGTACCAAACCTGCCTGTTGTTGCCGGGCAATGCCGACTTCGATTGTTGTAGATTCTGGCTCAGGCCCAACCGTGAGGACCTTGAGACAAGCGATCTAGCAACATCTGGGTTAGTCCAACCACTGAGGTTGAGGACCATCTTGGCACGTCCGGTACAGCGGAAAGGCTGGCAGATCAACGCCTGCCGGATCCCTTGGTGATTCCGCCGGGTTGGACGAGCAACAAGTCTTCGAAGGCAGTGGTCAGGACACAAAACCCCAACAATCTGGGAGATTCTGCACGCTCCATCGACAGTGGTCTCTGGCATCCGGCCACTTTAACGATCAGTCCAGCAAGACTTTTTCAGGGAATGCTGAAAGCGTCGACAGAATTCCCGCAAACTGAATTTGTGGCAAGGGGTGGCCGGATTTCTTGGTAGGATGTCGTCGAGTTTTTGTGAGGACAAATTGGGGTGATTGGAAGGTTCTGTTGATCATGGCTGCAGCAACGAAATGCTCCAGCAAATCACTATACAATCAATTGGGATGCACCCAACGAGCTTGGGCGTCGAGTTGTTGATGATCCAAAAGTTGAGATGATGATACTTTCAGTTGAACCGCCCAATTTGGTCACAGCTCATTAGGCTCGGTTTCGCGACAATCAGGTCATGCATTTTAACTCACGCCAAAACAGAAACAAACCTTTTTCTCACGGTGCTCATCCCAACGGAGTTCCCACCATCACAACGTCCTTGCAAAAAGCAGCACATCAACTTCGATTGATGTGATCATCACCTCAGATGATCACTCACCAGCCACTGCGATTTGATCAGCCTTGGACAAGGTCAGCGATTGGAAGGGTCAGAACACGACGCTCCTGCTGTTGGGGAAATCTCCGACTGGTCCAAAACGCGGGAACCACTGGAATCACTTCTGATCTGCCAGGCTGTGATCTGCCAGGCTGTGATCTGCCAGGCTGTGATCTGCCAGGCTGTGATCTGCCAGGCTTTCCTTCAAACCGGACGAGTCGAGATGCTCGGCCAATCTCAGTCGTTGGACTCACCCCGATGTGGCTGCTGTCCATCCAGATGTTGTTGCATGAGCACTTTCTGGTCCCGACAGGGTGAGCCTCCGCCACAGTCTGCCACGGTCGACGTCGGAACAATGCTCCACTGCAGAATCGCTTGACGGAGGCCCTGATCACGTGCGGTTCTTCCCAAGCACGATCTCACCACAAGGCAAGAGCCCGTCGTCCTCACCAACAGTGGGTGACTTGGCAACGACCCAAAGAAGCAACAACCCGGTTGGAACCACGCGGTGTTCGACTGAGTGTTTTTGAGCCCAGTTTTTCTGAGTTCCGGACCTTGGAACGTTGGTGTCGCGAGCATGGATTCAAACCGCCAGAGCCTTGCGTAGGCACAGGTGGTGTATCGAAGGCGGGCAGGGTTCTCCGGTCGGCTTGGTTGGATTCAGCATGCTGAATCCAACCGGGTTGCCTCGGCTGCTGGAATCGCCTTGCGTGATCAGAAAAGGGCCGAGAAGGGCACAAAAGGGCAAACTTACTCCCCGCCGCCTGCCGCTGTTTCCACCCACGGGCCGCGGTGGTGGGGATCGACCCCCCAGGTCAAGTTCACTTGCAGGTTGTCGGTGGGTCCGTTGATCTCCACGGTCAGCTGGCTCTCCTGCGGGTTCAGATACTGCCGTGGCGCCAGCCATCGTTGAGCGGCTCCTGAGAGCACTTTCCGCGAGACCACTCGGACAAGGTGGCGTCCTTTGACAACGCCGTCGCCTGGTGAGTCGGGAAAGGTCGTCAGGGTGAAGCGACCCTGGCCATCCAGCGTCCCCTGGGCAGAACGGGCGTTCTCGGGCATGAAGATAATCTCACCGTGAGTGAGGGGTTGTCCGTCGATGAGCACCTGGCCGGAGACCGGAACCCGACTGGGCCTGCCATCGCCACAGCCGGCCAGGCTGATCAAGCCGGTTGCCAAGGTGATGGCAAGCAGGGTCCGGTTGAGTCCCTGAATTCGTCTCATGGTCAGCTTCCCCCAAAGCTTGAGTACCTCGGACGCCAACACCGCAAGGATGTGGGTTTGCGTCGGTCGATGGGATTGTCTCAGCAACAACTCTGCCACACCCTGGCAACCCGTTGACTGACAGTCTGTCCGAAAAGCACCGGAATCCACCTGGATCGTGTTGCACCATGACTTGGGCTCCACAACACAGTGGATTGCCGGATGCTTTTCGGAGAGTCTCTGAGTACTGGCCATACGCAGAACGACCAGAAGTGTGTATGTTACAACACCGGAACGGACACTCCAGCATGGGACCGAACGCCCAGCCAGGAAGCTCTCTGGCTGCTAGGCTCTGTCTGAAAACGCGCTGGTCGGCCAGAGGGCGCGATGGGCCAGTTGCTGGCAAGGAGGGCGAAGCAGGCGAATCCAGAAGATTCGTCGATGCAGCCGGACGCCGCCAGCGGCTCGATCCAGCCGCCCGAAGCCCAGCCGCCCGAAGCCCAGCCGCCCGAAGCCCAGCCGCCCGAAGCCAGGTTGGTGTTTAGAGACGGAGCCTAGTTCGACGTCCTGCCTGATGGAGTTCTGGATTTTGCGTGTCCAGCTGGCGTTGGGATTTGGAGAACGAGTTCTGCCGAAGGAGGAAAACGGCAAAAATGACCGAACAGCCCAGACATCAGTATTTTGCTCCTCGCCGGACAATTGAGCAGGTCGAGGAAGGTGTCGAACTGTCGCCAAAGTTCAATGAGGAGGGGTTGATTCCCGTGGTCACCACCGATGCCCACAGCGGTGAGTTGTTGATGCACGGATGGATGAACGCCGAGGCCTTGACCAAGACCATCGAACTGGGAGAGGCCGTGTATTATAGCCGCAGCCGGCAAACACTCTGGCACAAAGGGGCGACCAGCGGCCTTGTGCAGAAAGTCCAGCACTTGTACATCGACGACGACCAAGACACCGTTTGGCTGCGGGTCGAAGTCACCGGCGGAGCCAGCTGCCATGTGGGATATCGAAGCTGCTTCTACCGAGAAGTGCCCGTTGGTCCAGACGCCCGCAAGCACAACGGCCCGCTGCCTCTGACGTTCACCGAGACCGAGAAAGTCTTCGACCCGCAAGAAGTCTACGGAGATGCCCCCAATCCTACGAAGTTGTAGCCCCCAGCGTCTCTCTCGACTGTTCCAGCTTGTGGCGGAGACTCACGCCCTCGGAACCGGAAAGAGCCCATGCCACAACATCTGGGTGGGCACAAATTCTCGGGGGCACAGAGTCTCAGGAAGCACAGAGTCTCAGGAAGCACAGAGTCTCAGGAAGCACAGAGTCTCAGGAAGCACAGGGGGACAGGGTCCTATGTAGGGCAGTCCAAGGACTGAGCCTCAGATCAGCTCAGGCTCAGGGCAGGGATTGTGTCATTTGGAGGAATCGAAAGTCCCAGTGACTTTCACGGTGATCTTGCCTTCGTTGTCTCGATAGTTCAGGTCGTGCATTTTGAGGTACAGCCGCCCGGTTTTCTCGGGCACGAAGAGTCCTCCTGAGCCCACCAGAAACGGCTTGGCCTCTTTGATGTTTCCGGAGAAGATGATGCCAATAAGAGCACCAGCGGGGAACTGCTTGAGTTCCTTTGGCACCTGAAGGCCGTCGGCGTCGACCTGGGCTTCGGTTTTGAGAAGCCATTGGCCTTTGGTCTGGATTTGGACGGGTCGCCCAGCCAAGAGCTTGATCTTGGTATCTTGCCAGGTTTTGTTGGCCGCGATGTCCACCTCGACCTGTCCGGCTTGCAGTTCCAACTCATTGATGACCTGCAAGATCTCTCGCGCTTTGGGATGCGAGGGCACAAGGCGCAAGATCTGCTGGCAGACCATGCGAGCCTTGTCGTATTCCAGCAGCTTCTGCTGATCATCACGAGCTTTTTGAGCGTTTTTCAGATAGTCCAAGGCAAGCTTCTCGGCCTCTTGGACGAACTCGTTGAAGACTTCCTTCAGCCGCATATCGGTTTTGGTGGTTGGCCCCTTGGATAGCAGATCGACCAGTTTCCGCTCCTCAGAGTTTTTGTCCTGCTTGCCCCGTTTGCTTTGGCTCTTCTGGGAATTTCCCTGCCTGTTCGGACTGGCGGACTGGCCCCAAGCGTCCCTTGGCCCCAGCAATCCCTCGCTTGGCAAGACAAGCCCGACGGACAGCGCCGCCAAGACGACCGAGACAGGGCCCACACCAGTTCGAGCCGCAGTCGATCGCAGGTGTTGGGTCTTTCGCAAAGGCTGCATGATGCAATCCCGCATTTTGGGGTCAGGTGGAGTTGCCGCATAGGTCATCGGCTTACAGTAAATACCCCGTTCCCGCAGATCCCGTCGTCGTTGGTCAGTGAGTTCCCGCAACGCTTGAGCAGCCAACCGTCAATCCGACAAAAAGTCAATCCAGTATCCGTGCGAGCGTCAGAAAACCAGCTGGCCAGCCCGCCAGTTCTCGAGGCCGAGCCCAGCAGGGTTCAGCCGAGGCACTGACTCCCAGAGGCACCAACCACCAGAGAGGCTCACCGGCTGACGTCAGCAGTTGGCCGAGAACCGTTGCCCAACTCGACCACCATTTCTCCGGACTTTCCTCACCGCTGACACCAACATCGAGGGTCAGACGTCTCGTTCGAGGGTTTGAGGCTGGCTGCCCAGAGCAGTAGCAGAATCCGCTGATTGACTGCTGCGTCCCACCGCGGGCCAACGATCTCCTCGGCAAGCTGTCAAAGCAATCGTCAAGAGCTCGCTCCTGGAAAGGACCTGTCAATGACAGACAAGAAGTTCAGGATGAGTTCAAGCTGGCCAAGGACGCAAACCGGGGAGAGGAATCAGTTACAGGGCTGCAGCCAAGGCCGAGGTCACGCCGAGGGCGACCCCCAAGGCGAGTAAGAGCAGGAGGGAAAGCTTGACGCCATGGCTGAGGATGGGTCCCATCCACTCGTGGCGGGTGCCTGCATAGACGAAACTGACGGCCAAAACAAGCGGAAGAGCCAGTACATAGTCAAACCACAGGGCAATACCCAGCAAGGGAGCCTCGGTGAGCCAACTTAGAGGGGGCAGCAGGAAATCGAGCATCGGCAAATGAAGGGGCTCTGGAGGTTGCTACAAAGAATCCACCGACATCCGGCACGCCATGGTTTGAAAAGGTCACGCTCAGTTCCCACTGGGGAGATTGTCCCTGGGTGGTTTGTGCCGTGGTTTGTTTGTGTTTTTAGTTGACTTGGGTGTCGTGGCTGGGCTGTCCCTGCAGCTAGGTTTGGCCGGAGGGCTCGCTTTGAGTTGGCTGTTGGGATGCCGAGGCAGGTGACTTGTCGTCCGGAGAGGAATTCGAGGCACCCTGGTGTTTGTCGGCTGGCTGATCTGGCTGACTGGCCACTTCATCGAGAATGATCACCGGACCTGCGTAAGCATCGTAGATCACAAGGATGTTCAGCAACCCGGCCACCATCAAATAAACAGTCGCGTGGTCGAAGTATCGGCCCAAATGGAAATGCAGACGGTTGAGTTCCTGATCGTTGACTGGGGGGTACATCCACTCTTCACGGGGGCGGCCATCTGCACGGGCACGCAGCATCTGCACGACCGCCGGGACCGCTGTCAGCCCCGTTCCCGCCTGAGCAAAGAACGAAAGCCTCCTCTGAAACGGAGAAATGGGATCCATGTAGGCCGCACGGGCTAAGCCAACCTGGGGACCGCTGCCCAAAGCAACCCCAGTCACGTACAGCGACAAAATGCAAACCAAAAACAAAATCCCTTTGGCGAGACGGCGTTGGTAAAGATGACCCGCCCCCGGAATTAACCAAGCCAACCCCGCGGCGATCACCGGGTCTTTGAGGTCGACCTCCGGCAGCTCCATGCGGCTGGCGGAATCGCCCTCAGCCAGAGCAGCGGCTGCTTGAGCGACAGCGGTTGAACGGTGTTGGGGAGGTTGTTTTGAAGGAGAAGCCGTCTCGGTCATAGATTTCACTGGTGCAAAAAATCCCGTCGGAGGGAAAGCACTCCATCTGCTGCCTTCGGAGAATTCTTGCTCGGCCAAACCCCGGCAGCCGCCGGAACGACCAGTGATCTGGCAGCTGTTGATCTGGCAGCTGTTGATCTGGCAGCTGTTGATCTGGCAGCCTTTCCGCTGTGCCGGACGAGCCAAGCTTTTCCAAAGGCAGCAGGAGATCTCGCGATCTTCAAGCTCTGGTGATTTGGTGTTGAGGTTCCGCTTTGTCGAGGATCAATCAGCCGTACTGAATCGGATTGTGGCAGAACTCCTCCTGGGGATGTTCAAGGCACAAGCCCAACACAGCCGGCCCCCGAAGAAGCTCCTCCAAAGTGTCGGGAAACGCCAAAGTGTCGGGAAACGCCAAAGTGTCTGGAAACGCCAAAATGTCTGGAAACGCCAAAATGTCTGGAAACGCAGAAGTGTCCGCGAATGCAGCAGCATCTGGGCGAGCAGGAGCCTCTGGCCAATCAAACTTCTCTGGCCAAATCAAAGATGACCCGCCAAGGAGTGGCTCAGGCCAAGAGAAGCACAGACACAAGCCGCTCAGGCCCGATCACTCAAGATCGCCCCTGAGTTTGTGAGCCATCCCAGAAGGCAAAAAGTCCCCATACCAATTCGCCATGGTCAACCGAACATTGTTGTTCAGCCCAAGAGATAGAATCAGCAGGGGACTGATCGTGGTTCCAAGTCTTCCAAGTGCTCCAAAGGGTCCATTCTACGAGGCCGTCGCGGCGATACCAGTCCTCAAGCAGCGTGGAGAGAAGGCGGCTGTTGGCCCAACTCGGTGGCCACCCCATCAACGGTCTGGGTGTCGACATAAGGCAGTTGATGGCTGGCTGCAGCAATCAGGCAGAGTTCTGCCAGCTGATTCAGCATTCGGGGAACGCCCCCAGAAAGCTCCTGCAGCCGCCCAACCGCAGCATTGGTAAAGGGCAAATCGTCTCGGCCACAGGCAGAAAGTCGATGCTTAAGGTAATCCCTTGTTTCCTCGGGGAGCAGAGGCGTCAGTTCGATTCGCAATTCCGCAAGTTCCATGAGCCGGCCAGAGCACTCTTCCAGGGACTCTGAGCCGCCGCTGACCACGGCCGTGAGGCGTCCGTCCGGATGGCGGTTGGCGGAGAAAAGCCTGAGAAGACCTTCCAAGCAATCTTGCTCAGCTCGGTCAAGATCGTCGACCAATAACACCAGATCCTGCTTAAGCGTCCGCAGACGGCCCAACGCGTCGCAGACATCTCGCCACAGTTCAAAACTCGCCCTTCGTGCATGCGGTGCCAGACCCAACTCCTCAGCCAGCTGCCAGCAACAACCCCGCAGATCACACCCATCGGCCCGCAGCCGGACAACAGGTTGACCATCCCACCAAACTCTTCTGGCAAAAGCGCGCAATAGCAAGGATTTTCCCGCGCCCGTTGGTCCCACCAACAAGCCCAGAGAATGTCGATGCTCGACAAGAAACTGAAGTCGGGCGAGGGCTTCCTCTTGGACAGATCCGCAGTAAAAAAAACTGGGCAACACCCGCTGGGAGGGCGACTGTCCCTCAGGGTCGAAATCGGAAAAGGGTGAATGCGTCAGCCGCCAGTAGTTCAAAAAATACATCTGTCGTTCCTCAAGGAGGAGTCAAACAATGGCTTCGGCCTGGGTCGCTCGGCTGCAAGATCTCTGGCCTGCAAGATCTCTGGCCTGCAAGATCTCTGGCCTGCAAGATCCTCAAGCGAAAGGCCAGCTTCAAAGAGCTTCTGTGACTGGGTTGAGCAGGTTGTTGGGCGTAGCGAGACGCGTGTGATCTGAGCCGTTGGTCGCCCAGCCCCACGGGGGTCTGCTGGGCGGAGGATCCCGAGACAAGTGCGACGCCGATGGAAAAGGAGGTCGGCAATTCGCCAACTGGGCTTTGCTATCGTCGGCCCATCAGCGGAACTTGAGGGACATCCCACCCTACCGAGAACGCCTTGGCGGGCGGGGGTTGCTTCGTTTGACGCAACGTCTCGGGCTCTGGAAATCGACTTTGTCAGCGAGCCAACCGGATCAAGCCCCAAGTCAGGTCGTTCTCAGGTCACCGGCTGGCTGACGTTGATTTTTGGCGGCGATTCTTCGAATCTGATCCTGTTGAGATGGTGTTGAGCTCTATGGTGTTGGAAGGGAGTTTGTCGGTGGTCGAGCGAGGACGTGTCAAGATCAATCGCTTGCTCTTGAATCGCTGCAAAAGCAGACGATGTCAGGGGATCAACGGACACACCGTCGGCCCAAACACTCACACTGAGACGGAATTCGCGTTGAGGCCCTCGGGAAGCTCCTGAACAGCCAAGCGTATTCGCAAAGGGCCAAGGAAAGGGCCACAGGGGCTTTCAGCGATCCAGATGGAAACCACGAGGGAGTGTTGCAGTCGATGAGGTTGCCCACCGGGACGCAGTTTCGCGAGTTGGTCAGCGGCCAGCAACGTGGCTTGATCGCCACTGGGCTGCGGGGGCTGCTGTGGCTGGCGGAGGGCCCCTATGCTCTGGCGGTGACCCTCCGCAACCGGGGCTACGATCGTCGTCCGGGGCTGATCCACCGCGTTGATGTCCCGGTGGTCAGCGTGGGGAACCTGACCCTGGGAGGCACAGGCAAAAGTCCCCTGGTGCAGTACCTTGCTCGGCACTTTCGCAACAATGGGGTCCGCGTCAGTGTGGTCAGCCGGGGTTACGGCTCCGAGGAAGGCAGCAGCGTCAACGACGAAGCGCTTCAGCTGGAGCGGCACCTTCCTGATGTCCCGCATGTCGAAAACCCGGATCGTGTCGCCGCTGCCAAGCTGGCATTGGAGGAACTGGCCACACAATTGATCTTGCTGGACGATGGATTTCAGCATCGGCGATTGCACCGAGATCTGGATATCGTGCTGCTGGATGCCACCGAACCTTGGGGCCATGATCATGTTTTCCCCCGGGGGACTCTCCGAGAACCGGTCGCTGGCTTGCGTCGGGCCGACGTGGTGGCGCTTTCACGGGCTGATTTGCTGAGCCTGCAGCAACGTGAGCAACTCCGCCAGCAGGTCGCCAAACTTGCCCCCAGGGCCCTGTGGTGCGAGCTGGAGCATCAACCTCGCAAGTTGGTCAACCAATCCTGTGACCAGCAACCCGTTGAGACTTTTCAGGGTCAAGCGGTTTCGGCCTTCTGCGGCATCGGCAACCCAACGGCCTTCCGGCACACACTGCAGCAGACACTCAGCTATCAGCTAAGGCAGTTTCGCGAGTTCGCCGATCACCATCGCTATACCCGTGAGGATGTCCATTGGCTGAGGCAGTGGGCCGAGAAGACAGGAGACCCAGTGCTCTGCACCGAAAAGGACCTGGTCAAGCTCCAGACAGACTCCCTCGGAACGATCCCCCTCTGGGCGGTCGCCATCGAAACGAAGGTGACATCAGGCCAAGACGAGCTAGCCGACCTCCTCAAACCGCTTGAAGCTCGTGCGTTGGCTGTCGATCTCCTCTCATCGCCCGACAATTTCGCCATGTGACCCGACGGCCCGAAGTGCTCGGCCGACGTCAGTCTGGGCTCTCCCTCGATCGAGACCCATTGGCTGAAAGCCAGTCGAGAGCCATTGGCTGAAAGCCAGTCGAGACCTATTGGCTGAAAGCCAGTCGAGACCTATTGGCTGAAAGCCAGTCGAGACCCATTGGCTGAAAGCCAGACCCATCGTAGCCTGGGACGCAGTCCTGCTGAGGTTGAGGAAAATCTTGACTCGGCCGGCCCTGTGTCAAGGCTGCCAGATCAATGCTTGTGGCAGTGGTTTCCGCGTTGTGGACGAGCAAGGGTTCTTCCAACAGGACTACAGGCCTCAAGTTGGTCTAGAGTTGATGTTTTTAGGCCTTTCGACCGATGATCTCAGATTTCGACGGCGTTGAGTGGTAGGGCGGGCAACGAGCTGAGTCCAAAACCTCAGACCACCCGATCACGACGCCTCTGGAAAATGCGAGCTCGAACACCCAAAAACACAGGCTACAATAATATGGGCAAAATTTTTAGCTAATGGGCTTCTTGTGGCTTGCAGCCAATGAGTCTCGACCAGCAGAACACTCAAACAGGGGGGCAGGCTGGTGCTCTCGGCCTCACTGATGCGGACCTATCTCGACCTCTTCCGATCAATTGTCAATGTTCCAACACGTTGATGCTGGTTCATCTCCGACAATTCTTCCTCCTCTTCGAGGGCAAGCTGCCATCCCGCGTTTCCGCCAAGCCGCCTTCGAGGTAGTCTGGATAAACGCCAAGAAAACAATCAGAGAGGCACAGTTTTTGGACCCCTTCATCGATGGGGACAACGACCAAATATGGATGAACGCCGTAGCCAAATTCAGGAAGACCTGAGAGGCCTGATCGCCGGGGAGGCTCGCTGCGACGATATCGCTTGTCAGCTGTATGCCAGCGACGCAAGTCTGTACCAGATCCGACCGCTGGGAGTTGTCCGGCCCAGGACGACTGCCGATGTGGTGGCCTGTGTCGAATATGCCTCACGGCGTGATATTTCCCTCCATGCTCGGGGGGCAGGCACAGGGCTCGCTGGGGAGTCGTTGGGTTCTGGGTTGGTGCTGGATTTCTCTCGCTTTATGCGTCGGATGATCTGGGCCTCAGGAGACTCAGTGCGGGTTCAACCTGGGCTTGTGCTAGGAGTTCTCAATAAGCAACTGGCCGCGCGGGGGCAGATGTTTGGCCCGGATCCAGCGATGAGCCAGGTGACCACCATCGGCAGCGTCATGGCCATCGACGCTGCCGGGAGCCATTCGCTCAAGTATGGGTCGGCCTCCCACTACGTCACCTCCATGCAAGTGGTCCTTGCCGATGGCACCGTGTTGGAAGTCAGTCAGGAGCCCCTTCCCTCGGCACAACGCCGCTTGACAGCTCCCCTCCCGATCCCAGAGACCTCCGCTGCGGGGATTGCTTCTCCGGGCCACTCAAGGCATCGCCAGTCGGATTCCTTAGCCAGTTCTTGGGCTGACCCTGCTGCCGCCGTGCTGGGGTCATCCCACGCAGGTCATCGAGAATTCTCGGTGCCCTCAGCGAGCCTGCCAGCAGCCGGTCAGTTGGCAAGTGATTTGCTGAGAGAGTCAGCCGCACCGGATCCGGGAGGGCGTCGTCTGGAGCTGGTTTCGCAGATCGCGGAGCTCATCTGGCAGAATCAGGACTTGATCCACAAGCATCGCACTCAGTATCCGCTGGACCGCAGCGGCTACCGTCTTTGGGGTCTGATGGAAGATGATCACCTGAACTTGCCCAGGCTCCTCTGTGGCAGCGAGGGGACCTTAGCGATTGTCACGGAAGTGACGTTGAAGACGATCGCGAGACCAGCCGCCACGGCGGTCGCTTTGATCTTCTTTCATCGTCTGGAGTCCGCCGCGCGGGCTGCCTGGGCAACTCGGTCCTTTGAGCCCAGCGCTTGTGACTTGCTGGACCGCCGGTTGATGAGCCTGGCTCAGGAAACCGACCAACGCTATCAGTCAGTCATTCCCTCCCAGGCCGAAGCGGCCTTGCTGGTGGAGCTGGAGGGCCAATCCCCATCAGAAGCCGACGACCGCTTGGCCGGTTTGCTCGATTCGCTGGCCCACGGGAACTTCGGCTTTGGTGGTGCCACCGTCGCAGCCAACGACGCCCAACGAGCTTTGTTCTGGCAACTGGCCCGACGCGTCGTTCCGACCCTCTCCCGGCTCAAAGGTCTCACTCGAGCCGTCCCCTTTGTGGAGGATATGGCGGTTCCCCCACAGCGATTGGCCGAGTTTCTGCTGGTTGTTCAAAATATCCTCAAAACGCATCAAGTGACCGCCTCCTTGTTCAGCCACGCCGGGCATGGGCAACTGCACCTGCGGCCTTTCCTGGATGTCAGCCAGGCCTCCGACGTCAGGGCCATGCGAGCGGTTGCCGACGACCTCTACCGGGCCTTGTGGGACCACGGAGGGACCGTCAGCGGCGAACACGGCGACGGGCTCAGCCGCACCAGTTGGTTGCCCCTCCAATACGGTGAGCTCTACAGGATCTTTCGAGAAACCAAACGCATCTTCGATCCCTACAATTTGTTCAACCCCGGCAAAATCATCGGGGATGATCCATTTCTGATGGTTCGCAATCTTCGGGAAGGGGTTCCACAAGAGGGACCAGCTTGGCGGGTCTCCTCCGAGCGTGTGACCCCGGAGGTCGTTCCCCTGCAGTTGAGTTGGACTCCTGGCGAGGTTGCTCAGGCGGCCAGAAACTGCAATGGCTGTGGGGCTTGTCGCACCGAGCTACCCAACCAGCGGATGTGCCCCATCTTTCGCTTTAGTCCTTCGGAGGAAGCCAGTCCGCGGGCGAAGGCGAATTTGATGCGGGCGGTGATGACCGGCACGCTTCCGGCCAGGGCGATCACCGGCGACGATTTCAAGCAAGTGGTCGACTTATGTGTCAACTGCAAGATGTGTCGTTTGGAGTGCCCGGCCAGTGTGGACATTCCCAAGTTGATGTTGGAAGCCCGCGCAGAATACGTCGCGGCCAACGGTCTGCGAACAACCGACTGGTTGCTCTCGCGTCTGGAGATGATCTCCCGGGTGGGCAGCCGGTTTAGCCGTCTGGCCAACTGGATCATCAGCACACCGCGGACACGCTGGCTGCTGGAACGCATCCTCGGCATCGCCCAAACCCGCAAGCTCCCTCGCTTCACCAGCCGACCCTTTTTACGACGTGCCACCCGTCGTCGCCTCACACGCCCGACTGGCCGCAGCGGCCCTAAGGTCCTGTACTTTATCGATACCTATGCCAACTACCACGATCCGCAGCTTGGGGAAGCCTTTGTCGCTCTGCTGGAACACAACGGAATCGCCGTTTACGTTCCCCCCTGGCAGTGGTATTCCGGGATGTCGCTGCTGACGGTGGGTGCTGTTGATCGTGCCAGGCAGGTGGCCCGGCACAACGTCGCTCATCTGGCCGAATGCGTCCGCCAGGGCTACCGAATTGTGGCGACCGAACCCTCAGCAGTCGTCTGTCTGACCCAGGATTATCCCAACATCTTGGAGGATCCTGAGGCGGAGGTCGTTGCCGGGGCCGCTCAGGAGGCCTGCGATTACCTGTGGCAGTTGCATCAACGGGGAGGCCTGCGGACGGATTTCCCCCATCCCATTCGGCGGACGCTGGCCTACCATCAACCCTGTCACAGCAGGGCTTTGCAGGTGGGCTCCCCTGCGGAGAACCTGTTGAGACTGATCCCTGGTTTGAGTTTGCAGGTGGAAGATCACGGTTGCTCGGGGATGGCGGGAACTTTTGGGCTGAAGCGGGAAAACTTTCGCAGTAGTTTAAGAGCGGGATGGGAACTCATTCAGGCTTTGCGTCAAGAGGAACTGGAGGGGGGCACCACCGAATGCAGTGCTTGTAAGCTGCAGATGGAGCAAGGTGCCGAGAAACCGACCATTCACCCCATCAAGCTGCTGGCCTTGGCCTGTGGTTTGTTGCCGGGGGCCGACCCGATCTTCGATCAGAAATCCGAGCCGCTGGTGGTGAGTTGAGTTTGCTCGGTGATCGGTGAATGTCCTTCTGGTTTGTCGCAATCGACGGTGGTCTTCAGATGCAAGTTCGGGTCAGGCTCTTTGCCATTGCTCATCAGCTCGCTGGAGAAAGCGAAACGGTTCTCGAGTTGCCAGAGGCCGCCACTGTGGGGGAACTGCGTCGTCAGCTCGCCCAGCAAAAACCGGCCTTGCAGGACATCTTGGGCTTCTGTGCCTTTGCCGTCTCTGGGGAATACGCCGACGATACGACGAAGCTGAGTGCCCAAGCAGAAGTTGCTTGTCTGCCACCGGTCAGTGGGGGCTGAATAATTCCCAGCTCGGCAAGAGCTCGGCAAAAGCTCGGTCGGGCTTGCCAGCTCATCGCAAGCGTCGCATCATCAAAAAGCTCGATCCAACGAGCTCGCATTCAGCACCCCGATCCGAGGAACAGGAACCGGCCCATGCGAACTGGCATGACCGAGCTGGCATGGTTGAACTGACACGTAATCCGATTGACACAGCGGCGATTCTGGCACAGGTGACCCATCCTGCTGCTGGCGCGGTGGTCCTGTTCTTGGGGACTGTGCGGGAAGTCACCCACGGGACAAGCGGTCCACGAAGGACAGCCTCGCTGGATTACGAGGCCTATCCTGAGATGGCGCAGAGCAAGATGGCTGAGCTGGAGGCCGAGGCACGCAAGCGTTGGCACTTGGTGGAATGTGTCCTCGTTCACCGCCTCGGCCATCTGGAGCTCGCTGAGGCCAGTGTGGCCGTTGCCGTCAGCACCCCACACCGGCAAGACGCTTTTGAGGCCGGACAATGGCTGATTGACACCCTCAAGCAAGTGGTTCCCATTTGGAAGCAAGAAAACTGGGCGGATGGCACCTGCGAATGGGTTCACCCGGGATTCACTAAACCAAAAACCTAAACAGTTCTTTCCAACTTTCTCTTTGGAGACCTAACTGACCTGTGTGCGGACGGACTGGCCAAGTTTCGTTTCACTGTTGGTCTAAGCAACTGCGTTAGCGACTTCGCTTAAGCGACTTCTTCTGAGTGACCTGATGACGATTGAAGGACCTTTGGTCGATAGTTTCGGCCGCGTTCACACAGACTTGAGGATCAGCGTCACGGATCGCTGTAACATTCGCTGTTTTTATTGCATGCCGGCCGAGGGCCTTGAGTTTTTGCCGCGGCAACAGTTGCTCACCTTTGAGGAAATCGTTCGGTTTGTGCAAGTTGTCGCCAAGCTCGGTGTGACGACGTTGCGGGTCACCGGCGGCGAGCCTCTTGTTCGCCGGGATCTGCCGAAGCTGATCGGCATGCTCAGCGGCCTCTCGGGGATTGCGGACATCGCGTTGACGACCAACGGCATTCTCCTGGCAGAACAAGCAGCCGATCTCAAGGCGGCAGGACTGCGTCGGCTGAACATCAGCTTGGATGCCCTCAGCGAGGAGAAGTTCAAGGCCATCACTCGACGTGATGGCTATCAGAAAGTGCTGGAGGGCATTTTTGCCGCCCAGCAGATTGGCTTTGAGAAAATCAAGCTCAATGCTGTGGCCATTCGCGGTTTGAGCGAAGAGGAGATTGTGCCGCTGGGACAATTTGCTCGACGGCATCAGCTGGAGGTGCGGTTCATCGAATACATGCCCCTGGATGCTGATGGTCGCTGGGACAATTCCCAGGTACTCAGCGGGGAGGAAATTCTTAAGCGACTTGCCGGGGCGATTTTGCCTTTGGAGCCGCTGCCGGTGACCAATCCCAGTCAACCGGCAACGGATTATCAATTTGTCGATGGGGTGGGCCGCATTGGCTTCATCAATCCGGTGACTCAGCCGTTTTGTCACAACTGCAATCGCCTGCGGATCACCGCGGAGGGCCAGATCCGCAATTGTTTGTTTTCGACCACCGAGTGGGACGCTCGCGAGGTCCTCCGCGAAGGCGGAACCGACGAAGACCTGGCGGCTCTGATCCGAGAGTGTGTCGCCGGGAAGAAGCCCGGCCACGGGATCAACAGCCCGGAGTTTCTCAAACCCCACAGGGCGATGTATCAAATCGGCGGCTGAGAAACCAACTCCAAAACCCTTGCTGGACTGTCCACTGGCAATCACCCAAGCTCAGATCACAGTCCTGAGATCAAAACGCCAGAACATAGCAAAGCCCCCTCGCCCAGAGATCCGCCAGCAGAGTCGTAGCTGCCGGGATCTGGACGAGGGGGTTCTTCGCTCTTTTCAACTTGGTGACCGTCGTCAAGCGACGCTGGTGACAACGCCACGGCCGACGGTGCGGCCGCCCTCGCGGATGGCAAACCGAGTGCCCTTCTCCACGGCGATCGGCTTATGCAGTCCGACCTTCATTCTCACGTGATCACCAGGCCGGACCATCTCAGCATCGACGAGGTGAGCCGTTCCGGTGACATCGGTGGTGCGGAAGTAGAACTGCGGGGCATAGCCTTCGAAAAACGGCGTATGACGCCCACCTTCGTCCTTGGTGAGCACATACACCTCGCAGTCAAAGGCTTCTTTGGGCTCAATCGCGCCGGGCGCGGTCACGACTTGGCCCCTCTGCACCTGCGTGTGCTTGACCCCACGCAGCAGCAAGCCCACGTTTTGTCCTGCCTCGCCAACGCCCAGCGGCTTGCGGAACTGCTCGACATCGGTGACCACCGTTGCCAGCGAGTCCCGCAGACCAACGATTTGCACCTTCTCACCAGCTCGAACGCGTCCCTGCTCGATGTTCCCGGTGACCACCGTACCCCGACCTTCGATCTGGTAGACCCCTTCGATGGCCATCAACAAGGGCTTGTCGATCAACCGCTTTGGAGCAGGGATCTGCGAGTCCAGTGCGGCCAAGAGTTCCTCGATGCAACGTCGGGCGTGAGGGTCCTCGGGACGATCCAGAGCGTCTTTGGCGTTACCGCGGATGATCGGCACGTCTGCGTAGCCGTGGCGTTGCAACAGCTCGCGGACTTCCAACTCGACCAGATCGATCAGTTCGGGATCGTCCACCAAGTCGCACTTGTTGATGAAGACCACCAAGTGGTCGACATTGACCTGACGGGCCAGCAGCACATGCTCCCGAGTTTGGGGCATCGGGCCATCGACGGCCGAGCACAACAACACGGCGCCATCCATTTGAGCAGCCCCGGTGATCATGTTTTTGACGTAGTCGGCGTGACCTGGGCAGTCGATATGGGCGTAGTGCCTTGTTTGCGTTTCGTACTCGACGTGGCTGGTGATCACCGTGACGGTTTTGGTCTCATCGCGACGGATCCCACCTTTCGCCACTTGACTGTAGGCGATCGCCTGGGCGAGCCCATGCTGAGCTTGGACAGCGAGGATCGCCGTGGTGAGGGTGGTTTTTCCGTGATCGATGTGACCGATGGTCCCGACATTGACGTGGACCTTGCTCATTGCTCAAGTTCTCCTCTCTGGCGAGGTGGTATTGCTACGTCGAGTGTCCAGCCAGCAGGGGTGAGCAGCCCCGCTGGCCTTTTTGTGCCCCGAGCATCACCAGGACACCGAACGCAGCCATGAAAAAACCCACCCTGGCCGAACACTCGGCCAGGGTGGGTTTGTGGACGCTTGGACACCTCAGTCCAATCACCGGCCGAATGGATTAGGCGATTCTGATGATTGCCCCCATGATGAGGAGGAAGTTCGGCGGGACGGACGGGTGGTCATGGGAGGTTTCTTCCCCTGAGTTGACAGAGTTCGTAACGGTCACCAGCGAAGACACAGGACTGGCAGCCAGGTTCGCTTTTGGATGGGCAAGTTGGTATTGGGGGATTGGTCTTGGCCTGTCGGCGTCTGCAGGAGGAGCAGCAGAGGAGAAGCCGCGGGAGACCCCGAGTCCGGCTGGCAATCTAGGTATTTTGGGGGAGGCAGGGCGTCGCTTGACAGCACACGACAGTCCGATAGAGTAACTGGATGCCAAAGAACCGCACCCCTAGCTCAATTGGATAGAGCGTCGGTCTACGGAACCGAAGGTTAGAGGTTCGAATCCTCTGGGGTGTACTTCCTAACCTCTGAAACGACAACGGCTTGCGGCTTCAAAGTGAGGCCGCGAGCCGTTTCTCTTTTTGTCAACACTCAATAAACACTCAATTCGCAGTTCGCTTCAGGAAGTCGGGGACGAATACATCCTCCGACGCCTTCTTCATCTTCCGAGCCATCTCGACATACCGCATGGTCGTTTGGATGTCCTTGTGGCGCATCTTCTCCTTCAGGACTGGTAACGGCAGCCGATCACAGTTCTCGGTTGCGTAAGCCCGTCGCAAGTCGTGCATGCCGTACAAGTGACAGGAAGGAGTGCATTCGTGTTGCTGTTTGATGATGCATGGTAGGTGAATGCCAGCAGCTTCCTGAATCCGATGGAACTGCACATCGAACGTGCGGAGATCGTGGGGCCAGGGGAACACCATCGGATCAAAGCTCTGGATCTGCTTCAGGTGTTCCAAAGTCACCGGCGGGAGGTAATCGTGATCGTCGCGTCCGCCCTTGTTGTGTTCAGCACGTGTGATGATCGCTCCGCTATCCAGATCCAAGTTCTCAGACCGGAACTCGAGGATTTCCTCTTTACGCCATCCAGTGGTGATGGCGAAGACCAGGATTGCCTGCCACCAATCGCTAGCGTCGTAGGGGGAGTCCTTCGGCATTGAGGCTACCTTGCAAGCCGCATAGATGCTCTCGAAATCCTCAGTAGTAACCGGACGCGGTAACGCATCGGGAACCTTGACCCTGCGGATTTTCGGCATCTTGGCCAGGTCACCCCAATCCCTGGCCACATTCAGAGCGGTCCGGATTGCTCCCAGCTCTTTTTTGACTGTGTACGGCGAGACTGTGGACTTGGGCTTCTTACCGGGCTCCTGCCGCCGTTTTGCGACGAACAGGTCGACCATCGCTGTATCGACACTGGAAACCCTGGTCAGCTTGGCGATCCGCTCGAATTGCCTCAGTGCGTGGAGCGCCTCGACACGGCTCCGGGGCTTGAGGTTGCAGAGCACCTTATCCTCGTACTCCCGCACGAATTCCCCCCACGATTTGTTTGAGGTTGGCTCGTACAGGCCGGCCGCCATCTCGCCTTCCAGCTTGCGACGGAACTTCTCCGCCATACTCTTGCTGCCAATCCGCTTGGACCGGCGACGGCCATCAGGGTCGAGCCAGCCGACCTACCAGAGTGCTTTGTCTCCTTGCTTCTGTTTTTGCCTGTGATCCTGGAACACCCAGACACGCATATCTCCTACCTCCGCTGTACCCACAGCCTCGCTGGCGACGGGCATCTGAACATGTGAAGCTACCGCGGTGGGTTTGAGGGGCCGCTTGTCCCCGGTCCGACGGTTCATTTGTACCGGGGTGGTCAAGAGCAGAGCAGTCCAGCCCACGCACTTCCGAGCGGGTTCGGATGTGCTTCCGGTTGGCTGCGGAGAGAAAGGGTACGTGGGCTAATGGACAGTTACGCCTCCAACGGAGTGCGTGCTCATTGGATTCAGCAGTCTTCCTTGGAAGGTGGAGTCTACGGATCAGTTGCCTGATCCGTGCCTTGCTTGACCCCTCCCAGCAAGCCACGTGCACGGAGACAGCAATTCGTGACGCCGCCGCACATCACCCTCCAGACACCCTTGGGTCCACCTAGGGAGTGCATGGGTAGCTGCCCGATGCGATTTCTCCTGCAGAGGAATTCGCAGATCGGCAAAAATACGGACTAGCCATAGGAGGGGGGTGCTTTTTGACAACAAAGTGCCCAAAACTCGTGCGCATCTTTTGCTCGAGAACGTGACACCCGACTCACAACTCAGGGAGACGACAGGCCCAGCGCCCGACAGACTTCCCGCAACTCCAGCACATCCAGCCTCCGCTCTCCGTTCTCGATTTCGCTGACAAACGACTGCGGTTCTCCGAGCGCGTCGGCCAGGTCCTGCTGACGCATCTTGGCCGCCACCCGGAGTGCGCGCAGCAGACTCTGCAGTTGCTCCTGGTTCGCTGAGTACAGGCTTTTCTCTATCGCCGGCCACCTCGGGCCAGCGATTCTCCAACCCGTTTTCGGATTTCTTGCTCGGAAGAACACAACCCTTCAGGTGGTCAGTAAATGGGTGTCAGGAAAAAGTCGCCACGGTCCCCTGAGGAAGTTCAAGCTCCGGAAATTCAGGAATTGGGGGCCACAAAGGGAGATCCAGTTGTCCCAACTGCAGGTCAACTGGTGCAAACAGGTCTCCCAGGGAAAGCTGGAGGGCCTGAGCAAGTCGCTCGATGACCACAAGGCTGAGGTTGCGGCTGCCGCGTTCGACGTCCGAGAGGTAGGTCCGGTGGATCTGCGCAGTCTTGGCGAGATATTCTTGTGCCAACACATTGCCGGCGCGAATTGAGGAGTCCGCTGGGATTGGATCCCAGCAATGACTGATGCCAAGCCGTGACGTGCCTACCGTGAATAGCCAAGCCCTGCGGTGGGTTGTCCGGCAACAAGGGGAAAAGATCGTGAGCGTTGGCTGGATCAAACTGATCAGGAAAAGTGGCCCGTGCTCGCCCGGGACCTTCGCATGACTCAACGCTTCTTGTTTGCTCTGGCGGTCTTGCCTCTGATCAGCTCTGTTGTGAGCACCGAACCCTCAGAACGCAACCTGCCCGACCTCGCCCACGTGGATGTTCGGTTGGATCCCGACAACCCGACCAGGACCATCATCCACATTGCCGACTGGCATCTCGTTCTGCGTGATGATTTCGAGGCCGACGCACGGGATCAAGGTTTCACAGACCCCAAGCAGATTGAGCGGTTCTACGCGGACCACCTCAAGGAAGTGGATCAGCGGCAAGCCTGGCAGCGTGAGGTCGTTCTGCGACTTCTCGCCCAGCACAAGCTCGACACTGCTTATCTGGAAGGGGTGACGCCAGAGGATCTGGACAAGCTGCTGTCCTGTTTGGATTTCCTCCAAGGTCACCCCAAGCTGCGGACGCCAGACCGCATGCGCCTGATTGGTGTTCTCGGCCAGCTCTATGTCCAAGGGAAACTGAGGTCGATCAAGCCCGCAGAAGATGCCGAGGCTCACCGCGATGCCAACCCAGTTCAGCCCGCCGGCACGATCAAGATCGGCCGGGCGAAGCAAGAGAGTCGTGAGACGGCAATCGTGAAGAAGTTGACCGACCCGGTAAATCTTGTGGTGCTCGGCGAGGCCCACGACCTCAAGGACAACATCACCGATAGCAAGACGCGGTATGTGGTCATGAGTCCACGCTTGGACAGCTCCCGCAACCGTGACCCGCCTGGGGGCTGAGACGGCGTGTGGCGCGAGCATACAGCGGAAAAGGGCAAACTGACCCCCCAGGGTTCCGAGACAGCAGATCTCACTGCGTAACGGTTTCGCGGGAGGGTCAGATTCAAGCGTTTTCGCTGGCTTTTCCACTTGCTGGTCTGTGGTCCGTATCCGGGCTAACACACACTCCTCTTTGAAACCACCTTGGCGGTGTCGCAGTCCTGACAGCGCTCACTCCTGCCTGCTCCCCCCACGTCGTCACTTTGCTCGACCGAGCCAGCATCCTCCTTGGGACCTGTTGGATCCGGCCTCAGTCTTTTTATTCTTTGTGAGGGAGATTCCTCGATACGCATCGTTCATGGACTTAGAGCCGCAAGAAGCCGTTCAAGTCGCGCGACAAGCACCCAATTCTCAACACCCCGGAAATCGAGGACCCCAAGATGCGTGAAACAATCAACCCTTCCAAGCTCCTGGCAGCCGGACTGACCACAGTCGCGATGCTGTTCGGCTCGGGCTCGGCCTACGCCGGAGATTCGTGCCAACCCTGCTACTCCTACAAAACCGTCACCGTTTACGTGAAGGTGAAAAAACCCTACGTCTGCTACTGCGTCAAGTACGATCACTGTGGCGAGCCCTATCTGACCAAGGTGGTCAAATACAAGACCATCTGCGTGCCGGTGAAGAAGCAGATCAAAGTCTGCCGCTGAGCATCGAGGGCTCCCTGTCCGGAAACGTGGGCCCGCTCCTGAAGCTCACCGTGAGACTCAGCAGCGGGCCTGCCTGATGTGGCCATCAGTCTTTGATCTCCACAGGAATCCCAAAACCGCTGAGAGATTCCTTCCGGAGGGACGTTCCCCTGGTTGAGGCAGGGCCGTGTTTGCCTGGGTGACGGCCCGTTGGGTAAGCTGGTCTCATTGATCTGCCCCTTCGACAGCGTTGGCCTGCGGAGACTTTCCATGCGTGCTCTCCTTCTGATGGTGCTCTTGGCGGCTTGGCTCTTTCCGCCCCTCTCAGCCCACGCGGGGAAGAAGTACGCCCTGGTGGTGGGCGTCAGTCGCTACAAACGCGACCAGCTTGCCTCCCTCAAATACGCCACTGATGACGCCAAGCGAATGGCCGCCGTGCTTGGACGGTTAGGGTTTGATGTGATCGTGATGACCTACGATGCGGCTGATCCCGATCTTGCTCCCTCGAGCCCGGACCTGATCCTCAAGGCGCTGCAACGACGGACTGCCGCCAAGAAAGAGCAAGATACTCTGCTGGTGTACTTCTCCGGCCACGGCGTCCAGCTCAAGGATGACCCCAAGGACGAAGAAGGCCGTAAGGAGACGTACTTCTGCCCGGAGAGGACGGTGCTCTCGGACCGCAAGACGCTGTTGCCGTTGAGCACTGTTTATCAGGAACTGAAGAAGTGCCAGGCAGGCCGGAAGCTGCTGTTGGTCGATGCCTGCCGCAACGAGGTCGAACCTCCCGGTGGGTCACGGGATGCAAAGCGGGTGGAGTTGCCGGCCATCGGCATCCGCCGACCGAGCGTTCCAGGTGGGCTGGCGGTCCTGTTTAGTTGCCAAGCCAAGGAACAGAGTTTTGAGCTGCCCCGGCTTCAGGCGGGCGTGTTCACACACTTCGTGGTGCAGTACCTGGAGGGCCAGGCCAAGGGAGGCTTTTATCCGCGGGGTTTGGCCACCGTGACGGGGCTGACGGACTATGTCGGCCGGGCCACGCATGACTTGGTGGAGAAGGAACTCTCCCAGTCGCAAACTCCCATTTTGGATGGACGCATCAGCCCCTGGGATCTGGGATCAATTCGTGGCTTTGGTCAGCTGGAAATGATTGCCACCAAAGACCTGCGTGTCATCGATCAGCCTGCCAGCGGAGCCTACCTGGGCACGATTCGCACTGGGGAGAAGGTCATCGTGGAACGAACCAACGGCTCCTGGTTTCTGATGCATCGCCCCAGCGAGACCAAACGTGGCTGGGTGGAGAGCCGGGGTCTGCGCTATGCCGGAGGGAGTGTCACCAACAGCTTGGGAATGAAGTTGTGTTACGTGCCGCCTGGCGAATTTGAGATGGGCAGTCCCAGGGGTGAGGAAGGCCAGGAAGATGATGAGAAGCAGCACCGGGTCAAGCTGACTCGGGGTTTTTATTTTGGCGCCACGGAAGTCACTGTTGGCCAGTTCAAACGGTTTGTTGCGGCCACGGGATACAAGACCGAAGCGGAGGCTGACGGCAAGGGTGGCTATGGCTGGACGGGAACCGGTTGGAAACAAGATCCAAAATACACTTGGCGGAACCCCGGCTTTACCCAGAGAGACGATCACCCGGCGGTGAATGTGAGCTGGAATGACGCTCAAGCGTTTGTGAAATGGCTGAGTCGCACTGAAGGCGAGGAGTATCAGTTGCCCACAGAGGCTGAGTGGGAGTGTGCCTGCCGGGCTGGCACCACGACTCGTTACTGGCACGGTGACGATGCTGAAGGGCTCGCTGCGGTCGGGAATGTGGCTGATGGGACCGCGAGGGAGAAATTTGGCTGGACTAGTCCCACATTCCGCACCCCCTACGGGCTTTCAGAACCTTTAGGGGGCTTGC
>CAZYKP010000039.1:0-68449 GCA_964648025.1 uncultured Pirellulales bacterium | reverse complement strand
CCGCCCGAAGCCCAGCCGCCCGAAGCCCAGCCGCCCGAAGCCCAGCCGCCCGAAGTTAAATTGGCGTTTTGGGACAGAGCCTAGGATCAAGCTGTGTCACTGTTGACTCGATCTGTTCTTCTTAGAAATTCCTTAAAGGACCGAACTCGGATATCCCGGTCAACCCGCAGACACCCCTCAATTCCCGCAGCCAGCATCGGGTTGATGTTGGGGATGATGCCCGCCAGAGGGGGGGGCTCCGCGCTGGCTCGGGCAATCGCCTGTTCGCCGCCACCAACTTTCCAGGGCATCGACCCGGTGATCAATTGGTAACAAGTCACGCCAAAGGCAAAGACATCGACACGACCGTCGGTAGGCATCCTTCGCAGCAGTTCCGGAGCCATGTAGTCAGTTTTTCCCGTGCGGTTCCCAGGACCCATAAACGCCTTTGTGGCCGGAACACTCAAGCCGAAGTCAATCAGTTTGACTGTGGGTTTGTCGGGCTCAACGATGAAATTGTGCGGGCAGACGTCACGGTGCAAAAACCCCATCTCATGAAGATGGGCTAGAGCTTGAGCCATCTGCCGGATGATCAGATGACGGCGACCTTGTAGGCGAGTGTCTTCGGCAGCAATCAGTCGTTGAAGCCCAATGCCTTGGACATACTCCATCAGAAGGTAAGTCTCACCACTGTTGGTCAGGCCAGTCTCCAGAGTCCGTACGATCAAGGGATGTTGCAGCTGAAGGGAAATCTCTCCCTCCGAGGGTTTATTGAGCCCCTTGAACCGAGCCTCAAAGGCCGCCGTGATCTGAGGATCGAGAATCTTCAGGGCAAACACCTGGCGACTCGATCTCTCTCGGACCTTGAGCGTCTTGGACATCGTCCCGGCGTTTTCTTCCCGTAGAAGCTCAAAACGCTGGGAGATATTGAGTTTGGGGGGGCCGAACAAAGCACTAAAAAGACCCATTGTCCCTATGGTTTCCAGTTTGGTTTCGCGAGTTCTTGCAGATCAGCATTGGGGGGGCTGCTGTCCCCAAGAAACTCGCAGGTGCTGTGGGGCAAATGGCGTGGTTGATGTGGGCACTCAAGGGGGGTTGAGATTTCAGGAACGGCTGTTACTAACCCAAAAGAATTTTCTTGGCTTGGTTTTCTTGGCTTGGGTGACTTTCTGTCTGCTTGCCACAGAGTCAGGTGGTTGGTTGCCAAGGGTGTCGGCCCAGATCCTGGGTCGCAGGTGACAAGCGAACACGCTTTTCAACCAGATTTAGGGAAGCAATTGCGGAGTTCCGCAATCCCGGCGATCGCTCACCGGATAGTACGGCTTCCCCACCGACGATGGTTCACGAGAGACTCCCACAACGGCCGATTGCCCGAAGGCTTTTCTCAAAAGGCTTTTCCCAAAGCCCATTGTTGGGATAATGCCGGCTCCCCCAGGCCACCCTCTTCCCAGTGAAACTTGGGCTCCCGCACCCTTTGGCTGCAGCGACCTTTGGCTTTCAAGGGTTTTCTGAACAGAAGGTTTACTGAACAGAAGGTTTACTGAACAGAAGGTTTACTGAACAGAAGGTTTACTGAACAGAAGGTTTACTGGGCAGGACTCTTTGGGGATGGGTGGTTGGGGAGTGACGAACTGACGAACTCCTTGGACATTCTGCTTGGCCGCCTTTGGCCGGAGAATCAATGACCACAGCCACAGTCACCGCTGGCGTGCCGGCAGTCAACAATACTCTGTATCACCGGATTCGGTTTTTGGTTGGCGATCCCGCCGTGCTCGTGGAGATCCCTTCTGCTGAAGGGCGACCCCAAGCCACGTTGATTTTGCGGGATATCGAGATGGAGCGTGCCAGGCGACACGCTCGTGCTGACCGGGTGGCCTGTCCGGCCGATTATGCTCCTGCTGGTGGTCTTTCCGGCGACCGCGAGACGGCGACCGCTCAGGCGGCCGCGGAGTTCCTGCGGCAAGCTGGCGTCAACGAAGTGGTGGCCGATCGCACTCTGCCTTTGATTTACGCACATCTTATTCAAGAGGCGGGAATCGCCGTCCGTTGCGATCTCCAACGCGGTGTGGCCGAACGACGGGCCAAAGACGAGCAGGAACTGGCCTGGCTGGCTGAATCCCAGGCGGTCACCGAACAGGCGATGCAGATGGCTTGTGAGATGATTGCCGGGGCAACCGCCGGAGCCAATGGAGGGCTGGAGCGTGAGGGAGCACCGCTGACCAGCGAACGAGTCCGCCAAGCGATCGACTTGTGGCTGCTTGCCAGGGGATTCGTCAACCAAGAGTGCATCGTCAACGGCGGGCCGACCGCCGCGGACTGCCATGATCGAGGCAGCGGCCAACTGCAGACCGAGCAGCCGGTGATTGTGGACATCTTTCCCCGAAACCGAGAAACACAGTATTGGGGCGACTGCACACGAACGGTCGTCCACGGGTCGGTCCCCGACGAAGTCGCCCATATGCACCAGACTGTGGTGGCCGCCAAGGCCGCCGGCACCGCAGCTGCCAAAGCTGGTGTCACCGGCGAAGCCGTCCATCGAGCCACCACCGCTGCCATCACCGCAGCCGGTTACTCCTTGGGGTTGCCAGCAGCTGATGCCCCACCGACGACCTGCGGCATGACCCATGGCACTGGACATGGCATTGGGCTGGACTGCCACGAGCCGCCGCTGTTGGATTTTGGCGGTCCGGCACTTGTCGTGGGTGACTGCGTGACCATCGAGCCTGGACTTTACAGCCGGGCCATCGGCGGAGTCCGTGTTGAAGATGTGGTGACCATCACCGCCGACGGTTGCCGGAACCTGGGCTCACTTCCCGAAGGCTTGCAGTGGAAGTAGCTAGTCGTGCAGACTGCTGATTCTCTCTGGTCATCACGTCAAGGGCAAACTGGTCGGAGATCTTCAACCCTCTGCAACTTTCGCTCGGCATCGGTGGTGGAGGATCAACTTTGGGAAGGGCTCAGCGTGGGCTCGCGCGCTTGAACAGTCAGCAAGTCACTGCAATTTGGGCCGGATTTCCTTGAGGGCGGAGTTCATTTTGCTCCTCTCATTAGTTGGACTGTCCCAGATGTGGCCCGGTGCACCAAGATCTTGTTGTGAGGGCATTGGTCTGGGGCCAAGATGGTGGGCCTCCGCCACAATCTGGAACAGTCGAGTTAGAGGCGACGATCTCAATGCTCTGGACGATCGTCCGATTGTCTTCGCTTGGATTGTTGAAGTGGTGCTTCCAGCTTGTGAAGGAAAGTCTGCTCTTCTTTGAGGTCCCTGTGAGAACTCAAATCCCCAAAGGCGAGAGCCGAACGCATGGCCTGGATGGCTGATCGAGCTGTGGACCTCTTGGCTCGGATCTCTTGGCTCGGATCTCTTGGCTCGGATCTCTTGGCTCGTTGTTGACGGAGGCTCTTCATCGTGTCTTGCCGTAGCTGAAGGGCTTCGATCAAGGCGACCCGCTTCTTTCGACTTCGGTGAACTTGCTCTCTGGTGTCAGGAGTTGTTTGTCCTCGAACTTCGGAAGTCTGTAGCGATTGCGAAAATCCGCTTGAAAAACCTGATCGCCAAGGTCGAGCTCTTGCAGGAACGGAAGGAATCTCTCGATGAGGTCGGGATTTTATCCCAGCTTCAGGAGATCATCGACTGCTTGGAGAGCCGACGAGATCCCACACTGCAAGAACGCGAGCGGCTGGTTCCTGAGGAAGCCGAAATCATACCACTGGAGAACCGGGAAGGCCCCTCGCGTTCTGAGTGAAACTGTTCAGCGAGCAGTGCTACGGGGCGGCCATCACGACTGCTGCAGTTTGCCCTGCCGGCGACTGGTTTAGGCACAACGCTGTGCCCGCAGCGTTGCCCGAAAGCGGCTCTCGGTGAATCACATGCACCGGGCACTGAGGATCCGGGGTATCGTAGTTCAGCGTCACCGGGACAGTCCCATGGCGAAAGGCCATCAGGCTGGCTGCCAGTTCAACGGCCCCACTGCCAGCACCCAGGTAGCCGAAGTAGCTCTTGGCCGCAAAGACCGGGACATCACCGAGCTCTTGAGCGATCGCCTGGGCCTCGGCTCGGTCGTTTTCTTGGGTGCTCCAGCCATCGGCATTGACGTGGCCAATATCAGGGGGGTCAAGTCCGGCGTCGGCTAAGGCAGCCCGGATCGCCAGAGAATAACCTTCCTTGCGGCGTTCGGGTCCACGGGTGTTGCCACTGACGGTGGTGCTGAAGCGACTGCTGCCGCCAACAAAACGTGCGAGCGGTTTGGCGCCTCGGGCCAGGGCATGCTCTCGTCGTTCCAGGATGAAGGCGGCGGCTCCTTCGCCGTTGACGAAACCATCGCGATCACGGTCAAAAGGCCGGCTGGCGCCTCGGGGGCAGCTGTTGCGGTGACTCTGAGGCTGCCCGCGTTCACTCTGAATATAGCGCAAAGCGTACATCCGGGTGCTGGCTCCCCCGGCAATCATCACATCAGCCCGACCACTTTGGATGGTCCGGACGGCCTCCATCACCGCCAGCAGGCTTGCTGCGGCATCCATTGTCACCGTGTTGTTGGGGCCAAGGGCCTGTTGCATGATCCCCACATGGCAGGCTGTCATGTTCGGCAAATACTTCAGCATGAATAACGGGAAGACATGCATCGAGGCGTTGTTCGCCCAGCGGTCAAAGACAAACTTTCCCCCCACAAGGCAGGAGCGATAGAGCGGTTGAAGTTCCTCAAGCGGATTTTGCAGAAGATTCGCGCCAAAGATAGTCCCCAGGCGAGTTGGGTCCACTGTTTCGGGAGACACGCCCGCATCGCGGCAGGCCATCTCAGCAGCGGAGACGCCTAGCTGGATATCTCGGGCCATGACTTTGAGGGCTTTCCGCGGCTTGATGAACTGAGCGGGAAGGAAATCCGGAACCTCCGCACCGAAGGTCATCGGCAAGCCGGTCCCGTCAAACAGGGAAATCGAGCGGACGCCGCTGCGGCGGTCACAGAAACCTGTCCACAGAGCGTCGTATCCAACCCCCAATGGACAAAGCACACCAAGCCCGGTGACCACAACCTCGGGACGAGAGTTTGGATTGTTGGCTGACTTGTCTTGTCTTGATCGTGGACTGTGTGTCGCCCGACGGCTCCTTGAAGCGTCTCCCGGAAAACCAGAATGAGTTTCTGGATTTGGCATGGAACTCTCTCCAAAGGGGAGAATGACGACCCCTCGGTGGAGAACTCTGGGGAGGATCTTGTTGGCTCCCGGGGCTCTCCAGAGGTGATGGACCTCAGTGGCACCAACTTTCTTACAATCTTAGCACATTCCCTCTAAGAGCCGCAGTTTTCCAAGGCTTCCCAGTTGGCTGAGAAGTCCTCGGGTTCTCCCAGAAGACCCGAAGTCGAGGAGATTTTGTCTTTTGACTGGTCTGCATCACTGGAATCAGGCTGGCAGCAGTTGCGAGCCGCAGAAGCTGTTCTCGGTGGCGGCCCCTTTCGCGAATGAGGGGCCTCTTGGTGCCTGAGGGCTCTCGATCTGCCATGCCAGTCGGTCTTACATTCCGAACCCTGCTCGACCACTCTGCACGGTAGATCCCCGGTTTTCTATGTTGTTTGGAAGGCGTTGAGGAGGCGTCCCGCCGTTTCTGATCGCTGAGGCTGCCCCGACCAGTGTATCGGAAGAGAGTTGCCCCCCAAAAGAGATTCCCCCCAAATGGCCAGGCTGTCAGGGCTTCGCCAAAGGGCCTCACACGAACAATCTGGACGAGGTGATGGCTGTTGACGAGCGTTTTCGCGGAGGGGTGTTCGGCTTTTTTCCGAGCATCCGACCAAGCAAGCCGAGAGTTGCCAATTCACCAGCGATGAGAAAGCCTCTTCAGGCAGCTGACTTCACCAACTGCGGTCTCCTTTCCCACGGCAGTCTCAATGGTTCGCCTCCGAGAAGGTGAAACTGCCTCACGGTTGGTGGGCTGGCGAGCGACACAGCCGTGACTCTGGCACCCCCCCAAAAATCTAGGTAGTCGCTCAGGGGGTTGACTGCAATGATTCTTTAGTGACAGCTATCTGTGTCATTTGCTTTCCGGGAGGATTTCCCAAAGACCATTGTTGACTGCCCCCGTAATCAGGTGGCCGTCACTCAGAGGGATTCCCATCGGCAGGGTCTCGACCAAAGGTGCCAGTGCCTTGGTTCCTAGGATTTTGGCAGTCGGTTGATTTTGGCAGTTGGTTAGACGTGAATCCCCCGATTCCACGAGAACCAACTGCCAAATCAGAAGGAAACCGACCACTAAGTGACATTGAGCAAAAGACGAGAGGTTGTAAAAGCTTGCTTATTCCTGCTTTTGTCCAGGTGATAGGAGTTTTCTGACCCAGCCTTCTGATGAAGCCTTCTGAGGGAGCTCAAGGGTTGTTTCAGTCAAGAAGCCAGCGGTTTTGCTGGGGGTGTCTTGCTGGCCCGAGGATTGGGGCCTGGAATTTCGCAGGAGATCGTCGACACTCTTGTGCGGAAGCGACTGGCAGGGGGAGATCCGGACAGCTCGTGAGCCTTCCAGGACCTCAATCGACCAATCGCCTGAACATACTGGTTGTTTGAGTTGACCAGCTTCTGCTTGATAACCGAGAAGCTGCTCACTGCCAGCACGGGTTGCCGCAAGCTGTCGATTGCCTCAATCGTTACCAAGCAACCAATCCAATGCAAACGGCTGTTGCCAAAAGCTTAAACAAGCTGTGGCCGATTTTTGCACAATTTGCAGTGAACCTGAGTCACAAAATGACCGGCGAACACAGGCAGGCCGTCGAGCGAATGGATAAAATAGGGGGAAGTCTTTTGTGGGGCACCTTTTGCATCCGTCCACGATTTCCCAGCGAAGCTATTGAGGGGCCCCGGCAGAGTGTGTCTTCAGGGACTTCCTCTTGGGGAGGTCGGGCCTAAGGAAATTCCTTGGGCTTGAGCGGAGTCCTCCGATGATCAATCGCGGTTCATTGAATGTCGCGCTGACGCTAAGAGAGTGTCGTTTGTTGTTTGACCCACAGCCGGCGGGATGTGCCGGATCTCGAGGGGCAGAATTGAGGTGCAATCTACATGAGTATCCGTATTCTCGTTGCTGACGATCACGAGGTCGTGCGTTCTGGTGTGTCGAATTTGATGTCGGGCACCGAAATCGAGGTGGTCTCCGAGGCCGGCGGCGGTGAGGAGGCCCTGGAGAAAGCTGAACAGCAACAGCCCGACGTGGTGGTGCTGGATATCCGCATGCCCGGTGGTGATGGGCTCACGACCCTCGAACGCTTCAAGACAAACCTCCCCAAACTTCCAGTGCTGATTCTGAGCACTTACGACAACCCAACCTATGTGGCCCGTGCCATGGCTCTCGGTGCCAGCGGTTACGTGCTCAAAGGATCGGGTCGGGATGACTTGCTCTCTGCCATTCGGCAGGTTGCCAGCGGTCAAGATGCCTGGACAACCCATGAGTACCGCCGGGTTGCCGGAACTCCGACACCAACCAACGGAGAGCACCAACCGCCGACTCCACAGACCGACGCAGCCCTCACTCAGCGAGAAACGCAAGTGCTCAAGCAATTGGCCTTAGGGCTGAGCAACAAGGAAATCGCCAGAGCTCTGCATATCTCGGTCGAAACCGTGAAAGAACACGTGCACCACATCTTGGAAAAGCTCGGCGTGGCAGGACGAACTCAAGCCGCCGTCTGGGCTGTTCGCCACGGGGTGATCTGACCCAAGGGCCGCCTCACACAAGTTTCATGCTCTCCGCAGAAGATCTTTTCTGATCAACCCAAAGCTCTTCTGCCCTCGGCAACCTGCGTCCTGAGAAATCCACTGACGACTTTCTCGCTCCCCTCGCCGTAGAGAGTGCTGCGAGAGAGTGCTGCGTCGAACTGTACGACGGCCTGAACAGGCCGTCGTACACAGGCCTTCAGCCCAAAACGGTCAACTTGGGTCGAGCCTCAACAGGACCTGCCGAGGACACTTCTTGCCCAGCAACCCCCCCTGTCTGCTGCCTCCTCGGGCGTTGGCTTTGCTCTCTGGTGTTTTTCCTTCCAGAGGTTTCTCTTCTGAGATTGTCTTCACTGAGACTGTCTTCACTGGGGTTTTCTACACTGGGGTTTTCTACACTGGGGCTTTGTTGCAGTAGCCCTGCGCTGGCAGAGGGACGATAATTCGTTGCCCGATGCACCACTCAGGCATCCGAAAGGCAACATCGATGAGAATGTGCATGTTTGTGCTGCTTGTACCCTTTCTGGGCTGCAGCCAGCCGGTTGAGGTCGCCCCAGTCACTCGTGGACCCATTGCGGAGTTTGTGGAGGAGCGAGGCGAGAGCCGCCTGCCGCAGACCCATCTGATTACGATGCCCTTTGAAGGGCGTGTTGCTGCCATTGCCCTTCAGGAAGGCGATTCCGTCGAGGTGGGCCAGGAAGTTGCACGGATTGTGCAAAGCGATATGGATATTCGGCTGGCCGTTGCCCAGGCCCGCGTCGCGCGGCTGGAAGCGGAAATCTCCGAGAACAACGACACAACCATCGAGCAGAGCACGCTGGCCCAAAGTCAAGAATTGGTCACCAGCACCAAAGCAACCTACGACGCAGCAGTGCATCAGATGATCGCCGCTCGGGCCAAACAGGTCTTTGCCAAGAAACGATTTCAACGCAACAAAGAACTGATTCGCCGAGACGCCTTAAGCGAGGAGGCCTTGGAGGAGGCCGAGCTGAAGGCCACCGAGGCCGTCGTGGAGGAGAAGCAGGCCGACCTCCTCAGAGCAGCAATCCAATCGATGTACACAGCGATCAAGATCGTCCCGGAGATCGTCCAGCAGCAGATGACCATCCGAAAGCCGTTGCATGCCTCAGTCCTGCAACAGCAGAAACAGGAGGCCCTAGCCGATCTCCGCCAAGTCCAAATCGATCTCAAGCGGAGTGTGATGAAAACCTCTGTCAATGGGGTCGTGTTAAAACGGAAGGAGACCAACGAGCGGCGACTGACCGCCGGAACGGTCCTTCTGGAAATCGGCCAACCGGAGCTGTTGGAGTTTGAGGCAGACTTCCTCACTCAGGATGTGATCTCCGTCAAGCCAGGCGACCCGGCCCAGCTGTATGGTCCGGTCATCGGATCCGATCCGCTGCCCGCGACAGTCGCACGGATTTACCCAGCAGGCTTCACCAAAGTCAGCTCCTTGGGCGTGGAAGAACAGCGAGTCAAGGTGATCGTCCGTCTGGAGTCCGAAGTCCTCCAGGAACTGCTCTCTCGCTCCTCTCTGGGGGTTGGCTACCGCGTGCTCATCCGCATCTTCACCGCCTCGAAGCCAGACGCGTTGGTGGTCCCCCGTTCGTCGCTGTTTCGTAACTCCACCGGCCAGTGGCAGTGTTTTGTCGTCCGTGACGGCCAAGCCCAACGCCAAACCGTCTCGGTCGGCTTGATGAACGACCAACAGGTCGAGATCGTCGCCGGCCTGAATAAGGATGACAAGGTTGTGCTCGCTCCCGAGACCAGCCTCTCGGACGGCACCCCAGTTCAGCCTCAACAGCGTCCGCCCTCCACCAGGGTCCGCCAGCCTCTGCCGCCTTCCCTTCAGCCAGCCCAGTCCCGTGCAGCCCAGTCCCGTGCAGCCCAGTCCCGTAAGTGACCACAATCGACAAACCCAACGGTCAAGGGCTCCCCGCCAACGCTTGGTCTGAGTGAGCCGCCTGCCTGGGATCTTTCCACCTTCGCATGCCTCTCCTCAATCTTATGGATTCAGAGGAAGTTTTTTCATGAGCTACTTCAGCGACACAAGTGGCCTCTATCTCGGGCTGACCGCCGGAGTGGTCCTGGGACTTCACTTGGTCTACTGGTGGGGTCTGCGTGGCTGCCGTCCTCGGATCAATCTTCCTGTGTTGACCGTTGCGGGTGTGTCTGTGGCGGTGCTGATGGTGGTCTCGGCGGCATTGGGGATCAGCCGAACGTTCTGGGTGGCCACCGGGTTGGCCTTTCCTCTGGGGCTGCTCCCTTTCACGCTCTTTGCCCTCAGTGCTCACACGTACATTGGCCAATCGCTCACCTTGTCGGCTTTCTGTCTCTACCTGGCAGCCCTGCTGGGATACCGCGGCGGTGACCTTTCCGCTGCCGCCTCCCATCTTGTGCTGGCGGTGATCTTCTTGCTGTTGCCGGCCTTCTTTGCAGCCCTGGGTCGTCTTAACCAAGTTCAGAGATGGAACTTGTTGTTCTGGGAGAAACTGCGAACCTTCCTGAACTTGCCAGCCACCCCTCCCAAGTGACCGCTCCGGCAAGAATCTCCGAAACGGATCAATCATCGTCGATCCTTATGCGTCTTTTCTGTAAGTTTCCTTCCACACTGCCGAATCGGCCCACATTCTGTGCTCGCCAGAGAGCTTTTGCTTGCTTGGGTATTTGCTTCTGTTTTCAGAGCCGCAGTGACTCAATCCAGACTTGAGGATTTTTCTGGCCCACATTGCCAGCACATCCGCAACCAAGAGCATTGCTGCCCAGAAGAGTCCGTTAGGGCTCGTTGGACTTGCTGTTGTGCTGGCCTTTGTTGTGCTGGCCTTTGCTGCCTGGCCGAGTCAAGCTGCCGAGGATGACCCTCAGGAAGTCGAGTTCTTTGAGGGGAAAATCCGGCCTGTTTTGCTCAGGTCTTGCTATCGGTGTCACTCCGCCGATGCCAAGAAGCCCACGGGGGCCTGTTTCTGGACAGCCGGCAGGGCATGCTTCAGGGCGGGCAGACCGGCCTGGCGGTGGTGCTCGGCAAGCCCGAGGAGAGTTTGCTGATTGAGACGCTGCGGCATGAAAGCTACGAAATGCCACCAGAGCAAAAGCTCCCTCGACAGGTGATCAACGATTTCGTCACCTGGATCAAGCTGGGAGCACCGGATCCACGACGCCATCAGCAGCCGGGCGTGATCCAACAAGGCATTGACATGGAGCAAGGTCGCAAGTTCTGGGTGTTTCAGCCAATTGGCAACCCTGTCTCTGAGACCCAACCGCAGATCTCAGTTGGGTTGTTCCACCGAAGGCTCGGGTCACGGGAAGGACCCGAGCCTTCTTGCCGTTGGCTAGCTCCGATCGACTGGCCATCTCAGGCCACCGGCAACACGTTGGGACATGTTCCAAGGCGTCTTTTGTCCTCAAGAGGCAGATCGCCGCTGATGAGATTCGCATCCGCTGTCTTGGGTGGCCATTGGCAGCAGTGGCAAGATCTTGGCCTGAGATGAGTCAGTCGCAGACGGAGTTCCGGGGATGGCGTGATCGGCTGGGCCACCTTGAGGATTGACCATCGGAATCCGGCTGGCCGGCACCTGCGTGTGTCGCTGGATGTCCCCTTGCCATAAGTGCCAGGTCCAGGGCAACGTTCGCCGAATCGTTTGAAGCAGCCCCCACATGCCCACCGCTTGGATCGCTGCATCGCCCAGATGCACCAGAAGCTTGCGTGCCAGGCGTCTGCGAAAGACACGATAGGGGGAAAGTTTGGCAAGTTCCTCAGGCGAGGAGGTCTCCGAATCGGCCAAGGGGATCCGCGTTTTCGGTCGGATCAACGCCCAGAGCAAACGAATCGGATTGAAAAAGTATCCATAAGCCAGCAACAAATTCAGTTGCTTGACCCACGGTCGAGGTGCCCGCGAAGCAACCACATAATTTCCGTCACTAATATGTGGCTCAACCTGGATCCCGTCGACTTGTTCAAAGGCGAGCCCAGAGGTAAAGGTGTCCTCGAAGAACTTGGATCCACGAGCGGGCGTCAACATGAGCACCTGAGTGTAGACTGCCCCTGCTTGACGCAGGATGCCCAGTTGATTGATCAAGCCGTAGTTGGATTTCCAGGAATACAGCGGCTGCTCGTCGTGGTGCATCATCATCGGCACCGGGAAAATCCCGTTCTCTCGTAACAGCCGAAACGCCTCCAGGGTCTTGTCTTCGCTTTGCCCTTTCTTGACCAGCGAAGCGGTAATGTCCTCAACGCCTAACCACACCGCCCATAAACCAGCTCGGCGAATCAGGGGCAGGTGCTCCTTCATGCGAATGGTGTCGTGAACCGTTGCCTCCGTTCCCCAGCGGACCTTGCAATGCGCACGCGACCCTTGAGACGCCCGGCTTGCCAACGCTTCGGCGATCTCCAGGGTATGCTCTTTGTCGTTGAGGAAGTTGTCATCGGCACCAAAGAATTGGCGGATGCCGTAGTTGCGAAACAGTTGCTCGATTTCATCGGCCACTCGTTGGCCGCTTTTGGCGCGGAACTGCCGTTGGTTGTAGGCTGGAATGGGGCAGTAGGAGCAGCGGAACTTGCACCCAAAGGTTAAAACCAGCGATCCAATGGGGCTGTAGCGGCGAATCCGTTTGGCGGCAATCGCGTGTTGTCCCAAGGTGGGTTGTCGACTTGGTGGTTCCAGCAATCGGTAACCTAAAACTGGCGAGGGCAGTTCGTCGAGGTTGGTGACCAGCCGTTGGATTCCGGTGTCGACCAGTTCCTGAGCCAGTCCATCGCGTGGGCCGCGGCTGTAGACCAGGCCAGCCACTTCATCCAAGGCACCGCTGTCTCGGGCTCGCAGAAAGGTCTGGCGGATCGGCTCGCCGGCCGCCCGTAACTCAAAGAGCACCTCCAGCATGTTCAAGAGGACATATTCTTCCCCGGTGACGGCGACATCGGCTCCCCAAGACTGTTGAGGGTCGACATTGAACACATCCCAGGGATCGTAGATCGCCTTGGGTCCGCCGGCGATAATCAGAGGCCGATGCTCGGGCTCAATCAAGCAGGCATCTCGAATCAGCTGCTCACAGGCCGCTGAATGCAAATGCATGCTTGAGACCAAGAACATATCGGGAATGGCACCATCCAGCCTCATTTGAGAAGGCCGGAAGTTGCGGTTCCACTGTTGCAGAACAATTCGTGTTTTCTGCAGGCCGATATCCGCCAAGGCCGATCCGATGGCTCGCACTCCTGCTGGAGCCATTTTGGTGTCAGCGTAGATAAACGGCAGAATCCGCGTTCGGTGATCGAAGGCGTGCACAACGACCGAACGAAGGTCATGCTTGGCAGCGATCAACCGCAACCGGTCCCTCAGCCGTATCAGTTCGCCTGGGGGGAGAGAGCGGTCACCAGCAGCACGCAGTGGCAATTCCATGGGTCCCTTCCTGGACAATCCCTCCTTGTTCACGCCGGGCGAGCACTGTTACAGATTCCCGATTGCAAAGCCAGTTCAGTTTTGAGGGAGCCGGTTCAAGTTCGGCAAGGCTCATGTGGGCATCTTGAGCAGCCAGGGGACTTGGGTTGACAGAAGGTCTCACTGATGACCTGCCGTTCGGCTTAGGCTGTGTGACCCAACAACAAGCGGCCAGCTTGGGAGACACGGAGCGTCCCCGAGCTGGCCGCACAGGTTCTTGCTAACGGTGGCTTGCTGAGAGTTGCTTGCTGACCTAGGAAAAGCGGGTCACTTGTTGGTTACCGCCGCCGTCTGAAGCCGGAGGCGAGAAGGCCCAGGCCTGACCAAAGGCCGAGGGTCGTTGGCTCAGGAATCACCCCCACGGAAAATTGGAAGGTCCCTGCGGCATACCGATTGACTGGGCCGCCGTCGACGGTTGACGGAAACGAACCGGCAGCCCCAAACCTCGAGCCCCCCACGAAATCGATCACGTTGTAGCTGTTGGCCGACCAGACCCTTGTGCCTACACCGGCATTCCCGTTGGGTTCGGCACTATTGTAGCCTTCAGCAACGATTGTCCCTTGAAATCCTTGAGGGAGGGCGATTGCAGTATCCAGCTCCTTGAAACGGCTGCCATCGATGAGATTGCCGGGATCGTTTGGGGTGAAGCTCAGCGTTGCCAGTAAGCTCATATCGCTCCGGTCGTACAGCCGTGCTGTCAACTCAGTTGCCAACCCATCGGAGCCGCTGTCGAAGACCCCGAGGTGGGTGATCGCAATGTCGGCACCGGTCACATCGAAATCCATGCCCAGGGAGCCCCCAAAGACTTGATTGCCGACGGTTCCCTCGGGCACCACATAGGCAATGGCCCCATCGATACGCGGCGCTGACTGCGTGGCTGCCTGGAACTCGAAGGTGCCGGCGTGGTAGAGGTTGGCCGGGCCACCATCGACGGCTCCTGGAAAGAGATTATTCGGTCCGAACCGGGAATTCCCGACAAAACTGATTGCTCCCCCTCCGTCATCGGTGGTCCCAGCGACACTGCCTGTGCCGACATTGCCGTTGGGTTCCCCGGCTGCGTAGCCTTCAGCCACGATGGTTCCTTCAAATCCTGCTGGCAAGACAAGCGGCGAGGATTTTAGGTCCAGAAAACGGCTTCCATCGACTAACGCTCCCGTGCTGCCGGTGGCAAAGTTCAACGTCACCACAGGCGCAGTGGTGTTGTTGCGATCGTAGATATGCGCTCGCAAAGGGAGGGATAAGCCGTCGGAGCCGCTGTCAAAGACGCCCAGCCGGCTGATCTCGATGTCGGAGTTGACATCAAAATCCATTCCCAAAGAACCGTTGAAGTTTTGTGTTCCAACCGTTCCTGCGGGTACTGTGTAACTAATCGTTTGGGCTGCTGTTTGTTGAGCGGAAACAACAATCAGCAAACCTACTGCCAAAATGGATTGGGCCAAAACCCGCTGAGTGAAAGTGAATTGAGTGAAAGTGAATTGAGTGAAAGTGAGTTGAGTGAAAGTGAGTTGAGTGAAAGCGCGTCGGACCAGGATACTCCCGGTTGGGAGATTGGGGTGGCAACGCATGGGGTCCTCGGGTTGTTAAGTGGTGGGAGTCATTCGGAGTTATATCAAAATTACCAGATGCCTGACCCAGTCACAACACAATTCTCACAATCTCACCAATCCGACCATTCAAGGTGACATAGGCGCGGCTCACCGCCGCTCTGGCGGGTCTTTCCCAAGGCTTTGGTGGATGATCCCAAAAGCGTCTTGTCGAACAGCGTTCTAGAGAGCAACAAACCAGTTAGCAAGAATCCAGCATGCTCAGGTTGGGACAGATCTGACTCATTTGCTCGGTCATCAGACGGGCGATCTGGGCGTTGGTCTTCAGCTGCCGCACGCGGTCCCAGATCTGCTGGGCTTGGTCTTGGCGTAAGTTAGTCAGCACATCTTTGATGGTGGGAATAAAGGAAGGACTCATACTGAAACTCCGCAGCCCCATGGCATACAACAAGACCACCGCTCGAGGCGTTGCGGCCATCTCGCCGCAGAGGGTGACCGGCTTCCCCGCGGCACGGCAGGCGGCAATCACATTGGCCAGCACATGCAACACCGGCGGCGAGAGCGGTTGCACCAAATGAGCCACTTTGGGGTTATCACGGTCCGCAGCCATGAGATACTGCGTCAAATCATTGCTGCCGATGGAGACATAGTCGACCTCACTGACAATCGTGTGAATCATGATCGCCGCGGCCGGAACCTCAATCATCACCCCCAACGGAAGAGAAGGCGCCGGCAGGCAACGCTGCTGAAGCTGCCGCTGCGCCCGGCGCACCAACGCACGGACCTTGCGAACCTCCTCAAGCGTGGTGATCATTGGAAACAATAATTGCACCGGCAACACACGTCCGGTCTCTGGGCAAATCGCCGCCCGCATCGCCGCCCGGACTTGAGTCAGAAAAAACTCCGGGTGCTCAAAAGAGATCCGCAGTGATCGCCAGCCCATAAATGGGTTGGCATCTCGGTGATTATCCAAATACGGTGTGGTTTTATCTCCTCCGAGATCCAGAGTCCTTAAGGTGACTTGTCGATTGGGGCTGGCCCTGACCACCTCGCGGTAAGCGGCAAGCTGTTCTTCCTCATCGGGCAGCCCCGGGTGTGTCAGGAAGTAAAACTCGGTGCGGTAGAGTCCGACTCCGTTGGCGCCCATCGCTGAGGCAGCACGGGCGTCATCAACTGAGGAGATATTCGCCAACAGCTCAATGAATTCGCCATCGGCGGTTTTGGCGGGGTTGTCGCGGTTGGAGGCCAAACGGTCCTTGAGGTCCACGAATTCTCGCTGCAGCTTTCGGTAAGCGGCCGCTTCTTCGGTGCCGGCGCCGGTGACGACATGTCCCTCCCGAGCATCCAAAATCACCAGATCCCCGGTTTTGATATGTCGGCGGACTCCCTCGGCACCGGTCACCGCTGGGATGCCGCGTCCTCGGGCAATGATGGCGGCGTGGCTGGTGGGGCCTCCCCCTTCGGTGACAAAGCCAGCAATATCCAGGTCGCCGATGACGAGGGCTTGGGAGGGCATCAACTCCCGGGCCACGACGATCACAGGACCAGCCAGGGCGTTGCTGCGAGGATCCAGGGCCTCGCTGAGATGGCTGCTGAGCCTTTGAATGACATCCTGCAGGTCCACCAGCCGTTCCCGGAGGTAGGCATCTTCGGTTTGCGTAAACAGCAGGCTGTATTCGTCCAACACTTGGCCCAAGGAGGCCGGAGCGGTCAACCGCCGCTCGGTGATGCCGTGGATCACCTTTGAGCGAAAAGCCGGGTCCTTGAGAATCAATTCGTGGGCCGCAAAGATCTCTCCCGCCTCCGACCCAATCTGTTGGGCCACCTTCGCTCGGAGCGACTGCAGTTCAATCGAGGTCTTGCCACAGGCCTCCTCAAACCGGCGGACCTCAACGGACACTTCCGTTCCATCGGCCAGCTCGGTAAAGACCCCAACAAAAACCTCGTCAATGCAGTACGCGCGGGCGACGGCAACCCCTGGGGAGACGCTGATGCCCTTGTGAACCTTCATCTTGTCCTGTCCACGCCCCGGTGCCCGATCCCTCAAAGCGCAATCGTTCCCCAAAGACTCAGCAACCTTGCAGGCCACCTGGCCAACCACAACGCTTTGGTGGGGCTCTATGAAAAAGAACACCGCCCGCCGGCTCGTATTTTACCAAATCTGCACACTCGATGCGGCACAACTTTGTTGAGATTTTGATCAAATGTACAGTACTTCAGCCCCTCACGCTTTCATCTTCGCTGCTTGTTCTGGAAAACGTTCAAGCAAATACCGAATGACTGACGGTTTTTATGTGAAGTGACGTTGAAAAACTGGTTGGTCACCAATCCGATACGATTTGTGGAATTGCTTGGTCTGGTGAGCTTTTGGCCGAGGGAGTTGAGGTGGGTGAACGCTGGTCTTGAGAGAGGCCGGAACAAGGCTATGAGTTAGGCAGAAAGCGGAGATGGTTCGGTGGGAAGAGGCGTCCTGAGAGACGGCGATCTTGGGGAAGAAAGACCAGTGCATGTCCTGTTGGAACCCGTGGAGTTGCGGCCAAGGACAACCAGGGCGAGATACTGGCCGAAGGATAGTCGCACATGTTGCTCCCAGCGTCGCTGGGCGAGCAATGCCTTTCGCTGGGCTCGATGTGCCCTTCGTGCGGCTTGCCATTCGGCGGTGACCGCCTTGTTGACTTGATCGCGTAGGGCTGCACGGCGGGATACCAAATCGGTGTTGCTTCTTTGAGACTGTTCCACCGCAGCGGACCAGATGCTTTGGATTTGCTCCTTGGCCCGGTCTTGAGCAGAATTGCCAACACGGTCGAGCTTCTCAACCTCGTTTTGGTACTGCTTGCGCAGCAGTTCGGCTTGGGACCGCCAGCGATTCTGCCAGTGGTCCCAACGGCGAAAAAGCCGCTGGCGCTCCGTGGCTAGTTGCCGCTGAATCTGTTCCAATTCTTCAGCGGGCAAAACTAGGGGGCGAAGGCGTTCGGCTTCTTTTGTTAGCTGATTTTTCCACGCAGTGATCGCCTCGATCCGATGGCCTGAGCCCAGTTTGGCCAAACGCTCACCGGTGAGGTCGGCGGCTGTTTCGATTCCTGCCTCGGCCAGGCGTTGTTTGTACCGTGGTCCTACGCCGCCGACTTGAGCTTTGCTGATGAGAAACTGTCGGAGGTAGTCCTGAACGAACTGAGCTTGCAGCTCCTGCAGGCGTTCTTCGGCTCGCTGGCGAATTTCCTGGGCGATGGCCTCCTGTCGGCGTGCGAATTCTTCTTGGGCTGCCTGATAATTGGTCATCATCGGCCCAATGACTTTGGCTGCTTGGACTCGTAGTTTGGACTGCCGACGCTGGACCTCCTCAAGGACCGGGGCCACAGCCTGTTTGACGCAGCTGATTTCTTGATAAGCTTGCTGGAGATGCTCGCGGCGCTGCGTGACGATCTCCTCACGCACTTGGTCGTATTGATCGGCTAGCTGCTCTCGGTGTTGTTGGCACTCGGCGAACTGGCTCTCAGCGATGACCACTTCCGCTTGCGTCTCCTCCCGTGAGCGACGAAGACGGACCACCGCTCGAACCGGACCAGCTGTGAGATAGCCGGCTAGACCAGCAATCATAGCCAGACCTCCACCAACTGCACTGCCGGCCAACGCCTCGGAGAAAGTGGGCACTCCCCAAAGACCTGCCCCGGTGGCTAATCCTCCGCAGATTCCCAATCCAGCGGCACCCACGCAACGAACCGCCCAGAGCGAACCTGCTGAGATCGAGGCATGGTAGGCAGTGGAGGGTTCCTGCCCCGTCCCTCCGTCGGGCTCAGCCGGAGCTGGCTGCCCGTCTGGGAAGGTCTCCCGTGGTGTGCCTGATTGTATTTCCAGAGGCGTTGTGTCTGGCGTCTTTGTGGAGATCTCTGCCAGGTTTTCTGGCAGTGGCTCTAACTGCGGGACCAGCTTTTGCAGGTCAGGCTTTTGCGAGCCAGGCTCTGCTGGGGAGCTGTCCGTTGCTGCCAGCGGGCCAGTGGCCGCAGAAGGCACCAGTTGAGGCAAGGTGGCTGTGGGGTGTCCGTCCATGGCACCGGGCCTGCCAACGAGAAGGGAAGGTCTGTCATGCGGAACGCAGCGGGCAGTGTTCCCAACTTGAGAGATTCTGTCTATGGCAATTCCAGACGCCTGTGACCACAGTGTTGTCAGGTCGAAAACTGGGAAGCATCATCCCATCAGTTGGGTGCGCTCACCCACTTGGCCGTTACGGGGACAAGAAGAACGGGGACAAAAAGAACGGGGACAGAGATGAAGAGGGCTCCGATGATTCCAAGTTGGTATCTGCCGGCCTTTGTGGTTGTGGCGGTGTTGTTGGGGTGCGCTGACCCCCGAGATCAGGCTGAGCGGACAACCCGGCAAGCTCGTCAACTGAGCCAAGGGCAACAAACGGCGGCATGGGATCAGTTGGATGTGGCTGTTGCTTGGGATCGAGACTATGCCCCGGCGCATCGTCTTCGTGGCGAGTTGTTCTTCAATGCGCGGCGTTACCGACTGGCTCTGGAGTCACTCGATCGCGCCTTACAGCTCGATTCCTCGGACACAACCTCGCGGTTGATACGAGGTCGTTGTTATCTGGCTTTGAATCGGGCCACCGACGCTCTGGCCGATCTGGACAAGGTGTTGGACCAGGACGATTCGCCGCAAACACAACAAGATGCTGGCCCTGCTCGAGCGGAAGCCCTGCGGGAGCTGGGACGCTTCGATGAAGCCCGTCAGCAGCTGACAACCTTGCTGGATGCTGAGGGTGCTTCGGACCTGAAGAGATCTCCTGTGGCTCAGGGCCGGTTCCTGCAGTTGCTCTATCAACGCGGCAAAACGGCCCAGGAGGCCGGGGACCTCCAGGCTGCCGAAGCAGATTTCCGGCAGATGGTGCGGATTGATCCCAATCGACCCGCCGCCAGGATCGGACTGGCCGGGTTGGCCCTCAGCCAAGGGCAGCTCAACCAAGCCCTCTCCGAGATTGATCGGTCGCTGGACCAGTGGAAGTTGGATTCCGAGGCGTTACTTGTGCGGGCTGAAGTCCTCTTGCGTCTCGGACGCCTTCAGGAAGGACTCCACGATATCAATCAAGTGATGGGCCTGGCGCTGAATCCCCCCTTGGCAGCCGTGCAGATCCGCGGACGATTGCGGCTGGCCTTGGGTCAATACGACCAAGCCAAAAAAGACTTAGCCAAAGTCGCGATCCTCACCCCCGGCGATCCGTCGGCCCAAATGGACCTCGGTCAGTTGGCTTTGCAACAGTCCGATTGGGACCAAGCCCGACAGGCTTTTGGACGAGTGGTCAGTCTCGATCCCCAAGACCCTTCAGCTCATCACGGTATGGCCTTGGCCTCGTTGCGAGCCGGACAGCTGGCTGAGGCTCTGACCCACGTCAATCAGGCCATCCAACTCAACGAATTCGACCCTGAGTTCTACCTCACCCGTGCCGACATCTCCGAAGCCTTCGGTCAGACCGAAGCCGCCGCCGCAGACATCGGGCACGCCGCCGATCTGTCGGAAATGTCTCTGCAACCAGGGGGTTCTTCCTAATCGTGCGGGGCTTTGCTCGCTCTTGGGCGGACTGGGACCGACTGAAGGGCTTGTGCGTTGAAAGGTTTGTGTGTTGAAGGGTTTGTGCGTTGGAGGGATTGGTTCGCCAGACGGGAAAGACGGGCAAAATGATGCTGTTTCGATCCCAGAGGTTGGAGGGAAGCCCCTGGCTGAGCCGATCTTGACTGATGGAGTGATCTGCCAGTATGAGAGCACAATTGCCCGGATTCCTGAGATGGTCATGCCTACACCGCAGGTTCCTCTTTGTGGTCGCCTTTCTGTGACCCAACGCCAACAAGCCGCTCAGCCTTCCCCGGTGACTCCTTCGACCGTGGTCGGCTGGAAATGGGTGGTCGGCTGGAAATGGGTGGTCGGCTGGAAATGGGTGGTCGGCTCGAAATGGGCAGTCTCTCTGGGATGGTTGATCGCCGCGGGATGGGCGCTCTGCTTCGCGGGATGTCACCCGGTGATGGTGGCCTGGCCACAGGAACCGACCAATCCCCTGAGGCCGACTCCACGACGTTCCGACGCGGTGGCCATGGACATCCTGTTGGTGAGGGTGCCGCATGGGGAACCAGCAATCAACGAAGCCTTGTGGCGTCAAGTGGATGAATCGATTCTCCCGGCGGATCTCCGCCGGGCGTTGGCCGACTATGGGTTACGAGCGGGGGTCATCGGGGGAACACTGCCGCGGGAGTTGCAAGAGTCGCTGAATCTTTCGGACAACCCTTCCTCAGGCGTTTCGGAGCAGGTGGCTCAATTTGAAGCCCAACCGCGAGTGACCGGCCACCATAGCCAGATGATGCCCGGCAAGCGTCGAGAAGTGCGAACCTCGCCGGTTGCCCAAGAGCGATCTGTGCTTTTGCCAAGCCCAGGTGGGCTGGAGTGCCGCACCTTCCCCTTGGCTCAAGGGGTGATGGCCGTCCAAATCCAGCCGGACCGCACCCGCGGTCAAGTGCTGGTTCATTTGCAGCCGGAGCTGCACTATGGGCTTCCCACAAACCGGGTGACCCATAACCAAGAAGGCGTGTTGATGATGCAGCCAGGGCGAGATCGCGAAACGTTTACCGATTTGGCCCTCACAGCTCCGCTTTCGCCCGGCCAATTTCTGGTGATCACCTGCGATGCCGATCTGCCAGGAAGCCTCGGCGATCACTGTTTCACCGATCGAAAAGCCAGCCCTCGTCAACAACGGCTCCTGTTGATTCGCCTGGCCAGCGAATTGCCCGTCGATGATCTGTGATCCCTCAAAAGACCCCTTGGCTCAAACTCGCCGATGGCCACCTACCAACCGCACCTCCCTTTTTCTTGGTCGATCTGAGAAAAAGCTCTGGCTGCAAACAGGGCTTCGGGGCTTTCCTCCGATGAGCGGAGAGCGTTGATGAAGCAGGCCGTCGAATCCCTGCTGCTCTGAGAAGCTGGCCTAACAAGAAGCAGGCGCAAAGTTGGCGGCATTTGCTGGAGGGTCCACGTTTCGTGGCCCTGCGTGGCGTTCCGCGCGGTTGCCAAGGAAGCCACGACCTCTGCTTGGGGCCAACGCCTGCCCGGCTGATGCACCTTCGGTGCAGCAAACGCCACGTCGGCCAACGAGCTACAAAACGCCCCCGAATACTGGAACGCCCCCGAATACTGGAACGCTGGCGAAAACCCTGAGGCGCACCATTCCTTGGATCGAAGGTTCTAGGTGACCAATCCCTTGGTGACGGTCATAAAGACATCTTCCAGGGTTGGTTCTTTGTCATAGAAGGTGGTCACCCGAAGGCCGGCGGTGACGAGTTGGCGGAGCAGTTCGGCGACGCCGTCGTCGAGGCAATCGAGTTCCAGGGTAATGCGAGAGCCATCGGCGTGGCATCCGAGAGTCGCGGGGTTCGATCGGATCAAGCTCAGGGCTCGTTCCACTTCGGCCATGTCGCCCAGGACTTTGAGGGTGAGCATGCGGTTGCCGCGAATCTGGCGGTAGACCTCCTCAATGGGTCCATGCATCAGCAACTGGCCCCGCTCGATGATGCCGATGGCCGTGCAGCAGTCGGCCAGCTCTGCCAGGATGTGGCTGCTGATGAGAATGGTCTTGCCCATGGAGCGTAATTCCTTCAGCAACGCTTTGACCTCCATCCGGGCACGGGGATCCAGGCCGCTGGTCGGTTCGTCAAGGATCAGCACTGGGGGTTCATGGACCAGGGTTTTGGCCAGGCATAGTCGCTGTTTCATTCCTCGAGAAAGTCCATTGACGAAATCTTCGCGCTTGTGGGTCAGGTCGACCATGTCGAGAACGGCCTCGATGATCTCCTTGCGGCGACGACGGGGGATTTGATAAGCCACCGCAAAGAAGTCCAAGAACTCCCAAACGCGCATCCCGTCGTAGACGCCGAAGCTATCGGGCATGTAGCCGATACTTCGGCGGACCTCCATTGGCTGGCGGCTGACACTGTGACCGTTGACCATGCCGTCTCCATAGGTCGCCCGCAACAGGGTTGCCAGGAACCGAATGGTGGTGCTCTTGCCGGCGCCATTGGGGCCGATGAACCCAAAGATTTCCCCAGCGTCGATTTTGAGATTTAATCGCTCGACTGCTGTGAATTCTCCGTACCGTTTTCCGAAGTTTCTCAGTTCAATCATTGGGCTGTTGATGACCTGGTTGCTTTGGCGGGCACCGTCGGCGGGGAAATGCCCGACGGACCCCTTGGGACGTTGCCAACCTCGAAGGTATTCTGCTGCGTTGATTTCCAAGAGGCGGTGCTTGTAGTTTGAGCAACCGCCAGGGTGTGCCCAAGGCTAGCCGCTTGAGTTTCTGAGACGATTTGCAGGAGCGTTCTGGAGAGACTCTCTGGGGCCTTGAGATCCTGGTTGTGGATTTGTTTGCGGAGGCTGGGGATCGGGCTGTTTCTGGGAACGCTGCAGAGCGTCTTGCCAAGCCTGGATGTTGAGAAGCTCGGGAAACCGCCTCAAGGGAACCCTGTCTGCTTGGGGCTTGGTCTCTGGGTATCGCAGATGGACCACAATCAAGGTGGATTGTTGTCGGATTTCCAAAGGCGGGTCGACTTGGACACCCGGAAGCGGCTTGTCGTTCCAGGCAATCAACCGCCAGTGGTCACGGTTTTGGGGAACCTTCTGGGCTTGTCTCCAAAGCTTCTCGAGTCGATCGCGTGCGGTCCGATTGGTCTGAGAAGGCTGAGGCCTCTCCGGTTCGAGGTCAGTGACTTCAGCTGCGTTCTGCTGAGCGTCTGGCGGCTGACGATCAGGACGCCCCCCCGATGCTCGCTGCGTTGAGCTCAGGGAGTCGCTTGTCAACGGCCGCAGCTCTTGCAACGGGATTGGCACAGAATCCCCGGCGGCAATGTCTCCGAGAGGCAAGTAGCCTGTGCCTGTGTGAAACTCCGCGCCTCGCAAATCCCAATCCGTTTGATTGGTTAGCTCATAGAGATCCGGACCATTGGGGCTCAACGAAATGGAGCCTCCTAAGTCGAACATCTGCTCGGCATGGACGAGCCTTTGCGAGTTGCTGTCCACAGAGAGGCCCTCCAGACGCAAGGATTCATCCTGAACTAACTCCAAGTTAGTTTGCCACTGGCCGGTTGGGTTTGAGCCGTCAGGGAAAGGGCGGACCAAACTCGACGGATCCTGCATCGTCAGGTCGTAAGTGGTCGCTAGGGAAGCATAGAGGGACAGATACCTGGTGAGATGTGCACGTTGGTAGCCTGGCTGGATCTCCAAGATGGCGACCTCGGTCCGGTGGCGGGCAAACCCGAGACTCACCTCAGCGGTGTAAATCACAAAGATCGTATAGGCGATGGTAATCACCGGAGCGGCGATCCAAGCCCATTCGACCTTGCCTATCAGCCGGAAGATCAGCCAATTGGCCGGCACCAAAACCAGCAGATAAATCAGAAGAACCTTGGCGACAAACAATCGCTCGGGAACTTGAATATCCAGATCCTTGAGTTCCTCGCGACTCTCACCGGCGACACCGTTGAAGTCGTCCCATGCCGCTTGCGGGGCCTTGGGGGCCTTGAACTCCATTGAGGCCACACGCTCAAACTGAAGCGATCTAGGGTCATCTCGCAGATTGGCCTGATCGACCTGATCCTGGAGCCAGGCCGGTCGCCGCTTGTCGGGGTCTGTATCCCGGGAGAAGTACCACAACCGAGAAACATGCTCTGGAGCAAAGCGTGCGATCTCGGCTGAGAGTTGGTGCTGCACTTGGTTTCCAGCAACCGCGGGGGGGGCCACCCAGCGGAAGGAGAGTTCGTCGAACCCAGATTGACTCGACCGGCGATACTCGCGTCGACTCCGTCCCAGCAGGCCCGCGTTTAAGAAGGAATCGTCCGTTAACATCCACCGCGGCAAATCGGGCTGCGTCAACCGAATCGCTGTGACGACCACACGCCCGCGGCCGACCTGCTTGTCGACCACCAGCGGCGGTGTCGTGGTCGAACTCGGCACAAGCTGCCGAGCGTTGGGACGGAGCTTGAGGCGTTCTCCACTCCAGCCTTTGCCTGAGAACGCCTCCAGATCCCGCGAAGTCATCCAGCGGTCCGCCTGGAGCGCGAGAAAATCTTGGCCAGCAAAGGTCACCGACCCATCGGCATCGGCTGGGAGATAATCCTCCAAGAACGAATTGCGTAACTTCGGCAGTGAGTCCGGCCCGCTGATGATCAGTTGCCCACCCCAGTGAAGCCAATCCACAAGAGCTCGTTGTTGAGCACTTGTTAGAGCGTCTGGGTCCAAATCGTCCCAGATCACGTAAGCAATCGCCGTCCAACAGAGGGAACGCGAGGGCAAGGGGAACTCCGTAACCGGTTGTCCTGTGGTGGTCACCGAGCCTGGGGGCAGAGGGAGGACCAGCTTGTAGTAGCGTCCTGGGTAGTTCGGCTTGTTCTGCTCGCCCGGAACGGACCCGGGCCAACGAGCGTCAAAGGCCGGCAAGACCTCCAGATACCGATAGCGAGAGGGCTCTTTGGCCAGCACCACAAAGAAGAACTGAAAATCGGAGAGAGGCTTGAGTTTGAGAGTCAAGGAATAAGGCAAGCGGCTGCCCCGCCGGCTGGTGAGACTTGCCTGCAAGGGAATCGAGCGGGTCAGCAGTTCAGAACTCACCGGTCTCTCGAGATACTGCCTGGGCACGTAGAACAGGGTTTCGACGACCTTGGGCTGTTCTTTAGCGAGACTGATCGGTTTTCGTCCCAGGATCTCAAAGGGCATCGTGCGGATGCTGACCTTCGGGTTGATCTCCAAGGAAGCCTGGTAATCGTAACGGTTAGCAACAACGTCGACGTTGGCGGTTCCCCAGTGCCCGGGCTTATAGCTGCCAACAATGGCCAGTTCCGTACTGGGAAGGGACCGAACCTCACGAATCTCGAAATCAGGCCGCTGAGCTTTTTCCTTCTTTTGAAGTTTCTTGTTGGTCTGCTGAGATTTGGATTCCTCAGAGCTCCCGCAACCAGACAGCCCCGCGACAACCGCCAAGACCACCACCAACCACAAGCCGACTCGTCCGAATGTCCCAGCTGCTCCACAGACAGCTTCTCCACAGGCAGCTTCTCCACAGACAGCCACCGAAGATGCTCTGAAGAAGGTCGCCCGGCTTGTCCAATGGATGCCCAGCCAGCGAGTGCTGAACCTGCAGTTCTTTGGGGGGTTTTTGCTGGGGTAATGCACTTGAGTCGATCGAGGCATAGCAGATCAGACGCTGACATCGTGGAGCAAGAGCCGTTGGGCAATAACAAGCAGTTGGCTTACCCGACCGTTGGTGTGCCTGCTTGGTGAGATCGCTTGGCTTCAATTTAGGAGGGGCGTTGGCCTTGTGCTACACGTCGGCAAAGGCTCCGTGCAGACCCAGGCCGGAAATTTGTCACAAGTCTGTGTTCTGGCCGTTTCCAATCTGGCCATTTTCAAGCACGATTTCTGATGACCAGAGGGGCATTTGAGTTTTCAAGAGCTTTTGACTCGCTGGAAGCTTTTGACTCGCTGGAAGCTTTTGGGTTGCCAAAGTGCCTCAAGGCTTAAGCCATGACACGAATCACCAACGGATGACCGGTCGCGATGGGATATGTCATCATCACTTTGTTGTTTTTGCTTGCTATCTTTGGCTTTGTTCCGATGTTTGTGTTGATTCCTGGGGTTGTGGTCTTTGGTATCTACCAGGCCTTTTTCAGCCGATCCAAGATCTAAGCTTTGAGGGGATCGTTTATGGGGTGGCTGTGCGAAATGGGCTGCTGTCGCCGAAGCTGGCAGGCTTGGAAGCTTGTTGAAGGATCTTTCCTGGCAAAGCTAAGCGTGGGGTGTCAGTTGTGGAGGGCAATCGCAATTGAAACTCGCCCTCCATGCTTTCTTCGCCCCAGAAGGGCGTTTTCGGCAATCGGGCTTGGGATTGCTCGGGGGCCTTCCCCGGAGGCACTCCGTCCGGGTCGCCAAGACTCTCTGAGCCAGAAGGCTGGACCGGGGCGGCCGTCCACAGTCCCCAGGGCAAAACCCCTTCGCGGGTGGCCAGCAGCAGGGCCACGTGTCCAGCCAAACCGAGCCCTGGGTCTGCCTGCACAACGCACTGCAGTTCGCTCTGCTGGCAAATCTCCAAGATGCCCAAAGCGGGAGTCAGGCCACCAACCCGACAAGGATCCAACGCCACCAGACGGGCGGCCCCCATCTCGACAATTTGCTCCACGGCTGCGGCCGAGTCGACCGAGGCCGAGAGGCACACATCGACAGCCAAATTGTCCTGAAGACAGGCATGTCCCCACAGATTGTCTGTCCCCAACGGCTGTTCCACCGACGTCGGCGCGAAGTCGGTAAACCTCCAGAGGGCCTCACCTTGAGCAGGATCGTCATAATAGCCGCCGCAGGCTAATTGCACTAGCATTTCTGGGGAATGCTGGGAGAGGGCCCGCAGGACTTCCAGATCCGCAGCGGGGTTCACTTCCAGCCGCAAATGCTGCTGTCCGCGACTTTGCGCCTCAGCCAAGGCAGCCACGAGCTCATCTTGAGAATGCATCAACGGGAGGTTTTGCCCCCAAGCGACAGCTTCGCGAGCTCGGGGATGCACATTGTCGAGACAATCAGCCAGAGAGATCCCTTGGACACGTGCCCAGAGGTCCCACCAAGCCAGATCGATCGCGGCTTTGGCATACGAGTTTCCCAGCACTTCCTCCAGATGACCCTGCAATTCTTGAGGGTTGCCCACCCATTGGCCGAGAATCCGAGGCGCTAGGTGATCAGTGATACCCAGAAACGCTGCTTCAGCCCATTGGCTGCAAAGACGATGAGGGGATGGTGGCGGAGTTGATTCGCCCACACCGGTGTGGCCTCCTGAATGCAGACAGACCACCAGCGAGTAGCGCCCTGTGGGGCTCTGACGAAGTTCGACCTCCCAACCTTCAATCTGCATCAGCCGACCGCCTCTCCGTTGTGTGGTCACTGACATCTCCAGGCTCGGAATGCCCCGACCAGGTTCGCTCTTGCAGAAGCTGACTCTTGCCAAGAGTTAGCACTAGCAATAATTTTTAGTCATTTTGGCTATATTTTTTCTTGGGGAAGGGGTTATGGGGAAGTGAGGACTGGGCTTGGACTCTGCGTTGGGTGAGTTCGACGGCTTTGAGCAGGCCTCGGGCTTTGTTGAGTGTCTCTTGGTACTCGGTGGCCGGATCGCTGTCGGCGACGATTCCGGCCCCGGCTTGGATGGAGATGGTTTGGTTGTGCACGACCATTGTTCGTAGAGCGATGCAGGTGTCCATGTTGCCGCTGAAGTCAATGTAGCCGACTGCTCCCGCATAGGGCCCACGGCGATGCGGTTCCAGCTCGTCGATGATTTCCATAGCACGGACCTTGGGGGCGCCGCTGACGGTGCCGGCGGGCAGACAAGCACGAAGGGCATCAAAAGCGGTTCGGTCCTCGGTCAGCTGGCCGGTGACGTTGGAGGTGATGTGCATCACGTGGCTGTAACGCTCGATGACCATCACGTCGCTGAGGTTGATGCTGCCATAGCAAGCCACACGTCCAACGTCGTTGCGACCCAAATCAACGAGCATCACATGTTCTGCGCGTTCTTTGGGGTCAGCCAAGAGCTCCTCCGCCAGCCGCCGGTCTTCTGCCTCAGTAGCCCCTCTTGGTCGCGTACCAGCAAGAGGACGGACAGTGATCCGACCTTCCACAACCCGCACAAGGATCTCCGGGGAACTGCCCACCAGGGTGACTGTGGGATGGCGGACATAGAACATAAACGGGCTCGGATTGACCACCCGAAGTGTCCGGTAGATCTCAAAAGCCGGAACCGTCAGGGGCGTTTGTAACCTCTGACTGAGGACAACCTGAAAAATGTCTCCTGCTCGGATGTACTCCAGACAGCGGTTGACGGCCTCCTCAAACTGATCCTGGCGAAAGTTGGAAGTCCACTCCAAGGTCACCTCGCCGGTGGTCTGGATGTCGGCCATCTCCAGCAACGGCCCGCTCGATTGGTCGGAGCTGAGCTGACTACTGGCGAGCTGACTACTGGGGAGTTGACCACCGTTGAGACGAGCGACCAACTGGTCGACGCGAGCGGCAGCTTGGGAATAAGCGGAATCGGCCTGGCCTGGCTGGCTGACGTCTGCCAGTGCGATCACCAGGACGGTTTTGGTGATGTGGTCGAAGACGACCATCGAGTCATAAAGGGCAAACGCCAAATCGGGCAGGTTGCGATCGTCTCCCGGTGCGTTGGGCAGCCGTTCACTGTAGCGAACGGTATCGTAACCAGCGTAGCCCACCGCTCCCCCGCAAAACGGTGGGAGATCAAAGAGGTGCTTGGCCTGGTATTTGGCGACAAGCTTTTCAAGGTCGGAGAGCGGGTCCTCGGAGGCCCATCGTTGCTGGTGGGGTGTGGCTTGCTGCGGTCTGTAGCGGCGAATGAGCACCTCGCGATGGTGTGCTTCCAGCTCCAACAGAGGGTCCACAGCCAGAAAACTATACCGGCCAACTTTTTCACCACCAATGACACTCTCAAACAGACAGGCCGGTGTGTTGGTCTCGCCTGCCAATCGGGCAAACGCTAGCACCGGCGTGAGCGTATCACTGGTGAGACGACGGTAGACGGGAACCAACTGAACTTGCTCGCCCCAGAATGTCCCCTGCTGGAGACCCTCTTGCCCCCCTCCCAAAGCCCCTATCGCCTCATCGGATTGTGGGCCGCTCTTCTGATCGGAAGGTGTTCCCCCCAAAGGTGGTGGGCTTGTTGTGTGGACTGGAACTTGATGGAGCAAGGCGACGAGTTGACGAAAGTCCGACAAGTGGGGCAGATGAGGCATAAGAAGCACATGGCCGGCCGAAACCGGTCCCGAGTTGTCAGCCGTTCTGACTTTGGGGGAAAGAATTGCACCAACTGTATGGGGGGGCAGGCTGGCTTGACCAGAGGGGGGCCACCGATACAATTACTTGCTATTTCCTCAGGTCGTGGCCTCTTGCCAGCGACCCTGAGGATCTCTAAGAATCGTGCTCGGTTCGCCGGAAGCGGTCGAATAAAAACGATCGAATAAAAACGATCGAATAAAAACGATCGAATCCACCCAAGGCGAGATCTCGGAAAACAGCGGCGGGATCTCGGCCAAAGTGACCGCGGCGACCTGTTGTCCTATTCGAGCAGAGTCGCTTGCTGCGTCAACACATCGCAAGAGGCCTTCGAACGAACTCAGCAGAAGGGGCTTTCTTGCCACAGGTCCCCACTCTGGATTAAGCCAGCGAGGGCAGCCTTTGGTGTGGTTCCCGGTCAACAATCATGACAGTTTGCTCGTTTCGTGACTGGGTCCGACAAACCGTGAGCATAAAAAGACAACAGTCCTTGGTCGTTGCCCTCAACAGCGAGAGTATCTTGTGACCGGAGTATCTTGCGACCGGATGACTTTGCGATCGGATGACTTTGCGATCGGATGACTTTGCGATCGGAGGACCTTGAGGACCTCGACCTGATTTGGGACGGTTTCTGAGATCTCACAGGAGGTGCCTTGCTGATGAAGTGCCAAAAGTGCCAAAAGCCGGCAACGTTTCACATCACGGAGATCGTGAACAAAAAAGCCGTCGAATATCATTTCTGCGAAGAACACGCCAAAGAGTATCTGAAGCAGACCGAACCCGACCCGGTTGTCTCCCCTTTTGCCGGACTGGGGCCTGTCCTTCAGGAACACTTGCAAAGCGGTGCCCTCGAGAAGGCCGGCAAGGAGCTGGCTGAACTTGACAGCAAAACCTGTCAGGTCTGTGGCATCACCTTCAGCGAGTTCCGAAATCAAGGACGGCTCGGCTGCCCCCACGATTATGTGGAGTTCGCCGAAGAGCTTGAGCAGTTGCTTTGGAATATCCACGGCGCTGCCAAGCACACCGGCAAACATCCCAAAACCTCGCCCGGCGACACCGACGCGCGAACAGAACTCATCCGATTGCGTCGAGAAATGAAAGAAGCTGTCGAGCTGGAAGACTACGAACGCGCCGGCGAGATCCGCGACCAAATCCACAGCATCGAGGAAAAATGGAAAAAACCCCACGCCACCTGATCGTTTCCGGGAACCATTCAAAAGCAAGCTAGATTATGGCATCTGCTGGTTCGGGCACTTTTCAGAGAGGATTTGGGTGGTTTGCTTGTCGGCCTGTAGCGGCTTGGTAGATTATTCAGCTTCGCTGTCCCAGACGGATTGTAGGGGGCCTGGGGGCATCAAAGCAGGCCAGAGATCCCAACGCGTATAAGATGCCTTGGGTAAGGCAAACCGTCCCCGAGGCAAACCATACTCGAGGCAAACCATACCCGAGGCAAACCATACCCGAGGCAAACCATACCGGAGGCAATCTTTGGCGGAAGGATGCCCTGGACAATGGACCTGATGGTGGAAAACCAAAGGGACTTTGGGTCTGCCAAGCGTTGTTTTCAGAATGTCTCCAGGTGAACTGTCGAGGTGGACGGTCAAGGAGTGGGCTTCGGTCGCCTGATCGAGGCTGCTTCTCATCGCAGCCGGACAAAGCCTCTCAAGTTCACTTGGCTGACCATTGGGACAAAGCCGCCAAGCCAAAAAGACTTCTAGCTTGCCAAGTTTTTGCCGGTCGCTAAGGTTTTATGGGCTGTTGGTCCTGAGGAATGAAAAATGCTTATGTGGCACATCTTGGTGGCGTTCTGATCTCAGATCAGCTTGGAATCGATGGGTCAGCCTGATCAACGGGCGCCTGACAGACTGGTGAGAAAAGCCGTGCGACTGGACGATCTAGCAGCAACTGCTGGCGAGTGGCTCCGAGGCAGCGGCCCCGAGTCGGATATCGTCATGAGCAGTCGGGTGCGGCTGGCCCGCAACCTGGCTGATTTTCCCTTTATGAACCGTGCCTCGCTGGCTGATCGCCAGCAGATTGAGCAGATCCTCCGGCAAGCGATCTTGGAAGGTACCGAGGCTGTCCTGGGCGAGAGAACGCCTTACATCGATGTTGACGACCTTAGCCCCCTGGATCGCCAGTTCCTCGTCGAACGCCATCTGATCAGCCGGGAACTCTCCGAGGCAGAAGGCCCTCGTGGTGTGGCCATCGCCCGGACTGAGCAAACAAGCTTGATGGTCAACGAAGAAGACCATCTGCGTATCCAAGTCATGCGCAGCGGCTTTGACCTCAGAGCCGCCTGGGAACAAGTCACTCGTCTTGACGACGGCTTGGAAAAACTCGTTACCTATGCTTTTAGCGACAAGCTTGGCTATCTGACCGCCTGTCCCACCAATGTTGGCAACGGGATGCGTGTCAGCGTGATGCTCCACCTGCCCGCGTTGGTGATCACTCGTCAGATTGAGAAGGTCTTTCGCAGCCTGCAGAAGATCAATTTGGCAGTGCGTGGCTTCTTCGGCGAGGGCTCACGAGCGATGGGCGATTTCTACCAGATCAGCAATCAGATCACCCTGGGCCGCAGCGAGGAAGAGCTTGTCGAGCGAGTGGGCGATGTTGTTCCGGTGATCATTGAGTACGAACGACAAGCTCGGCAGGTCCTCCGCGACGAAAGTCGCGAAAAGCTGGATGACCGAGTCCATCGCTCCTATGGGATTTTGCAGCATGTGCAAACGATCAGCTCCGAAGAGACGATGGATCTGCTCAGCAACATTCGCATGGGCGTGAACTTGGGTCTGATCGAGAACTTGCGGATCCCCCAAATCAACGAGCTGTTCATCCACACTCAGCCTGCCCATCTCCAAAAGCTCCGCGGAGTTGAGATGGACACCGTGGACCGCAACATTGAGCGAGCCCGCTACCTCCGACAGCGGCTGAACCCCACCGGCGATCACTCCGAAGACTGATCTGACCCTCAAAACACGGTTTTTGAGCGGATGGCTTGTTGCCCTGAGCCAAGCGACAAGTGAGACTGCCTCGGTCATGACTCTTCCAGCCAACCTGGGCTTTCTCATCACAGGCAACTCAATGATTCCACACGTTTTTTGCTCGGGCCTGTTGGCCGGGCTTCTGCTTGTCGGTTTGCCGCTGGTCGTCGGTGCCGATGAAGGCAATCAAGTCGAGAAGAACAACCAAGCTGACCGGGCCGCTCAGCCTGCCGAATCGGCCCAGCCTTTGCCGGGTGCCCACGCTCACAACGACTATTACCACGACCGACCTTTGCTCGACGCCTTGGATCACGGGTTCTGCAGCATCGAGGCCGATATCTTCCTGACCGAGGACAACACCTTGGTCGTTGGTCACTTTTGGGCCGAGGTCAAACTGCGTCCGGGACGCACGCTGCAGAAGCTCTACCTCGATCCTCTTAAGAAACGTGTTCAGGCTGGCAACGGTCGGGTCTATCCCCAAGGTCCGTCATTGATTTTGCTGGTGGACATCAAAACCGATGCTGAGAAGACCTACGCACAACTGCACGAAGTGTTGGCGGAGTACGCCGAGATGCTGACGAGAGTGCGAGAGGGAAAGGTAACCCCTGGTGCGGTGACGGTGGTGATCAGTGGCGGTCGGCCACGCGAGACGATCACCCAGCAGAAGGTTCGCTACGCCGGCATCGATGGGCGTCTTGGCGATCTTGGCTCCGATGCTCCGGCTCACTTGATTCCGCTGATCAGCGACCGCTGGGGCAGCCACTTCTCCTGGGACGGCCGCGGGCCCATGCCAGAGGCCCAGCGAGAGAAGCTTGCGGCCATCGTCGCCAAAGCCCATGCGGCTGGACGCAAGGTTCGTTTCTGGGCGACTCCGGAACGCCAAAGCCTGTGGGCGGAACTCCTCGCAGCCGGTGTTGACCTGATCAACACCGATGATCTCCCGGGACTGCAGAAGTTCTTGCTCGGAAAATCTCACGCTCAAGCGGCTCAGCCAGCCGGAAATTTGGATTCCAATTAGCCAAGCCAACGGCTGATGTCCGCCGCGTAGTTTCACTGCTTCTGAGCTTCATCCACGAGCTTCTTGAGGAGCTTGTCGTCGACCCAGTGGCCCTGGGCGCGGATGATTCCCTTGTGGTCGATGAGGATGATCGTCGGCCATCCTCGAACATTCCAGAGCGTGGAGATCTTCCCGGCGCCGACCTTGGGCCCGTCCCAAAAGCTTCGCCAGGTCACCCCGTTTTTCTTGGCGATTGCGTGGGCCTCTTGGGGATCTTGATCCCCGTTGACTCCCACGAGCACAAACGGAGCATCCGCGAATTTCTGGACCAACTCACGTTCATGCGGGATCATGGCCATACAAGGACCACACCACGTAGCCCAGAAACTGATCATCACAACCTTGCCGGAGAAATCGGAGAGCTTGATCGGTTGGCCCTGAAGATCCTTCCCGACGATCTCTGGGGCTTTCATCCCGACCTGCAGGTTCTTCATCTTGTACAAAGCTCCCTGGGCGACCGGAGCAAAGGGACCCTCAGGTGCCAATCGAAGGGCGGTCTGATAGTCGGCGACCGCAGCCTCTCGCACGCCTTTCGCCTCCCCGTCTTCTGACTTGTCAGAGCCAGCAGATTTTATGGCCCCTTCAGCACGGGCAAAGTGGGCGGCTGCACGAACTTCGTCGTGGTGAGTTTCCTTAATGATTCGCTTGAGAATTTTCTCGTAGTCACCACCGAGTTTGCCCTGGAGTCGCGAGAACCGGGTGAGCGTCTCGGCCAATCCCGCACAATCGAGGTTTTTCTCCAGCAGGACATCCAGTGCGGCCCGGGTGGTCTTGTTGCCGGGCGTCGGGTCGGTAAACAGGCACCACTCGAGAAACGGCAAGGCATCGTCGGTGCCGGCGTACTTCTCGGCAGCCTTGAAGAAACGCGGGGCGAACTCGGCGACGACAGCCGGAGGGTTCGAGAAGGCAGAAGACGTCAGGGCCTTGCCAGCAGCGATTTGCTCGTCGCGACTCTTGCGGTGCCACTGGAGCATGGCTTGGAGATACTCCCGGCGCAACGCCTGCACTTCACCGGGGACGCCTTCCTTGAGCGGCCCACCGAGTAGCTCGCTGAGGCTGCGGCCCTTGCTGGGTGTGGCCTTGGACGCCGGGGCTGACTGGGCCTTCGAACTGGAATCGGCTTGCTGGGCGAAGACGCTCTCCCATCCCAGCAGGGGGAGCAAACCGAACAGAGCCACGATGATTTGGCGGGATCTCATCCTTCACATCCTGAATGGGGCAATGGTGTCGAGCTCAGGCATCCGCAGGGTTTTCGCCGATCATGATCTCTCCCAGCAGCTCATTTGGGAAGAGCCGCTCGGAATCCCTGCTGACACTGCTCCAGTGTACCCCCCGATTACATTATATTCGTTTGCTCACTAGTGCTCTGTGGACAAATGTTCTGATCTGTTCACCTGTCGCTTCGCCTTCTTGATCAGTCGTGGGCGGGGCTCCGCCTTATCCGCCCCGACTCCTGATCCTTCGGCTCCGCTGCTACTGGCTTTCCTGAACTCGAGCAAACCGGAGGCCGAGGTTGTAGTAGCGGTTGACGGGGCGGTTCCCGTAGCGGACAGCACAGCGCACGCCCTGCGCGAGGTCGAGCCAGCCCCCACCGCGGACAGCACGGTTAGAACCCTTGGCGACCGAGCCAATCGGGTTCACGGCTGTGTCGGGGGTGTAGGTTCGTTGGCCATCCAAACACCACTCCCGAACGTTGCCCAACATGTCGTACAGGCCCCAAGCGTTGGGCTCCTTTTTGCGGACCGCCTTCGTCTCGGAGTCGCTGTTGGCGAAGTACCAAGCAATGGGATCGAGTTCAGCTGAGCGATGCTTGTTGATTCTCATCGGGCCGGAATACAAGGCAGTGGTCGTCCCTGCGCGGCAGGCATATTCCCACTGGGCTTCCGTGGGAAGGGTGAGATTGCACTCCGGAAGCCGAGTGTTGAGTTGCTCAAGGAACTGCTGGCAATCGTGCCAACTCACCTGTTCGACGGGCCGGAGTGGTCCTCGGAAGTGGCTGGGATTCTTTCCCATGACCGCTTCCCAGAACTCCTGCGTGCAAGGCGTCTCAGCGAGCCAGAACCCGTCGGTCAGCCAAACCTCGTGTTGCGGACCTTCAGCGTCCAATCGTCCTGGTTCATTCTGAGGGGAACCCATAGTGAATCGTCCTGGACGAATTCAGCGAAGGCGGGCTCGGACGGTATCAACGGCCAAGGCCGCCCAGACTCCCAAGTGGTCTTCGCCCCAAGAGGAGGCCCATTCCGGGGGATGGCCGTTGGCCAACGGATGCCAGGTGGGATCAAAGGTTGGAATGGTGAGTGGGCCTGCCAGTTCATATCCTGACTGAGATAGCTCTACCTTGACCGCCGATGCTGACACCAGCAACAGCTGCAGTTGCGGACCTGCTCGCGATCGATGAATACCGACGAAGCCACGCCAGCCTTCCTCAAACACCCCGCCGCCGCTGACCCCCGCCTGGGTGTTCACACCAACGAGTGTTAGCGTTCCGTCTGTTTCTTCCCGGTAAGTAAACTTACCGGGACACTGGGTCGGAACCACGCTCTTGTCTTGGAAAAAAGAGTTCTTTCCTCCCGGGAACCCCACAACCTGATAAGAATGGCCTTGACAGGCAGTCACCCACACAAACGCCCCTGGAATCGAATCCTGGGTTTGTTCCAGAAACTCCAACACAACCCAATCGCTAGCAACATCAGCTGGATTCGAGGACGGCACATCGCCGGGTGTCAGCTCCCTCAAGTTGTCGGCAATCCGCACTTTGCAGCCTGGGTGCTCGCCGTACTTTGATCCCGGTGGCCACGCCCGGATCTGGGGCAGCGGTGGGCCGTACCCATCCTTCCCATCTTGGGATTTGCCACGGATGACATGAGCACAGGTGAGGAGATAGATTTTCGCAGTGTCAGCTTCCCCTTTCTTCTGCAACCGCACCGCAACAGCACTGCCGGCTGTGGGGCTTCCGCCCCAGTCGCTGGCCTCCACATACCAAATCGTGTTTTGGGGATACGGCAAACTCATGCCGACAGTCTCCAAGGGGAGCTGATACGCGAAACGAAACACTCTCACCGAACCATCGCCGCAATATTGGCAATGTACTCATCGAGTCGGTGATCCCGGACACTCGGAAAAAACCCCTCCAGCTCAGGAGCCGCCACAGCCTCAGTCTGCGCGCCAGACTGCATTTGAGCTTGCTCCATCAGCAACTGCCCTCGAAGCTGGTTAAACTCGGCCTCGGAGAGCATCGGGGGACCATCACTTTCGGTGGTGGTGCCAAGAGACTCCCTCTGAGCTTTGAGGCGACCTCGCGAATCAAAATGGTACAGCTGTCCCACATGCCAGAAGTTTGGCGGGACCCGGGGGACGATGTCGTCATCATTGACGAACCGGAAGAACTGATCGCCGTAGTGCTCGCCCATGAACCTGAGAAACTGACCTCGGCCGACCGCAGGCTGCCCGTAGGTGTAGATCCCTTTGATGGAATATCCCCCCTGCCACTCCGCTGCCGCAATGGTCGCCAAAGCGCCCCCAAGACTATGACCGGTGAGCAACAGGGAACGCCCGGCGAACTCTCGTAGTTCGTCCTCCAACTGAGGTCTCACATCCTGGAAGGCAAAATAAAAACCCCGGTGAACTGTGCCATAGGGCCGTGATTTGGGAAAGGTGTTTAGATTGCCCAGCCAGTCGCCCAAGCTCTCGGTACCTCGGAAGGCAATCAGAACCACATCCGCCGATGAGGCGATGAAACACTGAGTGGCCTCCGCTTCCAGAAATTTGCAGGTCGACAATTTCCAATCTGTTTTGGCGGTCGTCTCCACGACGGAGGCATTGCGGTAGCTCAGTTGGCTGGCCAGCACCAGTGACAATGCCGTTGACCAGGTGAAGCCTGTTGCTGACAACGAGTCCCGAGAGAACCTGGCGGCCGTCTCCGGGGAACTTCGGGGAGTGCGGCGGCCGAAGAGGCCTTCTCTGAGGTCTTCCGATGCGGCAGGGGTCATGGTCGCGGCTGTCGGCTGAGGTGTCCCCAAACTCACCGAAACCTGCAGCGGAATGGTCCAAGTCATGGTCCCGCCTCGAACAGTTGGAGTTCCCCTCCCGGCAGCTCGAACCGAGGTGAAGCCCGATGTCGCTGGCTTATCCTCTGCCGGAACCTCAGGTTCGGCCTCCGACCAGAAGGGGCCGTAAAAATCCCCTCGGGGTTCCAGATCTCCGGCAAAGTTGACCCCCATGTCAACCACTCGGCTGTCAGTCGCCAAATCACGACAAGGCACCGCATAATTGGCATGCAAGTAAGCGCCCTGAAAATGCAGACCGGTGACCTGCAGGGGATCGGAACCCGCCTTGGGGAGAAGGAAAACCGCTGAACCCGAGTTCCCGCCGAGGGTCGAGCAGTCGTGGGTGAGGGCTTTGACGGTCTGATCGTAGCTGTTGATGTCCTCGTAGACTCTCAGTTGGCCGGGCTGGAGCCGCTTGACTCCAATGGCACCGCGAAAGACTGTCCTCTGCAGTTCCTGCAAATCGGGGTCCGGTTTCCAGTCGTAGCCAGGATAACCTACCGCCACAACCTCCGAGTCTTCATACTCCATCGGCTCGGCAGTGCTCAGCGTCAAAGGGCGATGATCCGAATGCAAACCGGAAACCTCCAGCAACGCCATATCCCAGTAGGGATGGATCATCAGCACGCGTTCCACGCCTAAAACCTCCCTTTCGCTCCGACCCTTCTCGCGGAGAAAATCAACCTCCGCAGAGCCGGGATGGAACTGCAGATTGCGGACTCCCAACCCCTTCGTAAAGATCTCGGCGACATGCCGATTGGTCATCAGAAGACTGTTCCCGTTCCTCGTGCCAACGACAAACGCCGTCCCAACATAGGGCCTCTGCTGTTGACCGGGCACCTCCACACGCCCTACGGAACGAAAGGTCGACTCGATCTGCACACGTCGTGGGCCTTCGCCCAAATGCGACCACTGTTGGCTCAGGTGCGAGAGTTTGATTGTGTTGCCAATGATGTCCACAACCGGGCGGTGATACGGCATCACGATCGCCTCAAGGGCACCACGGCTTTTCTCATCAACCTGCTGATTCTGGACATACGAGTCCAGAGTCTCCAGGGCTGCTTCCGCCCCAGGTTGGCCCACAGGCCGAGGAGGCAGGCTTTCCAACATACCTCCATCCGGCCCAGCCTCTGGACTCTCCACGGCGCTCTCGAGTTGCGAGCGTAGCCCGCCTGAGTGCTCCGCAGCACCAACTTGTTCGAGCATCCGACGAAGCCGCTTCATGCGTTCGGTCGCGTCCACAACACTCTCCTGGCAAAGAGGGAATTGGCTGTCCAGAGTGTGCGAAACTGTTCGCTTCAACTTAGGGTGAAACCGGTTATAGGCAGGGATGCCCTGGCAGAAAAGTCTCGTTGGGAGCGAATTCCCAGTGTGAAGAGGCGCTGGGCGCCGGGTATGCTCTGAGGAGGCTACACTTGCTGGCGTGTCGCGTTCATACTGCGGGGGATGTTGAGAGAGCGGACAGACAGCCTGAAAGGTGACATCCCAATGCCCAAGCGAGTGTTGATCCTCTGCACCGGTAATTCCACCCGCAGCCAAATGGCCGAGGCCTGGTGGCGAGAGCTTGGCGGCGATGGGTGGGAGGTCTTTTCGGCTGGTTCAGAACCGGCTGGACAGGTCAGCCGGTTGGCAACACAGGTGATGCAAGAAGCCGGACTGGACTTAGACAGCCATTCCAGCAAGCACCTCGACCAGTTCCGTAATCAGCCGCTGGACTTGGTGGTCACCGTCTGCGATTCTGCCCGAGATTCCTGCCCGGTTTGGCCTCATGCTGGGGATGTCTTGCACTGGCCGTTTCCAGATCCCACAAAAGTGGAAGGCAGCGACGAAGAGCGAATCGCTGCCGCTCGTGGTGTCCGTGATGACATTCGCCAGCGGATCAAGACGTATCTGGAAACCGGAACGTAATCGGGCTTGTCTATTCCCGGATTTGACCGCTGCCGTAGACGACATACTTGTAACTGGTCAATTCCTCAAGCCCACAAGGTCCGCGAGCGTGGAACTTGTCGGTGCTGATGCCGATCTCGGCTCCCAGCCCGAATTGCCCCCCGTCGTTGAACCGTGTGCTGGCGTTGACCAACACCGCGGCGCTGTCGACCTCGGCAGTAAAGCGACGTGCCGCTTCGAAACTGCTGGTGACAATGGCCTCGGTGTGCCCTGATCCATACCTGCGGATATGGGCGACCGCTTCTGTCAGCGAAGGCACAACGGCACAGGAGAGCACAGGGCCGAGAAATTCCGTTGCGTAATCTTCTTCGCTGGCTGGCTTGGCAGAAGGGATGAGCTGACAAGTGGCTTCGTCGCCGCGGATTTCGATGTTGTGTTCGGCCAGGGCTGCTGCAATCAGCGGCAGGAACTCAGCGGCAACATCAGCGTGGATGAGCAAACTCTCGGCGGCGTTGCAAACGCCGAGCCGCTGGCATTTGCTGTTGACGGTGATCCGTGTGGCCGTTTCCAGGTCCGCGGCTGAATCGATGTAAACGTGGCAGTTGCCGTCGTAGTGTTTCAGGACCGGCATCCGTGCTTCGGCGGCCACCCGGCGGATCAGCCCGGCCCCGCCCCGAGGGATGGTCACGTTGATGTATTGGTCCAGTTGAAGAAAATGTCCCACCGCTTCTCGATCGGTGGTGGCCACCATTTGAATGGCATCCGGTGGGACCTCCGTGGCAGCGGCCGCTTCCTGCAGAATCTGGGCCAAGATCGCATTGGAGTGCTTGGCTTCTTTGCCACCCCGCAAGATCACCGCGTTGCCGCTTTTGACACAAAGGGCTGCTGCATCCACAGTGACATTGGGCCGGCTTTCGTAGATGAAGAACACCACCCCCAAGGGCACGCGGACTTTGAGAACCTCCAGACCATTGGGGCGGATTTTGCCTTCCAGGATCCTGCCAACCGGATCCGGCAGCCGAGCGATCTCCTCGACCGCAGCAGCTAACTGCTTGATTCGCTCTGGGCTCAGCCGCAGCCGGTCTACCTGAGCGTCGGTCAGCCCATAATCCGGAGCAGTCGCCACATCTTCGCTGTTGGCTTGGGCGATCTGATCGGCTCGTTCTCGCAGCAGTTCAGCTGTCCGGTGCAGCCAGCGATTCTTTTGCTCCCCAGCGACAGTCGCCAGAGCCGCAGACGCCTCCCAAGCACGTCGGGCGGTCTCTCGGCAATACTCCTCAAGGGACAGATTGTCGGTGACAGCAGAGGTCATGGGTCTCCTCAACTCATCCGTTTGACGGGCCTGCAACGACACTCCGATCGATGAGACAATCTACCCCAGTCCGCCCAAAACAGGCAGAGCCCATTCAGAAATCACCAGCTCACCGGTCGGTCATCAAGAAGCCAAAGCAACTCCCCCAACAGGGGCCAACGGTCGGTTCGTTGTTCAGTAATGTGATCGTTTGATCACTATTGATCGTTGTGGTCGTTGAAGGAGTTGCATTTTGAGAACCGTATCATTCGAGTTGCCTGCAAAAATCGCACAAACTCCACAACAACGCAGCAATCCTGCTGCCAGAGCGTAGAATTGCCTTTGGCTCGCAGCTGCTGGTCCTGAGAGCTGTGGCCGCCGATCGGTTCAACCCAGGACGGTTGCCTGCAGGTCGGCTTGCGCGACTTGGCGGTTGTTGGGCACGCTGAACAAACACACGGATTTTGATTCTGTCGATCCCTATGACTACACCGGCTCCATCGTCGAACTCCCCCTCAGCAAACTCCCCCTCACCAGGCTTGTCTGGCTCAGACCCCTCGAAGGCAGACGTTTCGCCCCAGGGTTTGCCAACCATTCGCAAACTCTCCCCTGGGGTAGTTAATAAGATTGCCGCAGGTGAAGTGGTGGAGCGTCCTGCCAGTGTGGTCAAGGAGCTTGTTGAGAATGCCTTGGATGCTGGTGCCACGCGGATTGATGTTGCGGTGGAAAAGGGGGGAAGCGAGTTGATTCGTGTGGCTGATGCTGGATGTGGGATGACTCCGGAGCAGTTGCCTTTGGCGGTTGCCCCGCATGCGACCAGTAAGCTCAGCACCGCTGAGGACTTGTTTCAGGTGGGGACGTTGGGCTTTCGCGGTGAGGCCCTGGCCAGCATTGCCGAAGTCAGTCGGATGCGAATCCGCAGTCGGCCGGCCGAGCGAACCGCTGGGGCCGAGTTGGAGATCGATGGGGGAAGCAGCAGCGAGGTGATGCCCTGTGCCGCAGCGGTGGGGACCACCATCGAGGTCCGCCAACTCTTCTTCAATACGCCAGTTCGGCGGAAGTTCCTCAAGACCAACCAAACGGAGTTCGGCCATATCAGTGAGGCGATCACCCGTCTGGCCCTGCCGCATCCGCAGGTGCACTTCACCCTTACTCACAACGGCCGAAGCGTTTACGATCTGCCTCCCACGGATGACTGGTTGGAGCGTGTCCGAGCTCTGCTTGGTGGCGAGCTGGCCGCCTCGATGATCTGGGTGGAAAGTGCTGATGGGGATGTCCGGCTCCGAGGCTACGTAGCTCATCCCAGCCAGAGCCGGAGCCATCCTCGGATGCAATATCTGTTTCTCAATGGCCGCTACATCCGCGATCGTGCTTTACAACATGCTCTGGTGGAGGCCTATCGTGGCTTGCTCACCGTCGGCCGACATCCCATTTGTGTGCTGACCCTTCAGATGCCCGCCGAGATGGTGGATGTCAATGTCCATCCCACCAAAATGGAGGTGCGGTTTCAGGACGGCGGTCGACACTACAGTCAGATCCTGGCCACCCTCCGCACTCAGTTCCTCACCAGCGACCTCAACCATCAACTCCAGCCAACTTCTCAGAATAATCCAGGCCAGGGAGGCGGGAGCTCTCTGGGTCAGGATGCTCCAACGAGCACTTCGGCGATCCATCCCACAAACCAAGCCTCAGCACCCTCAAGCGGTCAGGGGACAACCCCATCGGACTATTCCACCACGGCAATAACCACACCGCCCGACGGCGACCCGATTGCCTCAGCTGAAGCTGCTCAGGCCAAACAGGAACTGCTCAACTGGTTTCAGGGGCAGCAGGGTGATCCGGCTGGTTCCGCAGCTGCTGGCACCGCCCAGCCAGGTCAGGCCAGTGCCCCCGGTTTCACCCCCAGTCTCCCTCACGAGCCGGATACACCGCTGAGATTGCATGCCTTCCAACCACCGGAACCTGCTCCTGAATCGACCCACAACCGACCAGTGCAACGGACGGAACTGGGGGAGTCTGCTCTGGTCGCCGATCCAACCCAGGGACTTGCCAACTCGGGACCTGCCAACTCGGGACTTGCTCACCCGGCGGTCTCTTCGGCCCCCCGTGCCACGGGACACCCAGGGTCTTCGCATTCTGCGCCAGCACATCCGGGCCATCCGAGCCATCCGGCCACTGGTCGGCCTGGGCCCCCCGGGCAGTGGGGCGGGCCAGGGATGCAGATTGCCAATCGCTACCTGATCACTGAGGATGGGGATTCCTTGGTGATCATTGACCAACATGCGTTGCACGAAAGAGTGTTGTACGAGCAGCTGCGTCGACGGGTGCTGTCAGGTTCGGTGGAGAGCCAGCGGTTACTTGTGCCGCAACCGGTGGATCTTTCTGCGGAGGAGTCAGCAGCGGTTTTGGCTCACCAGGAGATGCTGGCCCAGGCTGGGCTTGGTGTGGAGTCTTTTGGGGAGGCGACGGTTTTGGTCAGCAGTTATCCGGCGATGCTGCGTGATGTGGATGTGGGGGCTTTAGTTCGCGAGGTGGCTGCGAACATTCTTGCTGGTGCTCAGAAGCCAGATGCACGAGACCTGTTGGATTCGCTGTTGCACACAATGAGCTGCAAAGCGGCCATTAAGGCGGGCGACCGGCTCACGCCCAGCGAGATTACCGCTCTGTTGGAGCAGCGACATCTGGCCCAGGATGCTCATCATTGCCCCCATGGCCGGCCCACATCTTTGGTGTTTACCCGAGAACAACTCGACCGGCAGTTCAAACGCTCTTAACTGGATTGTCCCAGCTGTGAGCCTGGCCCCGTTGAGACCTTGTGCCGACCCAGATGGTGTGGCCTTGACTCGCTTCGGTCCCGGCAGAGTGAGCCTCCACCAGAATCTGCAACAGTCAAGCTCAAGCGCGGCAAGATGAAACAGGCCCACATGAAACAGGCCCACATGAAATAGGCCCACATGAAATAGGCAGGCGAGAGCGAGCGCTTTATCTCTCGTTGGGGGATGCTGGGGAGTTTTGGTCAGCTGGAGGTTTGGAGGCGGTGCCGGCGGTGGCATCCGAGATGATCTCGGTGTTGGGGAGGATCTTTTTCAGGTTGGCCACGGCCTCGGCAGTCAGTTTGGTTTGGCGGATGTCGATGGTTTGCAAGTTGGGGCAGGCTTTCAGGGCAGCGATGCCGGCTGGGGTCACCTTCGTTTTCCGCAGTCTCAGCTCGACCAAGGAGGGTATTGTGGCCAAGGAGGCCAGGCCAGCATCGCTGACTTGGGTTTCTGCGAGGTCGAGGATTTTGAGGGAACGCAGTTTGGCGATTTGGGCCATACCGGCGTCACCGACCAAAGTTCCCTGGAGGTTGAGCTGGCCGAGTCTCTGCAGCGGTTCCAGCAGGGCCAGGGAACGATCATCGACATCACACTTGGTCAAATCCAAAAACTGCAAGTCATCCAGGCGTCGCAGGTGGACGAGCCCTCGGCCAGTCAAGGAAGTCCGCGTCAGATCGAGTCGTTGGAGGCTCACCAAACGACCGATCTGGAGCAATCCATCATCCGAAATGATGGTATCTCGCAGAGACAAGGTCGTCAGTCCTCGTTGCCGAGCGAGTGTGGGCAGGCCTGCGTCGGTGACCAGAGTGCGATCGAGGTAGAGTTCCTCAAGGGGCAGATTGTTCAGTGGAGCGAGGCCAGCGTTTCCCACTCGAGTGAATCGCAGCGAGAGGAACTTGAGGTTCCGGGCTGCGGAAAGGGTGTTCATTCCTGCGTTGGTCACGCGAGTGCCATCGAGTGTCAGCGCCTCCAGAGATCGCAGCCCTGCAATCGTCCTCAAGGCGGTGTTGTCGATTGCAGTGAATCCCACGGTAAGGTTGCGAAGTCGAGAGCACCCATTCAGCTCAGCCACCCCGGCTGAGCTGATCGGGCAAGCGACAAGGTCCAGCTCTTGCAGCGTTGTCCAGTTCCGCAACAGCGGCATCTCCGTGTCGGTCCACCCCCGACAACCACGAAGTTCCGCGCGGTGCCCTGTGGCTTTGTCGTCATCGTCGCGGACCAAACTCACCGACCCACCGGCTGTTTGAATCGCCCTTGCCCGTTGGGACAGCGTAATCGGTGGTTGAGCTTGGCCGTACACGTCCGCTTGCGGAACTGACAAGGCCACAAACGGCAAAGCCACCAACAAGGCGAGCCAGGGGAGTTGAGGAGCCGTCCCCAGCCGAGCCATTGGACGATTACAGAAGATCCCGGAGATCATTGGGTTGGCCTAGCTGATCGTGTGGGCCCGGCAGCCGGAGGCTCAAGGGGCTTTTCAGTCAAACGTTCGCGTGGTGAGCTGCATTCCACGGCTTTTTCGGTAGCGAAGCGTCGATTGGACGAGTATTGATCGGAACAGCGTCAATCTGAATGTGGTTGAATGGAACCAATTCGAGCTGATCAGAGCCGATCCCGGAGAGCGCTCACCGGGAGGCCGATACTTTCCTACCATAACAACCGCCGGAAATCCGAGCAAATCGTCGCCGTGGAAATCAGCGGGTCGACAACTCCCTGAGGCTGCAAGTTGGGAGAATGGGGGCAACCGTCTCGGTTGCGACGGCTCTGTCGGTGGCTTGGTTTGTGGGGGATTCGTTCCAAGCGACTGTTGCAGGCTCCTACGCTGGACCTTTGGTCAATGGACCTGATTAGCGAGAATTTCGGGGAAGGTTTTGCACATCATTTCCACTGTTTTGGTGCCCCCTTCGGTGTCTTGCCGGCCGACGGGCTCAAACCCCAGCCGTCGATGAAAGTCCAAGGAGCGATCATTGCGAGGACGGAGATTGACTTCACAGAGGACACGCCCGACCTGGCGACCGATGGCTTCGGCAAAGAGAGTCTCGTAGAGTTGCCTTCCGATGCCGTGTCCTTGCCACGGCGGGTCGACGACAATCCGATCGACGTAGAGAAACTCCTGATAGCGTTCGCTAAACCACTGGTAGTTCAGACTGGGATAGTTGACCCCCGGCGGCAGACAGACCAAGAAACCCGTCATCGAATGAGTGTTCGAGTGCGTCACGGTCGCGACCCAAAAATCTCCCTGCTGAGCAAACCAGTTCAGCTGCGACAGCGGCACGGCGTTGACGGCTGGGACGGCCTGACTGTTGAGAGCTTCGACAGCGGGGAGGTCACCTGGGGTGGCTGTTCGAATGGTGATCGGGGCCTGGCTCACGGTCGCCTCACTCGTTGGTCTTGTTGGTGTCATTGGCTGACAAGCCGTTCTTCAACTCGCTCAGCAATCGGACAGCCGCCTCGACCATTTGCTCTCCTGAGCCGGTTTGGACCCGAGAATTGACCGTTTCGTAACTGCCCTGGGCGAAGGCTTTTCGTGTTGGGATGTAGCCGGGCGCGTCGTTGGTCAATTCGATCACCAATGTGGTGGCAAAGGGGCTCCGCTGTTTAATCGCCAGGCCCAACTCGGCGAACACCTCTCCGGGAAGAGTGACCAACGCGACTTCCGGACCCAGTCGGAAGGCCTGGACCTCCAATCCCAACGTGGTTTTCAATTCTTCTGCTGATTGCTGGCCTTCTGCTTGGCCTCCAAAAGGATGTTGCCCAGTTCGCATTTGGACGGCCATGATTTTGTAGGCTTCCACTTGCTCAAGGAACCCCAGATCCCTGGTGCCGATTTTGGGCATTGATTGTCTGGCCCAGACCAGACGTTCGCGGCTGAACTGCTGAAGCGGGACGGAGACCACAGTTTGCTTGACCGCCAACGAGGGCTTTTTGATTGGCTTGAGTTGAGGCAGAGTTCTCAGAACAGATTCGGCCAGCAGCGTCCCGATCTGCTTCGCCGATCGCCGCCCTTGGGTCGTGACATCGATATGGTTGATATCGCCACAAGTTCCCGCTCCGAATAAGCTTAGGATTTCTTGACCGCATGCTTTTCGCAATTCTTGTTGCAGATAGAGAGGAAAATCCGCGGCATACTGAGTGCCGCCTACGGTATCAAGATGTAGGGCAAACACGCTCAGCAGGCCAAGGTCTGTTCCCTGCTTCAGACTCTGGAACCGCACCAATCCGATCTCGGGGTCGATGGGGCCAGCAGGTCGGACGATGTTGGGGTTTTTTTGACCCGGGTTGAACCGCACCGACCCGTCTTTCATGTGAAAGCGTCGGTTGAACGACAGCCGGGTCTCTTGGCCCACGCCAGCGAACGCCCAAACAGGAGTCAGTTGCTTCTGGGCCTTCTGGACAGCGGCGACAATGGTGGCGGTCAGTTGCTTGGGGTAATCCACGCTCTCCGCGGAATCCCTTCCTATTTTCTGGAGAGCCCTGTGGTGGAACCACTCGCGGAGGGCTCCAAAGTACAGCGGGCCGGTATGCGTGTGAGTTGCCGCGATCGCCACATGTTTGTAGGGAATCCCCGTTAGGGCTTCCACTTTCCGCCGGGCGTCTGCTGCCACCTGAGGCGCCATCCCGATGAGATCGCAGAACACCAGCGTTGCCTGCTGCGTCGTTCCGTGGACTTCCTGCTGCAGGACCAAGGCTTTGGCCAGCAGAGGATCGTGAGTTCCTGTGGCCAGACGCTCCCGAAAATATCCACTCATCCTGTAGCCAGCCGGAGGAGTGATTTCCAAGACGGCCACACCAACTTTCAAGGGCTCGGTGGGCGCCTGAGCGAGGGCTTGAGCCCCAAACAATCCAGCACAAGCAAGAGCTGACAGCGAGAGGGTGAGCTCGATCCAGCGTTGGATGGGTCTGTGCGATTGGAGGGTGTTCATTGCTGAGTTGGGCTGATCGGTTGAGATGGCGCGGATTTTGGGCGAAACGCCGCTGCCCTATGGTTTCTGATTCCTCCTATGTTGGGGGGAACGCAGCCTTGATTGCAACCAGGCAATGGGAGAAGAACGCCTCGGCTTGCGAGAAAAAAGACCAGGGCTTTTTGGCTCGGGTTTACTCTTGTAAATCTTAAAGGAATTAACTACAAAAAGCGACCAACGGAAGTTTGGTGGGCTTGCCGGAACGCCCGCTTGCTCCGTCGAGAAGCTCCTCTGCGATGAGAAAGTCAGGAGTCTGGGAGGAATACCTCGTAATCCGAGAAGCGAGTGGGAATTCCTCCTGCATCTTTTCGGCCGTTGTTGAACAAGCCGAAACGTCAGATCCGCGGGGTGGTATCGACGTAGATTTCGATTCCGCAGCGAGCTGCCTTTTTTTGGGAGTAAGCTCCACCGACCAAGGGCAGGTCGTGGCTTTGCAACCGGCGGACATCCTCGACGGTGAAGCCCATGTGCCCGTCGATCCACATCAGTTCGTCGAAGTTAGCGGCCAAGGCGTCGGAGGCGAGGCGGCTGCGGGCTTGGTCAATGGCGGCATGGCCATCGAGCCGCCGGACCTCGGAGCTTGCCAGTTCGAGTTGCCGGGGCCCCTGCTCGGTTTGGGGTTCGATCGCGTTCTCGATGAGGACGAGAACGACGTTGGAGGCTATGGCAACTGCCAGTCGTGAGTTGGGTCGAGGCGAGAACCGCAAAAAGTGTGTGGTAATCACCAGGTCGAGTCGATGTTTCATGTCCTTCGGTCACGACTCTCTCCTCTCAAGCCCGCCTCACACCACCTTGGCTTTGAACGAGGCCGAGAACACCCGAGTTTTCCTGGCCACGAAACTGACTCCTTGTCTCCGGCTTGGTGCCGGTCTGGTCGATCTTCAAGGGTGGTCTAGTGTCTGGGGTCCAGGACAGATCCTCGAAGTCCAGAGCGATCGCTTTTGCTTGAGGGACAGCAAGCGAGCCTGCAGAGAATGTCTCTGCAGGCTCGCTGTGGAAGGAGATGATTGAAGAATTTCGGCCCTTGCCCAACGGTCCAAGTCGATTGACTCCCCGAAAAGTGTTCGACCGCGGCAACGACTGACCTCGGCAATCCGGGGTTTCGTTGGTGGCTCTCCTGCTGCCTTCGGATAATTCTTGCTCATCCAAAACGCGGGAACCGCCGCAATCACCGGTAATCTGGCAGCCTTTCCATACTGCCAGAGGAGCCAAGATTTTCCTCAACCTCAATAGGCGAACACCTTCTCGAGGGCCTCAAGAATCTCTTAAGATTCACTTGGCCCTTCGGCGAGGCAGCAGCAAGGCACCACCGGCCACAGTCAGCAGGGCCAGAGTCGAGGGCTCGGGGATAATCCTCTGAGCACGGGGGGTGCCGATGATCTGGATGCCGACAACACCCAAATCGGCGTTGGGGCCGAAGTTCGTCCCGCCCAGGCCGGTGGGAAGGCCAAAGCGGGGATCAGGGGTGAAGGCCGAGTTGCCGTTGGCGTTGTTGTTGGTGTCAGTAATGGTAATCTGCAGCGTGTCCCCGCTGAGAGCTCGGAACAGGCCGCCGTCGGCTGTTGAGGCAACGGTGTCGTTGCGGTCACCAACGAGCCTGCTGTCAAGGAATTGGTTCCGTGTAACATCTCCAATCAAGCTGAGGTTGTCGTCATAGCCATTGAAGGCTCCACGACTTCGCCCGCCCCGTCGCCCATCGCCGCCTGTCAGTTGGCTTTCCACCACCGGCGTGGGGATCAAAGGGGTTTCCTCGATCTGGGTGTTGCCGTCGTCAAAGAGAACGCTGTATTGGTCACCTTGATCAGTAGTGCCTCCGAAGTAGACGAATACATCGTAGTCCTCGTACTTCTCGCTTAGGCCCTCCAGGGTAATCTCCACTTGTTGGCCTGTGCTACCAAAGGAGCTGTTGGCTCGCACGAAGCCACTCCAAACTTCTTCGGTGCCCCCTTGGTCGCCAACTGCACCGTTTCGCATGATCTCGGCGACACTATCGGTGTTGAGATTGGGAACACCGTAGTTGGCAACGCCGGCCGAGGCGGAATTGAAATCCAGCGTCACACCGGTGGCTTCGCCGGTGGCGTCGTTCAAAGAAATGTCCGAACCCGAGGTCCCCAGGACGTTGTTGGTGTTCTTGCCGTACTCACCGTCTGGGAATCCCCAACCGTCTTCTGCAGGGACTGGAATTCCTTGATCACCCACAAAGTTGATAGAGATCGCTCCTTCAGGACTGGGACGTGCTGGTTCGGGCCCCTTGGGTGGCAGTGAGGTATCAACAACCGATACCGTTCCACCGACAACGTCATACCACTGGCTACCGAACGGATCGGCGGGATTACTCAGGATCATCGAGTCGAAGAACGCAGGACTAATCTGATCGGCTGTCAAGACTTGTCCGGCGGTGGGGTAATTCGGAACTGGAATGGTGTTGCCCTGGGTGCCCAACAACATCAGCGTCTCGTTTCCGTTGACGACGAAGTCCATGTTGCTGTTGATCCCAACGCCTTCACCAGGACGACTGGCGAAGGCGGCGAAACCACCCGCATCGATGGCAACTGCCCAACGAGCAGCCGGGGTGGAGGATTTCAGTTCGAGGGTGTTTCCTCCGGTGATCGAGGCCACCGAGCCGGCTGTGGGAGCAAACAAATTGCCACCGACGTCGGTCCAAACGGAGGTGTCGTCGAAGGTCAGCGTGTAGCTGAAGCTTTCCCCGGCGATGCCCAGGACGTCGCCGCCCAGGTCTCGAAACTCGCCTTCGACAGTCCATTCCACCTGGGCTTGGGAAACTTGAGAGATCGTTCCTGCACACAGCACGGTGAGGAACAACAGAGGGAGACAGCGTGAGTTTCTCATGGTGTGAATTCTCAATCGACGAATTTGGGAATCTGGGGGTTTGGTTGTGGAACGTTCGATTCAGATTGGTGGGCGTCAACTCCTTGAAGATGCAATGCTCGGTTTGATGTTGAGCCCACAAGCCAACAAGAAAGACTGAGTCAACGGTGCGTGAACAGATTGTCCAGCAATTGCAGAGAGGTGTGAGGGTAAGATGGCAGTGACTGAGGTTTGGTGAGTCACATGCAACTAAGTGTACTGTGGGGGTCGTCTGATGACAAGAATGTTTTCGAACGATTATTGATCTTGATTGCCGAATGATGGATAGCTCGAGAAGTGAGTCTCTGGTTGCCCCAGTTAGTTCTCAAGAACAGTTAGTTCTGACGAACAGCTGGTTCTCGTGAGGAGGGCTAGAGGGGGAGTCCCTCAGGGAGTTGTTCAAAAGCCTCAAGAGCTCAGCAGGCACTCATGTGCCGAAATCCGTCACTGGGAAAGCAAGCCAACAAAAGTCCCCGGTCCGCTCCCGGATGGTGCCGAGGCTTACCAGAAACTTCCGATTATGGGTCAGTGGAAGTGGAAGGTCGTGGATTACTAGCTCGTTAGGAGGATACTGGGTTACTGCGAAGTCGACAAGAAAAAAATTCGGTGGATTCGTCCTGCAGAGGTTCTTCGTGAAATCTTAATATTTCACGGGAGCCGGATCGACACCTTGTCCACGATCTTTGAACGCTTCCGACGCAAGCATCGGAGCTCCGCTTGCCCGGTCGAAGAGAAACGGTCACAGGGACAGCACCCAGCTACTGGTACGCACAGGGATCGGAGCTGCCGATTCAAAGAGCTGCCGATTCAAAGAGCTGCCGATTCAAAGAGCTAAGTTCTTGGGGCTCCGCTGTGTTGGTGAGACCGGCCGAGTCCGGGCGGCTGGATCCCGGGAGTTGGGACTGGACTCCGGCGGTCGACATCAGCGATGAGCACACCCTTCTCAAAGAGGGAGCTTGGGTACGACAGCGCAAAGTCCCGGATGGTGGCTTGGTGAGTTCCCTCCAATCCAGCTGGCGGGCCTGTCGCTCAAACATAGCAATGTCTTACTCAATTATCACATTGTTCTTTGAGAAGAAGGCCATCCTTGATATTGAGCCCCAGTTGTCCCATCAAGGAAGTTGTCATCACGACAGTCGACAGAGCTTTGGTTCAACTCAGATTTGCCTTCAATCGTCTGGGATCTTCTTGGTCGCCTGCTGCGGCAGCCTGCCTTCCAGCCAGAGGCTCTCGAGTCGATCGATCCAGTTTGACCGTTCCAAGTGGCCGAACTCTGCGGAAGATAAACTCTGGAAAGGATCCTCGAACTCGCCTTGGATGCTGATATTGCCTAGCACAGTCTATCGCCTGCACTCAAGGCACCATATCCACAAGGCAGACCGATTTCCTGAGCGGTTTGGTGACAAGTGATGTGCATAAAATCGCAAGACTGGCTGACGTTCCCATATCGGGCACTCAGCAGAACTCCTTTCCCCACAGAGCGTCAAAAGCCCGACGGCAAAACAAGAGCACCTGTTGCCGATCAGCAACCCGGCTCCAAGGCTTCTCGCTCATTATTTGACCTCAATTCTTTTTTGAGTAAGTTTAATTCACTCAAATGCTTTGGTGACTTTTGCCAAAATCACATGGCTTGATCTCCATCCCCCCAGCGTCTTGACGGCTTCGATCACCCGGCCTAATCTCATTTTGTTGACTTTTGCTGTTCATTTGACCACAACGGAAAGCTGGTTACCTTCAGGGCTGTCTTGGCCTCTGCTGGCATCACGATCCTTCAAGTTGCCTGCCACGGCGAGGCCCTTTTGCGGAATGTGTCCATGGTGGGTCCGCCACAACTCACACTAACAACACCCTTGAACGATTTGTCTGGGTTTGGACCCAGCCGAGTTGAACTGTTGGCTCGGCTCGGGCTCCACACTGTACGTGATTTGTTGCTAAATTTCCCTCGGGATTATGAAGACCTCTCGGATCTCCGCACCATTGAGGATCTCGAGGAGGGAATCCCCTGTAGCGTACAGGGGGTCGTGGAGGAAACGGATCTGCGGAACCTTGGCCCCGGCAAATCCATGTTAGGTGTCTTGGTCCGGCAGGGGCGTCGCGCGATCCGGGCTGTTTATTTTAATCAGCCATTTCTGCAGGGAAAATTCCTTCGGGGACAGCCGGTCGTTTTGGAAGGGAAGCCGAGAGTTCGGGGTGGGGCCTGGGAGATGATGCACCCTCAGGTCCGGATGTTGGAATCAGCCGATGAGCGAGTCCGCGGCAGGGTGTTGCCTGTCTACCGTCTGACCGAGGGTATCAATCAGGGGCAGATGCGTCGGCTGATGCGCTCGGGCGTGGAGCAAACAGCCGATCTTTTGGATGAGGTGTTGCCGGAGGGTTATCGGCGGCAGCACGATCTGCCGACGATCCATCAAGCGGCTCGGTGGGTGCATTTGCCCCAGACCCGTCAAGAGTTGGAGATCGGTCGGCGTCGGTTTGTTTTTCAAGAGCTTTTGGTGCTTCAGTTGGCTTTGGCCCTCAAACGCCAACAGCACGGGACATCCTCAGGGCCGACCCAGGCAGGATCCTCACGACCGCAGGTGCCGCAGCTGGTTGCCTCTGCCAAGGTTGATGCACGGATCAAGCAGTTGTTCCCCTTTGAGCTGACTGCCGGACAGCAGCAAGCGATCGCCGAGGTGGCCGCCGACCTGGCAGGCAGGAAACCGATGAACCGCTTGCTGCAAGCCGACGTTGGCAGTGGTAAGACTGTTATCGCCATCTATACCTTGCTCGTGGCCGTTGCTCATGGTTACCAAGCCGCCCTGATGGCCCCCACTGAGGTGCTCGCCCGTCAGCACTGGAGAACTTTGGAGGGGTTGCTGCCACATAGTCGGGTTCGCAGAACACTCTTAGTCGGTAGCCTCTCGGCTCCTCAACGCCGAGACATTCTTGAGCGTCTGGCAACAGGCCAAATCGACTTGGTGGTGGGAACCCAAGCACTGCTGAATCAGCACATCCAATTCACCAATTTGGCGGTGGTGGTGATCGATGAACAACACAAATTCGGGGTCCGCCAGCGAGCAACTCTGCGACAGGCTGGGTTGGCCCCACACTCTTTAGTGATGACCGCAACTCCGATTCCACGTTCTCTTGGGCTGACCCTTTACGGTGATTTGGATATCACCACAATTCGGGACCGGCCTGTCGGAAGGGCCAAGGTTCATACCTATTTTGAGCCGGCGGATTCTCCCAATGCCGAACTTCGTCGCCAGCAGTGGTGGCAATTCCTCCGCCGCAAACTCGATGAAGGCCGTCAAGCTTACATCATTACCCCGCGAGTCTCTGCAGCAATCCCTGACGAAACTGCATACTGTGACACTCCAGGCGATCAGGCTTCGGGCGATCAAGTTTTGAACCACGCAGTTTTGAGCCAGGAGCAGAATCGAGTCGATCAGCCAGCGGAAACTCAGTCCACTGGCAATCAGCCCGGTGACGCCTTGCTTGGCAAAGAGCAGAAATCCGACGGCCAGCCGGCCCAAGACTGCGAAGCGAAGAACGAACCAACCAACACACAGGCTCTTGCGAATCAGGGCGTGAGGCTGGATCAGGGCGATCTTCAGCCGGGCGATCTTCAGCCGGGCGATCTTCAGCCGGGTGATCTTCAGCTAGGTGATCTTCAGCTAGGTGATCGTCAGCCAGGCAATGATCAGCAGAGCGGTGGTCAGCTGGGCGATAGTCAGCAGGATCTGGGGTTTGAGGAGGTTGAAGGGGAAGTTGGGTCTCGATCAACAGGGATTGGGGCTGAGCAGCTTTATGAGGCTCTGCAGGCAGGTCCGTTGTCGGGGTATCGCCTGGGGTTGTTACACGGTCGGATTCCGGCAGAGCAAAAGGAGGCGACACTGAGGGCCTTTGCCGAGGGGACGACCCAAGTTCTGGTGGCAACCACTGTGGTCGAGGTCGGCCTCGATGTGCCTAATGCCACGCTGATGACTATTGAGGATGGCCATCTCTTCGGTCTGGCGACCTTACACCAACTACGAGGACGCATTGGCCGCAGTACTTTTCCAGGCTTTTGCTGTGTCTTTGGTTCGCCAACCGATGATGCCGCCAGAGAGCGACTCCGGGCGTTCACCCAAACAACGGACGGATTTGAGCTGGCTGAGGTGGACTTCCGGTTGCGAGGTCCGGGGAACTTGCTGGGAACTCAACAAAGTGGCATGCCCCCTCTGGTGATGGCCGATTTGGCCCGCGACGTCGAGCTGTTGGGACAGTTACGACAGGAAGCAGAACGGTTGGTCAACAATCGGCCCTTGTGGAGTTCACCTCCCTGGGCAGGCCTCCGCCAAATTGTCTCGCGAATTTACGGGGAAGTGCTGGATTTCGGCGATGTCGGCTAAACCTCCCTCCCGGATTCGCTCAGCTCAGGGCCGTTGACCGTTCCCCCTCCAGTGGGTTTGCGTGAATCAACCAATCCAAATATATTTATGCAAATAGTTCTCTGGATGGGTCAGAAGCTTGACCACTCAAGGACGGGAGTGAGGGAGGCGATCACCAAACCAAATCCCTTCGCAGCCAGAATCCAAGCAAGGGTTTATCGAACGGAGAGGGTTCTCCGAAGAGTCTCCCTCGATAATGGCGGTTGTGCTGTCGGCGGGAGGTCTGAACCTTAACCTCCACTTTTGTGACCAATTCTCGACCCGACCACACAGCCCCCAAATTCATCGAATCCAGCTCTCAAAAACAACAGGAACAACCCTCTCGGAACCGCCAATGGTCTTGAGCTCCAACAATCCGGAGAGCTCTTGGGAGAATCCCACAACAATCCATTGCTTCACGATGAGCTAAGATCGGCTGCTTGTTTCGGCAATTCAAAGCCAGAAGTGCCTCGCTGATGAACTGGCATTTTACCCCCTTTTTGATGGGGTCCTTAAGGGCTACAATTGTGTTCTTGCGGAGAATGAACGAGTTGTTGCAAGACTTTCACAGGTCCGCAAAGTTCAATCTCCAAAGGGATGTTTTTCGAAAGAGGGGAGATTTCTGAGCAAAAACTTGCAACAAATCCCGTTCCTCGAGGTAGCGTAGGCAGTTGATGATCAGCCTGTTTGAGGGGGAACTCCCGTTGGCCTGAAACACGGCTTTGTTGTTTTGGACTGTCTTGGTTTGCTGATTGTTTGGAAGGGATGATCCGGCTCTCGGCTTGCCTGTTGGAGAACCCGTGTTTTGAGGCCACGAAAAAATTTTCCATTTGGTGGAGTATTTGGCCGGTCAAAGGGAGTGCGAAAAGCGTCCTACCCAGAGGCCCACGTTGCTCGAGTCCCCCAAGAGGCCGCTGAGCAACGAAGTCGACCAACTCGCAGTTTTCCCATCCTGTTGGCGAAACCCAAAAACTCTTTGTCCGAATTGAATGTGGTGACCGGATCAGGGGCCACCAGAGCAGGGTTGCCGTTGACAAGGGCAATTGACCATATCAACACTCAAAGAACTTGTCGCCTTGTTTTTTAGTGTCTTTGAATGCCGGGTTTTAGCACCGAGACCTTGGGAATGCCATGGGAGGTTTCCCTCCCGATGTGCTGCGGCCTTTTTTCGCAAGCGACTGGTTGGAGGGCGATCAGTCAGGAGATTGGGGGGCGGCTTGATGAGTAGCCTCTGTCGGCACACTCTCCAGTTCGAGCGATTGTTCGAGCGATTGTTCGAGAGACCAGCTGGTTTTCTTCAGACCAATCGGTGATCTTCTGAAGCGACGAACGGCTTTGCCAACAATCCCTTTGCCTGAACCGGTTGCCTGAAACGGTTGCCCGAGCTCAGTGCTCTCCATGGATTGGCTTGGGAGAGCCTCTCCAGAAGTTGAACCGCAGGCGTGGAAAACGCCAACGTGGAGGTGTCACAGAAGGTTACGTGTCACAGAAGGTTACGTGTCACAGAAGGTTACGTGTCACAGGAGTTGCTGAGTCATCAGGATTGGATTGCTCCAAGTATTTGAGTGCCACGACACTGAGTGTTTGCAGTTTCCCGAATCTGAAGTTTCTAGAGTCTGAAGTTTCTAGAGTCTGAAGTTTCAGGAGTTTGGAGTTTTGCATCACTTTGGGGTGTCCATGATTTGGGGTCCTCGCACCGGAGCGAACAATCCCTGCTGTGTCCGTTTTGGGTGCAGCACTCATTCCGGAGCATTTGCGGACGGTCTTGAGGCCTTGGAGATGCTAAGAGCGGTAGCATCGGCCACAAAGAGAGTCCCGCAACTGACATGATTTTGGGAGGATGCGAACGATGAAAACCATCGCCTTCATTGACGCTGGCCAGTTCCGGCCAGCGATCGTGAATCAACGGTTGCAGATGGGTCAAGGGAAGCGGTTCGACTGGAACAGGTTCAAGACTTACATGGACCGCCTCTCTGGAGGCGAGGTTTTTGACGTTCACTACTTCGATTGTGTTAGCGACGCCCCTAGTGCGGGGCGTGAGGCCTTCCACCAGTTCCTACGCAACACCCTGGGCTTTCAACTGCACTTTTCCGAATTGAAGGAGAAACGCCGAAACTGCCCACATTGCCGAAGCGCCTTCAGCGAACACGAGCAAAAAGGGGTCGACGTGGGCATCGCGACCCACATGTTGAAGCTGGCCTACAGCAATTCCTTTGAACAGGCTTTACTGTGTTCAGGCGACGGTGATTTTGCCCCGTTGGTGACCGATCTACGCGACACTTTAGGCAAACGGGTCTCCGTGATCGGCTGGCATAATGGTGTTGCCCCCGTGCTGCGGGATGCCGCCTTCCGGGTGATTCACCTTGAAGAACACCAAGAGGTCATCCTCGGTGACACCCCCGAGACCAGCATCGCCCCACTGACGTCCTGCGCCCATGAGGCCAACGGTATGGCCAACGGCGCTCATGCCGCCAGCAGTCGGCCCTAAAGTGCCCGCTTGGTGACGATCAGGGACATGTCCAGATCAGCCAGCGATCCTCTGCTCGAGAACGGGTCCCCGCCAATGAACCCAGACCTTTGGCCATTGGTGGATCTTTGCAGCCTGTCGAGGCAGTGACTGGCTGCAAGATGCAGTCATCCCTCCTCGATCCGGCCAACCACCTCCAACCAACAGCATGACACCCCGAGACGTTCTCGGATGCCCCCCAAAAGCTTCACAGAATCCCCCAAAGATGTTTCGGCCAAGAATTTTTTGGCCTAGTACTTTGGGCAGATTGGCTAAGGTTTTGCGGTGAGCTTTCCTGAGAGAACACCAGGCCGGGCAGGCCAACAACCGATAACGCCAGGTAGTTTGTGCTACGGTTTCTGGCTAAGCAATAGGCGTATTGGCGAAAGGGCGTTCTGGCAAGAGCATCAGATGACCTTCGGCCGATTCCGGGTGTCAAAATCGGCAACTCCGCCGACGGCCATCACCGCCAACGCAAGGCTGCTGACCAGTCCACACAGGGGGCAGCGTGCCAGAGTGATCATGGCTCCACAGCCCACCACTGCGAGGCAGCCGAAGAAGAGCCTCTGCCCAATCTGTTGATACCGGCTTTCGTGGGTTGCCCGGGCAATGCAGGTACCAGCGAAGCCCAGAGTGTGAACCGCCACGAGGAACAAAAGCATAGAGTCAACCTTGATCATCCTTGATCGGTATGATGCTCAAGTCGTTCGGCAAAGATGAGGAAGATCGGAGGAGGTGACCGAGCTTGAGCCAAATTGCGTCTAAATTGACGAAAGTTTCCGATTTCAGCAAGCCGATTGTGAAAAATTTTTGTGTTGGTTGGTTTTCGGAACGGTTGAGGAGGGAGCGAAGGCGAAAACCCCGAGAGCATGTTTGGGGCAGTGCTGTGAACACCTTGGTGTTTGGGTGTTCGTTAAGGCGGAGACCAAGCTGGTGTCGAAGCCAGTCGGACTCAGCCTCTCTCGATAACAAAAGTCGCTCGATAACAAAAGTCGCTCGATAACAAAAGTCGCTCGATAACAAGGGACGCTCTGGAAAGCCTAAGCAAAGTTGGGGCAAGTTCCCTTAAAAAAGTTGTTGGTGGGAACTTGGCGTGATCTTGATGAAGAGACACTGGCCCAATCGAGTTGTGGATGGCTGTTGATCGCTTGGCTGCAGAAGACCTCCGAGATGCAGAACAATCCGGCGGTCATGGGGCCGTTGGGGGGCCAATTCTGTCTTTGCCCATCCAAGTTTTCAGCACCTCAGGGACGATCACCGAGCCATCGGCTTGCTGATGGTTTTCCAACACGGCGATCAATCCACGGCTGATGGCGATCGCTGTGCCGTTGAGGGTATGGATGAAGGTGCTGCCCTTTTCCCCTGATTTGCGGAAACGGGCCTTGAGCCGGCGAGCTTGATAGTCGGTGCAGTTGCTGGTGCTGGTGACCTCACCGAACTCACCTGCCTCACCGCGACCAGGCATCCACGCCTCCAAATCGAACTTGCGATAAGCAGGACCTCCAAGATCTCCAGTGGCGGTATCGACGACACGATAGGGGACCTCCAATCCGTCGAACAACTGGCACTCGATCTTTAGCAAGTGATCCAGCATCGCGGCGCTGTCCTCTGGGGTGGTGAAGGCGAACATTTCCACCTTGGTGAACTGGTGAACGCGGTACAGTCCTCGGCTGGCTCGACCGTGGCTGCCTGCCTCGGTTCGGAAGCAGTGGCTGAGGCCGCAGAGCTTGATGGGCAGTTGCTCTTCCTCAAGCAAGGTGTCATACATCAGTCCGCCCAAGGTGATCTCTGCGGTGGCGATCAAGGAGAGGTCGGTGTTCTCAATGCTGTAGATTTGAGTTTCCGGTCCTCGCGGCATGTACCCGGTGCCGCCGAGGATTTCGTTGCGGGCCAGATCCGGGGTAATCACCGGCTGAAAGCCCTGCTCCATCAGCAAATCCAGAGCGTACCGCTGCAGGGCCAGCTCTAAGAGCACCGCATCGCCTTTGAGAAAGTAGAACCCGCTGCCGGCGACCTTCGCTCCGCTCTCCATATCGATAATTCCCAAGCGTTCGCCTAAGGTCAGGTGATCCAACGGCGTAAAGTCGAACGTGGGAATCGGCGTCTTGCCGCGGCTGAGCTCTTTGTTGGCAAGATCGTCGGCCCCCACCGGCGCATCCGGATGCGTCATATTCGGGATCGACTTTTGAATCTCCTCCATGGCAGCGAGGATCTCGGCTTCCGCCGTTTCTTGGTGCTTGATTCGCTCCTTGGTTTGCTTGCTTTGATCAACCAGCGGCTGGCGTTCCTCTTGACTTTTCGCCTGTTTGATCTGCGCGGTGACCTCGTTTTGTTGTCTTTTGAGCTCCTCGACATCGACAGTGGCCTTGCGCCGCTGCTGATCCAACTCCAAAAAGCGGTCCAACTCGACAGACGTTCCACGAAGACGGCAATTCTCGCGGACGGCCTCGACGTTCTCAATAATGAACTTACGGTCGAGCATGAGCTTGGCCCTTGGACACCTTTGGTTCAACACTCTCCAGGAGAGCTCCAAAAAATGTTTAGTAAAAACACTCAAAGAAAAAGTTGAGAAAAGCACCCAGCAAAAGCACCCAGCAAAAGCACCCGAGAAAAGAATCCGCCGCTGACTTCAGCCCCGACCTGACTGGCACCAACCACAGCCGAAGCCAATCCGGCCGGGTTCGCAGGTGATTTACCGGCACAATCTGGGTGTTCATCGACAAGGTACCTCTTGCGATCAGTACACTCCTTGACCAACGGACTCTTGTCAACCAACACCCAACGGAGGCTCTGGGCCTCTGGGGAGTTCATCCGGTGGGCTCCCGTCAGCGGGCACTTGCCACAAGTTTGAGGGCCACAAGTTTGAGGGCCACAAGTTCGCCTGTCAGCAGCTGGACTGTCAGGAACTGGCCTGCCAGGATTTCCTGGTGGCTTTGTTAGCCAAGGGAGATCTTCCCAGTGGCTGAGGCTGCGGGGTCACGAACGAGGCTTGGAGAGCTGGGCCAATTCCTGCCAGAGGTGAGCGCTGGCCTTGATGCCGCGATGGAAGTCGGCCAAGCAGAACTTTTCATTAGGGCTATGGGTGTTGTCATCGTTCAGCCCCCATCCCAGCAGCAAGGTGTCGACGCCAAATTCTTCGGAGAAGGTGTTGACCACCGGAATGGAGCCGCCTTCTCGGATGAACACCGGCGGTGTCCCAAAGCCAGCGTGAATCGCTTTCTGGGCAGCTGCCAGGTAGGCGCTGTCCCGAGGAACCACCACCCCGGGCGCCGATCCATCAAAATGCCTCAGCGTCATGCGGACGCCTGAGGGGAGGCGGTCTTGAAGGAAGGATTCCAAGGCGGTGTGGATTCTGGTGGGGTCCTGACGGGGGACCAGGCGGAAGCTGAACTTGGCGGATGCCCGAGCGGGGAGAACGGTTTTGGCTCCCTCGTTTTGGTAGCCGCTGGTGAGCCCATGGATGTCGAAGCTTGGTCGACTCCAGCGTCGTTGCAGGGTGCTGCGGCCTTCTTCGCCGGTGAGCTGATCGACACCGATGGAGGCAGCAAAGGCAGCCTCGTCAAACGGTAAGTTATTGAGGTCTTGCTGTTCGCTTTCCTGCAACTCCACAACATCGTCATAAAAGCCGGGGACTTGAATCCGACCTTGGGAATCAATCAAACCAGAGAGCAGTTGCGTCAGGGCAACAGCAGGGTTGGTCACAGCCCCCCCAAAGACCCCAGAATGGAGGTCTTGTTTGGGGCCTTGCAAGGTGAGTTCATAATAGCTGAGTCCCCGGAGGCCATAGGTGATTGCTGGTTGGCCGGGGGCAAACTGGGAGGAGTCGCTGATGACCACACAATCGCAGCGGAGCTGGTCTTTGCGAGCCTCCAGAAAAGGCCCCAAATGGACGCTTCCGACTTCCTCCTCGCCTTCAAGCACATACAGGATGTTCACCGGCAGGCGGCCTTCCACAGCCATCCAGGCTTCCACCGAGAACACATGCGTGAGCATCTGCCCTTTGTCGTCGGTTGCCCCTCGAGCAATGATGTTGCCGTCCCGCTTGGTCGGTTCAAAGGGGGGAGAGGTCCATTCGTTGAGAGGGTCAGGGGGTTGCACATCGTAGTGCCCGTAAACGAGCGCTGTGGGGGCCTCAGGCCCAGCCTGCTGCCACCGGCCCAGGATGATGGGGTGGCCGTTTGTGGCGACAATCTCCGTTTGCACGCCAGCTCGTTGCAGTCGATCGCTCACCCATTGAGCGGCCGCCTGGACATCGGCTTGAAAACGGCTGTCGGTGCTCACGCTGGGAATCCTCAACAACTCGCACAAGGCGTCTTCAAAAGAGTCCGCGTTGTTGCTGAGGTACTCGTCGATCCGGTCCATCTCTTCGGCGACTCCAGCAGCCGCCCCTTGGTTCCTGTTTGATGATCAACCGAACAGTACAGTGGGCAAGTTGTCCTGCCGTCCCTTCTGAAGCTATGATCAGAAGGCGTTCGTGTCAGGTGCCCTTCGCCGCTTGTAAAATGGCTGGCAGTTCACTTGAAAACGTCCTGTGAGCACGTCCTGTGAGCACGTCCTGTGAGCACGTCCTGTGAGCACGTCCTGGGAGTACGTCCTGGGAGTACGTCCTGGGAGTACGTCCTGGGAGTATGCTATCCGAGAGTGTCTCAGCGGGGGGCCTCCTGCAGAAGGTGGCTACCCTTGCTAAAGTGAGGGACGTGATTATATCTTGCAGACGTTTTGTAGATTTTCTGGTGCCATCGAAAAGCTCAAGCCCTTTAGGCAATTGCTTTCTTTGGCTTGCCCTGGCAAGCGTTCAGTCCGCGCGGGCCACCGGGGCGAATGACCAACTGGGGTGTTAGGCCCAATCTGGCTTGAGTTGGGGTAATATAGCGAAACCAACGGAACAGGTCAGGACGCGGTTGCCCAACCAGAAACGAGGACCTTCTGTCTTGTCATCCCTTCTGGCGGGTGGAGAAGAATTCCCTCAATTGGGTTGGCGTTTGGGCGTGACAATCTGGCGAGCAACGCCGCGAACTGGTAGAATAATCTCACGACTTGTCCTAACAGGTTTTCGGTGAGGTCGCGCCGGGTCCCGTCCAGAGGTCGTTCCAGGCTTGTTTTTTATGTAGCCTGCAAGGCCTGAGTTGTCGATCGGGAACGCTCTGCTTCTCGAGCAATCCCAGTGTGTCTGACTTCGGTGTCTGGTTCTGGGATCTCTGGTATGTGGGCGGGATTTTGCTGGAGCGGTTTCCCGAGACCTTCAGAGATGGTTGCTTGGAGACTGGGGTTGCCTGAAGCTGGCATGTGAGTCCAGCTTGGCGGCTGATCATCGGGGATCGCCAAGCTGGGACCACCAGAAATCGGGAGGAATCGATCTTCTGGCGATCTGACAACCAATCACAGACGACCAATCACAGACGACCAAACGTTTGCCCTTCGGCCCTTTCCGCACCAGACTGTCGATGAGGTTACCGGGATCGCCTGTCGGCGGCTTGTGCTGCAGGCGGGAAAGATCTTGGCGACTAAGAAACACTTGGTCGGATGAGTTGAGTCACTTTGGGAGTGACCGTCCGTGGACGCCACGAATCAAAACTCACCCAAACCTGTCTCGCGTCCTGTCGGACTGCCGCCCTGGCTTTCCAAGCGGCCCTCGATGGAACCCAAACTCGTTGTGGTGGAGGGTCATGCCACACGTGAAGAGATCGAGGTCCGTCTGCCGTTGACGATTGGTCGTGAGCAAGGGGTGGGATTGGTGATTTCCCACCCGTTGGTCAGCCGTCAACATTGCACCCTCACCCGACGGGATGGGTTTTTGTGGGTCAAGGACATGGGCAGTTCCAACGGCACCTACGTCAATGGACAACGAGTGGCCGAGGGCAAGCTGGAACCCGGAGATCGATTGACGATTGGTCCGTTGACCTTTGTCGCGCTCTACCAAGCCGCCGAGGCGGTCTCCAGCCGACAACTGGCTCGTCGTTTAGCGGCCCAGGCTCGCCGCCACCAAAGCGACAATGTCTCCAAAAGCCTCTCGGAGGAACTGTATCTCGGGGCATCTCGAGAACTCGAATCCGAGCAGGCCTCCTCCGAATCCGAGTCGGCATCCCCGAGCGACTTGCCCGGTGGCAGCTCACCTGGGCCGGAACAAGAAGATACCTCTTCCAAAACGGCTTCCCAGGTCGCTGGCCAGTCGCAGCCTGCTGGGGCCTCAGAGACACCACCCCAAGAACACGCCGACCAGCCAGCTCAAAGAGATCCTGGCGACAACCAAGCCCCGCTGGTTGTGCCAAGGCCGGAGACGGGATCAATTCCGGAGGGGCCATCAGGTCTGGAGGGTCAGGCTGTCTCAGAACCGCCATCTGTCCCGGAGCTATCTGTTTCGGAGCCATCCGTCCCGGAGCCGTCTGTTTCGGAGCCGTCTGTTTCGCAGTCTTCGCTGGTTCCGGAGGCAGGCGCTAGGTCGACCCCTCCGGCAGAAGCATTTACGCCAGACCCATCTCCGGCAGACCGGTCTCTAGAGGGAGGATCTTTAGCAGAGAATGCTGACCAGGAAGACGCCACAGTGGACTTGATTGGCAGCGTCGGTGGGGCTGAGCGACCAGCCCCACAAGCTTCCGGTGGTGTGGGACCGCCTGGAGGTCCTGTGACGAATTCTCAGGGAGAACCTCTGTCTCCACTGGGACCACATCCGACAGGCAACTGGTCATCGCGGTTTGGGGCAGAGCCACCGCTGGGGGGAGATCCTGCTCACGAGCAAACCACCTTTGAGGGTGAGGACACCGACGACTCAACCTGCGAGATCTACCTGCCCGAAGATTCCGAGGACGAACCTCAAGAGGATGGCGCCGAAGGCCAGCGTCGGCAATCTGCCCCGACCGATGATCGCCAAGCCTCCTCGCAACAAAACGACGATGAGGGCCTGCTCTACGACGAGGACGACGGGGGCCCGCTGCCGATCCCCGAAGGCTCCGACGACGACGAGCAAATCGGGCTGTTCTTCACTTGGGCGCAGCAGATGGCCAATGCGACCGCCCGTCGATCCAGCGAAAACCACTCTGGTGAGAATCGCGCTGGTGAGAATCGCGCTGGTGAGAATCGCGCTGGTGAAAATCGCTCTGGTGAGAATCGCTCTGGTGAGAATCGCTCTGGCGAGGGCAGTCCCAATCAGCCGCAGTCTGGCGACACTCAACTCGGCGGGGTTCAGCCCGGCCAAGATCAGCCTTCTCAAGTCCAACCTGGTCAAGTTCCGACAAACGTTGATCAGGCAAGCGGACCTCAGGTTCATGAAAGACAGGCCCGTGAGAGACAGGCAGGCGAGAGACAGGCAGGAGCAGGACGGTCGCCCCAGCAGCCTCTGCAGGGTGTTTTAGGCTTTCCCCATGCGGATAGTCCTGAGGATGTCGCGGCGTTGCTGGCGGCTGATGTGGCGCGGTTGCCGGACACCAGCAAGGACCCATCTCAGACGGTCTTGGCGATCTCTGTCTCCGCCGAGGAGATGTCCAAGGCACCAGTCCAAGTCGAAAACCAGACCTCCAAGCCAGGTGGCTCGGACACCGCCAGCCGCAAGCCGACCAGACAAGAGATGGTCTTGGGCTATTTGGTCGCCCAGATCAACCGGCTCCAGATCACCATCTTCGAGCACTACCAACGTGCCGCAATCACCTTGGAGTTGGTCAGCCGTTTGCAACAGAACCAGTGGGACCTAATTCGCAGCGAACTCGATCGGCTGTGTAGCCTCAACGATCTGTTGCGTAAGAAACTGGAACAAGCTCATCCAAACATGCCCATTGAACTGGGACAGACCAGCGAAGATGCCGAGGCCGCCCGTCAGGCCGAGGAGGCCCTCAAGGAGATCCACTCGCGTTTGTTGGAGCAGATGAGCCAAATGCAGCAATCTGCCCGACAACAGTGGAAAAACGTCCGCAGTTTCTTGCATGCCAACGGGATCGAGCCTCCCTCTGCCTAGCAGATTGTCAAGGAGAGATTGTCGGATGGCATGACCCATTTCCCGGTTAAAGCAACTGCTATCCCATCCGACAAAGCTTCCTTGACGGACCACGAGCCGCTCAAATCGCTCAAGAACCCGTGCTTGTTCGCAAGGCCCTTTCTCGAGCGGGTCGGTTGGTGACCCAACGAGAGTTTTCGAACCATTTCTTCGCGATGACCGAAAAGGTTCCGGGGGGACCGAAAAGGTTCCGGGGCGACCGAAAAGGTTCCGGGGCGACAGAAAAGGTCCTCGGCCAGCCAGCCTCAAACCCTGAGAGGACTATTTCAACGTTGGGGGCCGGCGGCTTTTTCATCGCGGCTTTTTCATCGCGGCTTTTTCATCTGTGAGGTTTTCCGTCTGTCGTGGGTTGTGTGTCCGCCTCGAAGGGAGACATTCCTCTTGCAGGGTCTCCCCCGGGCGGTTGTTGGGTCCTTGCCCTGGCGATCATGGCAGCGGCATGCTGCCGTGATCCTCGATAGGCATCCAGGCAGTAGAGAGCCACAGCCACCCAGATGAAGACAAACCCAATCAATTTAGCCTGAGAAAAAGGCTCCCCGAGAACGGCCACTGCCATCAAGAACTGGAGGCTGGGAGCCAAGTATTGGAGCATTCCGACGGTGGACAAATTCAGCCGCTTGGCCGCGGCGACAAACAGCAGCAGCGGGACAGCTGTCGCCAGGCCGGTTGAGGCCAACAAAGTGAAGGTCCAGAGCTGGCTGAGGTCAAATCGGCTGCCTGACCAGACGTTTCCCCAGGCAAAGACGTTGAGGGAAAACACATTCACAGCCACCAAGTGAGCGATCGCCCAAGGGGTCAGCGCCGTCACCTCGACAGATAAGCCAATCACGCCATCGACGGCCATCACCTTCCGCAAGAGGCCATAAAACCCAAAGGACAACGCTAAGGTCAGCGCGAGCCAGGGAACCCCCTCGACTTGGGCGACAAACCAGCCGACCCCAATCGCCGCCAAGGCCACAGCACTCCACTGGAGTTTGCGTGGCCGCTCTCCTAAAACCAAAAACCCTAAAAAGACATTGGTCAGCGGAGTGATGTAGTACCCAAGGCTGGCTTGCATGACTTGCCCGCCTGCCATAGCGTAGATATTGAAAGCCCAGTTAATGCCGATCATCGCTGTACTGGCCAGCAGCAGGCGAGCCCGTCCCACATGAAGCACCTGACCGGCTAAGGCCCATTTTCGCATGGCCGTGACGACCACCAGCAAGAGCGCAAGGGACCACAGCACACGATGAGCGAGCACCTCACAAGAGGCCGCCACATCGAGCGACGGGGTCGCTCTTTGCCCTAAAGCGTGAAAGTACAACGGAATCAGCCCCCAGAGCCCGTAGGCCCCCAGGCCAAAGGCCAGCCCGGCCTGAACCGGCTCCCCTGGGCTTCTGGAGCGAGTTGTCAGCTCCGCAGTTGTCAGCTCACGAGGTGTCATGACGTGAAGGCAGCCCTCGAGACATCGGAAGGAAACGACGTGTCTGCGGCTCCCAAGCTCAAGACCGGCCAAGGCTTGACGCAACAGGATTGCCTGAATCGGTTCAACAAAGCCCCGCCAGTTTTCTTCAACAGCAGAGTATTGTTCAACAGGAGGACTTCGTTCAACAGCAGGACTTCGTTCAACAGCAGGACTTCGTTCAATAGCAGGGCTTCGTTCAACAGGAGAGTTTTGTTAAGCAGGCATGCTTTGCTCGATCAACTTGCGAACGACCTCAGCAGATTGACGAAATTGTTGGACTTCAACGTCTTCCAACTTAGGATGGAGCGGGCGAATGACGCCTGTGCGGCCAATGACCGCTGGGACAGAGAGGCAAACATCCTTCACCCCCTGGTAACCATCAATCAGGGTGCTCACCGGAATCGTCCGTCTCGCGTCCTGGGCAATGCTCTCCAGAATGTAAGTGCTTGCCAACGCAATGGCGTAGTTGGTATACCCCTTGCGGCGAACGATCTCATAACCACTTTGCACCGTTTGGTCAAACAGGAGCTGGGCTGCTTGGCTGCGGTCGAGCCGCTCGCCTCCGGTCACTGCCACGCTCAGGGCAGGGAATTGTGTGTCGCCGTGTTCGCCCAAAATGTAGGCTCTGATGTCATCAGGATGAATCCCCGTTTCGGCTGAGAGGAGGGCTCGAAAACGGGCGCTGTCGATCAACGTGCCTGTGCCGATGACTTGGGTGGCTGGAAAGCCACTCATCTGCAAGACGTGATAAGTCATCACGTCGACGGGGTTGGTCACCACCAACAGCACCGCTTGGGGGCTGTGGGCAGCGACCGCTGGAACGATCTCTTGAAAGATCGCGACATTCCCAGCCAGCAGGGCATGGCGAGAAGGGTTTTGAGGATCAGTCGGTACGCTCACGCATAATACAACCACATCGCTCTGAGCTGTGACAGCGAGGCCTGCCTCATCCAGGCCCACTGCCTGAATTGTCACCGGCTGTGGGGTCAATGCGCTGGCATGACGAAGGTCTTGGGCTTCCCCCTCGGCCACCTGCCGGGATCGATTCGCCAAGACGAGCTGGTCGGCTAGGCCCTTCATGATGATGGCAAAGGCCAGCGTCGCTCCGACTCTGCCGACGCCAACAATCGAAATCTTCACCCTTGCCTCCCGCCTGCGGGCACCTGTCTTACGGCAGCCTCATCCACTCCTTTCCGAATGTGAGCGGAATGGGCTCACGCTGCAGTGTCGAAGCCAACGCCAACCGTGTCGAGAGGACCACCCAACGGCAGAGCCCCCGAACAAGGCAACACGCCTTGATCACCCAACGTCTGGAAATGCATTTGGGCCCAGCCTGGAGAGGCTTGGGCCCAAGAAAGCAAATGCCGCAACTCCTGAACCTAAGATAAGTCTTCAACCAAAAGGCGACCGTCTGCCCTTGTTTGTGATGACCTCAAGGGGGCAGCCTGAGGCACCACCGGAAGCCCGGATTGCCGGACGAAACGCCCTGCTTTGTCGAAGACTTGTCAGGGAATCAGTAAAGATTGCCAGAGAGAATGACTGCCGGAATTGGTCCCTGAACCCTTCTCAGAAGATCTTACGAAGAACAACGCCAGAGACTCGCTAAGGTTAGGGACTCGCTGAGGTTGGGGGGACTTGCCGAGATTGAGGGGGACTTGCCGAGGTTGGGGGGGACGTGGCGCGGTGGGGGGGGGGAGGGGCAGTACAATGGTCGGAGATGAAATGTGT